>CAMKTL010000010.1:0-100786 GCA_946415675.1 uncultured Fibrobacter sp.
AACACGCTCGCAGCGAGCGCAAGGATTGAAAATAGCGTTAAAAACTTGAGTTTCATTTTGCCACTCCGAAATGTTTCGCATATAATATAAATATTTTCGGAGTATGCGCAAAATGCTTAATTTTCATGCTCAGTATGCGCAGTACGCATAGTGAAGCGGGCTTTTTCTAAGGATTGTTATTGATTATCTGACTCGCAGAATAACAAAGTCTTCCAAGGAAAGACTGGTATAGGAGAAAATGTCATCATGCGAAAGTTTTCTGTTGGCAATCTTCACCCGATTTTTATTATGTAATCAATTCTTCGTTTTAATCGCTTTATCGACTTTCGAAATGCTATTGTATTTTTCGACTAGGCCACGGGTCTTCTCGGCTATTTTTTCGTGGAATACCCAGTATTTCCCTTTCAACTTGAAAATCAGATATTCATCGCCGTTGTCCTGATGCTGCCACAATTCCGCGTCGTTTTGCGGGGCTGTTTCATGCCAATGTTTCGGGTGGAGATCCTGGAGCAAGACGTCGTAGGACAACTTTTTGAAATCGGATACGGGTGTGTTGAACATTGGGGTGTTGGCGTAGTTCCCTTTTCCTCCGTTGACTTTGATTGCCCTTGTGCTAAGTTTGGCTACTTCTCCTTCTTTTAGCGTGAATCCGTCGGGCTTGTTGCCAAAATCCCTGTTCAGAATCGGAGTCCACTTGTGGAACCCTTCATAACGAGAATATGCGTAATATGTACCCTCGATACAGATAACATAATACGTCAACTTGCCGGTCTGTTCTAATTTAACATTTGGATCCTTTAACGTATTGAATCCGGTTGCATGTTCAAATTCCAGTGATGTCTTGTAGCTCCCTAAAAATTGTCCGTCTTTATATAAACGATAGTCTCCGTATTTATACCTTGTTACGCAATACGTCGCGTTTTTTGTTTTTATAAGGCGAGGCCCAAAGAATATGTATTTTTCGGGGTCGTAATCTGCAATTTTGCTGCTGCCGACGAGTTCGTCAAAAGAAATTGCTTGCGGGTCGCGAATTGCCGTAATGCTCGGCGTGCCTTCATGACCGACGATTCCCCCGTACAGTCTCACGAAATCTACATTGACGGATGCAATTCCTCCGTCATCCAAATCAACGGCCGAAGTATCTACATTGTCTATGCCAATCCATTTGTTGTCTTCCGTGTAGGCAAAGTAATGTTTTCCGTTGCGGAAAAGAATCATGTTGACGTTTTTCTCGACATCGCCATAGCTTAGTTCGTCTTCGCTTTGGACAACGCTAACGATTGTCAGCATCAATGCAACGACAAGGAATACAATTTTTTTTAGGTCAAATTTTTTCATGTGCGAATGCTTTTGGCGAAGGCGAGCGTTCTATGAATATACATTTTTGTCGCGTGCTGGAGAATGTCGGCGAATTTCGTGTCGAAATTCGCGTGATGTTGTTCTATATAGGGTTTGTGTCCGTACTATAAAGGACTAAACTACGGCCTTGCTTTTCCAGCGGCCGCTACGCCAGCGCCAAATGTTGGCAAACGAACGGTAGAATTCGTCGGCGGCCATGCCTAGCCAAAGACCGGGGAGCCCAAGCCCAACGACAAATGCGAGGATAAGCGAGGTTGCAAGGCCGAGTGTCCACATCATGCCGCTACCGACGAATGCCGGGAATTTGGAATCGCCTGCGGCACGGAGCGATGTGGTGACGATAAAGTTTACGGCCTTGAAGGGTTGCACGGCGACGTCGCACCAGAGGCAAATTTTGCCGAGGCGGAGAACTTCGGGGTTATCGGTGTAGAGCCTGAGCAGGTGCTCGCCGAGGAGCGCGATGATGACTGAAAGCAAAAAGCCGCTGACGATGCCCACGGCGAGCGTCTGGCGTACGCGGCGGTTTGCCTTATCGTAATCGTGGGCACCAACGAGGTGCGCTACGAGAATTTGGTTTCCGCTGCCGAGGCCAACGCCGAGGATTATGGAGAGCGCCGCGAAGTTCCCGGCGAAGACTCGGGCGGTCATTGCCGTGGTGCCTACATAGACGACCATTGCTGTGATGAACACCTGGAAAAGCTGGAAACTGATGGGTTCTGCGGCGGCGGGGAGACCGATACGGATCCAGTCGGGGAGGAGAATGCGGGAACGCTTCCAGTCGCGGGTTTTGCTGTGGTGGTGCACTTTGAACTTGAGCACCAACCAGAGGATAATCGAAGAAATGAGCCACGAGAGCGCTGTGGCGAGGGCGACTCCGTGTACGCCCATCTTGGGAATTCCAAAGTATCCTTCGAGAAACACGACGTTCAGTGCTGCGTTGCTTGCTATGGTGAGCGTGTTGCCGACGAGGTTCCAGATAGTAAGTCCGTGGGTCGCGATGAGGGCGGTGAGAATGGTTTGCAGTGCGCGGAACGCAAATCCGAACGAGACAACGCTGAGGAACTGCTGCGCGTAAACGGCGGGGGCTTCGGTCAGTCCCATCCAGTGAGGAATTGAGCCGGAGAGCGGATAGACGATAAGTGTGAGTGAAATGCCGAGCAGGACGCTCCCGAAGAGGACCATGGTCTGTGTGCTGTTGGCGTGGCTGTTTTGCTTGGCGCCGATGTACTGCGAGACGATGCTTGCGCCGGATTGCGAGAAGGCATGGAGCGCTGTGAAAAGTGCCCCGAGAATGGGGAGCATAGCGCCGACGCCCGCGGCTGCGGTTTCGGAAGTGCGCGACAAGAACCAGCTGTCCATCATAGGCTGAATCATGCCCACGGCGAACGTGAGGATAAGCGGCCACGAAAGGCTTATCAGCGAACGATCCTTGACGTCGATCTTTTTCATGTGTAAAAATCTAGAAACGGGAACCCTAACGTCAAAGGGGCATTTTGGTGAAAATGTTTTCAAGTGTAACCAGTGTTCTAATTAGACGAGAGAGTACTGACTAAAGACGAATGATGCAGACGAGTGAACGGGTGATGCTCTTTTGTCATCCTGAGGGGATTCCCCCGAAGGATCCAGTTAAGTCTTGAATTGGAATAAAAAGTAACAACTTCGCTATGTTCGGAATGACGGTGACTAGAGTTGAAAGATGTGGTTGCTTCGCTATGTGTCTCGTGGCGACTTGCTGTGTTTTTTGTGCTGGGGTACCTATAAAACTGAAATAATGTGTTTTTTATAGGTACTGTTCTCGTTGCATTTGAACTTGTGTACCTATAAAATTGGAAAAAATGTCTTTTTATAGGTGTTTTGTTAGTTTATCTGCTCTAAAAAACGCTGAAGTTTAGTGAAAAATGCATATGTTTTAAGTTTTTTTTGTTTTATATGCTTCTTATTTTGTTGTAAACCAGAGTAGGAGAGTTTTTTTTCACCGAATCGTACCTATAAAATGCGGCTTATCGTCTTTTTATAGGTACGGGTGGATAAAATCGGGCTAAAAAATTGACTTTTACTTGCTTGATAGTTGTTCTGCGAGTTTTTTTCGTGCGTCGCGGCGGATACCGGCTTCTTCGAAACGGCGGATTTCGTCTTCGGTTTCGGGAATAATCGAAGGTATCGCTGTCGGTTTGCCGTTTTCATCGAGAGCGACGAATGTCATGTAGGCGTGGCAGATGACTTCGGGTTGCCAAGACACTTGCGGATGGACTCCTACGACTTTGAGACCGACTTCCAGGGACGTGTTGAACACGCGGTTTACGGAAGCCTTGATGGTGAGAATGGTGCCGATAGTTGCAGGCTTGAAAAAACGCACGTTGTCGATGGAAATCGTTGTGACTCTGCGCTTTGCGTGCGTGTAGGCGGCAATGCAGGCGGCTTTGTCGAGGAGTGACATCATGTGTCCGCCGAAAACGAAATTGTAGGCGTTTACATCGGAGGGATGAACGATGTCGCGGGTTTCTACTTGCGATTGTTTGACTGTCTTTGCGTTTTCCATGTCTGAAAAATAGATATTGTAGGAAGTGGCGAGGCGGTGAATTTCTATATTCGGGGTATTATGGAAGAAAAAAAGACTTACAGAGAAGTGATGCCGGGGGAACTCCCGTGCGAAGTGCCGGAATGTGACGGCGTGATGGTTGTGGATCCCGATAACAGCTACAAGCTCACCTGCGACAAATGCGGGCATATTAAGGAATGAGCACGCTCCTTACAGTCGCTTTGGGCTATGGGCGCAGAGCAAAAGCTCCTTTGAAATTGCGTTGGACTTTTCTTATTACATTAAGCCCATTCCCCATACCTCAAAGTGCCGAAGGCACGACCCCATAGCTCATACCTGAAAGCAGCGTAGCTGCGACCCCATATCTAGAATGTTTTTGTCTGATTTGAAAATTGAATACCCTGAGCTTCCCGTTGTTGAACATCGGGAGGAGTTTTTTGAGCTTTTAGAAAAACATCAAGTTATCATTGTCAAGGCGGACACGGGGTCCGGCAAATCGACGCAGTTGCCGAAGTTTTTGCTGGAATGGTTTTGCCACGCGGAGTCTCCCTTTAAAATTGGCGTTACTGAGCCTCGGCGTTTGGCGGCGATTTCCATAGCGGATCGCTTGCGCGAAGAACTTAAGGACGAAAATTTAGTCAGCACGAAAATTCGCTTTTGGGAACAAGGCACGAACGAGGCTCCCATCAAGGTGATGACGGATGGTATCTTGTTGCAGGAGTTCCGCAAGGACCGCTTGTTCCGGCAGTACAATGCGATTATGATTGACGAGGCGCACGAACGTTCGTTGAACATCGATATCTTGCTTGGCATTTTTAAGACGGTTCTTGCGCGGCGTCCGGATTTCAAGTTGATTGTAGCCTCGGCAACGCTGGATGCAAAGCTATTCGAAGAGTTTTACGACAACAGCTGTGTGATGGAGGCCGAAGGCCGCACGTACCCCGTCGATGTGGAGTATTATTTTAGAGAAGAGACGAGAGACGAAAGACGAGAGAATTGTGTCATCCTGAGCGGAATGCCGTCAGGCATGAAGTCGAAGGATTTCCGCGACATCAGCGGCAAGGGCGATTCGGGGCTGATTGAAGAAGCTCGCGATGCGATTCTTGATTTGGAAACGCAACATCGCGACCACTTGCTCTGTTTTTTACCGACGGAACGCGATATTCAGGACTTGATGGGCGAACTTGCACATGAGCTTGATGCAGCGACGTTTGACGTGCTCCCGCTTTACGGGCGCATGAGTCCCGATGAACAGCGTCGCATTTTCAAGCACACCGGCAAGACGCGTGTGGTCTTGGCGACGAACATTGCAGAAACGTCTTTGACGATTCCGGGAATTGCTTACGTTGTCGATACCGGCATGGCGCGTATCTCGAGATACAATGCGCAGGCGAGAATCCAGGGGCTTCCTGTCGAAGAGATTTCGAAAGCCAGCGCGCGGCAGCGCACTGGACGTGCGGGGCGCGTGAAACCCGGCGTGTGCATTCGTCTTTATTCTCCCGAGAATTTTGAAGCACGCGATGAATTTACGGAGCCTGAAATTCGCCGTAGCAATTTGGCGAACGTGGTTCTGCAACTTCGCAGTCTCGGTCTGGAACTGGAAAACTTTCCGTTTTTGCAGTCGCCACCGCATTCGGCATTCCGTGGCGCTTACAAGACGTTGTTTGAACTTGGTGCTCTCACCGCCGACAATTCCAATGGCCATGTGACAAAGCTTGGTCGCGAAATGACGCGGCTCCCGATGGACGTTTCGCTTTCGGCGGTATTGCTCCGTGCCCGAGAATCTGGCGTGTTGCAGCCTGCACTTATCGTGTGCTCGGCGCTTAGCATCCAGGACCCGCGTGTAGTGCCGAACGACGAACCTGAACGTACCCGAATTCGCCAGTTGCACCGTAAATTCTGCGGTCACAAGAGCGACTTCCTTGTTTATGTTGCGATGTGGAATGCGTTCTGCGATGAATGGGATGGTAAGTCTTGGAATAAACTCCGTAAGTTCTGCGACAAGAATAGCATGCATTTCTTGCGCTTGCGTGAATGGGTGGATTTGTACGAACAGTTCAGTCGTATTCTCGACGTGAAATTCGAGAATAAAATTTGTCCGTTCGATTCGTTTCATCGCGACAATTTGCACATAGCGCTCCTTTCGGGATTCTTGGGCGGGGTGGCGCACCGCGATATCGAAAACGGCTGTTACCGTTTGGTGAGCGGACGTGAAACGCATGTTTTCCCGGGTAGCGACCTTTATGCGAAAAGCGTAGAATGGCTGTTCAGTGCTGAAGTCCGCGAAACAAGCCGCACATTCCTCACAAAAGCTGCTGAAATCAAGCCGGAATGGATTTTGCAGGTGGCGGAGCAGTTCTGTACGCGTCGCTGGTTTGAACCGACGTGGAACAAGGAACGCGGCTTTGTGGAAGCCGTCGAAGAAGTGAGCTTTAGAGGGCTTGTCATCAGCCGTGGTCATCGTGTGGATTACGCCCGCGTGAATCCTGAAGACTGCGCCCAGATTTTCTGGCGCGAAGCGGTGGTGATGGGCGAGGTGGCACGACCTTTCCCGTTCATGACGCATAACGAACGTGTCGTTGAAAATCTCCATGCGCTCGAAGCTCGTAAACGCCAGTTCGGGCTTGCTCCAAGTGAAGATGCGCTTGTGGAATACTACACGCGAATTGCGGGTAAAGTCAATTCCATCAAGACGCTCAAGGATTACATTCGCGAACACACCGACCAATTCTTGAAATTTGACGAGAAATATTGGTTGGATCAGTTAGATGGTGGCACGACTGGAACAATTTGGACAAGTGATGCAGACTGGTTCCGCACTGGATCCTTCGCTGCGCTCAGGATGACGAATGTAGCGCTTGGGAAGACGAATGCAGGCAACGTCATTCCGGGCTCTGACCCGGAATCGCCTTCTCGGCAAAGAAAGGGGAACCCCGAACAAGTCGGGGTTAACAAGCGTGGAAAATCTCCAGCCCCTACTCTTGGCGGCTCCATCGAACATTTCCGCATTGGCGAGCGCGTTGTCACTGGAGAAATGGTCTTTGACGCAACTCGCGATTGTGATGGCATTACGCTCAATTTGCCCTATGACTTGCTGACAGAAATTTCTCCAGCAAAATTTGCGATGAGCATGCAGCAATGGCGCGAATGGATGATTGAATCGGTGATTCGTGAAATGCCGAAAACTGTCAAAAAATCGCTCGAAGCCAAACGAACTGCGATTGACGATGAATTTTACGCCGCACTCGAAAATTTCCCGCATAAGGCCCCGCTGTTGCTCCTTTACGAAGTCCTTTCGAATACGAAGGAAATCCGCTCTGGCGCAAATGGTGCAAGTATCGACGTTCCGACTGTAAATCCAGACAAAGAAAATCATTTGCGCTTGCATTTGGTCGTCTCAAAGCCTGGGTTCCCGGAGCCGTACAAAATCGAAGTGTCGCCCGAATGGGGTTCTTATCGCATGTTCCTTGCGGTGCGTCCGGCTGTGGTTACTTTTGGTATAGATTTCCCGCTCGAAAATATGCGCTTTGGCTGGCGTCTCGGTGAGTCTGCGTTGATGGACGCTGAAGAATCGCGTTTTTGGCAAGGGTTCCGCAAACGTTTGGAAAACAGCAAAGTACAAGTGGCCGAAGACAAAAAGCAGCTTATTGCCGACCGTTTGAACATGCTCGAAACAGGCGGCCTTTATTCTGATGGCTTTGAAACGGTGCTCAAAATTTGGGTGGCAAAATCGCTTGCTGCCGATGCTCTTGACGCCAATCGTTGCGTCCGTTTTACGGGACTTGAATTCTCGCGTGGCAAAAAGATTCGTGACTTCAAGAGTCTAGCTGCGAATGCACGCAGCGAAGATGAAGAAATTCGCCTTTCGCTTGTTCGTGCAACCTACGAGGCAGGACTCGTTGGAGCTGATGCGTTTGTGAAATGCTGGAATCTGCTTAAAGATTTTAGTGTAAACATGCGTAATGTCAGCGGAAAACCTCTAATCCGAAATAAAATAATAATAACGGTTCACTCTGCATACCAAAAAGAATCTACTTTGTTTGAAAGATTGCTTTCTGTTGCGAATGCTTTAGATATGACTTTACCGATGGACGGCACTGGCGAATCTCATGCTATACTCAATACGGACCCGTCTCGTGATAAATCAAACCGTTCTGCCAATACTCTCCGCGAATTTTTCCGCCCGTACTTGAAGGCTCGCTACCTCAAGGATCACGAACTGAAAAATGCTCGCGAACTCCTTGGAAAAATTGACCGCACTCCGACTGATAACAATGAATATGCCGATTTGTATCTCCAAGCGAAGGCTTTGCTTGAGGACTTTGAAATTTTGCGGTACAAGCGCAAGGGCTACGATGCCGAGGATGTCGTAGAAGAAGACGATTTGGCGAGGTTGAAAGGCCGTTTTGGGAGACTTTAACTACTTTCTTGGCCTCGAATTTTCTAAATTTGTCGCAATGAAATCTCTTATCCGTATATTTCTTGCCTTCTGTCTGGCGCTTTTGTCTGCTTGCAAGACAAAAGACCCCGTCATCGTTACGGTGGGTGATTCCAAGTTGCACCAGTCAGAGATATACACGTATGCCCCAGATTGGGATTCCTGGGGCGATAACGAACGTATCTTGTTTTTGCAACGTTGGATTGACGAAGAACTTATTTACCAACAGGCCGTGAAAAACGGTATATTGAAGGATACGACACTTATTCGCGTGCTGGAACGCACAAAGCGGAAAATCGTGGCCGATTACTACATGCAGACGTTCCTTGATACGATGTTGGTGAGCGATGGCGAAAAAATTGACTTTTACCATAAAAACAAAAATTTGTATTTGAACGGTAAAACCTCGGTCTCCGGCGCAATTCTTTCCTTTGCCGACTGGAAGTCTGCAGTTATTTATTACAAGGAATTCAAGAATACCAAGTTTGAGTCTATTCCGCCTAACCATCGATTGATTAAACGCATGAGAGAATTTGATGGTGTCGATAAAACGCCGGATCCGTGCATGATTCCTTCGATTAGACGTGCCGTGGTGGGTCGCATTTCGCCGATGAAGGTTTGCGATGGTGCTGCCAAAATTGCCGTTGTGACAAGCCGTTTGGATTCCGCCGATGCGCGACCGCTCGACGAAGTCATTGAGGATGTTTCAATGCAGGCTTGGGTGGAACATCAGAATGTGGTCTTGAAACGACTCAAGGACGAATGGAAAACGGGTATTCCCATAATTACGAAGATGAATGTTCTTAGCGAAAAGGAAAAATAATGATTAGTAATCGAATTGCCTCTCTTGTTTTTGCTCTGTCTGTCGCCTGCTTTGCCGAACCCGTGTTGATGGAAGGCATTGCGGCTGTCGTGGATGGCAAGCCGATTATGCGTTCGGAGTTCATGAACAACCTTTACAGGTTTCAGGATACGCCCGAAGCAGCGAACATGACGGAACAGCAGCAGAAAGAAGCTGTGCTAGACCGCATGATTGAAGAAAAAGTTTTGCTCAGCCGCATCGACCGCGATTCCATCGTTATTACGGAATCCGAAGTGGATCAGCGCGTGACGGCTCATCTCCAGTCCATTGCCGCAAGCCAGAAGATTGACATGGCAACGCTTGAAAAGGCTGTGCGTGCGCAGCTTGGCCTTTCGATGATCCAGTACCGCGAGCAACTCGGCAAGCAAATCCGCAACCACATGGAAATTTCCCGCGTGCGTCAGCTCCATGTTGGCTCGATTCACCCGACGAAAAAAGAGGTGGATCTTTTCTACAAGGATTACAAGGATTCCCTGCCGCGCCAGTTCAACTGCGTATTGCTGAGCCACATCCAGATTCCGGTGAAGCCGGATTCCATGATTGTGGATTCTGTGAAGCATGTGGCCGAGTCGTTGATTGATAGCTTGAACCTTGGAATCAGTTTTGAGCTTTTGGCTAAGAACCATTCGCAGGATAGTACTGCTGCCAAGGGGGGAGACCTCGGTTATTTCAAGCGTGGTCTTTTGGACCCGGCTTTTGAAAAGGCGATTGAACGTTTGAAAAACGGCCATTATGCAGCGACTCCAGTCAAGACGGACTTGGGCTGGCACATTGCCCGCGTGCTTGGCCGTAAAGAAGATGGTGTCCGTTCTGCACAAATTCTCTTGCGTACGATTCCGACGGCAAAGGATACTGCGGCTGTTGTTGCTCTCGCCGATTCTCTCCGTAAAAGTATCAAGAGCAAGGAACAGTTTGCTGCCGCCGCAAAGACCTATAGCGAAGACAAGTCCAGCAATTTCCAGGGCGGTTTGCTCGGCTGGTTCCAGCGCAATGAAATGGAGCCCGCTTATGTCGATCCTGTCGCGAATTTGAACGTTGGTGAAATTTCGGAGCCGGTCTTGATTGATGGGGCTTATCACTTGTTCCGTCTGGATGATTCTCGTCAAGTGCGTGAACTCACGCTCGAAGAAGACTACGGCAAGATTGAAATGATGGCGGCAACGCATCTCGAAAACGAAAAGCTTGAAAAGCTTATCAAGAAGTGGCGTAAGGAAGTTCTCGTCGAAATCAGAATGACGGAATAATATGATTCATTTCACCCATGTCACGAAATCTTACGAAGCCAACTGGAAGGCGTTGAACAACGTCACGTTCCGTATAAACAAAGGCGAGTTTGTTTTCTTGACGGGGCATTCCGGTGCTGGAAAATCGACGGTGCTCAAGCTCATTTATATGGACGAACGCCCGGACGATGAACGCGGTGGCCAGGTGATGGTCAAGTTTTCGGACAACGTATTGTACGATAGCAAGAACACTCCGGACGATAGAATCCAGGCGCTCCGCCGCAAGATGGGAATCATTTTCCAGGACTTTAAACTGTTGCCGGACCGCAATGTTTTCGAAAATGTGGCGCTTGCGCTCCGCATTGTAGGGACGCCAAGTAACAAGATTAACTCTGCCGTATTTGACGCGTTAGCACTTGTGGGAATTACGCAAAAACGCTTTGCGATGCCTTACACGCTTTCGGGCGGTGAACAGCAGCGCGTGGCGATTGCCCGTGCGATGGTGCACAACCCGTATTTGCTTTTGGCGGATGAACCGACCGGTAACTTGGACCCGAAAAACGCTGAAGAAGTCTTCTGCATCTTCAAGGAAATCAACGCCCGCGGCACGACCATCCTCATGGCAACGCATAACCCAGACTTTTATCTGAACAGTCCCTTCCGCCGCCTTGAACTCAACCACGGCGAACTTTTGAACAGAGATATTCTTTAGATTGCATCTTGTGTGAATGTTTTGGAGGGGGTGATTTATGCGTTGGTTAGTGATTCTATGCGGTTTGGCGCTTTTCTATTCCCATACCTTTGCTGATAGCTTCTTTTTTGGAGGTGAAGGTACAGGGTGGACTGCTCATGTCAATGATAAAGCGGTTTATAATGAAGATTGTAGTATGACCTTGGAAGGGGGAATTCCGGTTGGGAAAAATCTTTATCTGAATGCTGATGTTTTTAGTTACCACATGATTTCGGATAGAAGTGATACGAGTCATTTTGACCATAGAGTATCAGGAATAAACTCGTTTGTTTCTTTTGCTTTCCTTCCGTTTGTTGTGTTGCGTGGTGAAGGCCACCATGATGACGATATTCTGATGAATAGTTTTTTTTGGACGTTGTTCTTGTTGAATCCGACCGTGGAATATTTCTTTTGGAAGGGCTGGGTTCCTGTATCGGTGAGTGTGGGTTATAAGATGGACTGGTTTGCTTTTAGTCCCGGTCGTAGGTTTTATTTCAGGCCACATGCCGATTTGAACGTCAATTTAGTGCTCTTAAGAGTTTCTGCATCGTATGCTTATGTGGTTACGGATACATACGAACTTAAAAGGGGTTCACGGTTTTATCTGAAAGTTTCTTTCGGGTGGATTGATCGAGATTCTAGTGATTCAAAATTTTAAATAACATGTTTTCTTAAATGCAAAAAGACCGGCTCACCACCGGCCTAATGTTTTTTGCATCGTCATTCTGAGAGGCCGTAGGCCTCGAAGAATCCAGTCACAGTTATTAATTTAACTGGATCCCTCATTGCATTCGGGATGACAGCTTACCATTCCGTTGTCATCCTGAGCTGCGCGAAGGATCCATGAATTCCCTAGAACAAGCTCGGTTCTTCGATTTCGTTGTCGCTTTCACCGCTTCCGTCGCTAAACGGATCTGCCGGCGAAATGCGGCTTACGCGCTTGATCTTCTTGGCGGTGAACTTGCTGCCGAGAGCCTTGTAGCCCTTGACTTCCGCAATTTCCGTCAAGTCGAGTTCTTCCTTCTGGACTTCGCGACCGACCTGGTATTCCATCAGTTCGCGGGCGTCATCTGTAGCAAAGAGCTCGATGAGCTTCGTGTCCTTATGGTCAGAAACAACGCTGAATTCCGTTGTCATGGGGCAGCCTTCGAGGTTGAAACGCTTGACCATGTAGTTGAAATTCGAGCCTTCGAAGTAGAGCACCGTAAAGACCTGCGCGGGGTCGTACTTGTGCAGATACTTGATGTTCGAACCCACGAGAATCGGGTCTGCCATGTTGTGCACGCGGGCACTGCCGTCTTGTTTGATAATCAAGAGCTTGTCGTTTTCGCCGAATTCACCGAGGCAATCGCCCTTCTTCTGTGTCGAGACGATTCCGCTCGGAGCGTCAAAGTAGAGCACTCTTGCGCCAAGCGTCGAAACGCCCTTGCGCAGCCTCTTGACCGTCTTAATCGGGTACTTAGAAACGATGTTGCCAATGGCGCCACGTCCCTTGACTTCGACTTCGCTAAAATCGACTTCAAAATTCAGCTTGATACGCGGACGCGGCTTCAAGATGACTTCCACGACTTCGGCTTCGCCGTTTAAGTTGCTCGACATGTAAAGAATCTTGCTACCGGGCTTGTTCTTGCCCATGTAGTAATCCTTGTCGCGAGTCACGCCGCCGACGTTGAAGCGCTTGATGTAAGCGTAGCCGTCCTTGCCATCCTGGTGGATAACGTTATAGATATGGCGTTCATCGTCCTTGTTGAACTTTTCGACGAGAATGATGTCCTTACCGACAAAGTCCTTGTCGCTGACCTTCACGACCTTGAAGCTGCCGTCAGCCTTGAACACGATCAAGTCATCGTATTCCGACACGTCGAAGAGGTATTCTTCCTTCTTCATGCCTGTGCCCACGAAGCCTTCCTTGCGGTTCACGTAGAGCTTCTGGTTTGCAAGTGCCACGTGTACGGCATTCACCTTACCGAATTCGGCAATCTGCGTGCGGCGTTCCTTGCCTTCGCCATACTTCTTCAAGATGTTCTTGAAGTGGTTCACGGCGTAATCGATAATGTGTTCCTGGTTGTACTTGCAAGTCGCAATGCTATCTTCCAGTTCCTTCAAGAGCTGGTCGGCCTTTTCGCGGTCGTAATGGCTTATACGGCGGATCGGGATTTCGATGAGTTTGCCGATTTCTTCGTCTGTAACTTCTTTGCGGTGCAAACGCTTGAGGTAAGGCGTAAGCCCTTCGCGAACGAGGCTGATAATTTGTTCACGGTCCTTCGCTTTCTTGATGACCTCATAGACTTCCTTCTCGATGAATATTTTTTCGAGCGTGGTCATGTGCCACTTGTCTTCGAGGTGCTTGAGCTCGTTGGCGAGTTCCCATTCCAAAAGCTTCACGGTGTGTTCCGTGTTGAGCTTGAGGATATCCGAGACGCCTACGAATTTCGGGTGCTTGTCGATGATGACGCACGTGCACGGAGAGAGCGACTTTTCGCAATCCGTAAAGGCGTAGAGCGCGTCAATAGCCACCTGCGGGTCCGTCCCCGGCTGCAAGTGCACCAAGATTTCGACGCCTTGGCTTGTGTTGTCATCGACATGCTTAATCTTGATTTTGCCCTTGTCGTTTGCCTTCACGATGCTTTCGATAAGGCTCACCGTCGTGGTGCCGTACGGGATTTCGCGAATCGCGAGTGTTTTGTTATCGACCTTTTCAATCTTCGCGCGGACCTTGACCTTGCCCCCGCGTTGACCGTCGTTGTAGTCGGTCACGTCGATGATGCCACCCGTGAAAAAATCCGGGTAAAGCGTAAACTTCTTACCGCGCAGGCAGGCAATGCTAGCCTCGCAGAGCTCACGGAAGTTGTGGGGGAGGATGGAAGTCGAGAGACCGACGGCGATACCATCGACGCCTTGTGCCAAAAGCAGCGGGAACTTGACCGGGAGCGTGACCGGTTCTTCGCTACGGCCATCGTAACTCGGGATCCATTCCGTCGTTTCGGGGTTGAACACGACATCGACAGCGAACGGCGTGAGGCGGCCTTCGATATAACGGGGTGCAGCAGCGCGGTCGCCCGTGTAGGGGTTGCCCCAGTTACCCTGGGTGTCGATGAGCAAATTCTTCTGACCGAGGCCCACAAGAGCATCGCCGATGGAGGCGTCGCCATGCGGGTGGTAAGCCATCGTTCGACCGACAATCGTTGCCACCTTCTGGTAGCGTCCGTCGTGGTTTTCGAACATGGAATGCAAAATACGGCGCTGGACAGGCTTGAGCCCATCTTCAAAATACGGGACCGCACGGTCCAAAATCACATAGCTGGCGTAATCGAGGAACCAGCCGTCATAAAGTCGTTCTAGGTGATTGACGTTAGATAAACCTAGAGTAGTATCGGGTGTTTCTTGATTCATGGCTCGAAATGTAGTAAAATTTTTCCGCGAAGAAAAATTCTAGTGCTCATTAGTGCAAAAAGTACGGTCCTTTTATATAGGAGGGGGAAGTATCCCCCTCGCTTCAGCCCCGGCTCAATATCGTCATTGCGAGCGTAGCGAAGCAATCTCATGCCAGCCTTCTAGCCGGGTCTTCCGCTCCCCCCACTGCGGGTGCTCAGTCGCCGCACCCGCAACGCCCGGCTTTCCCCGCCCACCCGCCCTAATGCACAAAACACCCTGTCTTTGCGATAGGGTGCCTTAAACATATTATTTAGAGTAAGGCGTACGCCAGTGTACCTTGCCGATTGATTTGTTCAATGATTTATTTTTAGCATCTCTAAAAAGTCTTAACCTATCCTCTTGACAGTGAAATTTTTTTAGACCATATTTATTTAGTGCTCAAAAGAGCAAAATATTAAACTCCGCAGTTTCAGCTTGTCTGCGGGGAAGGAGTTAAAATGAAAAATAATATTGCTATTAAGCCCATCAAATACTTGCAAATGCTTTACAAACGATGTATATTTGATAGCATGGGTACCGTAGCAAAGAATTTCCGCATCGATTCTGATTTGAATGATCAAGCGACTACATTATTGGAAGGGTTAGGCCTTTCCATGTCACAAGCGGTATCCATGTTTTTGCGCCAAGTTGTGCTGCAACGAGGTTTGCCCTTTGAAGTGAAATATCCGGAATATCCTAAAGGTTTACGCGAGGCTGTTGCCGAAGCGGAACGCCTAGAGGCTGATCCGAACACAAAACGATATACGGATATGAACGAAATGTGGGCGGACCTTGACAAATGATATACGAAGTAATTTGGACTAGCCGTTTTAAAAAATCGTACAAACTTTGCCAAAAGAGGGGGCTCCCGTTACAGGAACTTAAGGACGTGGTTGAATTGCTGCGAACAGATCAGGCTTTGGATGCTAAATATCATGATCATGAATTAGTTGGAGAATTTCATGGTACGCGAGAACTCCATATTCGTCCTGATTGGTTGTTGTGCTACAGAAAAAATCAAGGAATTCTGACTTTAACGCTTGTGGCGACAGGTTCACATTCTGATTTGTTTTCGAAATAAAAGATTTGTGAGACATCGTCTCACAAATTGCAAATTATCTCGCAACTTTAACGCTTTGCATCTTGCCGGTGGCACGGCTTCGCAAGAAATAGATTCCCGACGGTTTCGCGGCATTGGCGGACTTGAACTTGGCTGTGGCTTCGCTAAAACTGTATGCCGAAAGCCTTCCCAAGCGTACGCCTTGCACGTCAAACACGTCGTAATTCTGGAGCGTGTTCTGCTCTAGGCGAAGCTTGCTGCCGAAATTTCTGCCATTATCGCCAATGCCTTCCGTTTTTTCCAAAGCGATTGAATCTAACGAATCCAGCGGGTGTGTCGGAATGCCCAGGGGCCACATGTTCTTGCTGTCTGCCCAGTGCTTAATGAAATATTGTTCAAGCCAGTCCATAGCGGGACGATTATTTCCATTTTTGATGAGGCCTGTATTTGTGGGGCTCATCCGCGGCGTTTCCCCGTAAATGTAGCCCCAGAGAGTGACTCCCGCAACATATTCCGATTCCATGAAGACGGGAATATGTTCTGCAAAGCAAGCCTTCTGAAGGTTGTCATCATCCGTACCGATGCTGTATTCTGTAATGAGCAAGGGAATCTTTATCTTGTCGTAAATTTTTTGAATGCCGTCCCGTATTGTACTCCCGGCAATGCACTTTATCTCAGGGCCTGAACCTTGGATCATCCAGTTTGCTGCCTGCAATCCAAATGCATCGATAGCCGCATTTTGTTCTTGAAGTTTCAGAATGAGATTAACCGTCGGATCGTTTTCCCAACGCATTTCGTCATAATCGTTGTAAATCAGGGTCGCATAAGGCCAGCGTTTACGAGCCATATTGAAGGCCGTGGCCACAAACGTGTAGTCGCCATCGTCGCCGCCGAGAGCCTCGATTACGTTGTTGTAGGCATCAAATCCGGAATGATAGTGACCTGTGCTATTACGGACCGCTCCATCGACAACTTCAATCTGGTGAATTTCGGGATAATGCTTGGCAACGGCGTCAAACCAAGCCGTAATGGCTTCCTTGGTTTCGTTCACGTCGAGCCCATTCAGCCAATGTGGCAAATGCGTCCCTTTCAGCAGATTGCGGAACTTGAAGGGCATGCGAGTATCCCATCGATTTAAAACAGTCCACTGATGAACGGCATCGCATTTAGAAAAATCGTAATTGCCGCGTTCCTTTTCGACGGCAACCCATGTGCACGCGTTGTCCGTAGTAATCTCATTCCAGTAGTCCTCATAATCTTCGGGAATGGATTGACCATCGACAATGACATTACCTAGACGTTTTTCTGCACCGTTGGCAAGGCCTAGCATATAGCGACGAACTCTCGAATCCTTGAAATATTCCTTGAGCCAGGTTAATGCCGGGCGCTCTACACCGTCTTTAATAAGGCCGGAATTACCCTCCTCCAACCAAGTTTTGCCGTAAATGTAGCCCCAAAGGGTAATGCCCTTCACGTATTCTGTTTCCATCAAGAGCGGAATATGCTCTATGTAGCACTTTTTCTGAAGATTATCGTCCTTGTCTCCGACATCGTATTGTGTAATGTATATGGGAAGGCCTGTTTGTTCGTGTGCATCGTTAAGTGCGCGTTTGAGGACGGAGAAATGCAAGCACTTGCGTTTGCCGCTCCCTTGTGTGGTTGTTTCGTGAAACTGCATTCCAAAGGCATCAATCGGCGCACCCTGGGCCTTGATTTTCTTAACAAGGTCTATGGCTAGCTCCTTATTCCATTGGATTGTATTGTAGTCATTGTAAATTAGGATGGCTTTGGGCCAGCGTTCACGTGCCATTTTAAAAGCTGTGACCACGAATTCGTAGTTTCCGCTATCGCCGCCAAGGGCTTCAACCAGATTGCTGTTGGTATATCCAGAGTGATAGTTGTTGTTGTTGATTTTGACGGCTTCGTTTACCACTTCAATCATTTCGAGGTCGGGATAACGTTCTTTAACCGCATCAATCCAATCAGTCCAAGCTTTTTTTGTTTCGCTAGCGTCGAGAGTCTTTTCCAACCACTGCGGCTTTTGGGAACCCCACAACAGGGTGTGAAACGAGAAAATAGCCTTGTTCTTTCTTGCCCAGTTATAGGCGAGGTCGCAACCGGTCCAATCGTATTCACCACGTGTTTTTTCGACATAGCCCCAAACGCACCCGTTCTCGGCAGTAATCTGGTTCCAGTAGGTGCCAAAATCATCAGGGATTTCGCCAAAAGCGGTCGTGTTGCCCAAAAACTTGGACGCGCTGTCGGCCAAGGCCGCAAACGAAAAAGTTGATGACGCAAGGACAAATGTCAAAGCCTTAAATATTTTTGAAAACACACTCATTGCGACTCCAGATTTTTTTAGGTTACAGCACGTAATAATAAATCTATTCGATAATATGCGGATATTGCTCATGGGAGCGATTAATATCATTGACAAAACATCTATGGTTGTCTTTTTACTTGAAATTTGCTATTAATGTGGCGATTTCGCCGGGGAGGACTGTCCGCGTTTGCTCCGTGATTCCGTCGTTCCAGCCGGCCCAAGTGCCGTTTGCGGAGGCTTCTGCCGTAACCGTCACAGGGGTACCTGCGAAGAATGGAATCGTGAGCGTCGGTACGTCCAGTTTGAGTCCGTGAACGGCGATTGTTCCAGGGCCGTTTGCGGAAAGCGTCATTTGTGTTGCAACCCCAAGCTTGAAGTATTCCCGGAGTTCGTTATAGACAACGTTGGGACGTTCCTTGGCAAAATCCTTTATCATGTTGAGTTGGTTTGCCATGCGACTTTTACTTAATCCCCAGCGCTTCTGGTCTCGCGGAATTTCGGCTTCGATTTCGGCCATCATTTTTTCGATGCGGGCGAGGACTCGTGAACTTTCGAAGTTCATCTGCAAAAGTACGGCCATGCGGTTTACGAATGCGGTCTTGAAACCTTCGTTTTCGAGCATGCGACGCAACAGCAGAGTGTGTTCGGGGCCGTTTGGCCAACCTTCTCCATCTTCGGCGGTGGCAAACTCGAATATGTTGTTCGTGTAATCGCTGTAATCGTTTCCCATGCCGAAATCCATATCGTACAGGAACCATTTCCATTTCGTGTTCGGGCTTGTCGAACGCCATTTCTTGATGTTGTTTGCGGGCCAGTCGCGGTTGTTTGCATAGAGCTCTGTTTGAATGTAATTGATGAAGTTGTCAACGTCGATTTGTGATGCAATATAACTGTAATTTTCTTCGTTGTCGAGGTGGTGCGTTTCTAGCCAGTCCATGAGAGCCACGTAATCGACGGAAGAGCCTGCCGTAACGGTATTGTCTGCTTTGATCAGGTCTATGGCGTCTGGGTCTATCCCGTAATGGGTTTCGAAGTAGTATTCTGTAGAACGTTCGCGGAGGTCATGAATGCCGAAGTATTCGCCGTTGTAATATACGATGGCAAAACGCCCGCGCTGGTAATCGACTCCGAGCCCTTCGCTTAAAGAACTCGCGAGTCTGTCGCGGATGTAGTCGTTTTCAAAGTTGCTTCCGTTGTTCCGCAAGACGAACACCTTGAAACTTTTGAGTTCCGGGAATTCGGGGAACAGGGGGTACTTGAGGCGTTTATCGCCATATTTCTCGCGGAACGTGATTGTCACCGATTTTTTGGGGCTTTGACGACTGTAATTCCCGAAAATTTTCAGTCCTGCTTGTTTTTCGAACGCAGGTCTGCTCGCGCCCGATTCCAGCAGTGTTATGGTCACGGGGATTTCTTTGTCAAGCCAGTAATTTGCGCCGAAATGCGGTTCCTTTTCTTGTGCGGAATTTCCTTCCATGTAGATTCCTGTGTCGGGATGGAATAGCGAATTCGGGTTTGCGGTCAGGAATATCGCTGGAGCCGTCGGAGCGTCTTCGAAAATGTATGTGCGGTTCAGTTCGTTGCCTGGATGCGCTCCCGCGACAAAACTTGCACATCGGATTACCGTCGTATTGTTTATCTGCAATGTTGTTGTTAATGGACTTGTTGCTGTGGGGGCGATTCCCTCTTGTTCGCAACGGACGGCTGCGTCTTCCGGCAACGCTACGGCAAAAGGCGTAGAGTAAAATCCGGACGGAGGAAGTTCTGCAAGCGTGTCTAGCGATGGCGAATAGGACTGCACGATGGGGGCAGATGTGAGCCCGTATGGAGTCGGTTCTGCGTATCCAAAACCCACGGTGCCGTCAATCAATGTACCGAAATTCCAACTTTGCCCATGCGGCATGTCGGGGTAGGCGACCGAATCAGCGATGGTTGCATTGGCGTTGATTAAGTACAAACTCCCGCCTGATTTTTTCAGCTTGAAATTCGCATGAGGCTCATGCCCTCGATTTCGTGCAGTGTAGCTGAACACTTTGACCGTCACTTCTTGTGTTTCGTTCGCGGCAGGACTCATGCGTGTGCCGTAGATGTTTTTAAGGTCGGGGAATGTCGTTCCCGTTGGAATGATGGTGTGATAGACTGTCGAAGAATCTCCTGTTCCTGTCAGCACGATTTCGTAGCCTTTCCAGTCGTCGATATTCGGTTGCGTCAGCCGAAACGAAACTTTTCTGCCCTGCGTGATGAACGCTTGAATCAAAATTTCGTTTGTACTTGATATATCGACTACGTCCTCTTTTGCAGAACTCCCTGTGCCAACGAAAACCGCGATGGATGACCAACCCAGTTCCTCGTTTTCGCCCAATTGCATGACGGCGCCGAATCGGTCTGCTCCGCTTTCTTTAAAGCAGTTTTTCGCCTTGCCGTCAAGCGGGTTCGCATAGCTGTAGCCCGGCGGATCGCTTTGGGCGTCGGTCCATGTCCAGCATCCTGGCCCAATCATGTTGGTTGAATCGTGCGGCGCCACAAAGTCTGGAATGTTCTTGCCCGAAAGAAAAACGAGCATAAATGACTGCGGCGGGATTTTTACGTTCCCGAAGGTCCATTTAAACGGTACTGCCAGAGAATCCGTTAAGTGCATTCCTGATAAATCTACGGTATCGTTCGACGTGTTGAACAGTTCTATCCAGCCGTCATCGTCTCCTTCATGGTCCTTGTAAGAAACATTGATTGGATCTACTTCGGTGAACATCACGGTGCCGCCCACAAACGGGAGGGATGGCCCGGAACTGTCCGAACTGCCGGCGGCGGGAATCGCAAAACTGGGTGTAGCGCTTTCATCGGAACACGATGACAACAGCGCAGATAGCGCAACAATAAAGCTTAACTGTGAAAACCGCCAATACACCATGTATTTGAATATATATTTTAAATGGCGGATATGCTTTTATTTTTCTTTTGGATTTATATTTGAAGTAATCCATTTGACAAAAATGGCAAATTGAACCACAAAAAACTATCAGGAGAAAATAATGACTGCAATAATCGGTGCTGTTTTGCTAATCCTCGTCGTTGTGATGAGCGTTGTTATGATTCTTAAACATCCGGTAAAGTCTCTCACCTCGGGAGGAATGTTCAAACTGGCCACGGCTAAAGGTCGTGCGATGTTTGTGGTTCATCTGCTATTGCAGGTTTTCTTTGCCATTCTCCTTTTACAGCTCGGCCATAAGATGTCTCCGTGGTTCTCGCACAACATAACTAAAATTGTCGGGATTGTCGTTGCGGTTTATTTAACCTTGGGTTGCCTTCCCGGATTTCTTTCGAAAGGCAAGAAGGGGCTAATCGTTATGTCACTGCTTTCGGTTGTCGTAGCCGTTTGCTACTGGTTGAACGCACTTGCCTATTAGTTTTTTTATCATTTTTTGTATATTAGAAATGGGTGGATAATTCACCCTAAAAAAACTAAAGAGTTATCAAATTGCCGGTTTTTTATATGAAAATATAAAAGCCGGCTTTTTTTTGTGATGCAAAAGGATCGTTAAGAGATGCGAGATTTTCGTTGCGGGATTTAAAAGAAACTTCAGAAATCATAAAAATGAATGAAAATATTACTGAAAATGAGGCTACTCTTGATTCTTTATTGAGTGAGGATATGAGTATTGTTAAGATTGTTGATGAAGATGGAAAAGAAGAGTATGAAAAAACAATCTTTCAAAATGGGCTGATGGTGTTGGTGAGGAAACTGTTGATTTCTTTATAAATGAAGATGGTTCTGCAACTGTGGATATGAAATCGAGTATGTTTTGTAACGGAATCTATTCGATGATTTATGAAACAAGGGATGATACGTTGTTTGCTACACAAAATTATGCTCGTGTAGTAAAAAAACTAGATCCGGCTACAAAGGATTCCGTTATTGTTGAATATGAAGAATTTAGATCTCATTGTGTTTGCCAGATTGATCTTGAATTAAAGATTCCTTCAGAATTTGTTGGGACAAAATATGTAAACTTTGAAGGAAACTGTCGTTCTATTGTTTACAAAAAACGCAAGTAGCCTCTTTTTTGATGGTTGACCCGCTCTTGCGATGCACTGGGTTTATCGATGTATCGTAAGAACTTACGCGGTAACCAAAACTGAATATTAAACAAGAAAACCCGACGTATGGCCGGGTTGACAAATTTGAGAATCGCTCATACCTCAGAGCGCAGTGGCCTGAGTTCCGCCAACTGCGCCTTCGGCGCCAACTACAGTTCTTCCACTGCTTCAGCACGCAAATTCTGCACGATGTGCTCCTGGCGGCTTGGCGTGTTGTTGCCCATGTAGTATTCGAGCATCTTGCCGAGTGTTGCGTCGGGCGGAATGCTGACGGTTTCGAGGCGCATGTCTTCGTTGATGAACTGTCCGAATTCTTCCGGGCTGATTTCGCCAAGACCTTTGAATCGTGTGATTTCGAGACCGGTCTTGCCAATTTCCTTGGCTGCCTTGTCGCGTTCGGTTTCGTCGTAGCAGTACTTGGTCACTTGCTTGTTACGTACGCGGAAAAGCGGCGTCTGCAAGATGTACAAGTGTTTCTGCTCCACGAGTTCCGGGAAGAATTGCAAGAAGAATGTCATCAGCAAGAGGCGGATGTGCATACCATCCACATCAGCATCGGTCGCGATAATGACTTTGTCGTAACGCAAGTTTTCGAGACCGTTTTCGATATCGAGCGCATGCTGCAACAAGTTAAATTCTTCGTTCTCATAGACGACCTTTTTGGTCATGCCGAAGCTGTTGAGCGGCTTACCGCGCAAGCTGAACACCGCCTGCGTCTGCACGTTACGGGCCTTGGTGATGGAGCCGGATGCGGAGTCACCTTCTGTAATGAAAATCATCGATTCGCGGTTGAGCGCGTTCTTGACGTCGGTGAGGTGGATCTTGCAGTCGCGGAGTTTGCGGTTGTGCAGGTTCGCTTTCTTGGCGCGTTCGTTCGCTAGCTTCTTGATGCCTGCGATTTCCTTGCGTTCGCGTTCGTTCTGCGTGATGCGGTTGAGAAGCGCTTTTTCGGTTTCGGGATTCTTGTGCAAGTAGTTGTCGAACTGGCTTGCCACGTAATCGACGACCCAGGAGCGCAACTGAGCGCCGCCCGGCGAAACCGTCGTCGAGCCAAGCTTCGTCTTTGTCTGCGATTCGAACACCGGTTCCTGGATGCGCACTGAAATGGCGCCGATGATGCAGTTGCGGACGTCGGACGGGTCAAGATCCTTTTTGAAGTGGTCGCGGGCGCCCTTGACGATACCTTCGCGGAAAGCTTGCTGGTGCGTACCGCCCTGCGTGGTGTGCTGGCCGTTCACAAAGCTGTAGTAATGTTCGCCGTACTGGTTGCCGTGGGTGAATGCGCATTCGATATCCTTGTCCTTGAAGTGGATGACCGGATAGCGGATGGTGTCGTCAACGTGCTTGTTCAAAAGGTCCAGGAGGCCGTTCGGGCTTGTATAGACCTTGCCGTTCATGATGAGCGAAAGACCGTTGTTCAGGTAGGCGTAGTTCCAGACCTTTTCTTCCATGTACGCCGGAAGGAAACGGTAGTTCTTGAAAATGTCGGCATCTGGTTCGAAGTAGATTTCGGTACCGTTCTTTTCATTCGTGGCGCATTCCTTGTAGTCTTTCACTAAAACGCCGCGGCAGAATTCAGCCTGCTTCATGCGGCCGTCACGGAAACTCTTGACGATAAACTTCGTGGAAAGGGCGTTCACCGCCTTTGTACCCACGCCGTTCAAACCGACCGACTTCTGGAAAGCTTCGGAATCGTACTTGCCGCCCGTGTTAATCTTCGATACGCAGTCGATGACCTTGCCCAGCGGAATGCCGCGGCCGTAGTCGCGCACGCGGGCCGCGCGGTCTTCGATGTCAATTTCAATCTTCTTGCCCGCACCCATCACGAATTCGTCGATGGAGTTGTCGATAATTTCCTTGACGAGCACGTAAATGCCGTCATCCGGGCTCTGTCCGTCGCCGAGTTTACCGATGTACATGCCGGGGCGGAGTCTGATATGTTCATGCCATTCGAGGGACTTGATGCTTTCTTCTGTATATTTCGTAGCTGCCATTAATCAATCTCTTTTATTAGGTCGTCTCAAAAAATTTCATTTTCAAAAAATTGGCTGCAACACATCGTGCAGGTTCGTCATTCAAAGTGGTAAAGACTTCCAGTATTCACCACTTTTCATTCCTGCCTGCACTCGGTTTCGCTCAATTTTTTTCTTCAAAGCAAATTTTTTGAGCCTCCCAAGCTATCGTTTTAATAAACCGTAACAAATATATAAAAATTTTGATTACTGCACATTAGGGCAAAGAGCTTCGTGTAAGTCATAATGACCGGGTCCTTGAATTTCTCGTGCTCGAAAACATCGTAGCTCAGCGCGACTTCCGGTGTCGGAATCGCTAAATGAATCCAAACCCCAGCAAAAAAAGCGTCCCTTGATGTTACATTTGGAGTGCCATCAGGAATTGTAATAGCCTTTTTTGTGATGTTGAAAATAAATTTGCTACTTTTTTTTATATGAAAAATGTATTCATCGCGTTTTGGATTCTTGCCGTAATCTTTTGGAGCGGTTGTGGTTCGGACTCTCCTGTTGGGAATCGATTTGATGATTCTAGTGAAGTTGGTGTTGGATCAGGCGAAAAAGCGAATGATTCTGATAAAGTCGTAATTGATAGTGAAAAGGGTACAGTTGATGCCGGTAAGGCTATGCTTGATAGTGGAAAGGCTACAGTTGATACTGGCAAGACTGTGGTTGATAGTGAAAAGGTTACAGTTGATACCGGCAAGACTGTGGTTGATAGTGGAAAGGCTACAGTTGATACTGGTAAGACTGTGGTTGATAGTGGAAAGGCTACAGTTGATACCGGTATGGCTGTGGTTGATACTGGTATAATTGTTACAATTCCTGAGACTGTATCGGGGCTTGTTCAGCGAGGTTTTATTGTAAGAAATTATGCTGATGATATTGTAGCTAAAGAAAAAAAGATGGAATCAAAATGGATAGTGAGTAAAACTGGCAAAGCGGCAAAAGTTGATAGTATAAGTGGCTTGTATGTTGCTAGCATATCCGATTTCAAAGAAAAGTATGTGGAACTAGAAACTTATGACAACGAATTTTTTTATGATCGAAGGTATGGTACACAAAATAGATTGATTCGCGAAAGTTATTTGACCGCGCCATTGAATTTGGATTTGTCGAAAACGACAAACGTGAATTACTTGACAACCATTATCACTCCACTTGTATGGGAATACGTTTCAAAAATGACGTTTAGTGCTGCTTACAAAAAAGCTGCTAAAGTCCTGTTACAAAATCTCCATATGCCAGAAGATCTAACTGATTTTGGCAATTACAGCCTTTTTGGAAAAGGAGAAGGTGATGCAATGCTGGCTGCAGTGACTATTGCAATGGAAAACTTTGTGGGAGACGCCTATGAAACGACGATGTGGCGTAGCTTTGATTTGGATGTGTCAATGGAAAAGTTTAAACGCGAGGATGTGTATGAGTTCATTACAGAACAAGTTTTTCCGTTATTCAGGGAAAATGAAATTGACTCTCTCCGTAAATATATAGAAAGTGTTTCTCCGAATGGTTATGTTCCCAAATTTGAAAAATACTTGAGTATGATGTTTGCCGATTATGTTAAATGGCCTCGTTGTGTAAAGTCAATTCAGGGTAAAAAGGTTCTTTATGAATATTACGATTTTGCGGAAATGATATGCGACGATTCCGTGTGGCGTTATACAAAAATGGAAGATTATGATACCTCTACGATATTTAACGCGGACTTAAATTATGGAACATTAGTGGATTCCCGCGATGGACAAAAGTACAAGACTATAGAAATTGATGGACGTACATGGATGGCTGAGAATTTGAATTATCATGATAGTGTTACCTCTGAAAACTTAAAGGGACAAAGTTGGTGTTATGGACTTAAAGAGAGTAATTGCAATCGGTTTGGTCGTTTATATTCGTGGATGGCAGCAATGGATATTGCTTTTGATTCATTGAAGTCTGCTACTGATATAGATAAAGAGCAAAGTATTTGCCCTGATGGTTGGCATCTTCCATCGTGGTATGAGTTTACTGCCTTGTCCAACAGTATAGATCGGGAACTTTTTTCGAACTATATGACTAACGCTACGAATAAAAGCGGTTTCTCATTACTTCAAGGTGGGTATGCTACTTTTGAAAAGGATGATAGCGGCGAGGCGGGACAATCTGTTTTAAAGGAAAAAATGAATTTTGAAGCGATGATGGGGAAAACGTGCTTGTGGTTGTGGCGTAGTTATGGTTCTGATTATGCGGATTACATGCTTTTCCATTATTCGACAAATACATATCCTTTGTATAAAGAACAGAAGGATGTTCGTTCAGGTTGTTATGTCCGTTGTGTGAAAAATGATGGAATGGATATATAAAAGATTTGTTTTTCTTGTTTCGAAAAAATAATGTGTGATGCAAACTACCTCTAACAAAAAACGCCTTTGAAATCACGTTCCACAGGCGATTGTTATATGCTTCACAAATAATATAAAAAGGGGCTTCTGCCCCTTTTTGTAAATGGAAGTTTCTCATTTGGTTAACGTAGCTTTGTGCTTGAGAATGTCTTCCTTAGAAAATTTAGAAATGGAGACTATTTCTTCGATTGAGTAGTTCTTTGCAAGCATGGCGTCAACCATTTCCCATTTCCCCGCTTCCTTGCTTTCGTGAAGATCAAATTCGTAAGTCATATACTTGTTCCTTATGAAAGTATCGGTCTTGTAGAAAGACACCTGGCTGTTGATTGTTTTGGTTTCGCTGGAATCTGCGTTCCTGGTCGCAAAGTATTTCATGTACGCTTTGACGACGGGATCCTTGAACTCTTCGTACCTTGTAAATATATAAAAGTTTTTGAAGGTGAGGTCGTTCAAGGTGATTTCCGGATTTTCTCGGGCCTTGTTCTCGAAATGGTAAACGGGGTATCCGTGCCCGAAAATATCCATGGGACAGAGAAAGATGATGTATTGTTCTCGGAGACTTGTGTAAAAGTCTCCTTTGGAGAGTGCCACGCCATCGCATACGCTTTGGTAATACCTTGCTCTCTGGGGGAGTTCCTTGGTGTCAACCATCTGCATTTGACGCCTTCGGCGTCAGCATCTGCGGCTCAGTCATGTCAGCCCGCAAGCGGTCTGCCGCGACATTCGCCTTGTATGCTATTCCAAATCAAGCGGACACCCTTGTGCTCCGCATCGTAGCTCAGCACTGCCTCTGGTGTCGGGGTTTCGAGGTGGTCTATTTCGATGTTGAGCAGGTGCTCGATGAACGGCTTGGCGATATGCGTATTGCTGAATACGAGTCCGAACATAATCGGGTCGGTGATGTCGAGGTCATCAAAAGGCTTGATGCTCATTTATATGCTCCTGTGAAATTTTTGTGGCTTGCAAACAGGAGATGCTTGTATAGCGCAGAACACCGGTTCACAAACCTGTTAATGACAGATTAATGATCCCACTTGCTACTAGCAGTGGGGGTGCTCTACGTTGATCGCCAGGGGGCCAGTTTCCCCATAGGGTGTCTGCCTCGAATTGCGCGCCTGTCTAGCGGAACAAAGGGAGGTCGGCGTCAAGCAGATAGTGAAACAACCTGCCCGGAACGAATAGTGCCGAGTCGAGTGTCGCGGTTTTAAGCCTGCTTAAAACCATGACCGAGACGAAAACACGGACGCCAAAGGCGTCAATACCAAGTCGGCAGGACGGATGCTATCAGGAATGAATATACAATTATAGCGGCGGCGCGACAATAGGGTGTTATGCTACTACGGCTTCTGTGCCAGTCTCATCATTCTTGCGCTTTCGATTGTGTTCCCGCGCTTGATGCTCACGATATAGCGGTTGCTTTTGAGCTTCGTGAAGTCGTGGCTGACGGAATTGCGGCCGGCGGTTGCGTTAACGCGGAACGAGGCAACGGTTTGCCCGAGAACGTCCATGACTGCAATGTCGTACATGTCCGCCTTTGAGGCTTCGAACGTGATGGCGTTGCGATTGAACGCGATGACCTTTGTCGCATGATCTGCCTTTATCATTGGGCTTACAAATGTCTTGCGTCCGGGTGAAGAAAGCGGGGTGAACGGTACGTAATAGGCTAAGGCTTTTTCGTGAACGGCCAAGCCGTATCCGGTGAACGAACCGTAAGCTTTGCCGTAGATGTTGAGCATCGTTTTTGGCGCATTGACGGAACCGTAGAATAGGCTGTCGATATCGACGGGGTTCGCATTGTCATAGACAATCAACTTGAATCCGCTTGCCGCTTTTTCGTAGTCGGTGGAGTCTTTGACCGGGGTGGCATTCCAGGCAAATCCTTTCTTTACGTGCAGCAATGATGTGTATCCCGGTTTTTCGAACTTGTACTTGGAACCCGGTTCCATGGTCATGGAATAGGCGTAGAAATCGCCTTCAGGAATGATTAGCGTCCCGGTGGAGCGAACCGTAAGCTTGTTGATGCATGTTCCGTCGACGAGTGTGTATTCCTTATCTACGGAAATGTCCTCTGTGCATTTGTTGTCCGGGAATGTCTTTAGGGTATCGAAAGCGTCAAACGCATTGTTCCAACGCTTGGGATTGACGTAGGCGACGTAATCGTAATCCACGTCTGCGTTGATGAAGAGTTCCGCATCTTCGAAATCGCGGTAGATGAGTGCTTTTTTTGCTTTAATTTCGGCGTTCAGAACCAATCCGCCCTTGGCATAGATGGAGCCGATTCGGGCGTAGCCGTGGATGCCTGCGCAATAGTTCGCTTCCGTGGAACCGCAAATGACGTTGCAGAAACCATCGACGCCCTGCGTTTCGTCGATGCACTTGCCGCTGATGTTGAAATCGTGCAAGGCGTGCAGCGCGATGTTGTTCGGCATACTGTCCGGTTTTACGTTGTCTTTATTTGTTTTAAGTGCTGCGAACGGATCGCCGAAAAGCGTGGTTCCGTAGTACCAGGCGTAAATGTCCTTTGCGTTCTTGGCGCCTTCGAATACCAACGATCTGTAGTTCGCCCACTTGACGTATGCATCGCCCAGAAGATTCGTTTTTACGTGTTTGTAAAGTGTATCGACAGCTTGGTACCCGCCGCCCATCTTTGTCGAGGCAATCATCGAAACGCCACCTTTCAAGGACCTGAACAAGAACGCCATGCCTACCGTACGGTCGTAGGAGAGACCTTCGGGTGTGGAATAGCGAGCGATGTTGCAAGAGAATAAGTTAAGTAGGTAGGGGACGCTTTCGATGGAGGGCTCAAAATCATTTACCGAAACTCCGTCGGCAAAGGACTTTTCGTTGCCGTGACCCAGATGGGTTAGCCAATCATAGTCTTTTACCATGTACAGAAGAGATTTTTCCCTGTTCATCGCATGGACGATGTCGACTTCGTTATACATTTTCGAGAGATCGTTGAAATGGCTTACGACGGCGTAGTCTTCCCTATAAATGGGGGACGGGTCGGAATAGGTAAACAATGCCTTGTCCGAACGTGGAGTTGTGTTGGTGTGCATGTCGTAGGCCTTGTTGAGCCAGCGTATCGTGAGTTCCTTTACTTTGGCGAGGTAATCGTTGTAGTTGCGGAGTTGTTCTATCCATTTGGAATTGTTCAATTCGCGGGCTTCGCCGTAGGCATTGACGCGGGCGACCCAAATTTCGAAATCTTCGCCGGCAAGTTCCCCGTTAAAATGGTTGTAGTGCGAGTCGAGAATTCCGTTTTCGCCGGTTTCCACTTCGCCGCTGCATGCGCCGTCAGATACACAGCCGTTTCCGACGAGTTCGTCAGTCCACTTGCCGTCCATGTCCATAAAATAGAAGTCAACTGCCCAGACCTGATAGCCGGCGATTTTGCCATCGCCAGGAAATGCAGCCCTGCCATCGGATTCCCTGGCAAAGTATTCCATGCGTGCAAAAGGCAAGTTGCCGATAAGGAGAACGCCGGCCAGTGGAGCCTTGGATTTGTCTTCCCAGGATTCTTTGATGGCTGTCTTCAGCTCGGCAGCGGTGCTTTTCTGCTTGAATTTGGGGCTAGAATTAAGAGTTGTAGAGTCAAGGACTAAGGCAGCCGGAAACGACTTGATGTCAATCTTGAAGTTGAGCTCTTTTTCGACGGCGCCTGCGTATTTCTGCACGGCCGCAAGTACTTCCGCATCTTTGTAGAGGTCTTCGTCAACGTAAATATCGGCGCGTCTTTGTTCTGCTGCTATACTAAAAACGCTGAATGCAAAAAGTGCAAATATGACTTTAGTAAACAAGTTCATATATCCTCCTTATCAATATGCCAAAACGTTGCGTTGGCCTTAAAATTCGGACCCAATATAGGAATTATTTACTTGGCTTGGATGGAACACCAAAGCGGGTCTATTGCTGCTGTTGTTGCTTAAGTCGCTGTTCTTCTTCGTAATCGTAGTAGGGCATGCCGGCTGTCGGTCCCGGGTCTTCTTCCGAGGAACTGGAGATGCTGCTGGACGAAAGCGGTGTTTCGGTTGTGGCTCCGGCTTCGGATTGCTGTGCCGGGAGCGGGTTGCTCGGGGTTTCTCCGGCGGCCTCGCTTGTGACGGACGGTTCCGGCGATGTCTCGAGATTACCGGGAGCGGGGGCCTTGGTGCAAGATGTCAGCGAGACGAGGGCGGATATGCCGAGTGCTGCTGCAAGACGCGTTCTTGTGGCTTCGGACCAATCGCGATTTTTTATTAACTTGCTTTTTTCAATTTTCATATAGTACTCCCAGTATCATATAATATATACATTTTTTTTGAGTTATGAGTTCTAAGTTACTAGGGCGACTTCCTTGCAGTTAGGAGTTCCGAGTTACAAGAAATGTTCCTATTGCAATTTCTAGTAACTAATAACTAGTATCTAGTAACTAAGTTCCATTAACTTTCATCTTCTAATAACTATATTGCATAATGATGAAAAAGTTGCTTTTACCTTTGGGGCTTTTGGCCCTTACGCTTATGGCGTGCTACTCGCCTGAACCGTTTGAAGCGGAGTATTCGGATGAATCTTCCAATACGGACACCAGTGCTGAAATGGGGAAGATTTACTCTTTAAACGGAGGAAAACAAACATGCAATCCGTCGGCATCGCAGGATACGGTAAACTATCCCGCTTCGATGCTGTGGCTTAATTTTAGCGGGACGCTTAATGTGAATGCTCCTGATTCCGGTTTTACGCTGAAAAAGGTGCTCCAGCATGACCGTTTGACGGTCTCGGATACGGCGAACAATGTAAAGTGGTACTTGATGCGCGATACCTCTGCGGGCGAATGCCAGTTCCAAGACCCGGAATGGAGCACGCATCCTAATTTTATCGTGGCTTTACGCGGTTATGATGTTGACGGCAGCAAAGCTTGCGAAAATTTGGACTATGGCATTTTTGCTGTGCGAATGTCGGACAAGAAGAAATTCTGGTTCGATAAGAAGGGTATCCCTGAAGAAGCGACTCCGCATTTGTGGGTTGAGCCAAGTGCAAAGGTCGAAAAAGACGGCGACCCATCTACTCTCAAAGGGTTCTTTGGATCGGACTCAGTGAAATTCACGTATGTTGATGAGAATCAGAATATTCAAGTTGTTGATTATGTAAATGGTACAAAGGGAAAGCCCAAAACCTTTAAACTTAAGAAACCATCGAATCGAAAAAATTGGAAAATTGATAGTCCGTTAATTTCGCCAAACGGATGGTATGTTGTTTATAACATGTATGAAAATTCAACGACTTGGGAAGCTTATTTGCAGTATATAAATGAAGATTCGGAACCGTTTAAGATCGAACGCACGAAGGATATGATGTCGGAACCGGCTCAACCACATTGGTATATGCTCGAAAACAAGTTGTTTGTGGTTTGGTCGGAATTTCCGGCGGGTTCACAGATGCTCAATAAAAATGATTTGACAAAATCGTCTGTCCAAAATGGTTCTGTAGGTCGGACGGTGATGCGTGGCATGCGCTCGTTTCCAAAAACTAATGATGAAAGTGTGGGATGGGATGGTAACGGCGTTGAAATTGCTCCAGTCCCTATGACGGGTGGTATTACTCCTGATGGTAAGTTCCTGGCTACAGGAACGAACCCGGCCTATTTGCTTAAGCTCCCGTGAGGTTTGACATGAAAAAGAATTTTTTGATTGAAGGCTGTTCGATTGTCGCGCTCGTTGCGGTTGCTTTTTATGCCGGCTTTAATTCGCCTGTTGTGCCTGCGACTCCGTGGGAGTCCATTGGCGGTTGCGGAGCTGGCGGTTCCGGTGGCGGTTCTGGCGACGGCATCAAGTGGATTGGTCAAGGGACTTCGGGCGGCTACCTCGAAGCCGAAGTCTTTACAAAGTACAACGTCGGGCAGAATTTCTCTGCATTCTCGGTCAACCCGCATTTCTCGATTAAGCCCACATGGGATACTAAGGTGGGCGTGACGATTCCGTTCATGAGTCATCAAGGCGAAGTGCAGTATCGCAGCAACCAGAATCCGAAGGATTACACGACGGGCGGTCTTGGTGATGTCTCGTTTGACTTTAGTAAGACGATTGGCAGTGGCGGTGCGGCTTCGCTTTCGGCCTCGCTTACGATCCCGACGGGGCAGTATGACATCAAACGCGGAATTGACGCTTCAAAAGAAGTTTTGCCGAGCAGTTTCCAAAAAGGGAGCGGGCTATACTCGCTTACGCTTGGATGGGACTACAGTCGCGATACGGATAAAGGAATTTGGCTTTATAGCTTGAGCTACACGCACCCGTTTGCGATGCGTCTTTTCTCGGGTGAAAACGAGTTCAACGACAGCTATTGGAAGAATATCAAGAATAAGGACGGAGACCGTTTCAAGTACCGCTTCAAGCCGTATGGCGAGAACGACCTTGGCGCGTTTACGCCGCCGTCGATTGGCGGTTCTATCGCTTATGGTTATCGCGGGCGTTCGGGCATAGTGCAATCGTTTGGCTTGAACTTCTCTATTCCGCTCGGTGTCGCATGGATTGCTTCGGAACAGGCTAACGATGGTGTTTACGACCCGAGGCCGGATCCAGACCATCAAGCATGGTCGCTGTCGCTCGTGTACGGCATTGAATTCTCGAATCCGGACTTCCCGGTGTTCCTTGCGTTCTCGTTGCCGATTCATGACAAGGCGGGGGGCGCAGACCCTAAGAACGAGTATAGTGAAAAGCCCATGAAAGAGTGGAATGCGCCGGACTGGAGCGATATCGGTCAGCAGTGGACGATCGCCATCGGCATTAAAGGAAGCTTCTTTTAATTAGACGAAAGACCGCTTCGCTGGTAGACGAGAGACGAAAGATAAATAGTCGTGCCTTTGACGCTTGATAGTTGAAAAAAATTTCTCTCGTCTTTCGTCTGTAGGACCGAAGGTCCGTTCTCTCGTCTAAAAAGCTACGCTCGCGGGTGTGTTTTCTTGAAGACTTCGCGGAGGCGTTCGGCATTCACGTGCGTATAGACTTGCGTGGTCGAGATGTTTGAATGCCCGAGCATTTCCTTGACGCTCATGATTTCGGCACCGTTCTCGAGCAGGTGCGTGGCGAAACTGTGGCGTAACACGTGCGGGCTCGCTTTCCCTTCCCAGCCGATTTCACGGAGCAGGTCGTGGATGTCGTTGCGGAGTGTGCGGATGGAGAATGGCTTGCCGTCTTCGCTCAGGAACACGTAACTCGTTTCGCTCGGAGCATGCCCGGCCTCGATTTCTGCGGCCCTGAATTTCCCAAGCCATGTGATAAGCGAATCTGTGATGGGGACGATGCGTTCCTTGTTGCCTTTACCGATGACGCGGACAAGGCGTTCTTTTGTGCGTAATTGGTTCCAGCAGAGGGTTTGGCATTCCGAGATGCGGAGTCCGGAACCGTAGATGAGTTCGAGCAGGAACCGTGCACGGATTTGCGGTAGTTTCGGGTTTTCGGGCAACTCCGGGAATTTTTCTTCGACGAGGTCCTTTTGCCCGAGTATGCTTACGAGTCGTTTAGGACGCTTTGGCATGGGAACTGCTTCGGCGGGATTTTTCTGCAAAATCTTGGAGCGGACGAGGTATTTGCCGAAACTTTTTAGTGCGGCGAGGTGCTCGCAGATGCTGGTGGGGGCGAGTTTTTGCTTGATTTTCAAATCCCACACAAAACTCTTGACGCTCATTTCGGAGAATGCGGCGAGAGGTATTGACTTTGCCGAGGTGGCTTCGTGTGTCGCATTCTTATTTGCGGGACCGTTTCCGGCTATTGAAGAACAGTATTTTTCGAGCGATTTTCGGTAGGTAATGACAGTTCTTTCGGAATACCTTCGCTGTGTTTGCAGGTATATCAAGAAATTTTGGATGTATTCGTCTAAAAGCATTGTCTTTTATAGTTTTCGTGAAGAAAAATATCTATTTTAGTTGTCACCAAATGTCTTTTTTGAAAAATTTTTATACTCTACGGACTGTTTTTTACGCCTGTGCGCTTGCGTCTGCGGCTTATGCTGCCGACCGCGTTGTAGGCGCGAATGCAACTCTTGATATTGAACCGGGTGCACGCTCTGCGGCTTTGGGTTCTGCGACTCTGGCTGTCGAGGGCGATTATCTTGGACTCATGACCAATGCGTACCAGCTTTCGCAGGCGAAGTACATGTGGGCGTCGTTCTCGCATACCGCGTATTACGAAGATACCAAGTACGATTACGCTTCGATGGTGATTCCGCTCTCACAGAATCAGGGACTAGGTGTTTCTTTTTCTAGGTTCGGTGCCGATGACATCCCTTACATTAGGGAAGGTGAACCGTTGCCTGAGGGTTCGGACTACAACACGCTCTCTATTGCGGACTGGGTGTTCTCCGTATCGTGGGGACGCCGCATCATGGATCGCTTGGACTTGGGACTTGCTTTCCATGTGCTGTACCGCGACATGGACCAGAGCGGCTGGGGATTCCGTGGTGACGCAAGTGCGCGTTACCAGATAATGGATGACTTTTACGTGTCGGGACTCTTGAAGGGCTGGACTTCGTCGGCTGCATCCTGGGAATCCGGCGAGTTTGAATATTCCGCTCCTGAGTTTTACGTGGCGTTGAGCTATGGGCTTCCTGTGGCGTACCTCTACGGCAAGTTCAATTTCTACTGGCAGAGTGCGGGATTTTTCCATCACGATTCCAGGGATTTGGACTTCGATGAAGATACGCACGGTGGCGAACGCATTTGGGAAGATCCGCTGGACTGGCTTTCTGGCGGCCGCGGTGGTGTCGAGTTCGCGTTTGACTTTGGTCTCAAGTTGCGGGTTGGTCTCAGCAGTTTCACGACGTTCAAAAGTGTGACGGCGGGTGCCGGTCTAACGATTATGAACTTCCTCGTGGTGGATTACGCGTTTGAATCGCATCCGGTGTTCTCGCCGGTGCACCGCGTTAGCGTTAGCTTTAGCCCGTATCTCTTTGGCCACAAACCGAGGGAAGAAGGCCATCTGAACAAGACGGATGCATCAAGGAAACTTGTGACGGAAGACCCAGAAGAATTGCCTGTCGAAGAATATGTGGAAGAGAGCATCCAGGAAACGCCCGTGACTCCGGTTGAAACTCCGGCGGTGCCTGCGGAAAAGCCGGTGACAGAATCGGCTCCTGTGAATTCCACCACACCTACGACGGCTCCTGTCGCTCCTGCAACATCGAAACCGGCTCCGATTATCGAAACTGACGACGAAATATTGGAATAGTAACTTTTTCAAAAAAATCGGATATATTGCTCGAACAATAGCTTATATTTGTTTTCATGACGCAAGTAAATATAAAGAATATAGGTTCATTCCTCGTGCTTCCCGCTCCTCTCAATCCGATAGGGGCATTTGACGCTGAAGCGTTCAAGGCTAGCTTTCGATCACTGGTTGACGCAAACGCCGAAGCCCTGTATATCGCTGTCGATTTGTCGGGTCTCGATTTTGTCTATAGCGATGCCTATAATGCTTTTATGCAATGCCATCAGGAACTGTCCAATAAGAACGGATTGTTCGCAGTGCTTGCCGATGTGGATTCGCTTGCGAGTAGCTTGAGAAAGGTGGGACTGGAACGCTTTATCCGTATCTTTAGCAGAGAAGAGGATATGGCGGCCTATGTTCCGGTCAATGCGTCCAAGATTTCCATAACTCCGCCGAAGAACGAGACGGATTTGAAATCTCCCAATATCCCGGTCGAGGCCACGACTTCGACGGCTGCACCTGCTGCGCCTGAGGCGCCTGTAACGGAAACGGCTCCCGCAACGCCTGCCGCTCCTGAAAAGAAACCTGAATTTCATGGTTTAGATAAGAATCCGCTTGAAGACGAATCGTCTTCTTCGGGTGGTTGCGCCTTTGTCGTGGTCGTCCTCTTGATTGCGATTGCCGTTGCCGCCTATTTCTTCATGTAACCGATGGCTGTAGAGTTCCCCACAGAAATTCAACGAAAAAAAAGAAAGAATCGCCTGCAGCATAAATTCCCGTTGGTGAGGATTGTTTTCTTTTTCATCCTGATTGTTGTTGCTTATGCAAACGGCTGGTTCCGGATGCTCTACGACAAGTTCCTGATGCCCGCCAACGAAGAACCCGTGCGCGTGGCTGTCGAGGAATGGATTGAAGGCTGCACGTCGTATAATGGCACTCCGTTCGAACTCAAGGACGATTTTGCCCAATGCTCCTGGATTGTAAACGATTCCCTTGTTCTCCCGAATTCTTTTTTGCGGTATGTCAAAAGCCTTGCTTCCAATGGTGCTAAAATCCATTGGGTCGCTCCCAAGAAGGATTTTGGCGAGGCGCTCCTCGTAGTTCTTGAAGATTCGACCCGCAGCGTCTTTTTACACATGTCGCGGGAGGATTCGTCGAAGGTCTGGATTTCGGGCAAGAATGGTTGCCTATTCCCAGGTCCTTGTCCGCATGTTCCGCTGGGGTGGTCCGCGCTTTCTATTATGGACAACTTTGACTTTGAAGGGCAGGAGGAATTGCTTTCTGCCGACGTGTTTACCGGGCTTGGCGAGGCTCCGATTTACCCAGTGCTACCTGGAGTTGTGCTTGAGGCGGGGCGCGATTCGCTGGGCATGTTTGTCGAACTCAATCACGGAAACGGGATAACTTCGCGCATGTTTGGAATAGGTTCATGGAAGATGGCGCCTGTTGTAGGCCGGACTCTTGGCGTGAAAGATGCTGTGGGTCGCCTTTCGCCACAGGATAGTTCCTCGTTCTTTTTGACGGTACGCCAGAACGGTTTGTTTGTTCGCTGGAGGGATTTTTACAAATCGACGCATCCGGTGGATTCAGCCCAAATTGCTATATTCAAAAAGAATTTGCCTTTTTGAGTGAGTCTGTATGAAGCGTAAGTCCGCAGTGTTGCTAGTCCCGTTTCTTTTGTGCTTCTCTTTGATGACTTTTTTTGCATCATGCTCGTGGGATGGCGATGGCCCTCTTGAAGTGATGCCGAACGGGGAATCTGTGGAAGGTGAGGGATATTTTTTGGGAGCAAGGCTCGATTCCGGAAAGACAATCCATTTGATGGACGACACGCTTTACGTGACCCTTTCGCAAATTTGGTCCTTTTCGAATTGCTCGCTCACTTCGATTGATATGGATTACGGTGTCGAAGACACGACAGTCGTCTTTTCGCCCAAGATAAACATCAAGGTGAGTACTGAGGATTGTCCTTCCCCGATGTATCGGCCCGATACGACGTTCAAGATAATCTTGGATGATATTCCCCAGAAAGTGACGGAAATCGTTGTCGTGAACGATGAACAGACTCTTTTGAGTTCCATTCTGTACCGTCGCGGTAAGTTTGTTCGAGATACGTTTAGCATCTTTGTGGATTCTTCTTTTGACGATATGTCTGCGCTTCCGTTACGGACAAAGGGATCGCCATCGATATTGAGGGTTCTCGATTCTATTACTCCGCAGAAATTTCTTTGGAGGACGCTCCGTGCAAAATGCACCATGCGGGTGGATAAGTGCGATTCCGTCGTTGCTGATACCATCTATCCGACTAGCTGGAATATCAACGATACGGCGCTTGTTCCGGTGCGCTACGCTTGTGCATCACCGGATTCCGTTTATTGCCTGAATTCCAAGTGGGAGTATGATTCGACTTCGCTAGGGAAGGTGAATGAGCGGCTGGATACCGTTTGGCATTCGAGCCTGTATTATATCGAAAAGATTCCTTCGTGTGCCAGGATGTCCGCTTTCAATTATACAGGGCTGAATCTTGGTAGAACGGCTATTTTTGGAAGGGAACTTTTTGTGCCGGACGAAAGTGAACGTTCCTGTGGCCCTTCGACAAAGAAGGATTGGCTTGTTTATAATTTTTCGACAAACAGCGTTTTGCTTGAAAGCGAAGACGGAACGCCTATAGATAGTTTGTATAAAATCTGGAAATCGGCGACGGTGGCGCCCGATACGCTCGTTGCCGATTCGACGGAGTCTAAATGATTGAATACTCTTTTGCTGCTGAAATTCCCGAAGAAGACAAACCCGTAATTCTGGAAAGCAAAATTTATAAGCAGTGGCTCGAAGCTTCCGAAAAAAAGTTTAAGATTACGAAGGTGTATTTTGCATCGGTGGATTATTTCAACAAGCGTCATGAACCGCTGTTCATCAAGTTGAATGCGACGGCGTTCTTGCCGGACGGAAAACCCGTGCACGGGATTGTGCTTGTGCGCGGTCATGCCGTGGGCGTGCTTGTTGTGCTGCATTGCGAGGGAAAACGTTATCTGCTCTTGGTGCGCCAGCCGCGGTTTGCCATTTCGGAGACGGCGTCGCTCGAAATTCCGGCGGGGATTCTCGACTGGTCGGGCGATTACCGTAAGGTGGCGCTCTCGGAACTTGAAGAAGAGGCGCAAATCAAGGCCGACGATTCCGAACTTATCGACTTGATGGACTTCTGGTACAAAGGTTCAAGCGATGGCTTTGCCGGGAGCTGCGGACTTTTGGATGAACGCATCCGTCTTTATGCGATTGAACGCAACGTGACCCGCGAAGAACTCGATGCGATGGACGGCAAAAATCAAACCTATACCGACGAAAACGAGTGGATTCGCACGGAAGTGCTGCCTTACGAGGAGGCTGCGCACAAGTTTATCGATGGGAAGAACTTTATCGCGCTGTTCTTGTACGAACGCTGGCTCGCGTCTAGACGAGAAATGAGTGAATAATCGTCATTCTGAACGAACCCTGGAGCGCAGCGATAGGGGAAGTGAAGAATCTAGAGCAATAATTAACTGGATGCTTCGTTGCACTCAGCATGACGTTTTTACGTCATTTAAATTCTGCTGACTGCCTATTGTCAGCTTGTTTAGAAAATCGTATTGTTAATTGTAAGTCCTGCAAAGAACAGGATAAGGTACCCGTACCAAAGGCCGGTCGGAACGTAGTTCCAAACGCGTTTGTACTTGCTTTGCTCACTCTTGTTCTTGTCCTTGATACGGACAATATTTTTCTTGAGATAGAACGCGCAAAGTGCGAGTCCTGCCAAACTGATCAGGATGAGAAGTACATAAGCCATGTCATAAATATAATAATTTGAACTTAGGGACGTCATCCCGAGATGCAAAACGACGAGGGATCCAGTGAAGTTTCTAGTTGCATTGGATTCTTTCGGCTTCGCTTCCAGAATGACGTAGGAGCCGAGCTGGTCAAGCTCCGTTAGGAGAATGACATGTGAAGTGAACTGCTTGTTCATCATGGCAAAACTCCACTGCGGTGCTTTAAAAAAGTGATATAGAACATGCCCTAAGATGATAACGTGATGCAGAACAAACCAATAGGCAATGTTGTTTGACGGAAATCCTTTAAATAGTTACTTTATGAGTATGAAACGATTATTTTTTGCTTTCTCTGTCTTATTGTTGACTGTAAATGCCTTTGCTACGTTTGTGGCGGTCCTTGAAACGGGTGCCGATGGCATTGCCAAGGATAGCGTGCCTCTTTTAGACCGTCAGTATTTAACGAATGTTTTGCGTGAACAGGCTGTCAAGGAACTCCCTGCGAAAGAGAATTTCACTATCATGACCCGTGAGAACATTTTGCAGATGTTGCCGCCGGGCAAGGCAATCGAGGATTGCGAAGGCAGCTGCCTTGTGGAAACCGGCAAGAATATCGCCGCCGATTACATTTGCCAGGCGCGCGTGGGGCGCTTCGGGACTTCGCTTACGCTTTCAGCGGAACTTTACGAGACTGCCGGGAACAAACTTATCGCAAGTTTCAATGGCCGTGGGCAAAATGTCGAGGAACTTCTTGTGCTTATTGAAAACAAGTCTCATGAGTTCTTCAACTCGATTCGTGAAATGACGCAGCCGGCAGAAACAAGTGCTCCTGTCGATTTGCCTAAAGCCGATAAGGTCAATGTCGAACGCAAAGTTGATGATAAGGTTAGCAAGGTGGGCGAGAGCGTTCCTGCGAACGTGGATGCCAGTGCCGCGACACCATCAAAGAAGGGAATCCATTGGGTACCGCTTTCCATCAGCGCTGCAGCCACCGTGACCGGCGTCGTGCTTGCCGTGGTCGGGAACAGCAAGGCGAAAAGCGAAAGCGAGAAAAAGCCGGCCTCGCAAGATGAATACAACCGCCGTCACGATGACATCGGGACTTACCAGACCATGCGTGCGGTGGGTATCGGTATCGCGATTGCAGGTGCCGTTGGTGTTGGCTTGAGCTTTGCTTTTTAGGTTTGAGGGGGAACGTTTATGAATTTGAAAAATACGATCAGTAAGAAAATCACTCTCGCTTCTCTCGTCTTTAGCCTCTCGTCTCTCGTCTTATTTGCCGCTTGTACGGATTATCAGGAAGAATTCGAGAACGCCTTCGGGGCGCTGGAATATACGGTAGAATCCAGCGATTCTACACCGGATGGTTCCAGCGATAGCGGCTCCGGGAAATCATCGTCTTCGATCAAGGAGAAATCCAGCAGTTCGGTGGAATCGTCTTCTGCAAAGGAACCTTCCAGTAACTCTGAAAAATCGTCGTCTTCAGTGAAGGTTTCGTCTTCCTCTACGGATAAGTTATCTTCTGCGAAAGAATCTTCTTCCTCGGCTAAGTCTTCTTCGTCGGTCACGGACGCGTCTAGCAGTTCGGTAAAATCTTCATCGAGCATGGGTGATTCTGGCGAATACACGGATGTTCGCAACAACTATGTGTATAAATACATAACGCATAATGGCCTTAAATGGATGACCGAAAACTTGAAGTATCCATCGGATGGAAGAGGCCTCTGCTATGCCACCGTACTAGGAAATTGCGATAGGTATGGACGGCTCTATACTTGGAATGACGCTAAGGATGCTTGTCCAGATGAATGGCGACTGCCGACGAAGTCGGAAATGGAAGCGTACTTCAAGAATCCCTATCCAGATCTTTTTGAAAAAATTGGATACGGGGGCATGGGATCCAACTGGGGCGGCTACTGGCGATGGGATGATAACACCGGTGTAAATCATTCCGGTGCACATGGGAAGGATTCCGTCGGGTATTATTGGACTGGTACTAATGACAATGGAAAGAGCTATTATTTTAAGCTTAGTGCGGATGATCCGGTTTTCGCCTATTGGGAAGACGATAATCTGTATTCCTATGTGCGTTGCGTGTGGGGCAAGGAATCCACCTCTGTTAATGTCGGCTCTAGTAGCTCGGCACAGTCTTCTTCTGCAATAGCTTCGTCTTCGTCGGTCGCGGCGAGCAGCAGCTCGGTGTCTTCGTCCAGCAGTTCTGTAGCTTTGGCAACTCCATGTAAAGATAACTCTGAATGTTTAGGTTCTGTTAAAATAGGTGAGGATTCTTATAAGACGGTAAAAATAGGGACTCAGTGGTGGATGGCCAGTAATGTGAAGTTTGAAACATCTGAAGGCAGCTTCTGTTATGATAACGACCCTGAGAATTGTGAGGCTTATAGTATTTTGGGTGTTGGGGGGAATGGCCGTCTTTATACGTGGAATGCAGCAAAGAAAGTTTGCCCGAGCGGCTGGCATTTGCCGACAAAGGAGGATTTTGAAACATTGATTGCGGCTGTTGGTGGTGAGGCGAATGCAGGACATAAGCTTAAATCCCCCAAAGGTTGGACTAAAGGTTATGGTGAAAATAAATATGGCTTTGACGCGTTACCTACAGGATATTTATATGATGGGAATGGCATTAAATCGAGTTCTACAGATTTTAATTATTTGGATGGGGAATATGAAACGACGTGTTTCTGGAGTGCTACGCCTGATCCGATGGAGCGTGGGAACGTCCATATGCTGGTATTGAACAACCAGGAAAAATCAGCTTCGATTGGGTCTCAGCACAAGGAAAGTTTCGCTTTCTCCGTCCGTTGCGTGAAAGATTCGGAATAAATCAACACGATAGAAATTAAAAACCGGCCCAACGTGGGTCGGTCTTTTCTGTATGAACATCGTTGTATGAAGAGTTCCCGTTACTTGTCATAGTTGACTACAGCAAATGAAAAAATTATTTTTCAATTATGAAACTATTACTTCATTTCTTATTGATTTTGTGTTTTTTGGCTTCTAGCGCTTTTGCCACTTACGTGGCCGTGCTTGAAACGGGAGCCGATGGAAGCGCGAAAGACAATGTATCGCTTTCGGACCGACAGTATCTTACGAACGTCTTGCGTGAACAGGCCGTCAAGGAACTGCCCGCGGTGCAGAACTACACCATCATGACCCGCGAGAACATCCAGCAGATGTTGCCGCCGGGCAAGGCAATTGAGGATTGCGAAGGCAGTTGCCTCGTGGAAACCGGCAAGAATATCGCGGCCGACTACATCTGCCAAGCACGAGTCGGGCGCTTTGGGAATTCGCTCACGCTTTCGGCGGAACTTTACGAGACGGCGGGCAACAAGCTTATCGCCAGTTTCAATGGTCGAGGTGCGAATGTCGAGGAACTTCTGGATTTAATCAAGCAGAAGTCTCCGGAGTTTTTCCGTCAAATTAAAGGGAGTAGCGGTTTCGCAGGTGTAGGTGGAATTGCTGCTGTTGGCAGCGCCGGTAGTTTTAGCTATGGCGGCAAACAGAAGTTTATCGTGGAAATCACTTCGACACCAGCAGGAGCCGTGCCGACGATTGACGGCAAGGCTGTTCCCAAGTGCCTGAGCACTCCGTGTAAGGTTCAAGTCGAAGAAGGCAACCACAGAATCGTAGCTTCGTTCGACCGTTATGAAGATGCGGAAACGCTCGTGGATATCAAGAGCAACAACCAAAAAGTGGAACTCACGCTTACGCCGAATTTTGGCTGGCTGGAGATGAAACCGGTGCTTGCAGGAGATGCCGCCAAGCGAGGTGTGCTCAATGTGACTGTCGATGATGTCCGCAAGGATGATTCGAAAATCGAGCTGGAAGCCGGAATCCACAAGGTCTTGCTGACGCATCCGTGCTATGACCCTGTAGAATTTAATGTTTCGATTGCGAAAAACAAGACGGAAGTCTTTGACAAGGAAATCGCTCGTGGCATGGGCGGGCTCGAACTCAATGTGGAGTACAAGGGCGAACCTCAGGTCGTGGGTGTTGTGATTGATGGCGTTGAAGTGGGAAGCACGCCTTATGCAGGCGAGGTGCCGATGTGCGCCGACGTTGTGCTCAAGGGCAATGGCTGGACAGAAAAAGTCAATGTGCAGCCCAAGTGGCACGAGGTGGTGCAGGTGACGCACAAGCTTATGCATACTCCGGAAGGTGTTGTCCCGGCTACTGAAACCGGCAATGTCGATTTGACGGCTGCTGAAACTCAGGCCAAGCAGGACAACGCGAGCGACGCTGCAAACGATGTAGCGCAAAGCGGCGGCAAGAAAATCCATTGGGTCCCGATTGCCATATCTGGCGGTGTCGCGGCTGTGGGCGGTATCATGTCGGTTGTCTTCAACAAGAAGGCGAAGGATGCTACCGCAACTCCTCCGAGGAACCAGCAGGAATACCAGAAGGGCCTTGACGATGCCAAGAAATTCCAGACGATTCGAAATGTTTCACTTGGTTTGATGGCCGCCGGACTTGTCGGTGTCGGCGTAACATTTCTTTTTTAGCGGGGACTAGCAGTATGAAAAAGAAGTTTTTGTTTTTACCGGTTGCTGTAATGTGGGGATGTACGGATTATGCGGGCCAATGGGAAGATTCGTATGGTGTCGCTTTTGCGCAGGGCTCTTCTACTCCAGCTCAAATTTGCGTGGAGGGTGAGACCACCGCAATCTCTGATCCTGAAAGCAATTGTACGACTGACTTTTTTTGCGCGAACAACGCCTGGATTCTCCAGAGCACCGTCTGCAATGGCAACCAGCAGCAAAAAATATGCGATGAGGGTATAGGTACGTCCGTTGTCAACGGTTTGTGTCTCACGAATTTCCTGTGCATTAACAATGCTTGGGTGGTTTATGGTGAACCGGTTTGTATGACGGCTCCAGTAAGTTCCTCGTCAACGGCAATACCGAAATCGAGCTCTTCAGTAAAACGAAGCTCGTCTAGTGTGGTTAGGTCATCGTCCAGCAAGCCGAAATCATCGAGCAGTTTGGCAAAATCTTCAAGTAGCAGGGGACCCATTTCGACAGCCTTCCCGACATGGTATGGTAGTGATGGCTATCGCGTGGATACCCGCCTCGATAGCGGCGCTGAAACTTCTGGTTACTGGTACGTTTACGCCGATGATGCGGATGGTGGTAAGTCCAAGGTAGAGTGGCCTGTAGAAATTGGTAACGAATACAGCGACTTAGCTCTCGACAATGTCATTGAGCATTGCGGCGGTGTCTGCGGCGCTGCTGTCCTTGACAAGGGTACTTTGACCTACAACCCGTTTGCGGGGATTGCCTTTGACGTTGCCGGCCAAACATCAAAGACCAATAAGACTCTGGCTGCTGCCGATGCTTCTGCTTGGGGTGGACTCTGCATCACTTATAAATCTGAAGCCGCCCCCTCACTTCAGCTTGGCCTTGGTGATTTCGATATTCAAATCGGTTATGCCAATCCTGTTGCATCCCTCCCGAAAGCAACTTCCGGAACCATGAAAAACTTTAAATGGTCTGATTTTAAGCAACCGACTTGGTACAAGGGGGACACCCAAATGGATGGAGAAAAAGCCGCCAAGCAACTTGTTTCTGTGAAGTTCTTGATACAAGCTCCTGCGGGTAAATATAACTTCAACATCTGCGCTATCGGTCCGTATAATGGCGGTTGCCCACAGACATGTTACTGAGAACGAAAACTGTGTTTTGAATAAACTAACGTCTGCGGATGGGTGATCTGCAGGCGATTTTTTTTGACTATGGACTTTCAAAGCTGGATGTGGTGGGTAAAATCCCCCTCAAATTCCCTATAGATTGCATGTACAGGGTTGAACAAAACCTAAAATTTTTCTCTATTTGTATCGGTTTTTAGACTGTTCGTGGATTTTTTCCGTTGAAACCTCGGATTTTGGTCCAAAAGGTTTCTGGAGAAGGTCCGTAAGCGAACGTCTATTTTAGTATAAGAGGTTTATTTGGTCGTCCAAGAAAAACTGAATTCTCTCATTGCCGATGCATGCAAGTCCGCATCCGTTACGCTTGTGGAAGCTGATGTGTTCCGTGCCGGCAAGCGCAAGACATTGCGGATCTATATCGACAAGCCCGAAGGCGTTTCTATCGATGACTGCACGAACGTGAGTCATTTCCTTTCGGATGCGCTGGACTTGGATCCCGAGTTGATTGAGGGCGCTTATACGCTAGAAGTTTCATCACCGGGATTGGACCGCCCCCTCAAGTCTTTGGCTGACTTTTTGAGAAACAAGGGCCGTCTGCTTCGCGTGAACCGTTCGACAGGCAAGACTGTGACGGGTGAACTTAAAGATGCCGACGAAGAAAATTTGACGCTCAAGCTCAAGGGCAATGCCGGCGATATCGTCATACCTCGGTCCGAAGTGCTTTCGGCCAAGGTCGAAGTGAAAATTTAATAGGAAGGTCAACTTATGAAGAACGAACCGAAAATTAGCTTGCTCGACGTGCTCAAGGAAGTCGTTGAAGACAAGAGTGTCGATGATTCCGTGATTTTGGACGCCCTCAAGAAGGCTCTCATTTCTGCGGCTCGCAAGTACTTGCACATCGAAAAGAAAATCAACGTCGATATCGACATGGAAACAAACGAAGTCCATGTGTTCTTGAACGTCGAAGTTGTCGATGATTATCCGGACTACGATCCGAACATGACTGCCGATGAAGTGGCTGAATTGGATGAAGGCTACATGCTTGTCGAAGAAGCTCGCGACTTTAACGAAGACGCTCAGGCTGGCGACAGCCTTTACATGGAACTCCCGACGTCCTCCTTCGGTCGTCAGGCTATCCAAACGGCAAAGCAGCTTTTGACGCAGCACATCCGCAGTGCCGAATGCCAGCGCATCATGGACATCTACCGCAGCCGCATCGGTACGATTATCAACGGTACGGTGCTTCGCTTGGAACAACGTAACGTTATCGTGGATTTGGGCAACAAGATTGAAGCGGAACTCCCAGCTCGCGAACAGATTCCGCACGAACGCTTGACTCAGGGCGCTTCTGTGAAGGCCGTCATCGCCCGCGTCGAAGAATCGACCAAAAGCGGTGCCCAGGTTATTTTGTCCAGAGCGAACGCGGACTTCCTCAGGGCGCTCCTCCGTCAGGAAGTTCCTGAAATCTACGAAGGCACTGTCGAAATCAAGGCTGTGGCCCGCGATTCCAAGAATCGCCGTGCAAAGATTGCCGTCTATTCTCGTGACGAAAAGATTGACCCGGTCGGCGCTTGCGTCGGCATGAAGGGTGCCCGCGTTCAGACGATTGTTCGCGAACTTGGCAACGAACGTATCGATATCGTCCACTGGGACGAAAATTTCGATGTGTTCGTACAACGTTCCTTGGCTCCGGCTTCTGTCCTCAAGATGTTCCCGGTTCCGGATACGGACCGTATCGTGATTATCGTTGATGACGAAAATCTCGCTCAGGCTATCGGTAAGGGTGGCCAGAACGTGGAACTCGCCGGTCGCTTGGTGGACCGCAAGCTCGATGTCCATGGTGAGCAGGAATGGTCACAGATGGACGAAGAATCCAAGAACAAGATTCTCATGAGCAATTATGAGGATGAAAGAAGAATGAGAGCGAAGCGCGCTGACGAAGACAGAAAGGCAAAAGCTGCTGCAGGTAAGGACGTTAACGCTTAAAAACTTTTGCGCAGGGCAATAGTTTAACGGAAGAATAAGAAAAGGAATTGAATAGGCTATTCATGACGAATGAATCTCAAATGAAACCTAAGGATTGGGCTGATGCTCATGGATTGAAGGTTGATGTGGTGATGAAACTGCTTCGCGACGCAGGCGTTGCGGTTCGTACCCATATGTCCAAATTGGATATGGCAGACTTTGAAAAGATTGAGGAGGCTGCCGCTGCCGAAAAACAGAAGCAGGATGCCCGCAACAAGAATCTGAAGAAGGCCAATACTTCTGAATCGGATTCTTCCGCTTCCGCTCCTGCAAAGAAGAAGGAAACGTCGGTCGCGACGAACAAGCTCGGCTTGAAGGTGAGCTTGAAGAAAGGCCCGGGTGCCCGCAAGGAAGCCCCGAAGGCTGTCGCCAAACAGGATCCGAAATCTCCGGTCGCAAAGCCTGCCGCTCCGGCTGCCGTAAAACCGGCCGCCCCGGCACCTACACCGGTTGCCCCGAAGCTTGCGACTCCGGCCCCGGCACAAGCAGCTCCGGTGGCAAAACCCGCTGCTCCCTCTCCGGCACCAGTCGCTCCGGTCGTAAAGCCTGCTGCTCCCGCCGCCCCGGCAGCACCCGCACCTGCGCAAACCGCCCCGGTCGCAAAACCAGCTGCCCCGGCTCCGAGCGTAAAGCCCGCTGCTCCGGCTCCAAAGCCCGCTGCCACACCGGCGGCTGCACCGCAACCGACTATGATGTCCGCTTCTACGGAACTCAAGCAGCCCCCGATGAAGGCTCAGGTGTTCAAACCCGATGCGGCGATTCTCGCCCGTATCGAGAAATCTCGCCAGCAGGCACAGGCTGCTCGTGGCAACCATCGTCCGAATGCTTCGCGCAACGGCAATGGCAACAACAACGGCCAGGGTTATACGGGTACGTTCGGTCGTCTTTCGAACAACAACAATGGTGGTTCCGACAACCGCAACAACAATAACAACAACCGTCGCCCGAATGGTGGTAACGCGAGCAGCAGTAGCCGCGGCTATACCGGACGCAGTGGCGGGTTCTCCAGCGGTTCCATGCAGGAAGCTTTCAACGCTTCCAACGGCGGCCAGGCTCTCGGCCAGAACAATCAGAACGGCAAGGGCAATGGCAAGGGCCAGAACGGGCGCCATAACAATGACAAGAACCGCCGCAGCAATACTAAAGACCGTCAGGAAATGCAGAAGGAGCAACAGCAGGAAGCCGTCCGTCAGAACGTCTCCCGCGTGATGGCTTCGCTTTCCAAGAACCCGGTCAAGAAAGTTTATCACAAGGATCATTCCGAAAACAATACGGGTGAAGAAAAGAAGATTCTCAAGACCTCCGACTTCATTACCGTGGGCGAACTTGCTGGTCTTATGGACCAGATGCCGGCACGCGTTATCGCAAAGTGCATGGAAATGGGCATGATGGTGACCATTAACGCTCGCCTCGATTTCGAAACGATCCAGATTTTGGCTGATGAATTCGGTTACGAAGCTCAGCTGATGGAAGAATACGAAGAAGAAGTTCTCGGAGTCGAAGAAGAAAGCGAAGAAAATCTCCAGCCGCGTCATCCGGTGGTTACTGTCATGGGCCACGTTGACCACGGTAAGACTTCTCTTCTCGACTGGATTCGTAAGACTCATGTGGTGTCTGGCGAATCGGGTGGCATTACGCAGCATATCGGTGCTTACGAAGTTACCACCAAGCAGGGTAAGGTCACGTTCCTCGATACTCCGGGTCACGAAGCGTTCAGCGCTATGCGTGCTCGCGGTTCCCAGGTGACGGACGTTATCGTTCTCGTTGTGGCAGCCGACTCTATGGTGATGCCGCAGACCGTTGAATGTATTGAACTTGCGAAACGTGAACACGTTCCGATGGTCGTTGCCATCACGAAGATGGACTTGCCCACCGCAAATCCGGACAAGATTCGCGCTCAGCTCGCTGAACGCGGTGTCGAAGTTGAACAGTGGGGTGGTCAGACCAGCTGTATCGAAGTTTCTGCACGCACGGGCCAGGGCATGGATGTCCTCCTCGAAACGCTTGCTCTCGAAGCTGAAATTTTGGAACTCAAGGCAAATCCGAATACACACGCCCGTGGCGCCGTCGTTGAATCCAAGCTCGACGTGGGTAAGGGTTCCATGGCGACGATTCTTGTGCAGAACGGTACGCTCCATGTGGGTGACCCGTTCGTTTGCGGTATCTACGCCGGTCGTGTCCGTGCCATGTTCAATGAACGTGGTGCCCAGTTGAAGGAAGCTCCTCCGTCCGCTCCGTGCCAGGTACTCGGCTTTGACGGTACTCCGCAGGCTGGTGACGAACTTGTCGTGGTCGAAGACGAAAAGACAGCACGTGAAATTGCGTCCAAGCGCCGCATGGCCGCCCGTGAACGCGATCTCCGCGCCCGTAAGACAGTTTCTCTCGAAAATTCCTTCAACGACAAGAAGGAAGGCAAACTCTCCGAACTCAACCTCATCGTCAAGGCTGACGTGGGCGGTTCCGCAGAAGCTTTGGCTGCTTCCCTCGAAAAGCTTACCAACAAGGAAGTCCGCGTCAACATCATCCGCAAGGGTGTGGGTACGATTACGGAATCCGATATCCTGTTTGCGACGACTGCACAGGCAATCATCATCTCCTTCCACCTCATGCCGTCTCTCGCTGTCCGCGAAATGGCTCAGAAGGAAGGCATCGAAATCCGCAATTACCGCGTGATTTACGACTGCATCGAAGATATCAAGAACGCTGTGGAAGGCCTCCTCAAGCCGATTATGCGCGAAGAACTCGTTGGCGAAGCCGAAATCCGCCAGGTGTTCAAGGTCCCGAAGGTCGGTCTCATTGCCGGCTGTATGGTTACCGACGGCGAGGTCGATCGCACAAGCCATGTGCGCGTCTATCGCAACGGTATCGAACTCGGTACGACCGTGGTCCAGTCCTTGAAGCGCATGAAGGACGACGTCAAGTCTGTCGCTCGTGGCTTCGAGTGCGGTATCGGCCTCAAGGGTTACGACGATATCAAGGAAGGCGACAGCCTCATCTTCTTCAAGGAAGTCAAGGTTGCCCGTACGTTGGAAGACGTTGCCCGCGAAGAAGCCGAGGAAAAGCAGAAGGCTGCTGCCGAAGCGGCGAAGGAAAGTAATTAGAACTTAGAAGTGTAGCTATGGGCTATGGGCACGGACCTTCGGTCCTCTGAGGTATGAGCTAATTGCATGAAATTGACATGCTTTTGCTCATAAGCTCAAAGCGAAGCGTGCCCAGAGCGCTTTAGCGCGACCCCATACCTATAACCTACAACCTAAAACCTAATAATGACTAGAAGAACTGATAGATTAGGCGAACAATTCCGCGAAGAAATCGGGAAGCTCATCCAGAAGGGCTTGAAGGATCCGCGCGTGAGCACACTCGCAAGCATTACCCGTGTGGATATTACTGAGGACCTTAGCTACGCAAAAGCTCTCGTCTCAGTGATGGGTTCCGACAAAGAAAAGCGTGATACGCTTGTCGGACTCAACAACTCCGCCGGCTTTATCCGTGGCGTTTTGGGCAAGGCTTTGAAAATTTTCAAGGTTCCGGAACTCAAGTTCGTTCTGGACGAGAATCTCGAACACGCTATGCATATCGAAGAAATTCTTGCAGAACTGAAGCAGAAAGGGGATCTTTAATTGGCCTCTTCCGGCTTCGTCCTGTTGGACAAAATTGCAGGTGAAACATCTTTTAAGGCCCTTTTCCCTCTGAAAAGGGTCTTTTGTACTAAACGCGTTGGGCATGCGGGAACGCTTGATTTGCGTGCAAGCGGGCTGATTATCGCTGCTACTGGGCGCGCGACGCGCCTTTTGCCGTATGTCGAGGCGAAGGATAAATGCTATACGTTCCGCCTTCATCTGGGCTACGAGACCGACACCCTCGAATGGGACGGGGAAGTGGTTTCGGTAGATGAGAGACTAGAGACGAGAGACGAGAGTGGCGAGGTTGAATGCCATTCTGAAGGTGTCATCCTGAGCGAAGAGCCGGAGGCTCGTAGTCGAAGGATCCAGTGCGGTAAGCCTTCGATAACGCGTGCCGCCCTCGAAGCGGTTTTGCCGCAGTTCATTGGCGATATCGACCAGATTCCGCCAAAGTATTGTGCCGTGAAAATTGACGGCCGCCGTGCTAGCGATTGGATGGAACGCGGCAAGCAGATTGAACTGAAACCCCGCCGCATCCATATTTCGTCGTTGAAGGTTATCGGCGAGGGTTTCGAAACGGAAGGTGCTTCTGGCAAGAGCTTTGCCACGTTTGATTTGGAATGCAACTGCAGCAAGGGAACATATATCCGCGCTTTAGGGCGTGATATCGCCCGAGCTCTTGGAACTTGCGGCTGCGTGTCGATGATCCGCCGCCACCGCATTGGAAACGTGACTGTTGACCGCGCCGTTCGCGGGGACGCTCTCACGCCGGAACATTTGCTCCCTGTCGATCAGGTGCTGGATTTTCCGGTCGTCCGCTTGAATGACGATCAGGTAAAAGCGATTCGTTTAGGCAATTGGGTGCCGTGGCGCACTCCTGTCGAAAATTTAAGTACGGAGCCGGGATTCGAAAAGTTTATTTTTACTGCTGATAAAGATGGCTTTGTGATTGGGCTTGGCGTTTATGACCCGGGCCGCATTTGCCCCAAGTTTTATTTGGGCGAGGATGAATAGCCCTTCGGCAGGCTCAGGGACCTTGTCATTGATATTAGATTGCTACGGTATTTGAAGGATTGTGAAAATGAAACGCGCTGTGACAATGGGTAATTTTGATGGATGCCATTTGGGGCACCAGGCGCTTTTCCGCACGCTCAAGGCGGTCGCCGAAGTGAATGGTTTGCAGCCGACTGTCATTAGCTTTGAACCTCATTCCAATTATGTGTTGCGTGGCCCGGGCGATCCTCTGCTCCTCACGACGACCGAAGAAAAACGCGAATTTATCGAAAGTCTTGGACTTGAATTTTTAGTTTTGCCGTTTACGCACGAGATGGCGAAACTCCCGTTTGACGAGTTTGTCCGCACAGAGCTGATTGAAAAACGGAATGTCGCGTCGATGTTCTTTGGGCATGACCATTGTTTTGGGGCTGGCGGCAAGGGCAATTACGAGACGATTACTGAGGCGTTCCCAGAACTAAGTACGCAGATGCTTTCGATTGTCTTGCACAAGGGCGAACGCGTGAGTTCTTCTGCCGTGCGCAATGCGCTCTTGAACGGCGATGTCGATCGTGCGCAGACGTATTTGGGCCGCCCGTACCGCTTGTCTGGAACCGTCGTAGTTGGTAAGCGTCTTGGCCACACCATCGGTTTCCCGACTGCAAATGTTGAAGTTGGTCAGTACAAGTTCTTGCCGAAAAGCGGCGTGTATGTCGCAAGCGCAAGGCTTTCGGATGGACGCATTTTCCGCTCTGTCGTGAACATCGGAACGCAGCCGACGACTCCCGGAACACATTTCCTTGCAATCGAGGCGTATCTGCTCGACTTTGACGAAGACATTTACGGCCAGCATTTAGCATTGGACTTGCTCGCCTTCTTGCGCCCCGAAAAGAAATTCGCAAGTATCGAAGATTTGGTACGCCAAATCGGCATGGACGCAGACACCGCCAAGAACTACAACGGAAACCATTGGGCGGAATAGGCTATCCCCTGTGCTGGATTTCATCTAGCACTTTTGAGCATGGTAATCACGCTTTCATACAATTCAGTGGAATGACACATATTCCGTCTTTGCGCCGGTATGCGGGGCCTGTGGCGGTGACAATCGCCATAAAGGCCATGTTCGGGTCGTTGATATCATCCTTTAGTTTGTTCAAGTTTGCGACGCCTTCTTCAATGAGTTTGTCGCCACCAAGTTTGATTTCAATGGCACCCCATTTCCCCTTACTGGTATGGACAACCGCATCGCATTCCAGTCCGCGACTGTCTCGGTAATGTTTGACAGTTCCGCCAAGCAGACTCGCATAGATGCTTAGATCGCGTACCGCCAAATCCTCAAAGAATAGGCCGAAGGATTTTAAATCGGCCATTAAATCGTCGGGAGAAATATCGAGCGCCCGGCATGCGATAGACGTATCGACAAAATGCCTTGTGGGTGTGGTGCGCACAACAGCCTTACTGCGGAGATTTGGGTTCCAGGCTTCAATGTCGCTGATGATGAACAAATCCTTGAGTGCATCCCAGTAATCATCAAAGGTTTTCGTATCCATGGTACGATTGTTCGATTCGATAATGTCCTGAATGATTGTCTTGTAGGCTGCTTCGGTAGAAATGTTTCGGGCGTAACTCCGCAAAATCATCCGCAAAACTTCGGGTTTCTTGTTACGGAATTTTTCATTCTCGCTTGTATCGAAATTGAAAAGACCGTTGTAATAGTTTGCCGTGACATCGAGGGCAACTTCTCGATCGTCAAGAATCGAAAGGGGCCAGCCACCGCGACAGGTGTAGAAAGCCGTGTCTTTCAGTGAATGCTTTTCGTTTGTATCAAAAACATTGGGCGTATCACTAGAAAAAAGTTCCGCAAGCGAAACGGATCCGGTGGAATCGCCGGATTCAAAAAGTGACATGGGACGCATGGGGAGCGTCACGATGCGACCTGCGCCGGAATGGTGAATCTGGCTTTTGTCTGCAGGGGTGGAACTGCCTGTCAGAATGAACTGTCCAAAACCAGGATTTTCGTCGGCCCATGCTCTGACCTCGTCCCAAAGTTCGGGGACGGTCTGCCACTCGTCGATAAGCCTGGGTTGTTCGCCCAAGAGAGTATTGTGCGGTTCCATTCGGGCCAGTTCAATGTTCCGGCGTGTAGCAAGGCGAACATTGCTTTTTGACATACGAAGACATGTCGTGGTTTTCCCGCAAAATTTAGGCCCTGCGACTAGAACAGCGCTACTGGACTTGAGTAATCGCTCAATTTGGCTTTCGATGTATCGAGTGCGATAATTGACCATTTTGGCCCCTTTTTGAACTAAATATATAAAATTCCCAAGATTATTGAATGATTATTCCTAAGATTGTTGTATTTTTATTCCTAGAATTGTGAATTTGAATTGTCACCCATATGTTCCAAAACGGAACATGAGCTATCGGTATCGTGAGATACTTTTTCATTTCCCGGCGTAGGTGTATCTGCTTCACCAAATGTCGTTTTGCTCTAATTTGGAATGCTAATATCTTTTTGGGGGGAGCAAAACATGTTTTTTTTAAAGGAATGAGTAGCCAATTGTAATTTTTTTTGCGCTATATAATCGTTTTTAAGCTATTTTTAGTGTGTATAAAGAGTTTTTGCTCTTGTTCTCTAACCGAAATCTCGAAAATTTCCAATGCATGAGGACAAGGCGAACGCTCACGCAGGTATGCCGTTTTTGCGGTGTACTTCAGTTTGCTATACCGACTTTTTAAGTCGGGCTTTGGTTGTATAGACCAAGGGCAACAGCCCTTTTGGGGCGTGGGTCGTTTGCGTTTATCATGCATAGGCATTCGAGAGCCTCGGTTAGGTAAATGCAACGATCTGCGCCTTTTTTGTATTCTCAAAAATTGACTCAGTTCTTTGCAGAACAAGAAAAACTTGGAATGTTAAACTTGTTTTGTAAGGATTTGCTGTATGAAGTTGCGCTCTTTTACAATTGAAAATTATAGAAGCATTAAGAATGCAAGTAAGATTGCAATTTCTGATTTGACTACCATTATTGGTCGCAACAATGAGGGCAAGTCCAATATTTTGAGGGCGTTAAATGTTGCTATGACCATCATAGGAAATCGTCGCATTTTAGCGTCAGCAAGGCTTAGGTCTAATAAGGAAGATTTTTTTTATGATTGGAAGAGGGACTTTCCGATAGACTTACAAGATCAAATTGAATCAGGAAAAACTGCATTTGAACTTGAATTTTCTTCTTTCTCATCAAGCGAAAAACAAGGTCTCGAAAAAATATTAGGGAAAGTTTATTCAAAGGATTCCATTTCAATTAGAATAGAAATCGGAATACAAGAAAAACCGAGTATAACTTGTGAATATGGGGATATATCTGAATTTACGGGTGAAATCACGGATTTCGTATCTTCACATATTACGTTCAATTACATTCCTGCTATTCGAACGAATGAAAATGCAGAGGATGTTGTTCAATCGCTTGTTTCATTGGAATTAAAATTATTGGAAGACGATAAAAATTATAAGAAAGCTTTGGAAACGATAAAGAAAATAAGAGAACCGCTTTTAAAGAAAGTCTCTAAGAACGTAAAAAAGAACTTGATTGAATTTTTACCATCAATCAAAGATGTGCGTATTGAATTTGCAGAAAATTCAAGAATGAAGCCTTTTTTGAGAGAAAGTATAAATATTGTTATTGATGATGGTCAGCCGACTAATTTAGAGTATAAAGGTGATGGGATTAAATCTCTTGTTACAATGGGGTTGTTGAAAAATCGAGGTGATGCTGGTACGCCATCTATTATTGCAATTGAAGAACCAGAATCCCATTTGCATTCGTCCGCTATAGATCGATTGAAGAAAATTTTAGAGGATCTTTCTCGAACATCGCAAGTTATTGTATCATCTCATAATCCTATTTTGGTTAACAGATATGATCAGGGTGTCAATATTTTAGTAGAAAATGGTCGAGCTGTTTTTAGACCAAATATAAGGCAGATAAGGGATTCTTTAGGAATAAAAATTTCGGATAATTTGACGGATGCTGAAAATGTCATTCTTGTGGAGGGCGAAACAGATAAAGTGATTTTAGTTTCGTTTATTAAAACTTTTTTCCCAAAAATCTATAAAGAAATTGAACGAAATACTGTGATTGTCCAGTCGTCAGGCGGTACAGCAAATATGCCTGCGATTTTAAAAACATACTCTATGTTAGTTTGTAAGGTGTTTGTTGTAACTGATGCAGATAAACCTGCGCGGGAAACGTTAAAGAAATTAAAAGAAGATGGTCTTGTATTAGAATCGGACTATTGTTCTTTGACTTGTACAGGAAAAACTGAATCAGAAATAGAAGATGTTTTTAATCCAGCATCATATCTTGATTTTATAAATGAACGGTATGATATTCATCTTGTATCGAAAGATTTGAATGGTAATCTGAAGTGGTCTGAAAAAATTGGGAAAATTTTGAATGGAAAAGGAAAGTCCTTTGAAAAAGAAGATATCACAGATTTGAAACAGTCTGTTGCAGAGAAAATCGCCAAAAATATGAAAAAAGCTTATGATAAGCAACAATGTCCCGCGCTCTATGATTTTATAAAGAACATCGAGAAAAAAATTCTTCATTCTAACCACTAATATGGAGGCTAATCATGAAACAAGCATCGAATAAAATACTCATTTTTGTCCTGTTTGTAGCAATAAATGCCTTAGCTGCGGCATGGACGGGTTCAAATAGTGAACCTGAAAATATGAAGAAGATTGATGGAAAGGCGTTCTATGTCATCACTACAGCCGATGAGTTGGCGTGGTTTGCTGCTCAAGTAAATAATGGAAAAACTACAATAAATGCGGTCCTTGGAAATGATATCGTATTTGGAGCAAGTAATAATGCAACAAGTACTTCAAAATGGACTCCTATTGGAAATAGTACAAAACGTCAATTTTCAGGTATTTTAGATGGTAGTGGGCATACTATTTATGGACTCTATACAAGTGACATTTCTTTAGCAGGACTTGTTGGAGTTCTTGGTGTAGAAGGTATTGTAAGAAATTTAAATACAGCTTCAGGAAATATAAGCGGCGTATATCGTGTAGGTGGAATTGTTGCTCATAATGAAGGGCTTATTAGTGGTGTGACAAATAGAAACAATGTGAATGCGACTAATAGTTCGGGTAATGCTCAAGTTTTTGCTGGTGGAATTGTTGCGCATAATAATGGAACTATTGTTAATTGCAATAATAGCGGTTCTATTTCAGGAAAAGCGGAATCTGATTATCTTGATCCTGATGCCCGTTTTGGAGGCATTGCGGGCTATAATACAGGTATTGTTGAAAAAGGAAATAACAGTGGTTCGGTTTTAGCTAAAGCTTTCAACAAGGATCGCTATTCTAAGAGAGAAAACGCAAAAGCGTATTCGGGAGGAGTAGTCGGTTATAATGAAGCTACTGTAAATATGTGCAAAAATAGTGGAAAGATTTCGGTAGATTCGAAATGTGCTAATACGTATGGTAAAAGTGATCCTGCTTATGCTTATTATGGAGGGGTGGTTGGATATACAAGTACAATGATTAGTAATTGTATTAATAGCGGTTCTTTGTCAGCTGAGGTTACAGAATCTACTTATTACTATTATGGAGGTTCGATTGTAGCAACTGGTAAGGCGAAAAACTCCTATGACACTGTAAATAAAAAATACTGGCTGAATGGGGTTGAAGTTCAAGGAACTGCCGAAAACATGCAAAAAGATCAGTTTGCTTGGATTCTAAATACGACAAATGGGACTACAACGAATGATGGTGTTTGGAGTCGAAATGGTGGATATCCGATATTTGCGGATGAATTAAATCATGCTATTTATAAAGTGACCTTCAATGATGAAGGAGTTACATCTAATCGCTATACAAATAACAAAGGTCTAGCGAATTTCCCTGAAGATCCTGAACCTGCCGAAGGATTTATTTTTATGGGGTGGTATAACGCTGATGATACTAGGGTCAAGTCTACGACTGTGTTTTCTGCTGACCAAACTGTAAAGGCCGTTTATACTGATGCCAGTGATGTATTCTGGACTATCACATTCTACAATGCATCATCTGCCGATACCGTGTTAGAAAGTAAATCCTATCAGCATGGCAGTATTGTCACTTATGGTGGTGTGACTCCGACACTAGCCTCTACTGCGCAGTACACTTATACTTTCAAGGGCTGGGATGTAGAACCCACGAATGCTGTCGAAGATTTTGAATACCATGCAGTTTATGATTCTACGATTCGGTCGTATACGGTTACATTCAATAATACTGATGGTTCCAAAATTGAAAGTGCAACATTTGAATATGGTAAGATGCCGAGTTGTAGCAAAACTCCGACTCGAACAGCAACCGTCGAATGGAAATATTCACATAAGGGTTGGAGACCGGCTCTAGATTATGTTACCGAGGCAGCAACCTATACCGCGATTTATGATTCTAGCAAAGTTGAATATAAGGTAACATTTATGAACGGTACGACTGTTATTGATGAACAGATGGTTCCTTATGGTGATGCTGCTGTAGCTCCAGCTAACGTGACTCGTGAAGGTTATAAATTTACAGGCTGGAATACTTCATTTACAAAGGTGACTGAAAATTTGACGGTTAAAGCTTTATTTGAGGAAATTCCGGTTTATATTGTCAAAGTTGTGGATAGTGAAGGTGTGAAAATTGATAGCACCAAAGTTATGGAAGGGAAAACATATACTTTGCCTTCTGCTCCGAAAAAGGAAGATTACACTTTTGATGCCTATTATAATGGTGATAAGAAACTTGGTGTTGCTGGAAATGTCATTTCTATTTCTGCAAATATTACGATTACGGCAAAATATACAAAGAATCCCAAGAGCAGTTCTAGTGTTGTTGTCTCTAGCTCAAGCGCAGTTCCTAAATCAAGTTCTAGCAGTACACCGAAATCTTCGAGTTCTGTAGTTTCTAGTTCAAGTAAAGAGATTGCTTCGTCGTCTTCGACTCCTCGCAATGACGAGTCGAGTTCTTCAAAGACGGTGAACTCTTCTAGCACGGCAAAGAGCAGTAGTTCTGCAAAAAGCTCTAGCAGTCAAGTTAAGTCTAGTTCTAGTAGTGTAGTAAAATCATCTTCAAGTAGCTCAAAGAAAGCAAGTTCTTCTAGTTCAGTGAAAAGCTCTAGTAGTAAGGGAAAATCGAGTTCAAGTAAAAAGAGCGATGCTATTGTCTCGAAGATGCAAATTCCAATATTCTCGCTTCAAGTGCAAGCACGTTCTATACAAATCTCTGCTGCTCCAATAAATTCTGTGTATGCAATTTTCGATATGCAGGGACGAGTGCTTATGACCGGACGCGTTTCGACTGCGAATTTTAATATAGCTTTGCCACGAGCAGGGAGTTATTTTGTGAAAATAGGCAATCAAACTCGAAAAGTGAACATTCGATAATGTTTTGAATAAATAGAAGAGACGGTTATGCCGTCTCTTTTAGCTTATAATTCTAGCACTTTTGTGCTTTGTCGTTTTTCGCTTTCCCGGTGAAATCCGTGCTCGTTATTTTGATTACGGTCACGGCAGCGGCTTGCGCGGGATTGAATTCGAACTTGTGCGGGCTAGTGGATTGTGTGGAATGCGCAAAATTTGGGTGTTGCGCGGAACCTGCGGCTTGTCGTTCCATCAGGAGTGAAAGCCCGCGGCATTTTTCGGCGATATCTTCGACGATTTCGGCTTTGCCTTGCCCGACGACGCTTGCGTAAAATCGTCCGCTTTTGCAATAGGCTTCTTCGTGAATTTCGATGTGGTTTTCAACGCACATGCTGAATGCAACATTCGGATTTTTGCGGATGCAGTCGAGTTTCTTGCCGACATGTGCGCAATGAAAATACAGCTCCAGAACGCCATCGTTTAGGCTGTACCCGAATGAAAGCGGAATCACGTAGGGCATGCTTGCATCGGCATCATCTGTCATCGCGACATGGCAGGTCGTGCACTGTTCGATAATCTTTGCGATGTTTTCATCGCCTAAAACTTCTCTATCCTTGCGCCGCATTTTACCTCAACTTTTTTACACTGTTTGAAATTAAATATAATATAGGCTTCGACTGAAATTTTTACACAATCGTGTTGTCTAGGCAGAAGACTTCGGCGAGTTGCTTGTCGTCCATGTCAGCGAGCCATGTTTCGCCGGCGTTCACGGTCAAGTTGGCGATGGCTTTTTTGGTTTCGAGGAGGGCGTTGATTTTCTCTTCGAAGGTTCCCTTGGTGATAAAGCGGTGGACTTGGACGTTGCGCTTTTGGCCGATACGGAAGGCGCGGTCGGTGGCTTGGGCTTCGATGGCGGGGTTCCACCACAAATCGTAATGGATGACTTGCGAGGCGGCGACGAGGTTTAGGCCGGTGCCGCCTGCCTTGAGCGAGAGGATGAGCACTTTGCAGTCCGGATTTTCCTGAAAGTCCTGGATCATTTCGGAGCGCTGCGTTTGTGTGCAACCGCCGTGGTAGAAATGCGTGCGGAGGCCGAGTTCCTCTTCGATGGTGGATTTTAGCAAGTGGCCCATTTCAGCAAATTGCGTGAAGATGAGCGTTTTTTCGCCTTGCTCTTGGATGGATGTGAGGAGGTCCAAGAGCATTTGCATTTTGCCGGATTCGAGTTTGCTGGATTTTTTGGAATCTGCGCTTTCTGTAGGGACCGCCGCAGCATCTCTCTCGTCTCTCGTCTTTGGACTTTCGCTTCGCTCAATTCCCAACCATTCGGCTCGGTCATGCCCAACTCCCGTTGGTCGCGACTCTCGCCTTAAATGGTTGTCGTCTAATCCTTTCAGGAATGTGGCGGGGTGGTTACAGATTTGCTTTAACGCCAAAATCATCTGCAAGATGATGCCTTTGCGTTTGAATAGTGCGTGGGCATCGTTGGCTTTCTCGCTGAGTTGTTGTTCTTCTTCGAGTTCTGCGAGGAAGTGGTCGAGGGTGCGTTTGTACAGTGCCGCCTGCGGTTTCGTGAGTTCTGCGTATTCGTCCTGGATGATTTTGTCGGGCAAGTCGCTGATGATGCTTTTGTCGGTCTTGAGGCGGCGCAGCATGAACGGTGCCGTTATTTTGCGGAAAGTTTCGGCGACAATCTGGTTGCCGTTCTTTTGAATCGGCGTTTCGAACTTTTCGCGGAATTCGCTTGCGCTCGGGAAGAATCCGTGGTTCGCGAAGTCCATGATGGTCCAGAATTCCATGAGGCGGTTCTCGACGGGAGTGCCGCTCATCGCAATTTTCATCGGGGCGCGCATCCGGCGGAGCAATTTACTCTGTTCGCTGTCGGCGTTTTTGATGTTTTGCGCTTCGTCGATGATGACGGCTTGCCATTCGAGTTTTTCGAGTTCGGCAAAGTCCTTGCGGAATGTGGCGTATGTCGTGAGTAATACGTCGGCATTGAATTTTTCGAGGTCGCGGCGACCTCCGTGATACGCAAAGAACGTGAGGTCCGGTGCGAACTTCTTGATTTCGACTTGCCAGTTGCAAAGGAGGCCTGCGGGCATCACGACGATGGCTTTTTTCTCCGCGAATTTGTTTTCCTGTTTCATCTTCAGGAGGAACGTGATGACTTGTAGCGTCTTGCCGAGGCCCATGTCGTCGGCGAGAATGCAACCGAATCCGATTTCCAGATTTTTGTACATCCAGGAGTAACCGCGAATTTGGTAGGGTCGGAGTGTCGCGTTTAAATTTTCGGGCAGAGGAACTTCCGTTTCCGCACGCCAGGCGTCAAACTGTTGCTTAAAATCGCTTGCCATTTCGACGGGGATGTTGTCGCATTCGCCGGTGAAGCAAGCTTGCACAAGTTTGGCCTGCGTGATTTCTGGAACGGAATCTTCTTCGAGGATTTCGTCGGTGGAAGTCGCAGCGTTTCCAGTAGCATCCTCGGTGGCTTTTTTGCCGTTTTTCGCAGACTCACTAGATTTACCTTCTATTTTATCGCGGATGGACTGCAAGTCCTGTTCCGTGACTTGTACATACTGCGACTTGAATTTCAAAAGCCCGTCCGCTTGTTCGGCGAGTTCCAAAAATTCCTTTGCCGAAACGTTTTCATCACCGATGGCGATTTCCCAGTCAAAATCTAGCAGGTCGCCAGCCGTGAACGCTCCAAAGCTCATGCTGCCTTGCAAACGCATCTTGGGTTTGGGCTTGCTAATATTCAACAAATTCTTCGGAATTTCGGTTTGTATGCCGAATAGTTGGAGTTTTTTGAGACAATCCTGCAAAAAGTCGAGGAGTTCTGTGCCGTGCATTAAAATCGGCTCGCTGGCACGGCGTTCAAGGTAGCTGTCGAGTGGCTTGAAGCCGTCGGCAATGCCGTTCAGAACGCTCAAAATCGAGAGTAGTCGAGAATCGTTATTTTCGAAAAGTTCCGAAAGCGGCGTACGTTTCGCTGCATTTAAGAGTCCCGTCGCGTTCTCGGCGGCATTTGTCGAATTCTCGGCCGCATTCCCGGCTGCATTTCCGCTTGTACTCGAGGTGTCTTCGTCAAGTACAAATACATCCAAGGCAACGTCTTCGTCCCTTTCGCTACACGCAAACAAAATCTGCGTACGGCAGCCGAGGCACGAATACACCGAGAGCCATTGCTGTATTTTTCCCGGAATCGCATGGGCGTTGTTCGCGAGTTTTCCAGAGACGCTATCGAAAAAGAACGAAAGTAAGTTACCGTGATTTGTTTTGAGTGGTGTCTTGTATGTGCGTGCAAACTTTAGCAGTTGCGAAATGAACAGCGAAAGAATGTGCTCGGCTGGTTCTACAATTTCGTAAAATGATTCGTCCTTGCTTGTCCATGCAAGTTCTCGCGGTGCCGTCACTTCAAGGTCTGCGACGATATGCAGAATCTCGGGGAGCATTTCGGCGGGGAGCCAGCGCATCTGCGCCACTTCTTTTCCAATCCAAAATACTTGCGGGTAAATCGCTCCGGTGCGCACAAGGTAGAATGCCACTTGCAACATCAGGTGCAAGTATCGCACGGAGTAGTGGTGCCACGAAAAATTGCCGGCGCTGAGGCAGCAAAGGGCGCCCATTACGTTCGTGACGGTGAGGTTGCTGTTGATGACCTTGTCGGCCATCGACTGTTCGAATTTCCAGTGCCATCCGGGCTTGTGGAAAAGCCGCAACTGTTCGTTTTCCATCAAGAACGTCTTCGCGTTGTTCACGCGGAAATGTTCCGAGAAAACGTCGAAGTTCTCGAAGTCGCAAAAGAACTTGTGGCACGCTTGGAGTTCGTCTGTAAAGCTCTTGCGGAAGTTTCCGGCGGGGCAGAACTTGGGGAAGTTTTGCAACATCGCAGGCAGAATGTGCGAGTAGTCCTTCCAACTTTTGAAATCGAATGTCGGCTGTTGCTTGGGCGGGATGCTGTTTAGCGATTCGCGACCCGAGCCTTTATATCCGCCGAATAAACTAGCGCTTGCGTCTTCGGCGTGGCTGAGTTCGGCTGCATTTTGTTCTTCACGTTCCGTGCGTTCGATGCTACCCCCGGCGCTGTCCCCATTTTCATTCTCGGCGCTGTTCGCAATAGCACCCTCGGCGACGTTACTTACTCCGCCCACAAGTCTCGTCGCCTTGCTGAACGACCTCACAAGATTCGCTTCGGCAGGCGCTTCCATCTCCATCGCGTCCGGTTTGAAGTCCTTGATAAATTCAAGGTCGAGCCCGTGGATCTTGAAAAGGATGTTCGGCTCCTTGTCCGCCTGTTCTGCAATTTTCAAGAACGTGGCGACAAGGTACTTGCATGGGCGTTCGTCGCGACAGTCGCAGCCCATGTTGACTTTCGCTGGGTCGTCAAAAAGCTGGAGCCCGCTTTTGCTCATCAAGAGTTCGAGTGACGGACTCAATGCCTTGTTGTTTAATGCCAAAAGTTCCGCGGGTTGCTGCTTTAAAAAGCTCACGAAGATTTCGGAAGATTCTTTAGAAAATTTCGGAAATACAATGTAATTGTTGTGCAGCCCGCCATTCGGGCCTTTCACCACGGAAATCACGCGGTTATCGACGATATCGACGCTTGTGACTTGACCGCGCGATGCAAACTTGAGCCCCTGCAAAATAGCCTGCTCGCTTGCCGTCGCAAGAATCGAGCAAAGCCACTTGTTTGCCCACCAAGTCTTACCATAACTTCCAAAATCCATGAGCGCAAATATAGTAAAAACTGCTCAAATGAACAACGGAACCTTTTATCTGCGGTTTTATTCTGTTTGTCGTTTTGTGCCTGTGGATAGGTTTCTTTTTTGTTATTTTTTACGCCGTTCAATCTTATTAGGTGGATGATTATCAAACAGTTACTTAAAAATCCGTTTGTTTCGATTACGCTTGTCGCGCTGCTTGTCCAGTTTGCGATGCTCCTTCTGTTCTATAACTTGCCGGATCCGCTAGGGTTATCCCTTACGGAACTGTTCGAAGGCAAAATATTTTGGCAGGTTCTCATGGCGGTTGGCACGATTTTGTTCGTGTCCGCTATCTTTGCGTTCTTGAAAGCGCCGCGAGCGTTGGCTCTCTTTTTTGGATTCTATTTTGTTCTGGCGACTGCCGATTATGAAGTGTTCCGTTTTTCGCACCAGCGTTTGTCTTTTTCTTTTTTGAGGACGTATTTCCATTTTTCGAATATTACGGATGCGACGACTATTGGAACGCTTGGCGGGGATCTCAAGGGAACGATTCTGTATATTTCACTTGCGCTGGCGTGTGTTGTTGCGAGTATCGTGTTCTGTGTCGTTTATACAATGCGGAAGAGGGCGGCCAGGGGCGTTCTTACGGGGCACTACCTTTCGCCTGAAAAGCCTGCCCGGAAAGTTCCTGTCGTGTTTATTTCGGTGGGTGCGGTCTTTTTGCTTTTGCCTTTGATTTTCTTTGCCTGCGGCGTTCGCGGGGATCTCTACCTCCCGATTACGCATACACATATAAACTTGCGCATGACTCTGGGCAAATATACGTTGACGGCTCCGGTTTTGCATATTGCTGTGCAAGAAACGTTCGAGTTCTTCTACGACAACGAAAAGATTACGGACGAAATCCGCAAGGATATGGAATCGTTCCTCCCCGAAAACATGGTGGCGAATCGCCTGAATGTTAAGGATTTTCCGGTGTACCGTGCGGCTCCGAATCATGAATATCGCGCGAAACAGCCCTACAATATCGTGTTTATCATGGGCGAGTCTTTCAAGGGGCGCATTTTTAATCGCATGTTGGAAGGCGATACGACTCTTGCCCCGAACTTGTGGAATCTTGCGACGGGAAAGATGTTCACGAACGGTGGTGGCGGTCTCTGGTTCAAGAACGGCTACAGTGGGGGATATCCCACGGTTCGCGGGACGATGGCGACTTATTTAGGATTCCCGTCTCACCCGAATCGCGACTTGCCGAGTTTTTATTCTTCGAACCATTTCACGGGAATTCCCGAGTATCTAAAGAATTACCACAAGTTTTACATTACCGTTTCAAATCCGATATTTGACCATACGTTACCTTTTGTAGAAAGGTTTTATGGGAACAACTGGAGTTTTCCGCAGAACGTGACTGACGGTACCATCATTGACAGTGTTGGTATCGACATGGTTATTTCGCATTTGCCGAAATTGCCTACGGATAGTTCCTGGTTTATTGCGTTCAATACAATCACGTCGCATATTCCGTTCTTTGAATATCCTGATGATTTTGCGCCGAAGCCGGACGATGCCATGGCCCGCTATTACAATGCGATTCGCTATACGGACCAGCAACTGGGCCGCTTTTTTGAAAAGCTTTCGTCCCGTCCTGATTTCGAGCGAACAGTTATCGTAGTTCTTGGCGATCACGACACGCCTGTGGATTCCGTCGATTACGCGGTGCCGCAGCCGCTGGGCGTTTCCGTTTCGAGAATATTCATGGGGATTTTCTCGCCGGATAGCAATTTGTTCAATGGGCTTACGGTCCGTGAAGATGTTGCGTCGCAGCTCGATATGGGCCCTACGGTGATGGACCTTGCCCAGGTTCGCGAACCGAACCATTTTTGGGGGTATGATTTGCTGACAGAAGAACGACCGGCAGAACAGCCTTCGCTTTTCTTCTCGCAGAATGCCTATTTTTTGGGATTTCGTGATCATGTGCTCACTGGGGGGCTCGATAACGAAGAAGTCTATAGCGATATAGACGGCTCTTTTAAAGAGGTGAAGGATTCTGTTTCGTTAACTTGGAAGAAACGTGCTGTTTCTACTTCAAAGGTATTGCGCTCGCTTCTCCGGAATGATAACATGGAACCTAGATAAAATATTTTTTTATATTGAGAATTATGACTACTAAAAAAACACTTGTAGAACGCTTTTCCAATTGGTACATTCCCTTAATCTGTAAGCATCAGTATAAGGCGCTTACCTTTTATTTGCTGCTGGCAGTACTCCTGTCCGTCTTGATTCTTTACAAGCCCGGGCTTAAGCTCGATGCGGACCTTTCGCATCTTTTGCCGGAGGATACGCCGAGCGTCAAGGCTTTGCAGGAATCGTTTACGAGATTTGGCAGTACCGACCGTTTTACGATTGCCATACAGAGCGAGGACATGAATCTTGTTCTGGCTTTGCAGGATTCCATCGCGGCCTACATTCACAATAACTGGCAGGGCGATTTTGTCTCGACTCAGGTTGATAACAATAACCAGTTCTTTAAAGACAATGCGTTGTTGTATTTGCCTGTAAAGCACTTGGAAAATATTCGCGACAATCTCGATGACCTGCAGTTGGAACTGGGGCGCAAAAATGGCCCGCTAGTTGTGGATCTTTTGAGTGACCCCGGTAGCGATAGTTTGCAAGAAAATGCCCCGAAAAAGGAACGCGTCTGGTTTGATGCTAACTTGCCGCAGGAACTCGGACTTCCCGAAGAAGCTGTCGGTGCGTTTGATTCCTTCTTCAAAAAAGACAAGAAGGATTCTGTTGAAGTTGCTGACGAGGCTGAGGAATGGAATCCGAAATCGACAATACCGGATAGTTTGAAGTCTCGTTTGATTGGTAGTCCGCAGCCTGACAGTACCGGAAAGATTCTCTTTAACGGAATTGTCAATGCGAAACTCATCAAGCCTTCGACGGACTATGAATTTGTAACGCATATTCTTGCCCGTACAGATACGTTGTTGCAGCATTTCAGAAGCAAGACGTATTCTTCGCCGATGCGCTTTGCTGTGGATGGAACTTATGAAGGCCTCAAGGAAGTGGATGAAGTGGCGAACGATTCCATATTCTCCTTCGGTATAAGCCTTGTCTTGATTATTTTCCTTACGATGTTCTTCTTTAGAAGCGTGAAAGGTCCGATTCTCGTGACTCTCTCCGTGCTTTACGCTTGTATTCCGACGCTTGCGTTTACGGCACTGTTCTACGGCAAACTGAATCCGTTCACGGTTTTCGTGGCGTCCATTATTCTTGGTATCGGTATCGACTATTCCATCCATATTCTGGGAACGTCGCAGAAGATGATGCGTCAGTATGCCTCGTTGGAAGAAGTTCTTGAAGCGGCCCAATGCAGAATGCTCAAGCCGTTTATTCTGGCGAGCTTTACGACGGTGGCTGCATTCCTCACTTTGCTTGCGGCTCATTTCAGAGGCTTTTATGAGTTCGGCGTTGTCGCCTCGATGGGCGTGATTTTCAGTATGCTGACGTCGGTGCTTGTGCTTCCGGTGTTTATCAAGTGTATGGGCGGTATCCCGGCGGCCCCGCAAAATAGCTTGTTGCCGGATTCCTGGGATGATGCGAAAATCACGAAATTTTTCAAGGTGTTGGCTTGCATCGGTCTTATTTTGGGTGCGGTGTCGCTCTATTATGTTCAAGATGTTGATTTTGAACATAACTTGAAGAACCTGCGCAGAGTTCAATCCGCTAAAGTGGTGAAACCGCGTGGCATTTCGACTAAGGTGACGCGTGCGACCAATAAGGCGGTGACATCGACTCCTGCTGCCGTCATGGGTAGCAAGCCAGAGCAATTGGATAAGTTGTATGATACATTGATGGTGCGCTTGCATGTAGAACATGATTCTACACTGGGAAGTTTCCTTACGCTGAAGAGCTTTGTTCCGCCGGCGGATTCGCAGGAAAAGCGCCTTGAAGTGATTGAGGAAATTCGCGATTTAGTGGAAGCCCGCGTGTTTGACCGCTCTGAAGGCGAAGATTCCGTGAATGTGGCGACGCTCCGCAAGCTGGCTCAAGTCGAAAAAACGTTTACCGCAGAAGATGTTCCTGCCTGGACTCTCGACTTGCTTCGTGAAAAAGACGGAAGTTACGGAAAGATTGGCTTTATTTACGGCGACTTCCCGAGTTGGGATGCCAAGGCGTTGCACCGTTTCCAGGAACGTTATGCCCACTGGAATTTCGATGGCGAGGAATTGCGGACGTTCTCTTCGCAGTTTATCTTGTCCGATGTGATAGAATCCGTGAAGCAGGATAGCTTTAGGCTTGCTCTTGTCATTATTCTCGTCATTTTCGGTACGCTTGTCGTTTCGTTCCGCAAGCCGAAATATTTCTTGGCGGGCTGTATCTCGTTTGGCATGGGCACGCTCCTTACGCTTGGGCTTCTTGGCTGTCTGACGTATTTCTTTGAATTCGGAAAAATCAGTATTTACAATGTGATCGTGATTCCGATGGCGCTTGGTATTGGTATCGATTCGACAATCCATTTCATCACTTCCTGGACATCTCCCTCCAATAAAGGTATGTCGCTGCGTCAGCTGTTCGATACGACGGGCCGCAATGTGATGGCTAGCTCCACGACGACGATTGCGGGCTTTGTCGGATTCCTCTTCACGACGCATCGTGGATTGAAGGGCATTGGTGACCTTGCTTGCATCAGCATAGCCATGTTCCTTATCACAAGTGTCATATTCAGCATGTACCTTTGCGGTAGTTGGCTCAAGAAAAAATAATTGAGATAATTATGCTTCGTTACTATTGGTTCTTCTTTGCGCTCATTTTGGCATTAGGGCGTTTTGCTCAGTTGTGTGCGCTTTACATGATGGATACGCCTTTGGGAGGGCCTCTAGTTTCGAACTTCAATCGCTTTATTTGGTATGCGCTGTATTCCGAAATCGGCCTTGTTATGGCCGTGGCTCTCGTCTTCTGGGGCATCTCGAAACTAGTTCGGGGCAAGGGCTATACCGTAGTCAAGATTGTTTCGCTTGTTCTTGCTTTCTTGTATCTTGTGCTTAGCGCAACGAACGACGAAATCATGCGCTGGATAAGCCAGCGGCTGACACTTTCGTATATAAGGACGTATATTTTTGCGTTTACGGATACGGGACTTGTTTCGACTATCTTCGCGGGGAGTGCGTTCCATTTTATTTTGTCTGCTCTGATTGTCATCGGCTTTATGGTGGCTTTGATTTTCTATGTCAAGAAGAATGATTTGGCGAAAGCGTCGCAAGTACCGTTCGATAGAAAGTCTGCCGGCGCTGTCGCTTTGATTTTTGTGCTTGCCGTTGTGGGCTGCACGTCGCATCTGTGGTTCAATCCGTCGAGTAGGCGCTGGGACCGCATTCGCCCTGTAGCCTATACGCTTGTGGAAAACGTTTTTGAAACGCTGGAAATGAGCAATCCTGGAGAGCATTATCGCGAGGGCATTGTCGCTTTGGGCGGAAACCCGGATCAAAAGTATCCGTTCTGGAAAGAGGCGAAAAACGAAAAAACTTCGATGGAATCGTTCAAGGCAAAACCGATGGAAGAACGCCCGGATATTATCGTCTTGACGATTGAAAGCCTTCGCGGTTGGGCGCTCGACATGCGAATCGAAGAGAGCTGCAAGCGGTTCCGTAATTTGTGCAGGCTCGCGAATGGCGGCGTGTATTACCCGAATACCCATAGCGTAGGATTCCCGTCAATTGAAGGACTTTTGGGTATTATGCAGGGCGTTTATAGTTTTCCGCAGGGAATTTTCTTGAACAGTTATCCGAACACGAAAATGCGCTCGATTTCAGAAATCCTTGCCGACGCGGGATATTACACGGAAGTCTTGATTGGTTCTGAACCGAATTTTGATAACAGCCTGATTTGGTTCCAGAAATGGTTCGAGTTCTATGAATACAAACCTGAAAACGAAAACGATGTGGCGCTTGCCAAGCGCTTTGTCGAACTGTATCGCGAGCGACCGGCCGATAAGCCTCTGTTCTTCCATTGGATGAGCCGCAGCATGCATACGACATTTGATTTGCCGCCCGATATGGGGCCGAAACCGGAAGACCTTGACGAAGCGTATTTGAAAGCGACCGCCTATATGGATAGCTCTCTTGGGATTATTTTGGATGAAGTTGAAAAAGGAACTCGTGCTAAAAATACGTTGTTTGTTCTCACGGGAGACCATTCGCTTTTGAATGGCAAACAGTCACTTTTGACGGAAAAACTCGGCCAGATTTTTGACGGCTTCACGTGGGTGTCACTGATTTTCAACGGTCCGGGAATAGATCCTGCCGTGATTGAGAATCCTGTTTCGCAGGCGGATATTGCGCCATCGCTGCTTGGATACTTGAATATAGATGCGTCCAATCATTTCATGGGTGTCGATTTGTTGGGGAAGGGGAAGCCTGCGGAAAATGCTTATCCGCCGGTGTTTTCGTTCCGCTTTGGCGATATGGCCATGAGGCAAGATTCGCTCACGTATTTGCTTCCCCAATGCATGAAGTCGAATTCGGCGATGGCGTTCAAGAGTTACCTCAAGCCGACGTGGGATACGTCTTCGCTTGTGGCGGGGTATGAAGCCGGAATGCCTTTTGCGATGGATGCTGCGAAGAAATCGGAAATTGGCCGCACTATGCAAGCCGCCGCCATTGCTTGGCGATACGTTGTCTATAGCAATCTGTTAATGCCTTAAAGCCCTTTTTCCAACGAATAGTCGGCAAGTTTTATGAGCGAGTCCAGTTTCCCTTGGAGGCGCTTGGCTACGTCTTCGTGCTCTTTCGAAACTTCGTTGTCTTGGCGCGTATCGCCCTCGGCGAACAGCCATTTTTCTTCTGTGGAAGGCTTTGAAATGAGACGGTAACCGTCGAGACCAATGGCTTTGACTCCCGTGTAAGCTCCTAGCGAATAGCCTTCGCCGTGTCCTCTCAAAAGATTGTGACCCATGAAAATGTTCGGGACTGCGAAACCGGCGAGTTCAAGAATCGTGGGGGCGATATCCATTTGCGATGCCGTAGCCGTGTCTCGTGCGGGTTCGAGGCCTTTACCATGGATGAGGAACGGAATCCAGGTGGCGTTCGAAAATGCGTAGCCCGTCATTGTCGATGAACCGTTTTCTCCAAGCGGGAACCCGTGATCCGCCATGATGATGATGTACGTGTTTTGGTACCATTCCTTGTTTTCTATGGCGTGAATCAGCCTTGCAACTTGTCTGTCCGCGTAAGCCATGGTATAGTTGATGCGTTCCGTTAGCGGCTTTTGCTTTTGTTCTTCGGTCATGCCTGCGGCGAAGTTGAACGGGTAATGGTTTGAACGCGTCATGAGCGTTGCGAGGAACGGCTTCTCTTGCGTGCCGAGCGTGTCCCTGATGAAACTGATGGCGTGGTCAATGAATGTCGAGTCGTCTTCGCGACTGCGGTCGTAATGCTGTGCTGTGTACCATTTGGACATCCATACGCCGAGATTGTCCCAGGCCGGGTCTGCAGCCGACATGTAATGCGTGGTGTAGCCGGAATCCGTAAGCGTCGATGCAAAACTTGGAAGATTCTGTTGTACGAGATCTGTCGCCGCCGAAAGTGTGGAATGGTCCGAAATGCCGAGGTGTGTCGTAAGGACTCCGCCCGTTGTCGGGAGCCCACTCGTGTGCATGCGTTCCCAAAGGCGCGAATGGGCAGCAATGGAATCGATGAACGGCGTGGGCGATGGCTTCAAATTTGGATTGAGACAACCGACGTTCAAACCGCGTTCGGATTCCATGAGAATCAAGATGAAGTTTGGCTTGAGTGCACGTTGCTGTTTTAATTGCTCGCTTTGCAAAAGTTCCTGTTTTGGAATGCGGTAGAGAGGGAGCCCGTTGCTTTCTTTTGCAGAAGAAAATTCCCAAAGACTGTCGCCTTCGAGGCGTTGCCAAAGTTCCTGGTACATTTTTCCGTAGGCGAGGAGTTCGCCGTCGGAAAATTCCGTTTTCTTTTGGATTTCAAAGAATTCGCGGTAAACGGTGCTGACAACAGGGCGTAATTTTTTGAGTCGTCCGTGTCCTGTCCAGATAACATTTATGAATAAATATGAAACGACATAAAAGATGACCATGAAAATGGAAATCTTTTTTATCGAAGTAAATTTACGCAAATAAAGTTTGTATAGGAAATATGTTATAGGAATGACAAGCGCGAACATGAAAAATTGAATAAATGGAATCGAATTGTCATTGGCGGAATAGTCCCAGAACATGCGGAATGATGAAACGTCTTTGTAAGTGTTCGCAAGCCCGAAAGACAGATGACAACCGAGGAATCGCATCAGTTCATGGTCGAATATGGTCGCTATCAGAAGAATGGAATGGAATACTGCGTATGTGATGGTCAAAGCTTTTGCAGCTGTGACTCGTTTTTTTGTCGCTGCTTGGATTGCAACGCTGATAAGCATGAAGATGACGAGAGAATTGCAAATCCACAGGAAGTCCAACGTGATGGCGTGGAAAATATACCAGTCGGGTTTTGAAACGAATGGAAAACCGTAGGGGTTGTTGCGGAATAACAATAATATGCGAAGAACAATGTGAGTGCACCAAACGGCAAGCGAAATATAAGCGATGTTCTTGTAAGGCGCTAAAAGGTCTTTTATTTTATTTAAAATTTTCTGAATCATGTTAGAGAAAATAGAAAAAAAAGCAATGTTCAAAGGAGGTGAATCGATGTAGGGGCGTTTTTTGCGGATTATACGCATGTATTGGCTATGTTTCGTCACGAAAGAACTTTAGATTTTCTATAATATGGATGTATGAGTATGATAAATACAATAGTAGTTGCAGGTGGAACTCACGGCAACGAACGGACGGGTGTGAGCCTCGTTCAAAAGTGGATGGCTCATCCTGAATGCTATGAATCGCTTTGTAAAAGCGCAAATGTAGAGCTTGTGCTTGCGAATCCAGAGGCCATGCGCCTCAATCGACGTTATCGCGATTTTGATTTAAACCGTGCGTTTTCGCAGACTTGCTTGGATGTTTCTGCGGAGCCTTCGCAGTACGAATTCCGCAGGGCGCGAGAACTCAATAAGATGTACGGCCCCAAGGGCGAAAATACACGAACGGACTTGCTTCTGGACGTCCATAACACCGGCTCGAATATGGGCTATTGCTTGATTCTTTCGGCGCGAGATCCGTTTACGATGAAGGCCTCTGCAGTGCTGACGCAGGAGTTCGAAGATGCGTGGATTTACTATCAGCCCGAAGAGCGCAGTGCTTCACCGTATTTTGGTACGGTGGCCAAGGCTGATGTGTGTATTGAAATCGGCCCGCAACAGCATGGAACGTTGAATGCCGCCATTTTTGAACGTTCCGAAAAATTGGTGAAACGTTATTTGGAGTTGGCTGACGAGTGGAACCGTGGTGAACTGCAAAAACGTGAACCGATTCAGGTTGAAGTTTATACGCAGTTCCGCGACCTGGGTTACCCGAAACCGCAGGGCGGGGGCGCAATTCAGGCGATGATTCACCCGGATTTGGATGGTCGCGATTACAGCGAACTCAAGAAGGGTGACAAACTTTTCCGTACGTTTGATGGCAAGGATATTTTGTTCGAAGGTGAATCTGATGGACGTTCCGTGTATCCGATTTTCATCAACGAACCCGCGTATTACGAGAAAGATATTGCCATGAGCTTGACTCTGAAAACCGTGGAAAAGTGGTAGCGTTAGACGAAAGAACGTCCCGCTTGCCGTCATCCTGAGGGGTTCACCCCGAAGGATCCAGAAACACTCCGCTTGTCGTCATCCTGAGCTACGCGAAGGATCCAGTGATGTATCGCCTTGAATTGCAGATACTTTTCTAAATTTATAGCGAAAAAAAAGAGGTCACAATGGCAGAAGAAGACGAATTGAAAACGATTACAGGTGAAGAAAGCCTAGGCAATTTTATGGAACTAGTGCAGAAGTTGAAGGATGAACCTTGGACTTCTCGCTTGAACGATATTCTTGATGCGTTCGAAGACTTCCTGACAATTCGTCCGGAGCCACCTCAGTCTTGGCAGGACACTTATGCTGCCAGCGGTAAGGAATTCGATTATTACCAAGTTGTATTGCCTGAAGATTTCCAGGATCCGTACGAAGATGATTTGGGAAACATCAGTCGCCTGCGTGGAGAGTTTGCGCGCGTCCCTAGCACGATGGCTCTAGAACACGAACTCATCAGCCGCAATTACTTTATTTTTGAAAACGGTCATGCCGAGGCTATCCCTGCTCCGCGTCCGATTCTCATGCTCGAAAGTAAAGACCGCGAAGACGACGAGGAACCGCAGGAAGGCGATATCACTTGGGATTGCTGCATCTCGATTTTTGCAGATGGCAGCTATGTGGCTTACAACCTCGACCACGACGATGAAGAAGAGCTTGGTGAAGATTTCAAAGTTGTTTTCGATAAGCATATCAAGACGCTGTCGAAGTTGCAACTCGTGATTCCCGTGGAAGGCCGCGATTACGGCATCCTCCGTAGCGACGCGTAGTTTAGACGAAAGAACGGGTGAAGCCCGGTTGTCGTCCCGGACTTGTTCCGGGAACAGCCTTCACGGAACTGATTGCAGATGCGTAACAAAAAAAGATGGACAAATTAGAAACAGAAATCTACCTGCGTTACAAGCAAATTATAGAATCGCAGGATGTTGGCATGCAAACGAGCTTGTTCTCGAATCTTGCTTGTCATTCCCGGCTTCGACTGGGAACCTCCTTGGAACAAATGTCGTCTAAGAGGGAGTTGAAGACAACTGATAGAAATCAAGATGAATCTCCGTCATGGCGGATCCAATCCGCCATCTGTATGGAGCCTCGTCAGGTGCGCATGGCGGATTTGCTGGACCGCTACGATGCTTTTTGCTTTGACGGTTATGGAACGCTTTATAACCGCGGTAGCTTTGTCTATCCCGGCGCCATGGAGTGGTTTCAAATGCTACGCCGAGCCAAAAAACAAATTCGTTTGGTGACGAACGCAGCATCTGATGTTGATGAAGTCTTGGCTCGAGATGCGGACAAACGCGGTTTCGATTTCTCGACCGAAGAAACGATTTCGTCGGGGAGTTTGCTTAAGGATTTGTGCGCAGAACTGCGAAGCCGCGGGCTCAAATTGCACGAGGTCTATTACATCGGTCGCGAAACGGGCAAGCATGTGCTTGAAGATTGTGGCATCACTGCGGTCGCGATGGATGCGGAACCCGCCGAGCCGATTGTGGCAATTTCTTCAGCGAAGGATACGTCAGAAACGTATGCGCAGGCGGTCAAGATTTTGCAGAAGCCTGGCGCTATTTTACTCGTGCTGAATTCGGATGCTTGGGCTCCGAAAATCCCTGATGAAAATGGCGTGACCGTGCGTGAACCTGTTTCGGGTGCGCTCTCTGAACGGTTGCGTCGAGCGTCTATGTGCGCTGAAAATAGGGGAGAAGGCTGCGAAACTTATTATTTAGGCAAGCCTTTTCCGCAAATTTGGAATAAAGTTAAAGCCTCGCTTCCGTCAAATGCTCGCGTGTTGATGATAGGCGATACGCTTGGAACGGACGTGTTTGGTGCTCAAGTTGCCGGCTTTGATTCGGCGCTTGTTGTGGGGCGAAATGTGCCGGCTGCGGAATTATCCATAGACGAAGCTGCGCTTGGAATTCGCCCGGATTATTATTTGGAACCTTAAAATAAAAGACCAGGCCTTCGACCTGATCTTTTATTTTAGAGCGGGAACGGGTTTGATTCGTCGCCAGTCACCGCTTGTGCGGCTGACGACTCACCCTGACGGGCTTATCGCTTGCGCGATAATTCCAAAATAACTCGCCCGCACTTCGTGCACCTCGTTATTTTGTCGAACCCTCTTCTCGGGTTCTCGACCTATTACACAATATAAAATAAATGGACCCCAAAAGGGATCCATTTATTTTAGAGCGGGAAAAGGGTCTCGAACCCTCGACATCGACCTTGGGAAGGTCGCGCTCTACCAACTGAGCTACTCCCGCATGGGTAGTCTTAATTTAGTAAAATTGCGTGGCTTGTAAAGGGATTGGTCGTTTTTTTTCTATCATTAGGATATGCAAAATTTAAAGCTGAAATCTATTTGCGGTATTTTTGCCGTTCTCTTTTGTCTTGGTTGTCTGAATACGGCGAGTGCCGAAGAACGCTCCATGTGGCAGCGTTTTGCGAATTTCTTTACGCCGACGGGCTCTCTTAAGGGCGAAGGGCCTGTTTTTGACAAGTTGAAGAATGTAGAAACGCAAATCGACAAGATCGAAGTCCAATATACTAGGGAGCGTCGCCCGGGCAACAAGACCCGTTATCGAAAGCAGTTGGATAGTTTGCGCAATGTCCGCGATTCTTTGATTACAGTTATTGAGACGAAGTTGTCTTCGAGTTCTATGGCTTTATCCAGTTCTGCACAACTTGTGAAAACGCAATCAAACGCCGCAATTTCTAGTGCTATGGTTTCAAGCTCTTCGGTTGTGGTTTCTTCTGCGAATGTCGCTTGCTCTCGCGATACGGTTTTTGTCCACGATACGCTTGTCGTCCGCGATACGGTCGTGATTCACGATACGTTATACGTTGTTCTGGCGAACAAGCCTGAGCCTGCCACTCCGAAAGAAAATAAGAACGCGGATAAAACCTCGGGAAAGTAATTGGATGGGGCATACCCCCAACTCTTTGGCTCGGTTATAAAAAAGATGGCTCTTTTTTGCAACACTCGCCTTCTGAGTTGTCTTCGCAATGCTCAGAATGACGTATGAAAATGCGCGGCTTCTCGGCCGCGTTTTCTAGTCATTCCTTATTCCTTAATCGTCCATCCCGAGCGGAAGTTCTCGATTAAGCAACTGCTGATGCTCACGCTTGTGTCGTATTCGGGAATGTCTTCGCGCTTGACCCACGTTGCAGTGGCGAGCTCAGCTTCTTGCATATGGATGGTCGGGTTGCCGTCAAGTTCTGCGGTGTAGCCCGAAATGAGCGATTCCGAGAACGGCCACGGCTGGCTGCCAAAGTATTTGATGTTCTTTACGCGGACGCCTGCTTCTTCCATGACTTCACGCTTGACAGCCTGTTCCAGCGATTCGCCGATTTCCACAAATCCCGAAATGAGGAACAGCCTTGTTTTGTCAGGATTGTCCAAGTTGCGGGCCATCAAAAGTTCATTGCCATTGCGAACTGCAACGATAACGACCGGTGAAATCTTGGGATAAACAGTGTTTTTGCAAGCAGGGCAGACCATGGCGCGTTCCTTGGTGCTATGCTTCATCATGCATCCGCACTTGCCGCAGAATTTGTTCAAACTTTCCCACTTAGCAATGTGCACTGCTGTTGCACCGCCGAGACGTTCCAAATGATTTTCAAGCGTGCGGAATGTGCGGTTTCCGCGGAATTCATACCCTTCTGAAATTTCGGGCAGATTTGTATTGCACAAGAAATAAGCAGAATCATCAATGCTAACCAAGTAATGGCATTCGCATTTGGGAAAGTCGCTCACTCGCGGGATTTCGTAAACATCTTCACTCGCTTTTTTGAAAAGCGTTTGTTCGCCATTGAAAATAATCAAGTAATCGGTGGGCTTTGGGGCGATGTCTTTAAATTCGTTATTTAATTTGTGCGGTGCAATTTCGTGAATCATAAATTAGCTATTAGTTGTTGGTCATTAGTCGTTAGTTTTATTTCTTATGGAAGAACTTTTTGGCGGTCGAAACGCCTACCAATGAAAATAGAATTCGTGCGAGCATTTTGGGGGCGCTGTGAATTTGCGGGTAGATGTGGCGTGCGTTTTTTATAATCCACGGGAGCCAAAGCGGCGATAAAAATGCATGGTTAAAGCGCAATTCCAAGAATTGTATAAATTTGTCTAAGAATCGTCGACTCTCGTCTGACAATTTTTCAAAAACGTCCGAGTGTCTTACCGCTTTTGCCCATTGCAGATTCGTCTGTAGCTTTTCGCTCCAAGTCTTGTTGCCTTCGCCGATGGCGTTGCTCTCGTGAATGCGGTATTGAATAACTTTATCTGCGATAGCATGGTAGCCGTTTTCTGCAGTGGCGCAAAGCGTAATCCATTGGTCATGTACGGGCACGCTTTGCGGAATCGGGAGCGCTGTTTTCAATAGACTCGCCTTGAAAGCGACCATGCACCCGGTTACGTTTGTGTAGCCGGTGAAGAGTGCCTGCTGTTCCAAGTGATCTACAATGCCAGCCTTCTTGCGCCACGACTGTTCAACGACGATGCCTTCGCCATCGATGATTTCGGCATCGCCAAAAATCATGGAATTGTCGCCAATCTTCTGACTCATTACGTCTAATTTATTCGGAAGCCAAATGTCATCTTGGTCGGCAAGAAAAATTAAATCATCGTCTGCGAGAAATTCACGAGCCTTTTCCAATGCGGTCGAGAACGCGGCGCGATGCCCTCTGTTCTTTTCAAATCGCGTGATTTCAAGGGGAAGCTTGTCTTTGTAACGCTCCAAAATTTCGCCTGTAGAATCTTTGGAACCGTCATCCACTGCAATGATAACGTCGGCCGGTCTTGTCTGCGCGACCAAAGAATCGAGCATCTGCGCAAGATACTTTTTGCCGTTATAAGTTGCGAGTGTAATGCAAATTCTCATGCTCAACGCCTAACGCCAAAGGATGTGCCACGCGAGGTAAGCGCGGTACGCAATTCTAAAATAGAGACTGTTGGTGCTCTTGCTGCCCGTGAACGAAACGGTGTTTTCGTGACGGCGGTAAAGTTGCAACACTTCGTCCTGGTAGCCGCACTTGAAATGCTTTTGTGCGTAATACGAAACCCACAAATCATGCGCAACGACTTTCGGCGGGAACGGCATGCAAGCGTCCTTCACCTGTTTCGTAAAGCACATGCAAGCGCCGAGCCAGCAGTTGTTGATGATGTTTCGCAAGAGCGATTTCTTCATCGGCCATTTTTCATCGTAATGGCGTTCCTTAATCACGTTCAAGTTTGCATCGACCAGCGAACAGTTGCAAAGAATCGTGTCGTAGCCGCCTTCCGTCAAAAATTTTTCCATTTTGTCCAGTTTGCCTGGCAACCAAACATCGTCTTGGTCTGCAAAATAAATCAAGTCGCCCGTGGCCTCACGCATGGCGTTTTCAAAATTGTGCGCAACGCCGTGATTCTCGTTATGGAAAATCTTGATGCGCGGGTCGTTGTAGCTTTCAACGATTTTCAAGGTATCGTCTTTCGAAGCGTCATCAGAAACGATGAGTTCATCATCATCCCTAAGCTGCGGAATAATGCTGTCCAGCTGTTCCTTGATGTACTTGGCACCGTTGTAGGTCGCCATGCAAATGCTTCTTCTCATACCTAAAACCAACTATACAAAATTTTGTACATCAAGAACTTTAAGTACGATAATCCGAAATCCTTGTGGAGCAATTTTGCGACTTGAAAGAACTGTCTTTGCCCAGCGCGGGCGGTTGCACGTGCAAAAAAGCCTTTGCGGGCTTGCTCTGCGCCAAGTGTATTGCTAGTATGCTGACGGTAAAGAATCGGCGAATCGTCAATAATGGAGATGACACCGCCTTTAAAATGGACGCAAAGGGCAACCCATTCATCGTGCATGGTCGCACGAGGTGACATCGGGAGCGATGCCTGTTTTGCAGCACGGTTGAACATCATCGTGCAACCGGTAACCACATGGCGCACACAAATTAATTCCGGGTGTTTGCGGAAGACGTCAATTTTCAAGTCTTTGTTGAATGAGGGCGAAATTAAATTAAGTTGTTCATCGACAACGCCCAAATCTGTCGCTACAAGTATCGGTATTTTTTTCGCGGCCGTCCCTTTTCGAACATTTTCCGCCTCGATTTCCTTCATCCGGGCAAACGTTTTCTCGATTTTCTCCGGCAACCAAATATCGTCCTGGTCGCAGAACATGTAATACTCGGAATCCACATTTTCGAGCAGATACATAAAAGACTTCGCCGCACCCCTGTGCTTTTGCGAGTCTTTTAAAATCGTAACTCTATCGGGATACATTTCGCGAAATTGCCCGACGATTTTCATGGTATCGTCCGAGGAGCCGTCATCGCGAACATACAAATGAAATTCATTACAAGATTGCTGGAACAGCGATTCCAGCTGCTCCCTGATATACTTCGCCCCGTTGTAGGTGGCAAGCAAAATCGCAATCTTGTAATTATTCCGTTCCATAGATTTGTTGTTCGTTTCTAAAAGGCGACCCTGGCAAGGCCGGGGTGACATTTAGGCCCTTCGATAACCTCTTTTGCCTTTTAGCCTTTGGACTATGGGTGGACAATCCCACCGACAGTCCTGCCTACTTCCTACTCCAGATACGTATATCCGTAAAGTCCAGAACGATAAATGTTCAAGAATTCCTTGCCTTCCTGAAGCGTAATCTTTCCTTCCTTCACAGAGCGCGTGACCCAGTTTTCCATGTTGCGGACAAGAGCCTTGTCGCTGAAGTTCACGTAGTCGAGCACGTCTTCCACGGATTCACCGTCAATCACCTTGTCGATATCGTAGCCGCCCTTGTCGTTGCAGACAATATGCACAGCGTTCGTATCGCCAAAGAGATTGTGGAGGTCACCGAGAATTTCCTGGTATGCACCGACGAGGTAAACCGCGATAAAGTACGGTTCGTCCTTCTTAATCGGGTGGAGCGGAATGGTGCGAGCCACTTCGCCACCGCGAACGAACATGTCAATCTTGCCATCGCTATCGCAAGTCACGTCCTGAATTGTCGTCTCAATCGTCGGCTCTTCGTCCAAACGCTGGATCGGCATAATCGGGAACACCTGATCCACGCCCCAGCTGTCCGGGAGGCTCTGGAAAAGGCTGAAGTTGCAGAAGTACTTCTCGGCAAGCAAGCGCGGGAGTTCGCTCAATTCATAAGGCGGATGGCGCAAGTCGCGTGCGAGCAAGTCTACCTTGCGGGCGATGCTCCAGAACAAGCGTTCGCTCATAGCGCGCGTCTGCAAATCTACGTCGCCCATCTTGAAACCGCTCAAGGTGTCGTCGTTAATCTGCATGGCGTCGTGCCAGCTTTCGAGCAAGTTCTTCGGAGAAAGGCTCTTGTAAATGCCGTACAAGTCCTTCAAAGCTACCGGAGCGTCTTCGCTAATCTCGTGAACGCTCTCGTCAAAGAATGCCTGGCCAGCTGTTTCAAGCACGTTGAACACCAAGATGGAATGGTGCGCCGAAAGTGCTCGGCCCGATTCCGCAATGATATTCGGATGAGGAACATTGCCGTTTTCGCAAGCTTCGTACATCGCATAGACAACGTCGTTTGCGTATTCCTGGATGGAATAGTTCACGGAGCTCGCGTTAGAACTGCGCGTGCCGTCGTAATCCACGCCCAAGCCGCCACCCACATCGACAAATTCAAGGCCCATGCCCATCTTTCTAATCTGCACGTAGAACTGCGAAACTTCGCGCAAGCCGTTCTTGATATGGCGAATGTTCGTAATCTGGCTTCCCAAGTGGAAGTGGATGAGCTTCATGCAGTCTTCCATCTTCTCTTCCTTGATAAAGTCCAGAGCTTCCAAAAGTTCAGAACTGTTCAGGCCGAACTTGCTGTGGTATCCTCCGGATTCTTCCCACTTGCCGCTACCAGAGCTTGCAAGTTTGATGCGAATACCGATGTTCGGGCGCACGCCGATCCGACGAGAAAGCTTTACTACCAAGTGAAGCTCGTTCATCTTTTCGACGACAATGAAAATCTTCTTGCCCATCTTCTGCGCAAGGAGAGCCAGCTCGATAAAGTCTTCGTCCTTGTAGCCGTTGCAGATAATCAGCGCGTCCGGATTTTCCATGTTCGCAAGCACCGCGTGGAGTTCCGGCTTGGAACCTGCTTCAAGGCCGATGTTGAACTTGGAACCGTGACTCACCACTTCTTCCAGGACTGCTCGCTGCTGGTTCACCTTGATGGGGAAGATGCTGTAATGGCCACCCTTGTAGCCATATTCAGTCGTCGCCTTGGAGAAGCATTCGTGAATTTTTTCGATGCGGCTGTCCAGAATATCCGGGAAACGGAGCAACACCGGGGTCGAAACATCGCGCAAGGAAAGTTCCTGCACGAGCTCGTAAAGGTCGATGCTCGGACCGCCATTCTTGATGGGCGAAACCGTTGCGTGACCCTTGTCGTTAATGTCAAAGTAACTTACGCCCCAACCCTTTACGTTGTAAAGATCTCGGGAATCGTCAATGCGCCATTTTTTCATTGCCTAGTCCACAAGTACCGGGTTGAAATCTTCGTTCCACGGGAGACCGTATTTGGTGAGGGCTTCCATGAACGGATCTGGATCGAACTCTTCGACCGTATGCACACCCGGCTTGTTCCACTTGCCCGTGAGCACCATCATGGCACCGCACATAGCCGGAACGCCAGTCGTGTAGGCAATCGCTTGGCTGCCCAGTTCCTTGTAGCATTCCTGGTGGTCGCAAACGTTGTACAGGTAGTAGGTCTTCGGCTTGCCGTCCTTAGTGCCCTTGAAAATGCAGCCGATGTTGGTCTTGCCCACCGTGCGGGGGCCGAGGCTTGCCGGGTCCGGCAACAGGGCCTTGAGGAACTGGATAGGCACGATGTCCTGACCCTGGAACTTGATGGGCTGTGTGCTGAGCATGCCCACGTCTTCGAGGCAACGCATGTGGTCGAGATAGCTCTGGCCAAACGTCATGAAGAAACGGATGCGCTTGATGCCCGGAATGTTCTGGGCGAGGGATTCAATTTCTTCGTGGTGGAGGAGGTACATGTCCTTCTTGCCGACCTGTGCGAAGTTGTATTCACGCTTGATGCTCATGGCCGGGATTTCAACCCAGTGGCCCTTGCCGTTCTCGTCCGTGTCCCAGTAGCTGCCCGGAGCAGAAACTTCGCGGAGGTTGATTTCTGGGTTGAAGTTCGTTGCGAACTTGTAACCGTGATCGCCGCCATTGCAGTCGAGGATGTCGATTTCTTCAATCGTGTCGAACTGGTGTTTCAAGGCGTAGGCGCAATAAGCTTGAGAAACACCTGGATCAAAACCGGAACCGAGCAAAGCCGTGAGGCCAGCTTTTTCAAACTTTTCTTTGTAAGCCCACTGCCAGCTGTAATCGAAGTAGGCGCTAAAGCCCTTTTCCTTGCAGCGCTTGTCATAGACCTTGCGCCATTCCGGATCGTCGATATTTTCCGGCTCGTAGTTAGCTGTGTCCATGTAGTTCACGCCACATTCAAGGCATGCATCCATGATAGCCAAGTCCTGGTAGGGGAGAGCGATATTCATCACCAGGTCCGGCTTGTATTCTCTAATAAGAGCAGAGACGTTCTCGGCCTTGTCCGCATCGACAGCGGCAGTCGTGATGACCGTCTTCGTATTCGGGCGGAGTTCCTGAGCCAACTTCTCGCAATTTTCGCGATGACGGCTGGCGATGCAGATTTCGCTAAAAACTTCGCTGCAGGTGCAGCACTTCTTGATAGCAACTGTGGCAACGGCGCCACAACCGATAATCAATGCTCTTGCCATTTTTTGTTTGTTCCTCATTTGTTGAGAGTTAATCCATCGGGATGGCGATCCCGGTAGAGAATGTTGACGCTATATAATTTAGGAAAATGGGGGCGAGTGTGTGTGAACGAAGGGGAAAAAAGCTCTTTACACGTCATTTCCGCGAAGATAACGTCCTGAGCGAAGTCGAAGAGCGATTCCACTGCGCCCAAAGTGCCCGCCAGAAATTCCGTGGGGATAGGATAAAGTAGAGCTTTAGCCCTTCGTTCGCTTTTGTTAAAGCAGACGACAACAAATGCCGCCTGCTAAATTATTCATGCCATAAGATTTTAGACGAGTGATGCCTTGATTGAAAGAACTTCGGACTCGGAGAGTTCTGTAAACTCAATGATTTCTTCAATGGGCTTGTTCTTTTCAAGCATTTTTTTCGCCATTTCACGAGCTTTGGCATTTGCGCCTTCTGCACGTCCCTCTGCACGTCCCTCGGCTCGCCCTTCCTCAAGGCCTTCCTTATGGGCGTGTTTCTTTTCTACATACAGTTCATATTGGCGGTCGCTCATAGCCATAGCCTCACTTACCAAAAACTCTTCAGTAAAGATACTCAATTTCGCTTTTTTCTGCAATAGAGCTAGCATAGAATCCTCAGGAACCGCTAATGGCGTCTCGTTGTTAAGTCCGTCAATAACCCTAAGCCACTGAGCCAAAAGACTTTCGTCCGAAGCATAATCACCCTTAAGAAACTTGGGAATTTCAACAAGCGTGACCGTCTGCTTTTTGAAAAATTCCTCGTTTTCCTGATTCTTGAGGCGAATGCTGTGACGGTAATTCTTGGAATTCGGGAATGCATTGAACATCTGCAAACTGATGAGGTTCAGATCACGCAACCAGTAGCTATCGCCACGTGGTTTACTCGCAATAGTGTGTTTTGCCGTATAAAATACCAAGCGGTCGCTGTAAGTCTCGTCTTCAAGATGTTGGACCTCCAAAACAATGCGTTCCAAGCGCTGATTCTCAGCAACGACATCCGAAGTAACCGTTTTAACAAAAGCTCCATTCACTGAAGGATTCACAAAAGTGAGATTGTCGATGCAATCACCACCGTCCAATTTGAGAATTGCATTCAAAAAGCTTGCCGTCATCCTCATATTTTCGGGATTTCCGAACAACATTTTGAAAATAGAGTCATTATAGATATAGACGTACTTGTATTTTTCGCGAAACCCCATAATGCACTTGCGGATATCGCCTCCTGCCTTGTGAACTTCACTGATTGTGCGGAGCATTTCTGCGTATTGTTCTCGATTCATAAAGTTTCCTTTGCCGAAAATTTCGGCGATTTGCAAAAATCTGTAAAGCACAGATTTCCGAAGTTTGTTGGTAGTTTATGAACGGATGGCTAGAAACAAACGCAAGACACCTATTCATAAACCTGTTGTGACAGATTGATGAGGTCCATGAGCAATGGCTATGGACGGTGCTCTACGTTGATCGTCAGGGGGCCAGTTTCCCCATAGGGTGTACGCTGCCTCGAATTGTGTGCCTGTCAAGCAAACAAAGGGAGGTCGACGTCAAGCAGAGAGTTAAACAGCCCGCCCGGATTGAATACGCAGTCAGCGGGATTAATGCTCTACGAAAATGAATATATAAATAATTTGTGGGGGAGGCAAGAGGCCGTTTTGAACGAGAAAGAATTCGCTCTAATTTTGAACTTTCAATCGGTGTAATTCTTAAAAATTACGGTATTTTTCCAAATATGTGATATCCGCTACGCTCATTCTTAACGGAAAATAGTATTTTGAAAGGACATTACTACAACCTCCAACGATTAAGGAGTTTGACTATGCTTCAGAAATTTTGGAATACATGCAAAAAATGTGGTTGCGATAAAGCTTATGACTCTGAAAAACTTTGCGAATCCTGCAAAGAAAAGCGTCGCGAATTTTGGAGCGATATCAAGAAGATTGTGGGGGTTGGCGGTGCCGCCTTTTTAGTGCTTATCGCTGGTGGCAAATTGACGAAAAAATCCTAATTCGTTTCCCTTGTCAGTACATACCCGCGGATGGTTTTTCCGTGCGTTCGTCCAGCAAAACGTTGCTTTAAAATCACGAGTTCTAATCAAAAAGGTCGGAGATGGACTACATTTCCCGATATGTAATGGCGTATTTGTATTGCAATTTGATTTTGTTATCCAGATTGCCTGTATTCTTTGGAATGTAGGAGCTTTTTATAACGTTCCCATGGGAATCAATCTCGATTTCGACGACTTGTCTAAGCGTTTCTGCATAATCGTAATATTCCTCTCTGACGAATATCCCGTTTTCGTAAATGATATTTCGCGAAACTCCGTTTGCCCAAATGGTTGCTGTTCTTCTGTCTGCGGTGTAAGTGTATTTTCGATGGATTTTTTTTCTTGAAAATTCATCGATGTAGATTTCTTCGACCATTTGTTTGTTTGCGTTCATCTTCTTTAATCGGTAGCTATATATTTCCCTGTTATAGACTATTTTGTCTTCTTCGTCATTGGTGTAATCAATTTTGTATGCATCACCCCAATTCTTGTCAATGACAAGGGCTATATCTCCATTTTCTTTATACGATATCTCTAATTCATGTGAAAAAGGATAGTTTATTTGTGCCGATACGATTTTTTCATTGTCCGTTAAAAATTGAACTTCAAAATCCTTTTTTGAATCGCTAGTTTGAGTGTATGTTCTCGTTCCATTATCAGATTTCGTCATTTGGAGCGAATGGCTAAGTGGTTCGGATTTGGGCTGTGCCGAATAACGAAAGTTGATGTCCCTACTTAGCAAATAACCATTTTTTGTTTTGCTTTTTAGCTGAAACAAGTTTTCGTGAGAAGAATCTTTCACAATGTAATCAATTAAAATTCCGTATTCGTCCCAGCATTTTTTTGCGCTGCCGTTAAACTTCATTTTGCTATCTGTTGAATCGAAAATGGATATTTCCGCTTCGATGCAGACAACGTCTTCAGGTAAAATTCTTCCTTCAAAATCGGTGCGTTGCGTTGTTTTCCAACGCCCCGACTTGTCCAGATGCGAAAAGAATTCGAGTGCGGTCGCTCCTTGAAAATTTGTGCATCCGCAAAAAAGAAGAGCGATGACGGCAAGTGTAAAAAAACGTGCTAGAAACATTCACTACCAAAGGCCTGGAGTATTAAACGACATGCCGTAATTTATGTATATCCCTGGAATATACTGTATGGGGGATATTTCTAATCCAAATTCGTAACGATACCATTTGCCAATGAAAAAGCCTGTTTTAGATGTAAGGTATTTCATGCTGGCGTTTAACGGAATGTCGATACTTTCGCGGATTCCTTTTGTCGATGGGCCTCCGAAATAGTATTCGCCATAAAGTTTCAGGTTGTCTGTGTGCTTCATTTTGTTCGTCTCCTCGTCGCCGCGCCATGAATTTTCTGAATCTACAACGTCTCCATCGTATGCGTTGTGAGCATATCCCGAGCCGAAACCGAAGCAACTTCCCGATGATGGTGAACAATGTACAATTCCGGCTGAAATGTCAACCGTGAAACCGAGTGTCCCGAATCCACCTACATATTTGGTGGATTCCTCGATCCAGTTGTTGTCTTTGATTATGTCGTTCGTGTAGGCGAACATGTGTACTCCTATGCTTGCCGCCATTTTTACGGACCAGCTATGGTTCTTGTTCCCTTTGGGAATTGGTGCGAATAAGCTCTTTTCGTAATGGAACTGTCCGTTCGTGGCTTCTTCAGGAACATTCGTGACTTCCCAAATTTTGGGATGCGATTTCATGACTCCCCAGATGTTCTTTTCATCTTTTTCCGATGTGTAGGTCTTGAACGGAGATGTGTAACGGAGCGAATCGTTCGATTTGCTGAAACTAAATGCAAAACTGCCTTTGGACCAATAGGCTCCCAAGACATCCTTGTCATCGAATTCTCCCCAAATGAGGTGTTCCCCATTGTAGTCGTATTGGAATGGTGTGGTATAGGGGGTGATAATTGAAAGTTCGCTCAGATAACCATGATAGAATGTTGCTTTGAGTTTGAATTTGCCGTTTTCAGCATTGGAAGCTCCGCTAGAGCCTTGACTGGAATTTTTTCTCGAAATTTTTTGACTTTTGATTCTATCGGTGACAACTTTGTAGATGGGGGAGGCTTTGAAAAAGCCGGGAGAATATTTGTCCGAAATAAATAGGTCACTACAGTCGTGAATCCATTTTTCAGCAAGCTTTTCTGATTGTGAGACGACTTCTTCGTTGAAACTTAAAAATAAAGAGCCGCTTTTATAGGACTTTTGAATAGCTTTCTTTGGATTATAGTCGGGGTTGGTGAACACCTCCAGATAATCGAGACATTCCTCTACGTGAACTTCCAATTGTTTGTACTCCTCTTCGGATGCGTTGCTCAAGCCAATTCCTAAAATGAGAAGGATGCCCAAGGAGCATTTGGTGATATTTTTCATGTATGTTCCTTTAAAAAGGGGGTGTCTTTAATTTTATATGTAAAAATAACAAATGGGTTGTTTTGGATGGCAAATAAATCCTTAGTTATACGTGATTTTGAAAAAAAACCGGTAAGTGTGATGAATGATACGCCGATTTTTTTGAAAAATGGTATTTTTGGAATATGAATTTTAGAATTTCAATCCTGTTTTTTTGCGCTTCTGCCGCTTTTGCTCAAAGCGCTTCGGACACGGTCTCGTTTGTCAACTTCGAAAACCGCGAAGTCGGTGTTTACGGCAATGCGGAAGCCAAGGAAGATTTTAAACGCAACGCCACCGATAAAAGCTGGTGGTACGCCATGGACAAAAACGGTGGCCAGAATTCTAAAGTCGTTTATGACGGTGAAGAACACGGCAACGTGCTGCAACTCAAGTATCCCAAGGGGTGCGTCGGCCCGAACGATAACGATACGCCCGCCTGTGCCGCTCAAATTATCCAGCCTCTCGAAAGAACCGCCGATACCATGTGGAGTGCTTATGATATCTTCTTTGAAGACGGATTCGAATTCCAGTTGGGGGGCAAACTTCCTGGACTCTGCGGTGGCAAGTGTTACACCGGAAACGCCATGCCCGAAACCGGTGACGGCTGGAGCGCCCGCATCATGTGGCGCAAGGGTGGCAATGCCGTACAACTGATTTACTTCATGGGGCAACACTCTGAATATGGCGACGATTTTAAATGGGACCTCGGCGGCAAAATAACACAAGCGCAATTTACGACGGGCGTATGGCACCGGATTGTAAACAAAGTCTCGATGAACACGGTGAAAACTCCGGGCAAAGGCGAAAAGGACGGTCGCGTGCAGGCATGGTTTGACGGCGAACTTGTTCTGGATGTCGATACGCTCCGGCTTCGCGATTATGACACTCTGCATGTTGATAAATTTTATCTCTCGACGTTCCATGGTGGCAGCAGTGCCGAATGGGCGCCGACGCATGACTGCTTTATCCGCTACGATAATTTTACCGTATCGACTGATTCCATCGCTGTTCAGGCAAGTGCGCCCGACAGTAGCGGGGGCGGTGACGGACCGTCTCGTATCATGGTGATACGTCGAGAACGTGCGGAATCGCCTTTCGTCAAGAAATTCCGCATTGATGGCACCAAGGTCGGGCAAAAAAAAGCCCACTATGAAGTCAATGTGTGGCAATAAATCTTTTGACAAGGACTGCAATTAATTAAATTAGACTCTAAACTAACTTGGAGGAAAGGATGAAAAAGAAAATCCTACTTACTGTGTGTGCAACGGCAGCTATGGTTTCTGCCCAGACTGCTAACATTGATGATTTCGAAGATGGCAATGGCTTGGCCAGCACCGGCGGAAAGAACGACGCTTGGTATGCTTTCAACGACAAAAATGACAAGGGTGCTTCGACTTATACGAACACCGAAGACGAATACGGCCTTGTCGTGGTGATTCCAGAAGCTGCTGCGGGTGGTTCTAAGTATGGTGCAGGCTTGACTGGCATCAAACTGGTCCAGGGTGACAACCCGTACGATCCTTATGTGACTCTCGGCTTGAATGTCGAAGGTGGCCTTGCTGGCTGTACTTCGATTTCTTACAAGTACAAGGGTGCCGGCCACAACTTGAAGGCCGTGATGGAAGGTGATGAAAAGGGCGGCTTGACCGAATACAACCGTCACTCGAAAGCTCTTAATGGCAGCACAAGCTGGTCCACGGCGACAGTTCCTGTATCGTCTCTCTCTCAGGATGCTGGCTGGGGTACCGAAGTCGCTTTGAAAATGGCGAACGTGGTGCAACTGGCATGGGAAGTCAAGGGCGAAGCCTCCGCTGACTACCTCTACATCGATGACGTGAACTGCACTGGCTATGCTGGTGGTGGTTCTTCTACGAATCCTGGTGGTGGTAACGACACTCCCGTGAAGCCGAGTTCCGCAGCTGTGATTGACGACTTTGACGATGGCAACACCACTGCCGAAAATCTCGGCAAGAAGGCTTACTGGTATTTGTACAAGGCCGGTGGATCTTTCACCAATACTCAGGCTGCAGACGAATCCTGGGATATGGTTGTGAAGGAAGGAACCAACTCCTATCTCGAAATGAAGGGCATCTCGGGCATTACCCCGGGTGACACGACTTATCCGTCCGTCGGCATGGAAGTCGCTTTCGATGTCAGCACGCTCTCTGGCTGCACGGCTGTTCAGTATGATTACAAGGGCTCTGGCCACCACATGCGCGCCTCGGTGACGGGTGTGAAGGCTGACGCCGGCTATGAACACGTTGCACCGGATCAGGCAAAATCTGCGTCCTGGAAGACGGTGACTGTATCTACCATGACTCAGCCGGAATGGGTTGCCGATGCTGCTCCGTCTAGCATCGTGGCTTTCTCCTGGGCTAAGGTTTCCAAGTTGACTTGGGTGGTCGATGAAAAGCTCACTGCAGCAAACCTCGGAACCGACTTGGCTATTGACAACGTGAAGTGCGTTGGCACTCTGCCCACGGCTCCGAAGAACGATGCTATCCATGCCTCCGTTGCTCCTGCTCGCTTCAATGTGGCTCTGCATGGCAATACCTTGCAGATGACTGTTGTGAAGTCTGGCCTCGTGAAGGTTCAGGTGTTTGACATGATGGGCCAGGTCGTCGAAAGCCATAGCGAAAACATGGCTGCCGGCAGCTTCGTCCATACCTTCAATGCTGTACGCAGTGGCTCCTATGTGGTCCGCGTGCAGCAGGGCTCCGCTGTCAAGACCTTGAAGATGCAGGTTCGCTAAGATAGCTGTTTAAGTAAATACATCTATTTACACTGTCACCTCGGCTCTTGTGAGTCGGGGTCAGTTTTTTATACAAAAAACACCGCCAACATGCTTGGCGATGTTTTGTCGAAGATTTAAAATAAATTAGAAGTGGCGCTAAAGCGCGCTCCTATTAGAAGTTGTCTTCGTGTACTTCGAAGTAGGATTGCGGGTGGGCGCAAACGGGGCAGACTTCCGGGGCCTTCGTGCCTACGACGATGTGTCCGCAGTTGCGGCATTCCCAGACCTTGACTTCGCTCTTTTCGAACACCTTTGCCGTTTCGACGTTCTGGAGGAGCTTGCGGTAGCGTTCTTCGTGCGCCTTTTCAATGGCGGCGACCATGCGGAACTTCTTGGCGAGGGCGGGGAAGCCTTCTTCTTCGGCGGTCTTGGCGAAGCCTTCGTACATGTCCGTCCATTCGTAGTTTTCGCCATCGGCGGCGGCTTTCAGGTTTTCTGCGGTGTCGCCGATGCCCTGGAGTTCCTTGAACCACATTTTGGCGTGTTCCTTTTCGTTGTCGGCGGTTTTCAGGAACAGTGCTGCAATTTGTTCGAATCCGTCTTTTTTGGCGCGGCTTGCGAAGTAGGTGTACTTGTTGCGAGCCTGCGATTCGCCGGCGAATGCGGCTTCGAGGTTCTTTTCGGTTTGAGTTCCTGCGTATTTGTTTGCCATAATTTCCCTCTTTTTGATAGGTTTGTTTCAAAATATACTTCTTTTTTTATAGGATGCAAAAAAATGCAATGGTCTTTTTTTGCCAAATGATACGAAGTGTATCTTTTAGTTTTTGAAAATGAAAAATATTTATAAAAATCTTTAAAAATTTGAAATTTTCTTTAATTTTGTATCATTTTGATATTGCGCGTAGCCCGTTAAAAATGTAAATTTATTCATGTAAAGTTTGGGATTGCATCCTGTTTACTAACCACCAACCACTAATCACTAACATGAAACCGATAACAGAATATAAGGACTACCGCCTGTACATGCAGGACTTTTACGAAGAACGTAAAAGGACAAGCGCGTTTTCGTGGCGTGAGTTTTCCAAGCTGGCGGGGTTCAAGTCGCCGGTTTACTTGAAGCTTGTTTGCGAAGGCAAGAGCAGCTTGAGTCTTGTCAAAATGGATCAGGTCGCGCATGCGATGGGGCTTGCGGGTCATGAGTTTGCCTACTTCACGCAAATGGTCAAGTTCGGCAATGCAACTAAGGATTCTGCAAAAAAAGCCGCCCTCCTTGAAATGCAGAAAATCGCTTTGGAACACAAAGTGCGCATGGTCGATGCGGAATCTTTTGAATTTTATGAATCGTGGAAAAATCCGACGATTCGTGAACTTGCTCCGATGATGCCCGGAAAACGTCCGCTTGAAGTGGCGAAAACATGTCACCAAGTAATTTCTGCAGAACAGGTGCGCGATTCGCTTGCGTTCCTTGTACAGACGGGGTTTCTCAAGCGCGAGGCCGAGCATACTTATGTGCAGACTGAAAAGACTGTCATTGGTACAAAGGAATCTTTGCCGATTGCGGTTCGCGGAATGCACAAAGAAATGGCCTCGCTTGCGAGAACGGCTATAGACAAGTTTCCAATCGAAGAACGCCATTTCACGGGTGCAACGCTTGGACTTTGCGAAGAGGCTTATGCCCGCATTTCGCAGGAGCTGGATGCGTTTGTCCGTAAGGTTGCAAGCATCGCCGCTGAATACGAAAATATCAACCAAGTTTATCGACTGAATCTTCAGTTGTTCCCTTTAACAAAAAAAGTTCAGGAGGAATCTCATGAATAACGTAATTAAATTCACTATGGCTGCGGGAGTTCTCGCTTTAATGGGTTGCACCGACAACAATGTCAGTGGTGCTGCGATTGAAGGGAATGCTGTTGCTCAAAACAGCAGTTCATCGGATGGCGCAAGCAATAGCAGTTCGTCTAGTGCAGAAAACGTCAAGATCGATATTGATTTTTCGAGCAAAGTCACGTCTTCTGTGGCCTTGAAGCGTATCAGTATTTCCGTTTATGGTGAAGAAGGCACTTCAGCTTCGTGTTCGGCCGGTGAAAAATCTTATGCAGCCAAAATGAAGGTAAGTGAAGGCATTATTGAACAATTCATGGAATTGAAAAATTTTGGCAGTGCCTGCGACAGCGTCCTCAATGCCTTTGTGGCCTCATGTCCCGTCAAGGCTTCTGTATATAATGAAACGAACTACAAGAAATCTTGCGATGAAAAGGGAAGTGTAATAGCGCTTTGCCATGATGCAAGAGCTGTTCCGTTGACCGTATGTACGAATACAGTTCCTGGTTCTTGCACAACAATTCCTGCTGATTCGACGGTCGATTTTAATGAAATTTTGAATGATTTTGTGACATCGTCGGATAATATGTGCAATGCGCTTCACGAAGAAGGCGGAGATGATGTTGTTGTCCCTGACTCGATTTCGTTTACGTTGGACGAATATACGGCTCAGTTTACGGATAATCCAGAAGAACTATCGTTTGATAGCCATGTACTTGCTTATAATGGCCAAATACCTTTTGACGCCATTTTTGTCACAGATGGAAATGTGGCTATGATGACAATTCCTTCTAGCCAATCGACAATCATGGAAGTTCAAGCCTCCGAGATTCCAAGATTTTTCCCGAAGATGTCGTCTGTAGCCAAGGACAAGCTCCAGAAAGCCGGGTGCAAGACGTATGTCGTTACCGATATCGATGCGGGACAGCCAACGGGTCATGTGCTAACAAGTGTGTCTAATGGAACTCTTGAAATTACATCCGTTATTCAAGGAGGTTTATTTGCAACTACGAATGATTATTTCCCTGTGGCCTTCCTTGTTCAGGATTGCGATGGCTTGATTGACGTAAATTCGACAGTGACATCAAAGCTATATACCTCTAAGACTTGGTGCAATCCCGAAATGATGTCTTCCGATCATAAGGAAACTGTACCCAATCCCGATTGTAAAGCCGGTGCAAGTACGTATGTGAGTGCTTATGGCGAATGGCTTCGTACAGATTTTGTAAAATAGTTCTCCTGAAAAATTTTTCTCTCTATAATAATTCTAGATTGTTCTCCGTACAGTACGGAGAACTTTTTATATGGCTGTTTACAATAACATTCTTGAAACGATTGGCAATACGCCGCTCGTTCGCATCAACAAGCTCAACAAGGGCGATGCCGAAGTCTATGTCAAACTCGAAATGTTCAACCCGCTCGGTAGTGCAAAGGACCGTGTGGCGCTCAGCATGATTGAAGCGGCTGAACGCGAAGGCAAACTCAAGCCGGGGGCTCTCATCATCGAACCGACTAGCGGCAATACGGGCGTGGGTCTTGCTTACGTGGGTGCCGTCAAGGGCTACAAGGTCGTGCTTACGATGCCCGATTCCATGAGCATGGAACGCCGCATGCTCCTCAAGTCGCTTGGAGCTGAAGTCGTGCTGACCGAAGGCGCGAAAGGCATGGCGGGTTGCATCGCGAAGGCAAACGAAATCGCCGCCGCTAATCCGGGTAGCTTTATTCCGCAGCAGTTCGACAATCCTGCAAATCCAGAAGCTCATTACCGCACAACAGGTCCTGAAATCTGGCGTGATACGGAAGGCAAGGTGGATGTGTTCATCGCGACCGCAGGCACGGGCGGAACTGTTTCTGGCACGGCCAAGTTCCTTAAAGAAAAGAACCCAAACATCTATGTAATTGCAATCGAGCCGGACGATTCTCCGATGATTTCGAAGGGCGTTGCGGGCCCGCACAAGATTCAAGGCATCGGCGCAAACTTTGTTCCAAAAAACTACGACCCGAAGGTGATTGACGAGGTGTATCTCACGAGTACCGAAAAGGCTGGGAACGCCGCTCGTGCAGCTGCCGCCGAAGAAGGAATCTTCGTCGGGATTTCGTCGGGTGCCGCTTTGGAATGCGCCCTCACGGTGGCAAAACGCCCCGAATTCAAGGGCAAACGCATCGTCGCCGTTTTGCCGGATACTGGCGAACGCTACCTCAGCACCTGGCTCTGGAACACCTAACTGAAAGTACGCTCGCTTCGGTAAACTCGGCGATTTAGGCTTCCGTTCGTCATCAATCGCGATGACTGGGTCAGCGATATTTATTTACATTAGTCATCCTGAGCGAACGCGAAAAATTTAGTGAAATTCCTAAAAAGGAAAATGCCGACTCATGAAGTCGGCATTTCTATTAAGTGAGGAATTCTCTTAATAGTTATCTCGAAAGCATTTTGCCGTTGAGCGTTGCAATCCAATGCTTGTCTCTTGCTTTGGCCGGGACCGAGATGTTCGTAATCCCCCTTTCGATTCGGGTCTTGTACAAGACTGCACCGTTCAAGTCAACAAGGGCGAATGTTCCACCCAAATCCGTATGGATTTCAAGTTCATTGCCATTGATGTCATAGAAATTCGTCGGGGACAGTCTGCTGAAATTATCCGAAACGATTTGCGGGATGGTGTCTTTTTTTACGATGGAATCCTTTGGAATCGAGTCTTTCTTAACCGTATCCTGTACGGTGGTGACGGTATCCTTCTGCCAATTTGGTTCATGGATTTCAGGATCGACAGGTGCGGTTACGACGGGTTGTGCCGGTTCCGTAAATCCGAATTTCTGGTCCATCCACTGCATTCTTTCTTTCATCTTCTTGCGGAGATGTTCCACTTCGCCGTCCCAGGTGTTGGCGTTGTTTCCGCCCATGCCCATCTTCATGCCGGAGTTTCCGCTGCCGTTACAGTATTTCATTGGTTGCGGGTCAGAGTCGCCCTGGCCGCTGTTTTGCCCTAGGTTCGGCCAACGCTTGAAGTTTCTGTCGGCTGCGCTCTTCAGATATGTCTTCATGGAATCCAGGTAGGCGTCCATGACTTTGGTGTGCCAAACGCCACTACGGAGCTCTGCCCAGCGTTTTTTCATTTCGCTCTGGTAATCGCTTCTCTTCCACAGTCCAATGAGCCAGTTCGGGGCTTTCAGGCTACCCATGCCGCCGCCCATGCCGAAGCCAAAACCGCCACCGCCGCCGCCTTTGCTTTCAATTTGCCAGCTGTTGCCTCCGCCGCCCATGCCCATCATGCCGCCATTGCTCATGGCGAGGTTGAAGTCCCACGGCGGGCCAAGTGTCACTTTGCCTTCCTTGAATTCCTTGCCGTTCTTGCCGCCCTTGTCTTTGGGCTTGTACAAGAAGAAGCTGCACCAGTAGGAGTCACCATTGTTGGTGATTTCTTGGTGTAACACGTAGTCAACAGCAGAACCGAGATCGACGTACTTGTCGAATCCATCGCCATTCTTGCCGTTCTTGAACAAAGCTTCAAGGTCGTTCAAGTATTTCTTCAGGTATTCTTCCTGTTCTTTTTGAATGTTCGCTTTCTTGGGATAGTGCAAAATGACGTTCAAACCGTCGGAGGTGTTGAAACCTTCGGCTTGGATGCCGCCCTGGTTGTTGCTGCCGCCGCCGCCGGTGTTGGTTCCGACTTTGTCAAATGCCCAAAGGTAACCACCGGTAAGGCTGTCGCCGGCAATGTCTGTTTCTTTGAGCTTGCTGATGTTCACGCGGTACTTGCCGCGCTTGATTTTTTCGACGAGCACATAGACGCCACGATAGACACCGTTGATGTAGAGATCAAAATGCTTGGTACGTGGGGCATAACGGCCTGCCTGCCTAAAGAGCCAGTAGGCGAGTGCGTTTCTGAGCATGCTCTTATCAACGTAAGGACCATGCAAGACCCAGTCGTCGAAAGGAGGAAGTCCGAACAGGCTCACATCCTTGCCTTCGCCCTTTTCGTCGCGAATTTCAATGCTATAACCAGGTTTGGGGAACATGGCGGAAGACTGGCCACGGACCTTGATGCCGATGTCATAGAGGGTCCCCTTGGCACTGTCGGCCACGTTGTTGGTCTTGCCGTCCAATACCCTCATTGTAGCGGGAATTTTGTCGGTGACCTTGTTGTCTAGGCACTTTTGTTTGGTGTCAACGAAAATAATTGGTAAATCGTATGTTTGCGCAAGAGTTAATCCTGCTGCAAAACATGTCGATAAAATGAATTTTTTCATCATAAGAGATGTACACTCCTTTTCCATCTCGTATAAAAATAAACGCACCTATTTTAAATCGATACGTTTATAAATGTTTACATGCTTTTTTCGTTTATAGTTTTACAACAGTTGTAAATTTTGTGAAAAACAGGAATTATGCTTTTATTCGTAGTCGTGCATATTCGTACAAACCGAGGGAAAGTGCCACGGACGCGTTGTAGGAATGGGCTTCGGGTTTCATCGGGATTCGGAGCACGGCGTCGCACTGTTTTTTGATGAACGGGGGGAGGCCCACGTCTTCGCCACCGACAGCGAGCACTACGTGGTCAGCAAAGTCGAATCCGGCGAGGTTCGTCTCGGTATCGGCGTCGAGTCCCAAAATCTGGTAGCCCGCCATTTTGAGTTCGCCGATGGCGCCTTCGAGATTGTCCGGGCGGCAGATGCGGAGCTTTTCGAGGGCTCCAGCGGAAGTGCGGGCAACGCTCGGGGTGATGCCGCACATTCCCTTTGCGGGGAGGAGCAGAATATCGACTCCTAGGGCGAGGCTGCTACGGATGCAGGCACCGAGGTTACGCGGATCTTCGATGTTTGTCGCAACGGCAATCAGCTTCTTTTCGCCGGTGTCGCGGGCCTTGAAAAATTCTTCGCGGACGTCCATCCAGTTTAGGAGTTCCTTCTCGTTCATGAGGGCGACGACGCCGTGGTTCGGGCGGGCGTAGCTGTCGAGAATCTTGGAATCGACCTGCTGTACGTGCACATGGGCGCGCTTCGCAAGTTTCTGGAGCTCATAGAGTTTCGGGTTGCCGGACTTGTGCATGAAGAGCACGCGGTGGACGTGAAGCGGGTTCTTGTTCAGGAGTTCTTCGACTTCCTTGATGCCGCCGACGGCGACCTGCGGTGCTGCATCAGCATCACCGACTGCAGGGACAATGTTGTCCTGAGTGGCGCGACGTTCGTCAAAGGTTGTGCGTTCTGCGGAAAAGTCGCGGCGTTCACCGAAATTGCGTTCGCCAAAGTCACGACGTTCGCTGGCAAAGCGGCTAGGGCGATTTTTGAAATCGTCTCTGTCTCGGCGGAGATGCGCCTGGCTTCCGATTCCGCGGCGTTCTGGGGCGCGCTCGTTAAAATTGCGTTCGGCACGGTTTACCGATTCCTCATCTGGGTGCTCACGGTTAAACCTCGCCTCGTCAAATGTGGGGCGGGCTGTGCGTCCGAAGTGGCGCTTGCGATCGTTTCCAAAACCGCGACGGCTGTCGTCATTACTGAAACTCATTTTCTGGATTCTCCATGAATTGTTAAGTTACTAGAATTTAGTTACTAGTTACTAGTTACTAGTTAATAGTTAATAGTTACTAGTTGCTAGAGATTGCAATAAAAACATTTCTAGTAACTAGTAACTCCAAACTTTAAACTGCCACGAAGTGGCTCTAGTAACTTAGAACTCGGAACTGTTTACTTGTCTTAAAATTTAGAATTATAAATGCGCGGGGTCCAAAAATCAGTTAATATCTTTCTCTACAGGCAATCACCGTGTGCATCTTCACGTCGGTTTCCTTTTGCTCGAGAGGTTCCTTTGAAAGTTGTGCCGGCGTCATGATGCCCGCCTTGAATGAATTGGGGTACTTTGCAAGGAACCTGTCGTAGTAACCCTTGCCGTGTCCCTGCCTGCTACCGTCCCAGTTGAACTTGACGCCTGGGACCAGGAACACCGGAATGTCGCCTTCGAACTTTTCGATTCCTTCACGCGGCTCCATGATTCCGTAATGCCCCTTGACCAAATCCTTTTTTAAATTACAGATTTTGTAAAAGTGCATGATGCCAGCCCCCTCGCACTTCGGGAGCAGGAGGCGGCCCTCGATGGCAAGTTCCTCGAGAATGGGCATGATGTTCGGCTCGCCCTTGAACGGGTAAAACGCGGCGACGTTCCTTGCATCGCGGTAGCCCGGGATGTCATGGATTTCCTGCCACGGTTCCTTGATGATGTCTTCGCCTTTTTTCATGCGACGCATTTTCAAGAAGGACTCTATAATGGAACTGCTGCCGAAAACCAAAAAAACAAGAATTACAATAACGATGGACGCTGCCATTTATAACCTTTATTTTTTGAGGCTCTATTCTTCTTCGCCGATGCGTTTCGCCGTCGGCAACTTGTCTCGCAATATTTCGTTCCAGATGTTCTGCTGCCAGTGCATCAGGTGGGCTTCGTCGTAGCGCATCTGCCATGGGATGTTGCCCGGGGCCGCAAGCCAGATCAACTGCGACTTGTTTGCAAGGAGTGCCGCGTCGAGTTTCAGCTCTTCGGCCTTTTCGTCGCGCCACGTCTTGAGGGCGTTGAGCAGGTCTGAATGCGGAATGACTGGCGGGGGAGGTGCCTTGGGCAGCCGCATCGGCCAATCGCTTTCCGGAACAGAAACTGCGGTACGCAACATGTTGAGGAACGATTCCAGACGGTCGCCCTTGAAATTGCGGGGGAGCTTGGGCAGGAATGCTTCATCGACGTTCGGGAAATGCGCCTGCTGGGCGTTCACGATTGCGAGCATGAGTTCCGACTGCATCACCTTGTAAGGCGGACGGTCGAGTTCTTCGGCCTGCTTTTCGCGCCATTCCCACAAATATTTGAGGATGTTCAAGGCGCAGGGACCGTAGATGCTCGAACCCGTGATTCGCCAGGGGTCCTTTTTGGGGCCGTTCGGCTGCTTGGCGTGTTCGATGAGCGCATTGCACTGTTCCGTAAGCCAGTCCATGCGTCCGGCTTGTTGCAATTTTTCGGCTAGAATTGCACAAAGTTCGTGAAGGTAGAACGTATCATGGATGGCGTATTCGCACATGTCCAATGAAAGAGGTCTAATTGTCCAGTCGGCTCTCTGGTTTTCTTTCTTGAGCTCGTCTCCAAAATATTCCTTGACCAAGTCGGCAAGCCCGAGGTGCTGCTCGCCGAGAATCTTTGCGGCAAGCATCGTATCGAAAATGCTTTTGGGCGAAAACCCGTAGGTCTGCCACAACAATCTCAGGTCGTAATCTGCACCATGGAAAATCAGCGTCTGCATTGCACGGGCTTTAAACAGCGGTGCAAGGTCCAGTCCACAAAGCGGATCCACAATGTAATGGTGCTCGCCAATGGTAATCTGGATAAGACAGAGACGAGCCGTGTAATGGTACATGGAGTCCGCTTCCGTATCGACAGCGGCCATGTCGAACTGTTCCAAATCAAGAAGCAAGTTCGCCAGCGATTCTTCGCTATTTACCAGTATGTATTTCTCGTCTTTAATCATTTGACATGGAAATGTAATAAAAGAAATTGAAAGCGCGCTGTTTTTGCCCCGAAATTACCCCAAGACGGCACTTTTCATGCGTAAGTGTGCAATAACGCACAGTGAAATTTTCCTAAATTGCACCCCATGAAAAAGATTTCTCTTACCGGTATCAAGCCGACGGGCACTCCCCATCTCGGCAATTATGTGGGCGCAATCCGTCCGGCTCTTGAACTTACAAAGACTTACGACACGGTCTATTTCATCGCGGACTATCACGCTTTGACGACTGTGCAGAACGGCGCCGAAATGCGCGCGAACATCTACAAGGTCGCGGCCACTTGGCTTGCTCTCGGTCTCAACCCGGAAGAATCCCTGTTCTACAAGCAGAGCGATATTCCTGAAATTTTTGAACTTAGCTGGGCTCTCAGTTGCTTCACGCCGAAGGGCTTTATGAACCGCGCTCACGCCTATAAGGCCAAGGTCGAAGCGAACACCGCCGCTGGTGTTGATGTGGATTCTAACGTGAACATGGGCCTTTACTGCTACCCGTGCCTCATGGATGCCGACATCCTCATGTTCAGCGCCGACATCGTGCCAGTGGGCAAAGACCAGAAACAGCACGTCGAATTTGCTCGCGATATCGCCATCAAGTTCAACAAACACTTTGGCGAAGACGTGTTCACCGTTCCGGAACCGGTTTTCCAGGAATCCACCGGTGTCATCCCGGGCCTCGACGGCCGCAAGATGAGCAAGTCTTACGATAACTACATCGACATCTTCCTTGAACCGAAGGCTCTCAAGAAGCGTCTCGGCAAGATTGTGACGAACTCCCAGGGCATCGAAGAACCGAAGGATCCGGATACTTGCAATGTATTTAAGTTGTACAAACTCTTTGCGACGCCGGAACAGACCGAAGCACTCGCTGCCCGCTACCGCGCAGGTGGCATGGGCTGGGGACACGCCAAGCAGGAACT
>CAMKTL010000011.1:0-92965 GCA_946415675.1 uncultured Fibrobacter sp.
AATATTTCCTATGATTGAAGAGGTATGCCGGTTGAATTTAGACTAGAACCTACGGACAGTTCTGACAATAATCTGTTCAAACTGACCATATCCTACGACGGGTCGGGTCGGAGAATTTCCAAGACGATCCTAACAAAGTCTGCAACCGCGACAAACTGGGATACTGTCAAGGTGACGCACTACACCGGCATCGGCACGGAAATCCGCGAGGAGTTCCACGAAAAAGTCGAGGAAGGAACCCTCGACATTTTCGACAACCTATTTTTATGTTAAATTTTTAGTGGACACTAGTGAATCAATATTTTAATTCACCAGCCAAATATATAGTTTGTTTTAATGACAATTTGTCAACAATAATAAAAACAACTTGTTTTCGACACTTCGTAAAGCAAATATTACATAAAATAGTCTTATTTTATGTATGTCAAATCCCGTTATTTTAAAATACCGTCCCTCCCAAAAAAACTTACAAACTTTTAATCAACAAAATACGCCCTATTTATAATGGATAAAAAATTTAAAAGCGGTTCATCTACAAACTTTTTCTACATTTATTTTAAATCATCAAGGATTACCCCATTGAACAAAGCATTTTACCTTATTTTCGCCCTCTGCGTATTTTTTTTGACTTCCTGCCTTCAGGATGACGATTCTGACGCACGCATTCCCGTCCGTTATACGGTTATCGTCACCGACAAGATATCAGGCAAGGCCGTAGAGAAGGCAAAAGTCGAACTGACAAATGAAGTCCAGTCCGCACAAACGCTCACAACCAATTCCAGTGGTACGGTAATTTTCCCGTCCGAAGAGAGCTACGTCAACCAGATTGTCGTCACAAAAGATGGTTACTTTCCCAAAGACACGGTGGATGTCATCAGCAATGCCGATACGACATTGAACTTGATTCTGCGTTCCATCAGCATTTTCCTTGTTCCGACAGACACAGCCAAGGTTGACTCAACAAAGAAGTAAGATGCCTTTTGAGCTCAAAAATCCGCCACCGCAAACGGCCTTGCGATTTTTACCGCAAGAGCTGATGATTCGTTATTCAGTCATTCCTGTCGATTACAACGAAGAGACCAAGCGGTTGACGGTTGCCATGGCCGACACGGATGATTTCGAGCTGATTAACGACATTCAAGTTGCTGCGGGCGTTTACATCAAGCCTGTAAAAGCGGACGAAGACAAAGTTATACAATGGATAAACACCTTTGCCGAAAGGGCAATTCCTGTTTTCGGCATGGGAACTCTGGGCAACAAGGCAAACGCCCCCGCAATACGCATGGTCAACGAAATAATTTCCGAAGCCATGCACACGGGAGTCTCAGACATCCATTTCGAGCCCGGCGAAAAGTCCTTCCTTGTGCGATTCCGTAAAGACGGCGTATTGAAAATAGCACGGAAGCTCCCGCTACGAGCCATTTCTGAAATAACGTCGCGTCTCAAGATTATGGCGAGCATCGACATTGCCGAAAAACGCCGACCGCAAGACGGGAGAATCCACTTTGACGATGGTAGCAAGGCGGTCGATATCCGCGTATCTGCATTGCCCACGGAATATGGACAAAAAATGGTGTTGCGTCTTTTGGACAAAGGCAAGATTATTCTCAAGTTGGATTCTCTTGGTATGACTCCGGCACAGATTGGACTGTGCGAAAACGAGATTCACAAGCCTTACGGGATGTTCCTGATTACTGGCCCGACGGGTAGCGGCAAGACGACTACGCTTTATACGCTTTTGCAGATGATCAAAAGTCCGGAATTGAACATTTCAACAATCGAGGAGCCGATTGAATACAAACTAGATGGAATCACGCAGACGGCAGTCAATCCAAAGATAGACCTGACCTTTGCAGCTACTCTGCGTACGCTTCTCCGTCAAGACCCAGATGTAATCATGGTCGGTGAAATCCGAGACAGTGAAACTGCAGAACTTGCTATCCGTGCCGCACTCACTGGCCACTTGGTATTCAGTACGCTCCATACGAACGACGCCCCCTCTGCTATCGTGCGACTGATTGACATGGGTGTGGAACCGTTCCTTGTAGCCTCCGCTGTAAACTTTATTATGGCACAAAGGCTTGTCCGTAAAGTTTGTCCAAAATGCGGAGGCAAGGATCCAAATTGTCTCGTTTGTGGAGGCAGTGGATACAAAGGCCGAGTCGGCATTTTCGAAATGATGCCCATGACAGAGACTCTCCGAGAGATGGTTCATAAAGGCACATCAAATGCGGAACTTCGCCGAGTCGCCATCGACGAAGGCATGAAGACACTAGCCATGGACGGAGCAGACAAGGTTTCACTGGGGCTCACTACAGAAGCCGAAATCGCTTCAGAGGCTATGATTTAGGCAAATGCAAAAGACGGCGAACAAGCGCGGGTTCACGCTCCCCCTCACCATAGGCATTCTCGTCGTCATTGGTTTTCTCACTTCCTCGTTTTACACAATGGTCAAAAACGAGCGAATCGAATCATTCAAAAGGTTTTCTGATGCACAGGCGACACTTGAGCTAGAAAGTGGCGTCAATTATGCATTTTACCGAATGCAAAACGAACACGGCCCATGGCGAACCGACAGTCTTCAGCACACAAGCAATGACAGCTGCATCCGTTTTTCTCTTTCTCAAATACAGGCAGGGGCTTTCGCCAAACTCCAAATTTTCAATCACGATTCATCACGGAGTTTTAATGCATATACGGGATTTATTCCACCCAATCGCCCAGCACTCACTTTACTTGCAGCCCAAGCGAACGTAAGCTTAGTCGGCAAAGCCCTCATTGAAGGAGGTTCCGCATTACAGAACGGGACTATTTCATATAGTAGCCATTACAAGATGCGAGCCGAAAAAGAAGCTTTTTTCGACACTGTATATGTCGGAGACTCTCTTGCCTATTTTGATACGCTTAAGTTTTTTCCGGAGCTCACTCGCGAGCAATTCGCCAAGTCGTTCGAAAAGGATCGTTGCGTTTTTGACGGAACAGAAGTCGTCCCCGAAGAATTGAATTGCCGCATCGTCACTATGCAAGGCGACAGTCGATGTAACCGATGCAACATTATTGCCGATAAAATCTTTTTGAGAGAGCGCGCAAGCACTCTCAAAGCAAGCATCATTGCCAGGACAATAGCGTTAAATGACAGCGTCTTACTTTCGGGGACTTTTTTTGCACAAGACACACTTGAAGTGTCATTAAAACGGAACCAAGATTACCTAATCAATCTAGTTCTTCAAGGACGCAAAACCGACGAAGTCGAATACACTGGGTTCTTGAACATTGATAAGCTAAAAGCATCTAACATCCTTATTTTATTCATGGGCGACAACTGGGACGAGACCATGAAGGGGATTCCCGTAACCATCGGTGAAAACGCAGATATTCACGGCAGTGTCATTTCAAGAGGCATGGTCAATTTCAGCGGAAAACTGAACGGACAAATGATAGCCTACCATTTCGGGTTCTACGAAGGTGAAACGCTTTGGAGAGGATTCCTAAGAAACGGGCAAATAAAAGGGGATACGTCTGTTCACACGTTCCTTCCCGACATCATTTATTTAGGTGGCGAGGCGAGCTATGAGAACTAGATGCGGCAAAATTGGCAGCACACTTGTCGAAGTACTTGTCAGCATCGCCATACTCACCTCGACCGGAGTGTTTATCGTCGGTTTCTTATACAGGAATCCTACAACCAATAAAGCGTGGCTAGACAATTACGGGCAAGAATTAAGCAAAATCGTATTAATGACCACACCGATAGAAAACGACACTATCGTCACACACACTGACGCAAGCGAAAATTTTTGGGAAACAGTCATAACAGTCTCAAAAAGTAACGAAGAATCGTGTTACAGCGCCGTTTCAATCCGCCGAAAAGCTGATTCCACACGCACGCTCCACTATTGCACTTATGGAGCGAACAAATGAAACGTACAAACAAACAAGGATTTACTTTAATCGAACTCGTCACGACTATGGCGCTTTCTGGGCTATTCTTCACCTTGGCGATGAACCTCTATAGCACAGCGAACAAGGCCTTTATCACAGACAAAAAATACGACGAACTCTATTTCGAATACAACGTTCTAAAAGCCAGAACGGAACGTTTTTTACGGGAGCACCCGAACTTTTGTGAAAATCCCGAAAAATACGAGATGGAATACACGCTCCCGCTCAGCCCACTACACTGCAAACCACTAGACAAGAAGCGCTCACTCGTCTATTTCCAAGGGTACATGGATTCAACTAGACACGCTCTTGTCGGGTTCAGTACTATTATCGGGGAATAACGTTTACAGCATCTTGCCCGTTTCCAAAAAACGGGTATGCATCTCGAACGCACGGGAAAGCGCAAGCGGCAGGTGAATTCCTTTCGCATGCTTGATGCCATATTCCAGAACATCCGTGAGTTCATCGCGGTAATCCGGGTGGGCGCAGTTCTTGATAATCAGGCGTGCACGTTCTTCGACCGGCAAACCACGAAGGTCTGCAAGCCCCTGCTCCGTCACAAAAATCTGCGTATCGTGATCGGTATGATCGACATGGCTCACGTAAGGTACAACGCTCGAAATAGCACCGCCCTTCGCCACAGACGGCGTGAGGAAAAATCCGAGAGCGCAATTGCGTGCAAAATCCGCAGAGCCACCGATGCCGTTCATCATGGCCGAACCACAGACAAGCGAACTGTTTACGTTACCGAAAATGTCAACTTCCAAAGCCGTATTCATGGAAATCACGCCCAAGCGACGAATCACATCGGGGCTGTTGCTCACTTCTTGCTGGCGGAGCACAAAATGCTTTTTCCATGCAGCACTGTTTTCAACAAATTCTTTCTGCGCCGCCTGAGAGAGCGTAAGCGCTGTTCCCGATGCAATACCGAGCTTGCCCTTTTTCAAAAGCGGGAGCACTGCTTCCTGGATAACTTCGGTATAAAGGTCTATTTGACCAAGGCGGTCATCATTTGCCATCGCGCAAAGCACCGCATTCGCCACCTTGCCTACGCCACTCTGGTAGGCTAGTCCCTTCGGTAGCCTTCCATGCGATTCTTCGAAGCGGATAAAGTCCAAAATGCGTTCGCCAATGTTCTTCGAAACTTCATCAGGTTCCACGAACGGGGTCACTTCATCGTACGCATCATTTTCAACAATCGCTATAACCTTATTCGGGTCGATGCGGACAAATTCGTCACCGACGCGGTCGCCGGCACTGTAAATTGCAAGCGGCTTTGCATGCGGCGGGAGTTCAGGAAGAGCATTGTCGTGCACGCCGATGCAACTATCGCCCAGACGCGTATTCAGTTCCAGAATAATTTTCGGGGCCATTTCCAAATAGCAGACCGAATTTCCGCCCGATGTCGAAAGGCAGACGCGGCCATCCGGCAAAATCGCAGAGACTTCGATAATCGCGACTGTCGGCGCAGGGACAGCACCAGTACGCACAAGGTAGCCCATCTTGCCCAGATGCGCATCGATGTAGTGAATACTGCCATCGTTAATCGCCTTGCGCAAGCTCGGATTTGACTGGTAAGGCATGCGGAGCGACATAGCCTTCGCGCGGGCAAGCGCGCCGTCACAACTATCGCCCGTCGAAGCACCTGCAAACAACGTTACCTTAAATTCCTGGCCCGCTTCATGGAGCTTTTCTGCCCGTGCAGCAATCGCCAGTGGAACCGCCTTGGGGTATCCAGCCAAAGTAAATCCTGAAACCCCGAGAACATCGCCATTATGAATCATTTCGGCCGCTTCGGCGGCACTGCATTTTTTACCAGTAATCCAATTCATGGCGCAAAAAATAGTATTTTTACCGCCGTGAAACACTTCATCAAATACAATATCATCGGTGTAATAAACACTTTGATTACACTTGCCACAGTCTGGATTCTACATCAAGTCCTCGACTGGAACTTGGAGCTTTCGAACTTTTTGGGATTCGTCGCCGGCGGCATCAACAGCTACATCATGAACCGCATCTGGAACTTCGAGAGTAAAAACAAGAAATGTGCCGAATTTGCACGCTTCGTCATCGTATTCCTCTGCTCATACGCGATTAACCTGCTCGTTCTCGAAGGGAGTGTCTATATTCTCGAAAACGCAACCTGGTGCACTGGCTTTACAGAATTCATTTCGAGATTCATGAAACCGACCTATTTTGCAAACATCATCGCAAACGTCGTCTATGTGCTAGTAAGCTTTACCCTCTACAAGAAGTGGGTGTTTAAAACAAATGCGTAGGTCGAGTGTCGCGGCCAAGTTTACTTGGACATGACCGAGGCCAGCATTTGGCACTTGAACGAAGTGAAAGTGCCAATAGGCTAACGCCTAAATATTTTTTTAAAATGAAAAAAGTACGTCATGCGGGCGGGGCGTCAGCGGCTTCACTCGGTTATGCCGGTCTGCAAGCAGCCCGTCGCAACACTCGTTTTGCACGCTACTGCGAAGAATATACCTTGGCCGACGCTTTATTCTCTCGCTGCCATACGACAACAATATCATTAATTAAAACACCCCACATTTACTTATAAAGATCTCTATTTAGAAAGGCGCATGGATTATCCGTGCGCTTTTTTTAATGCACGTAGTGCATGATTTTTTCACTATTCCTTAGTTTCTAATCTATACATTCCCGCTTTACTTTACATCCTAATCCCTAAAACCTATAATCTACCGCCTATAAAATATCATATACAAAAAGGGCGCCCTTGCGGACGCCCCTTTTTAGTTCTTAGTCAGATTCGAAGATTACTTTTCGAACGGAACGAGTTCAACACGGCGGTTGAGCTTGCGGCCCTTCTTCGTCTTGTTATCTGCAATCGGCTTGTCAGAACCGTAACCGACAGCGCGGAGACGATCACTGCTGATGCCCTTCTTGACGAGATACTTGACGACAGCCTGTGCACGCTGTTCGGAAATAACCTTGTTCCTTTCTTCCTTACCGGTATCGTCGGTATGGCCCTGGATTTCGAGGTTGACGTTCGGGAGCTTCTTCATCAACTTAGCGATGTTGTTCAAGGTCTTGTTGCTGCTTGCAGTGAGCTTAGCAGAACCGGTCCTGAACTGGATACCCTTCTTCAACTTTTCGAGATCCTGGTTCTTGTTCGGGCAACCCTTCTTATCGACAGCGACGCCAACGAGAGTGTTCGGGCACTTGTCGAGGTGATCAGGTACGCCGTCCTTGTCGGAGTCAACCGGGCAACCAACTTCGTCAACAGAGATACCAGCAGCAGTTGCCGGGCACTTGTCGAGAGCATCAGGTACGCCGTCCTTATCTTCGTCCGGGCTGCAACCATCTGCATTGACCGGGAGGCCAGCAGCGGTGTTCGGGCACTTATCGAGGTAGTCAGCAACGCCGTCGTTGTCGGAGTCAACCGGGCAACCCTTAGCGTCAACAGCAATACCAGACTGAGTATTAGCGCACTGGTCGAGGTAATCAGCAACGCCGTCATTGTCAGAGTCGAGCGGGCAGCCGTTAGCATCAATCGGAGCGCCAGAAGCAGTGTTCGGGCACTTGTCGAGGTAATCAGCGATGCCGTCATTGTCGGAGTCAACCGGGCAACCCTTAGCGTCAACAGTTACACCAGCCGGAGTTTCAGCGCACTGGTCGATACCGTCGAAGACACCATCATTGTCAGCGTCAGACGGGCAGCCAGCAGCGTCAACAACAGCACCTGCCGGAGTTTCAGCGCACTGGTCAATACCATCGAAGACACCGTCGTTGTCGCCGTCAAGCGGGCAACCGTTAGCGTCAACAACAGCACCTGCCGGAGTGCCTGCGCACTGGTCGATGTTGTTGGCTACGCCATCGTTGTCTTCATCAGCACCACGGACATTGCCGAAGCGCCAGACGAGAGATGCAGTACCTGCAAAGCGCGGAGTCGGGGTATAGCCGTACACGATTTCCTTACCATGCTTGTCACTATAGTGCAACACGTAAGACTCAACAGCGTGCATTTCGTCTTCCCAGTCCCAGCCCTTAGAGAAGGAACGGATACCGACATCGAGACCGAGGGCGATATCAATGTTGGCCGGGAGATGGAAACGAAGACCCGGGGTAAGAGTGAACGGGTCATAACCCGGATCACGTGGATATTCACCCTTTTCGACACGGAATTCACCGTTAGCTTCGAAGAAGATGTCCATCCAATCGGTCGGGAATACGTTGATGCCACCACCATAAACCAAGGTGTTAGAACCCTTCGTCACAGTGCCAACAAAACCAACGTTACCATTGATACGGAGCGGAGCACCAACCTTCTGGAGGTCGAGAGTGAGGATCAATTCACCACCGAAAGCCATGTTGCGGAGGCCGTACGGATGGGTTTCACCGCCCTTGGCATGCAAGAACCAAGCATGACGCGGACGGACACCCACGGACTTGTCGCCAGTGGGGAAGTAGAACTGAGCGGCGACAGCAGCATTGAAGATGCCATCGGTCATTTCATCGAGCGGGAGCTTTGCCTTTGCCCAGAGTTCGAGGTCACCACGGCTAGCCTTCCACATGTCGCCTTCCGGCAACTTGTCGGTATTGGCATGGTCATAGTAGAGAGGAAGCATAAGACCCACATCCATGAAGTCCGTAACGCCAGCTGCAAAATTGATATTTGCAGTCAAGCTTCCGTCACTTTCACGGAAAGCGCCTAGCTTTCCATCCTTGCTGACCTGGCCTCCGCGAGAGAGGGACCATGAATCATAGGAAACCTGGCCACCGAAACCAACTGCGAAACCACCCTGACCGAGGGTTTGAGCTGTTTTCTGGTTAAGACCATCGGCTCCGCCCATCAGGCCGGACTGCGCGAAAGCGAAGCTACCGGCCAAGAGAGACATTGCGACTATTTTTTTCATCTATTCTCCTTGTTATTGGTTAATATTTCTTGTGGTAGCCATAGTAGCCGTAATAGCTGCCATAGCCGTACCCCGCATGACGTTCACACTTGTTGAAGACGAAAGCCTTCTGCAACGGTGTTTCCGTGCTGCGGTCAAAAGTATTCAAGGCATCTTGGATGCTTTCAATGGTATGAGCTGCATGCTTCAAAACACACAACAGATAATCCGCATGCTTTTCGACAAGCAAAGCGTCACTGCACTGGAATACCGGAGGAGTATCCAGAACAATCAAGTCATACTTATCCCTGAACGCGTCAAGGAAAGCGCTAAATCTAGAACTGCTCAAAAGTCCGCCCGGATTCACGACGCGGGCTCCGGAACCTAGGACATGGAAAGTATCCGTCACCTTGACAACGAATTCATCCGTGTAGGATTCCTTTTCGAGCATTTCACATAGACCTTTCTGGCTATGTTTAAACAGGTGGCCACGACGAAGGTCCATATCGACAAGCAAAACCTTCTTGCCGGACATCGCAAAAGATGCCGCAAGGTTCGTGGAAACAAAAGACTTACCGACGCCCTGCACAAGACCGGACACCATCAAAACCTTCTTTCCGTCAGAGAATACAGAAAATTCGAGGGCCGTACGAAGAGCGCGAACCCCTTCTGCAAACGGGTCGTCCGGCTTTTCGGAAACACAGGGCTTATACACATTATTCTGAGTCTTGCCTTCAAGCATCGGAAGCTTGCCATAGACGCCAATACCTGTAGCCTGCTCGACTTCACTGCTGCTGCAAACGCCATTCGAGAGCATGCGGCGCACATAGACGATAAAACAACCCAAAAGCAAGAACGCAAACACGACGCCACAGAACACCAGCTTGCGGTTCGGCTTACTTGGCTTGAGCGGAGCGTAGGCCTGATCCACGATGCGGACGTTACCGACTTCACCAGCTTGCACCACGCGCAACTGCTGGATATTGTTCAACAAGTTCGTATAGAGCCTGTTATTAACTTCCACTTCTTCTTGCAGCGATAGAACTTCCTGCTGCACAACTGGCAAACTGGCCGCGGAACGCTGCTGTTTTGCCAATTCCTGACGGAGCTTAGCCTGTTGTTCTTCAATCGTGCGGACAGTCGGATGTTCGGCACGGAACAAGCGCAACGCTTCCTGCTTTTTCTGTTCGAGTTCGAGCATACGTTGCTGGAGCGTCACGTCCTTTTCAAGATGCAGACGGGTTTCACCCGTAAGGTCAATGGTTCCCTTGGAATGGCGGAACGAGGTAAGCTTCTGTTCGGCCGAATCCAACTTCGCCTTGACACCCGGCAGTTGTTCTTCCAGGAAGGCCAACGTTTTTTTCGCTTCGGCACTACGCATCTCGATATTCTGTTTCAAATACGTATTTGCAATAGTGTTCAAAATAGCAGCAACCCTGTCGGCGTAGCGATTTTCGAGAGACACCCTAATAATGCCGGAGTTCTTGCCTTCTTCCGAAATGCTGAGCCCTTTGAGCAGTCCAGCGGCGGCTTCCTGCGGATGAGATGCCGAGAGCAAGAAGGTCTGACCAACGGTCGCGGTCAAGGCTCTGACACAGATAACTAAAGTATCACCAGCAAATGGCTTACGGTAAGTTTCACCCACCTCGCCGGACAACAATGTGACAACTTCGCCATCTTCCTTCTCATACACTTCATATGCGCTGGAATCCGCAGTCACACGGGCAAAAAGCTTACCCTTCGCCTCGACGAAAGCACGCGGAATCTGCAACAGTTCGAGGTCCATACGACCTTCGCGCTGCAGGAGGCGGTCCATCTTGTCCTGCGGAACGGCAGAGAAACAAAGCCTCTCATCCTGGACCACCTGATCCAAAACGACGCGGCTCTTGATAAGTTCCATTTCGGCAGCAGACGGAGTGGAAACATCCAAAAGGGCGCCCATTTCACCAAGAGCGAGACCCTGTTTATTTCCCTTGACATTTACCTGGAGGAGTATGTCGCTCTTATAAGACGGGCGAATCCACTTCGCAACAAGCCCACCAAAAGCAATACCTAAAATCAAAAATACAAGCAAGAATTTCCACTTGCTCTTCAAGTACACCAATATCTCAAGAATATCGATTTCGTCGTCATTCGACTTGTTCGAAACATTCTGAGGCGTTTTCTCGTTCATTAAAATCTCCAAGGACGCAGAACCAACCACCAAGGGTGGTCCAAGTCGGAATATAAAATAAAAAAAAAATTAACGTTTATGTCCAGAAACATAATAATCATACGAGAATTCCATGTTTTTATACTTATTCAGCTAAAAAACAAAAAAAAATTCATGCTTTTGCGACGTAAAAGCAACCTAATCAACGGGTTAGAGCATCCAACAAGCAAGAAACAAGGTCTTTATGCAAACCAAAACACCCATCCTTTCTATTCAAAACTTGCGCCGCGATTTCAAAATGGGAACCGAAACCGTGCATGCGCTACGCGGAGTGAGCTACGATATTTATAGTGGTGAATTCGTCACCATCATGGGGACCTCGGGGTCCGGCAAATCCACCATGCTGAACATTCTTGGCTGCATGGACAGACCGACATCCGGGCACTATATATTAGATGGAGAACACACCGAGACCCTGAAACGCGATGCGCTGGCAAAAATTCGCAGTAAAAAAATCGGGTTCGTATTCCAGAGCTACAACCTGCTCAGCCGCACGACCGCTATCGAGAACGTGGAACTTCCATTATTGTATAACCCGGCCATATCGGCAGCGGAACGCCACCATCGGGCCATCGAAGCACTCAAGAGAGTCGGACTCGAAGGCCGCATGAACCATCTGCCGAACCAGCTTTCGGGCGGTCAGCAACAGCGAGTCGCCATCGCACGCGCTTTGGTCAACGACCCCGTGATTATACTCGCCGACGAAGCGACCGGAAATCTCGACACCCGCACCAGTTACGAAATCATGATGATATTCCAGGAACTGAACCGGCAGGGGAAGACAATCGCATTCGTTACGCACGAACCGGACATTGCGACTTTTTCGACCCGTACAATCACCCTTAGGGACGGTTTAGTGAAAAAAGATGTCATTAACGAAACCGTGCAAGACGCGAAAGAAGCGTTCGAAGCACTGCCACCCCCGGAAACATTTGACGAATGAGTTCCTAGATCCGAGTTACTAGAATTTCATTTTCGGGATTCTATAACTACTAACTAAAAACAACACCGAAAGCGCTCTAGTAACTATTAACTATCAACTAGTAACTACAATCATGAATCCATTTACTTTAGTCAAAATTGCAATCCGTGCACTGCTGCGAAACCGCATGCGCACATTCCTTTCCGTTCTCGGCATCGTCATCGGTGTTGCGGCTGTTATCACCATGGTCGCCATGGGTGAAGGCTCCAAGCAATCCATCAAGGAACAGATGACCGCCATGGGAACAAACGCCATCACCATCATGCCGAACCAGAGCCGGCGCGGAGGCGTGCAATCCGAATCGACGGAAATGCTCGAAGAAGAAGACGTCATCGCTATCCGCGAAAAAGCGACCTACATCAACGGAGTTTCTCCCATGGTCAGCGTTGGCGGGCAAGCCATTGTCGGCAACAACAACTCCCCCACCACGCTCTCTGGCATTTCCGCGGACTACCTCAAAATCCGCAACTACGAAATCGAAGACGGCGTGATGTTCGATGACGAAGCCGACCGCATGGCAAAAGTCTGCGTCGTTGGGCAAGCCGTCGTGAGGAACCTCTTTGGAGGCGAAAACCCCATCGGCAAAACCATCCGCTACAAGAACATTCCGCTGAAAGTCATCGGGACCTTGAAAGCGAAAGGCTCCGGCGATTTCGGGCAGGACCAGGACGACGTCATCTTCACGCCGTACCAGACCGTGATGAGGCGATTCTCCTCGACGACAAGCATCCGCCAAATCTACGCGAACTCCATCGGCGAAGGCTACGCCGCCAAGGCGACCGAAGAAATCATGAACATCCTCAAGGAACGCCGCAGCTGGACTAAACCCACTGACCCGTTCCGCGTCTTTACACAAGAAGAAATGATCCAGACCGTCACGAGCACATCCGACATGCTCTCGCTCGTGCTCACCGCCATTGCAGGAATTAGTTTGTTAGTAGGCGGTATCGGAATCATGAACATCATGTACGTTTCCGTGACCGAACGCACCAAGGAAATCGGGCTACGCATGGCTATCGGCGCCCGCGGCAAGGATATCCTCCTGCAATTCCTCATCGAGTCCATCTTGATTAGCCTTCTTGGCGGCTCCATCGGCATTGGCATTGGCATTGCGGCCTCGGAAATCATCAAGAGCGTGATGAACTGGCCCATGAGCATTTCCATCACGAGCGTTTTCGTGAGCTTCGGTGTCTGCTGCGCCACAGGCGTATTCTTCGGATGGTACCCCGCCCGCAAGGCATCTCGCCTGGACCCCATCGAAGCGCTAAGGTTTGAGTAATAAGGTATGAGGAGTGAGCTCGGGCTCCGCCCTTTGAGGTCGCTTCGCTTTGAGTTTTTCACTCCAAATTCGTAATCTTTTTCATCCTCTCGCCTCTCGTCTCTCGTCTATAATCTAATTTAATACCATGAATTTCCTCGAATTTTTACAACCGATGCCGGTCGTGGGCATTCTCCGCGACATTCCTCAAGGCGCCGAAGAAGCATGCGTAAAGGCAGCTGCCCAGTGCGGCCTCAAGGCAATTGAAGTCACGATGAACACAGCCGCCGCAACAGAAATTATCGCAAAGCTCAAGTCTTATGCGAGACCTCTCGATATAAAAGTCGGCGCAGGAACAGTGCGTCACGGGAGCGACGTGGAAAAGGCTATTGCCGCAGGTGCGGAATTTCTCGTCACGCCGAATACGCGACACGAAGTCATCAGACTGTCCAGTACCGCAGGCATCCCGATTATCCCGGGCGCGCTCACACCGACCGAGGTGCAGAAGGCCTACGACTTGGGCGCAACAGCTGTCAAGATTTTCCCGGTGAATTGCGTGGGCGGACCGGATTACATCAAGGCTTTGCGCGGGCCGTTCCGCGACATTCCATTGATGGCTTGTGGCGGCGTGAACGCAGAAAACGCAGCTAGCTATCTCAAGGCCGGCGCAAACCTGCTCTCGTTCGGAGCAAGCATTTTCAATGTAGAACAAATGAAATCAGGCGACTGGATAACCATCGAAACAAATCTCACAAAGCTGCTTAACGCTGTAAGAGCAGCAGTGTAAGACGACTGATGAAAATCACGACGACACTAAAAAGGCCGCTGTAAAGCGGCTTCTTTTTTACTTCTTGGCTTTGTTCGCCAGTTCTTCTTCGAGTTTCTTGTTGCGGCTATCCTGCATTTCGCAGACGTTTTTCAAATTATTGATTTCGACACTTTGCTTCGCCACTTGTTCCTTGAGGTCTTCGCACTTGGCAGCGAAAGTCTGCTCCGATTCGATGCGGCTGCTCAGTTCCTTGCGGAGGCTCTCTATGGAATTGCGAAGCTGTTCGATTGTGGAATTTGAATCCTTCTTTTCGGGAGTCTCATCTGTTTCCTTCTTGACAGCATCACCTTCGACTTCTTTCGAAACTGGATTGTCGCAAGAGTCGCATTTTTCTTCGCAGGAACAGCAATTAAAAAACTTCTTCGTGAACGCAACGGTAGCTGCGGCACCAAGAACGGCACCTAGAAAAAAACTATTGGTCTTCATTATTGAACTCCTTGTTAGACATTCACTTAATAATATCAATTATACAAACTCAAAAGTCAATAGATTGCCTCAAACAAAAGTATCCTTAAAGTGATATGGAACAAAATTTCCATAGAAAATGCAATATATTTATAAAAAACTTATATTTCATAATATAATATGAGATAATATGAGATAGTCCTATGCCACATCCTCTATACTCAGTCCTAGCTTTTACGTGTTTTATCGTCCTGCTGATTTTCAGGAATCAGTTCAAGCTTGTATTGGACGAAAGCGAACAGACCGATAAAGACTTCCTTTTCCTTTCCAACTGGGTCACGCTATTTTGCCTCCAGGACGGCTTATGGGGATTTATCGGGAGCGGCGTCATCCAGAACAACGACCTATTCTTTATTTCGTCAACGGTTTTTCATGCGGCCACGGCAATATCGGCCTTCATTTGGCTCAACTACATTTTGAATTTCATCCACATGGGACGTAACAAGGCAATTCCTGCAAAGGCCCTTGCAATAGCTCTCGTGCTGTTCCAGTTCGTGCTGCTCGGGATGAACTTCGAGTCCAAGTCCATTTTCAACATAAGCGAAAACGGTTATTACACAACAAGCCCAGACATAGACCTGCTTTTCTACAGCCAGTATTTTACGTTCTTCATCACGGGGCTCTTCATTGCGTTCAAAATCCACAAGACCATGGACATGAACACCAAGCGCCGCTACTTTACTGCGTTCCTGTTCATTTTTGCGCCTATCCTCTGCGGTATTTTCCAGATAAAGTTCCCGTTCGCGCCCTGCAATTCCATCGGTTCAATGCTCGGCTGCTGCATTATCTACGCTTTCTTCATTACGCAAATGAGCCGGAACAGAGACCTCTCGCAGAAAGCGGTCATTATCGCTGGGCTTTCGTCGGACTATGATTTGGTCGTCTATGTCGATCTCGTCAAGAATCAGGCGAAATACTACCAGGTGAGCGACAAGTTCGCCCCGCTCCTCTGGGAAGGCCGCGAATCTACCGATCCAAAGATTTTCGACAACTTGATGAGACGCATTTACATTCCCAACGAAATGAGCGGATTCATCGAAAGATCGACTCTGGAAAAATGCATCGAACTGTTAAAGACTTCCACGCATTATACCATTCCGTTCTTTGCAAACGTTAACGGGTACCCGGAACATTATCGCTTGAAAATAGCAAGCGACAAGAGCAACACCCAGTCGTTTATCGTCGGCATCATCAATGTCGAAGAAGAACACAGCCTCGAAGTCGTTGCCAAGAAACTACAGAAAGACCTCCAGCATACAATGCTCATTGCAAACAAGGACCCACTCACGGGAGTCGGGAGCGCTGTCGCTTTCAAGGCAAAGTGCGAGCTTATCAACAACGAGATAAAGACCAAGGACGATTTGAAGTTCGCCATTATAGAATGCGATGTGAACAACTTAAAATTCATCAACGATTCGTTCGGGCATGATATGGGCAGCGCCTACATCAAGAACTGCTGCAAGGTTTTCTGCAACACGTTCAAGCACAGTCCCGTCTATCGAACCGGCGGCGATGAATTTGTCATCATCCTGTTCGATACGGAATACGACAACCGCATAGTGCTTTTCGAAAAACTGAAGTCCTGCATCAACAACAAGGTGTTCGCCCCCACCGAAAGCATCTCTTTTGCGGCAGGCATGGCGGATTTCGACGCCACGAAGGACAAGAGCGTAATGGACGTATTCAAGCGGGCTGACGCCTCCATGTACGACCACAAGAACCAGATGAAGAATAAAAAGAACGCCGACATGTCTGCCGGCGAACGATAGTCTGACATTTTTCGCCCGCCGATACGGCGGGCATTTTTCGTCTATAGCCGCTATGCGGCTTTTTCTGTCTTATTTACACGTGCTTGATTTTATTTTCGCCTTCATCCCAGTTCTTGCCGTCACAAACAAACTTGTATTCGTAATCGCCAGGAACGAGGGAAATCTTTGCAGCCCAAAGGCCCGTCTTCTTGTTCTTCTTGAGCATGTTTTTATCGATAGCCCAATCGTTAAAAGAACCAGCAACGGATACGGTCGTAGCAAGCGGGCAATCCGCTACGAACTCGACAGCGACTTTTTTGGGAGCAGCGGCCTTTGCAGGCTTAGCGACCTTCTTTGCAACGGTCTTGGTTTCTTTTGCCGGAGTGGCTTTCGGAGCCTTCACCGCAGCCGTCTTCTTTGCAGCCGGTTTTACATCGACAATTTTAGAATTTTTTGGCATAGTTAATCTCCTCTTATTCTTAGTGACCTAAAATTTAGTAAAAAAAAATTTAATTTCCTAGATATTTTGCTACATTTTTCAACATGCTAAAACAAATCATCGCTCCAAGCGTCTTGAACGCAAACTTCCTCGAACTCGGCAACGGCCTCAAGGCCATCGAAAACGGAGGCGCCGGTCTCGTCCACCTCGACATCATGGACGGGCACTTTGTCCCGAACATCAGTTTCGGTCCAGGCATTTCCGCCTGCGTGAAGAAAGGCACCAAGCTCCCGCTCGATTGCCACCTGATGATCGAGAATCCCGAAAAATACGTGGGCGAATTTGCTAAAGCAGGCGCAAGCATCATCAGCGTGCACGCCGAAACGACGAATCACCTCGACCGTCTGTTGCACCAGATTGCAGAACTCGGCGTCAAGCCCGCGGTGGCCATCAACCCGGCAACACCTCTAGAAAGCATCAAGTACGTACTCGACATCGTCGATATGGTGCTCATCATGTCCGTGAACCCAGGATTCGGCGGCCAAAGCCTGATTCCCTATTGTCTCGACAAGATTCGCGAACTTCGCGCACTCAAGCCGGAACTCGATATCCAGATTGACGGTGGCGTGAAGCTCGACAACATCCTCAAATGCAAGGAAGCGGGCGCAAATGTGTTCGTCGTCGGAAGTGCAATCTTCGGAAAGCCTGATCCCGAAGCCGTCTGTCGCGAATTTGTGAATTTAGTGGAAAGCAAGTAGCTGAACCGAGCGCTTAGAAACGGCTGAAAATGCCGCCCTTATAAAGCAAGTCCAGCGTATTCAAATAACGTCTATAACCGGCCGTATCAGTGCACGAATTTGTCTTGCAATATTCGTCCACTTCCTTAACAATAAACGGTATGGTCGAAAATTCTCTATTCTTCAGTAGAGACCTTACTTTTTTGCGGTTGCGGTCATCGACTTTTTTATCCTGCGAAATCTTTTCGACCAGCTTATATGGCAAAACCTTCTTTGCGTCAGGCGAAACATCGTCCGGATTGCCCTGAAGAACTTCTGAATAGCCGTCACCGAAAAATATTCTTTTTATGTTCGAACTCGGTATGTAATAGCCGTAGCGTCTTATGTCAATGACGGAATCGCGGTCCTGATAAAGGAAATATCCCGACTTGACAATCATCGTCATGGTTACAATGGAATCATCCGTAGCAGGACGGACCCACCTCTTTTGGCTTCGATCATAATAATAATCAACATGGATTTTTATCCATTCCATGTTGATAAAATTAAACCTGTTCATAAGATGTTTGTACGTATTACGGACATCCGGAGTCGCCTTTTGCAAAAGGATTTCGTTCTTCAACATCATTTGACGGTTCAGCTCGTCAAAAAGATTTTCCGATGCGAACAAGTTATCATCAACATCCACATCCAAAAAACGTTCATCATTTACATCCAATACATATCCATACACTGGAACAAATTTGCCACTTGGTTTTTCAAGCTTCGAACGCACCGAAGGGAGCTCCATCCTTTTCGAAATAAGCGAAATAATCTTTTCTTCAAAAATTTTTTCCATTCCGCTGTTCGTGGAGAAGCCCGTTCCTAGCGGCATTGCAGGTTCAAAGGCACAAGCCTCCTTAGGCAACAAGAAAAGCATCGATAAAACTATTACAAAACAAAACGAAAAGATAGAACGTGAAATCATATCCGTAATATATAATATTTAGTCGAAAGTAGGCGGAATTCTATATTCCGGCACCATTCAAACGATAGGACTTCTCGCCGTCACGGATAATCACGCTGTTGCGTTCCCTCTGAACGAAGGGAGCGTTTTGCTTTTGCTCAGTACTCGACGGAAGAACGCGGGGAAGGCCTGTCCGTTCGCATTCTCCCATGAGAAAACTTCCTATATAGGCATCGCTTTCTAAATTGCCCACGTAAGGATTTTTATTTGCAAAATGGATGCAATCTTCAGGGTTCTTTTCACTGCAAACTTTTAATTCAACATCCAAACGGACTCCAGACCAGTTCGAAAAACAGCCCACATCCGCCTCGATAGAAAGCTCGTTGTTTCCGTCGAACGTCATCACCGTATCCGCACCCTTGATTTCAATTTTACGGCTATATACCTTCATAAAATCGACATGCTCAAGCGGTTTATTGATATTGAGTGCAGCGATTGTATCTAGCGGTCCGATATTAGTCATTCCGTGAACATATAACGACACCTTCATCTTGCGCGTCAAGTTGCCAAAGCCCACGTTCTGGATGCGCAATTTCGCACGTAAAATTCCATTGCCGCTCACCGTATCGCTCATCCACGATTCACGCAGCACAAAGCGGTAACCCAAATGATCGTTGATATACTTGAATCCCGAAAGCGAATCGACACGCGCCGGGTCGTAGTCGAAATCCTTCTGCTTGAAGAGAGTTTTTTTCCAGCTGTCAATCAGGTTGTTGTTCCACTGGACATTCAAATAGCTTGTATGCGTGCGGAAGCCCTCGTAAGAGAGAAACTCCGGCGTATTGATGACCTCGTAACCGCCTGCCGTCGTGAGCGCCTCGCCACCGTAGGGCGTGTTGATGCCGTACTTCTCGAGCCAGGCCACGCCTTCTTCGCGGCAGATGGATGTAGCACAGTCCGCACCCCACGTGCCGTAATCGTATTGCGTTCCCAAGTAGCCGTCATTGAACATTCCCACACGGTACATGGTATCGCCCTTCGCCTTCGCAATCTCCGCAAACTTCTCGCCGTCAATGTGGAAGTCAACGCCCCAGTTGTCAAAGCCCAGCACCTTCGCGGAGTAGTTTCCTGTGCGGGTCAGAATCTTCAATTCCGGCGGAGTGTTACGGAGCATCAAGTTCGTCGCCTCGGCAACGCGGTCGTAAGTGATATTCGTGTCAGAATGCATCTCGCCGTAGGCGCCGTGCATGCCCATCTCGAGCGCAACAATTACATCCGTATTCTTCGAGAGCACCGGCGCCAACTGCTTCACGTGCTTCAACACCCACTCGTGGGCCGGAGTCACGTTGCTGCGCCCGTTGTACCACGGGTCGTAACAGATGCGCACAATCGCGTGCCCACCAAAGCTGCGAATGTTGTCAAAGGTCTGTTGCAAAACATTCAGGGCGTCTTCGGTCAGGTCCTGGCTCACGCCGCGCACCGTATCGCGTTTCCCTCCCGTCGTGTCAATCGAGAGCCATGCGTTGCTGCTGAATTCCGAAATCTCCGCCCGCAAGTGCAACAACTTGCCATACGGTTTTTCAATCGCCTTGCCGCCCGAGGGTTTTAAATGCAACACTTGCGGCGTATAGAACCCGCGGTCGAAATTGTCAAGCGTCGCCATCGCGTCAGTCGTGTCGATATCCTGCTTCACGAGACCAGCCGCAAAGAGCGGGGCCTGAAAAAAAGCCACCAAAACAAATATAAGGGAGAGCTTAGCAAAAGCGCTCAAACACAATAGGCGAAAACCAGAAAAACTCATACTTGTAATATACATAGTTTTGAAAAGGGAAGAAGAAAGAAAAAGCCTTCCCTTACGGAAAGGCTTTGTTTTGGGGTGTGAAAAAAACTCAAATTAGAACTGTGTAATGAATTCCCAACCGATGTCGGATGCCCACAGTTTGCCGTTTTCACGCATATCCCACTGGTGGCCGCCATTGAAGGTGCACCACTTCACAGGGAAGCGCGGATCGACCGTCTTGTAGTCATAGCACACATGGCCACCGCCACCAGAGAATTCCGTTGCCTTTTCGCTAGTGCAGTCCGTATGGCCTTCAGGACCGTTGTTCCTCAAAATCCTGTCGCGGGCGCTACGTCCCATGCTCGGCGGACACGTGCCATCGCTCAGGCCCACAGTTCCCATCCAAGCGATAGGCTTGCCGGAATTCTTCGGGATGTAGATGACCTGGTCAGCAGTCGCGAATACCACGACACCGCGGAGACGATGCTGGAATGTCTGAGCAAGCGAGTTCGAGTACATGGCGCCAAAGCTAAAGCCGGAGGAGAACACGCGCGACGTATCGACGCAGAGGTTCTCGTTCAAGTAAGTGAGGATTTCGTCAAAGAAGAGGTGGTCCTTGTTGTCTCCGCAGCGCCATGGCATCTGGTCCGTGTAACCATGCGGGGCCACAAAAATCGTATTCTTTTTATCCTTGTCACGATAGCCGTAATAATGTTCATTCTTTGCGACGTTCTGTGCGGAACCGCCCATGCAATGCATGCCGAACACCAAACGGTAAGGCTTGTTCTTGTCGTAATTTTCAGGGAGATCAAGATAGACTTCGTGCTCGATTCCACCACCCTTGAACTTGAAGTAATTCTTGAGCGTGTTGTCCTTGCCGCAGCCCTTACTCGGCGTCGGCTCGTTCTTGAGCGGATAGCCAAACGCATAAGTCTGTTCCGTCGCAATTTTCGTGAGCTTCACATCGACAGTCGTATCGAGCGTGCCCAGCGGAACGGTGAGCGTATCATAGCCATCCGCAACAAAGCGGAGAGCTTCACCCTTCTCGGCTTCCTTCATGAGGGCGTTTCCATTTGCCCGCGAACCGATGGAACTGCTGAAGCCTCTGTCTGTCGTGAACTTGAAGTTCTGCTTGGCATTGCCTACAGAAACTTGAGCAAAATACGTGCCACGAGCTTCGATGCCCTTGCTCAAATCATACGTCCCCGATCCCTGCAAAAGCTTTTTGAAGACCTGATTCCCGAGAGAGTTGTAAATTTTCACCTGCACAGGCGAGGTGCTGCTCTGGGAATAGGACAGAATACCGTTGTTGATGCTGATGTACCCAACAGTATTCCTGAAAGCAGGATGAATAGCGACACCCGGCGAATCCGCAGGAGGTGTAGTTATTTCATCTTCGTGAATTGTGAATTTGCCCTGGCGATCCGTCGTGGCGTTCTTGCCTTCCTTGAGAAGGCTCACCGAGACTCCCCTAAGGGCCTTGCCCTGGTCGTCAGAAACGGTTCCTGTGATGGTGTAAGCCGATACTGATCCGCAGAATGCCAGAAGACACGCCGCGCTAAGCAGTTTTGGTGTTTTGGTAATCATTCGCACTCCTTTTTACCAAACACCAACCAACCAACTCAATATAAAGTAATTTACGTGCAAACGTGACCAAAATCACATCCCTAGGACTCACGTTCATGGATAAATCGTCCATAAAAAGATTTTTACATTTGATTCAAAGCACAAAAAAAGATAACGGAGCATGATTTAATCCACAAAAAAAGTGACCCGCCGGCGAAGCCGGCGGTTCTTCATATACGGGCGTAGCCCTACAATACTAGCGTCTAAAGTTTTTTACTTCACAACGGATGCAGTGAATCCCTTGTAAATCGCCTGCAACGCCCCAGCAAGGTAAGCAAGCGGAGCATTCCAGTTGATGGCCACTTCATTTGTCGCATAGCTGCAGCGGTTGTCTATATAAGCTAATGCGGGCTTGTCAGCAGAGGCGTAATTCGGGCACTTCCAGAGTTCCTTGCCGTCGAGGTTGATGTCCTGCTTGCCCAAATGCGGGCCGCCTACGAGCATGCCCGGCACCGGATCATCGACAAAGTCCGATTCGCTTACGCGGTGGTGCGGATTGCGCGGGCTCCTGTAGCCAAAGCCAGTGACGTAGGTGATTTCCATCGGGTTCTTGCCCAAGAGGTAGTCAAGGCACTGCTGTGCACCATCCAGATAGCTCTTGTCGCCCGTGACAAAATACGCATGCATCAAAACGATTCCGTTGTTCGCCATGGCACTGTTGCTGCCCCAGTTCCAGCTGGACGGGAATGCGGGGAGCCTGTAGGCGCTCGTATCGCCAACGGTGCGGAGTTCATTGGCAACTTTAAGCAAAGCCTTGCGCGCATCACCGCCGAGTTTCGCGCCGAATTCCGCAGAATCAAGCGCCACATGATAAATGGCGAGCATGTTCACATCACCCCACCAGGCTCCATCGGCACGGAACGTATATTGTTTCAAGTCCTTGAGGTAATCCGACTTTTTCGTCGCGCGATAAAGTTCAGTCGCAGCAAAGGCAAACTCGTCCTTGCCGTTTTCTTCACCATAAGCGTAGTTGCCCGTTTCCACGTCTGACGGTTGCTTGTACAAAGCCTTCGGATGCCGCTTCGCCCAATAATAAGCGACTTCAGCAGCCTTGAGCATACGATTTGCAAATTCCGAATCAAACTTCGCATAAATGCAAGACGCCTGGGCCATCACCGCCGCGAAATCCAGCGTCGCCGTCAAGCTCTTTTCAATGGCATAACGCAGTGCCCCGTCAATTTCGGGCATCGTGCTGGAACCGAACTTGAGCGACGTGAGTTTATGATAGACGGCGCCGTCCTTGTCCTGCATCGAAAGCATCCAATCGAGATTCCAGCGGATTTCTTCAAGCAATTCCGGCATCTTCGGGAACTCGCGCGGGATATTCCACTGGAGCGTATCCATATATACCGGAAAATGCTCATAGAGTTCCAACAACGTAAAAACGGTAATGCCCGAGTTCACAATGTACTTGCCATAGTCACCTGCATCGTACCAGCCACGCTGAGACTTGATGTACTTTGCATCGGCCTTCTTGGGCGCCGGTTTCCCGTTCGCCTTAGCCACCGTAGTCGCCGTCGGAAGGTCTGTCCCATAGACAATCACCTTGTCGTCCATGTGCCCTGCCGCGCGTGCCCACTTGCCTGCATAGCGCGTATCGAGCGCCATTCCCGCACGCTGGTAATAGAACCACTTGAGCGCGGCTTTCGTCAAATCCTCATAAACAACCTCGCCCACAACAATCGGATTCCCGATGTAGCCGTCACGGAACAGGCGATACGTGCCCGGCTTCTTGATAGACGAGATGTCGTACGTCTGGACTTCCTCGCCACTGTATTCCCAATCATAGACCATCGGGGCTTCGAGCGCAAGAACCGTCTTGCCGCTCATGTCGCGGACTTCAAGCGGATTGGCGTCATTGCCGGGAATGACGACAATCTTTTCGGATTCAGGAGTAAAACCTAGCTGATTCACCAAGGGTATAGCAAAAGACGGCACCGCAAGGGCGAGCGCAGCAAATAATTGTTTCCGCATACAAAACCTCATTTTTCTCTAAAGATACCTTTATATTTTAAAAATTGTTCCCGTACGGTGCATTTTAATGTTTACTAGAGGCAACGGGGAGATACTAGTTACTAGACTCTAGTCTCCAATTAGGTTAGGAACGATGTTCACGGGGATAAAAAAAATCCCGCCGTGCTTTACGGCGAGACTTCTAAATTTTTCCGTTTAACGAAGATTACTTCTTGGCGGCCTTGTAGTTGACGCCCGGACGGAGTTCGAGACCGACAGTCACGAGGAGGGAGACAATCGGTTCGTAGTGGTCCTGGGAGAGGTCATACACGGCAACACCGGCCATGCCTTCGCTCTTCACGTGCTGGGCGACCGCCTTCACAGACGGAATGCCCATGAACACGATAGATTCGGTTTCACTCACAGCCACTTCAGACTTGGAAGCTTCATCGAAAGTCACCGTGTAGTCCGGCGTATCGAAACGGTTCATGAGTTCAGCGTACGGGAGGTAACCTTCGTTACCGCTTCCAACGCCCTGATGGCTCGTGCCGAGGCCCTTGGCACCCGCGAAGGACTTACCGTAGAGGAACACCACCGGAGCAAGGAGGTCCTTGTTCACGCCGGCGGCAGCAACAGCGTCAAGCGTTTCCTGCACGGAGTTTGCACTCTGGTTCGGAACGAGGCTGCTTTCGCTTTCGTTCATGAGGTCAGCCATGAACACATCGACATAAGCGGCGCGGTTCAAAGCTTCGGCCTTGTAAGCATCCATACCTGCAGCCGGATAAATCACAGCAGTCACCGTCAAGCCGGAAAGGCCATCGACCAAGGCATTCAACATCTTGGCGTAATCTTCGGCGTCATCCGTTGTGAGGTTCTGCCAGTCGAGTTCAACACCATCGCCACCATTCGTAGAAATCCAGTCCTTCACGTTCGAGACAAACGTGGAGAGCGTTTCGTCAGAAGAAGCGATTGCCTTGAGGTTCGATTCGGCTTCCATGCCACCCACCGACACAATAAGCTTGACACCATTCTCCTTGGACATGGTCACAAGGTTCTTGAAGTTGTCCGCATCGTATTCATCGGCAAAGGCAACCGTACCTTCAGCAGTCGGAGCGATAGACATATAGTGAATATCAGTCACGAGATTGTAGCGGATATCCTTGGCATAGAACTGGGAATACTGACTCCAATAGGGATAGAAGCCTATCACTTTGTCGGCGGCGGCCTGAGCAGACACCGCAGCACCCATAGCGAGAGCAAGTGCAATAACTTTAAAGTTCATCTGAATACCTCTTCCTATTGGTTAACTAGATGGAGAATGCCCGTTGCCGGATCCATACAATAGTGTCCCGGATCTGCCACAAATTTTTTAGGGTCATCTACAGTTTTTCCCTGCAATTTAGTAATTGAAGAATCTACTGGAATCCCTTGGGCATTAAGAACTGAAACCGTCACCTGATCGCGAGTTATATTGGCTAATTCAGTAGCATCGCAGAAACGATAAGCCCAACCATGAGACTCACCGTAAACAATGTATTGCTGAGAAATGGCAACTTCGTCAACCGGGACCTGGGTCAATGCGGTAAAATCATCGGCGACACCGACAAAGTTGAATTCCGTCAAATCCTTCAGGATGTTCGCATCGGTAGCAGCAGCAGCGCAAGCATCAACCGGATAGCCGCCCATAAAAGGATCGCTGCAAATTTGGACGAGAGTTGGAGATGCGGCAAAGGTTGCATCATCCGCAGCCTTCAATGCGGCGTAATCTCCACCGGCATTTGTCACGGAATCCTTGACAAGAGAGTTTCGCATTTCCACGTAATCTTTAATCTGCAACTTGCGCAGAATCGGGTGCAACTGCATATAAGTCTGAGCAGTGAAACCTGCCGGAAAGGAATCAGAGTAAGGCTCGCTCACTTCCAACGAGGAACATGCACCCAAAACACCTGCCAAGAGAATCATTGTGTACTGGTAAAGTTTTTTCATTTTCAGCACCTCTTAGAAATTAACCGTAACATCAGCAGTGACGATATTCTTGCTAATGGAAAGTTTGTTTGCACCGGCGTCAACAGGCGTACCGCTCGCGTCCGTAATCATATAAGCGTAATCGAGATCGTTCGTGAGCATACCGTACTGAACTGTCAAGTAAGAAATCGGAGCAAGCTTCACACGGACACCGCCCATAACCAGGCGCTCGGAGGCCTTGGTCACGCTAACAGCCACATTCATTTCACCGAAAGAGCCGCCAACACCGAAACCGTTTCCAAATTCCTTTTCATACTGCTGGAAACCGACAAGAAGAGCAACCGGGCCCCAGACATCAGCTGTCACGCCCGCAACGATGCGGTTCGCAGAACGCTTGAGGTAAGCAGATTCTTCGGCATGAGAGTAAGAACCCTGAATGAGAATCTGGCGGTCAAGACCGGCAAGAGCGCCAGCATCGACACCAAGACCCACGGCATATTCCGTGAACTTGTTCTCTGCGACTTGCGGAATACCTGTCGCAGGATCCACAGACAAAGAGTTCGACTGGGTCAAAATGTTGACGCGAGCGTTGAACATCACCTTGTCAGCCCAGTTGACATCGGCCTTCGCCGTAATACCCTTGCGGTCCGGAGTAGCAAGGCCGAACGGCAATGCAAGACCTACAGACGGATCCAACTCCATCAGCGGATCAAGTTCCAGGCGCTTTGAAACAGTACCCGTGTAGCCGTTGCGGTAGAAATGGCCGTTCTTGTAGTTGTTATCCAAACGGGAGTAGAGATATCCGCTTTCGCCATTTTTACGGCCGAAAATATCTCCTTCATTGGAAAGAGTGTTCGTGTTAGCCGACGTCATCAAGTTCGTCGCCTGCAATGTCGTAGAATTATAGACATTGAAATAGAGGTTTTCGAGACTGGATGCACCGAAGGTCGAGAAGATAAGGTTGTCCTGAGGATTCTCGTACATGGCGTTCGCATTGAGGATAACCGAACGTCCCTGATAAACCGGAGAAGATGCCATTTCAGACCAGAACTTCTCATCCGTCTTGAGATAACCGGCATCGACCTTGAAGTCGATATCATTGACATCGCCTTTCACAAAGAGGTTCGCATAGAAGCTGTTGCCGCTTTCATCCGCGAAGTCTTCGTTGGCAACTACCAAAGGATAGGATACAGCGCTCTTGATATAGACAATCCTGTCGCCATTTATGTTTTTCTCAAGAATCTTGTAATCGGTCTTGAATCCTTTTTTCAGGTAATCGCGGTCAACCTTCCACTTGGACATGGCAAATTCACCATTCAAGCCGAACGAAACCGGAAGATCCGGAAGAGTCTTCTTGGAATCGAAGCTCAAGTCCGCGGAGAACACCCTGTTGTTATCGTAGTAGATCGTATCGGTATCGGCAATCTGCTTAGTACGACGGGTATATTTGCGGTCAAACAAATTGACAAAGTTCAAACCGAGATGTGCCCCGTAAGATTCGATACCAGCACGGGCACCGAGCATGTAACGGTCGGAGAAGTCGAAGTCGAAGAAGACCTGGTCAACTTTCTTTCCCGTATTGCGGAGACGTGCACCGGTAAGCTGTGCGGTAATGTTATCGACCGCGCCAAGGCTTCCGCTCTGGTAAGCGATATTGAGGCCTTGCAGCAAGCGACGGCTTGTCGTATCGAGATTGCGCTTTTCAAGAGCTTCGCGACGCTTCTCCGAGAAGATTTCCGGTTCCTGGAGAATTTCGGTCTGCGGAGCGAAAACAGTGAGTGGGGTATAACCGACACGCATGTATCCCAAATTGAAATCGACATGCTTGTTGAGGATTGTTCCGTCGTAGCTGAACCAATGACCGATAATCGGGTTGTTGTTCTCGTCATAGGCGCTCTGCCAATCCTTGTGCAAGCGCAGCTGGACGTCAATCATCGTCTCGGAACTCGGACGGGCGGTCAAGCGCAGGTTCACATCCGTGAAAGCCTGGTTTTCCTGAGTCGGAGATTCCTTCGCATACTGGTCGGAAGAGCTAAAGGAAGCAAGAACGCCTGCCTTCGCCGTTCCGTTAATCTTGAGCCCAAGCACTGCCGCATTGAGAGAATCCAACTTTTCCAGCAAGGATCTCTGTTGCGTAACAACCTCAGTCTGGTTTTCAGCGGCAAACGCAGTCGCAGCCGAAAGAGCAACAGCGGAGGTCAATAAAATTTTGCGCATGTTCATATTGAAATTCATTCTAGTTACCTCCCATTAAAATTCCACATTAATGGAAGCTTCAAAAATAGACTGACTAAACTTATGCTGATAAGTACCCGCAACGCCGTCGCCCTTCTTCTCTGCGCTGAAGTAATCAGGCAGGTTACGAGCAGAACCGGCAATAGCCGCAGTATTGTAGTCGTTTGTCACGTTGACCATGCCGTAATTGATGGCAAGCCATGCGTTGTCGCCAACCACATAGTCAAAGCCCACCATCCACTGCATCTGCTTGCTCTTCAGGAGAGGAACATCAAGACCGACCATCGGGTTGATATTGCCAACCCCATAGTCCGTATTGGCCATCTGGAAACCGGCCGTAAAGCCGATTCGCGACAAGAACTGAGCAGAGAATCCTGCATTGATGAAGTCGCTCTTGAGGGTTCCCGAAACACCGCCAACCATGTCGGTCTTGCTTTCGGAATGCTTGAAGGAACCGGATACTTCCATGGCCTTGTTGAGGCCCGCCATCTTGGCGATATCGAACTTGGCGCCACCGCCAAATTCCATGAAGGAAACCTTGTCGATTTCAGGAATTTCGCTATTCACCTGATTGAATATGCTTACAAGAGCCTGGGCTTCGATCTTTTCCTCCCAATCACCCTTGACTATAGCGCGGACACCCATGCGGTTCGGAGTCGCGAGGCCATACGGCAAGGTGAGCTGGACAGCCGGATCCAACATCATGTTGATGAGGGCGAGCTGTTCGGCGGAATAGACATTGGAACCCCAAGAATTCTTGTTGTACGGAGCGATATTGTAGCTTTCGCCCTGACCGGCCTTGAAGGCGTCGTCGTTCGTACCCAGGGAGCGAGCCACCGGAGAGAACTTCGGAGAGTAATTATAGAGAGCGTCGAACGTCGAGTAGAGCGGAGAGTTCACGCCATACTTGACCGTGTTACCGTCCTTGTCCGAGTTCAAAATACGCTGGGCGAAGAAGCTCGGGGACTGTGCGAGGTTGTTGAACCACTTTTCATCGTTGCGGATGAAATCGAGAGCAAGGCCTGCGTTCCAGGAATTATCGACCTTGTAACCGACATTCAACGTAGCGAGCAAGGCAGAACCGTTTACGCTTTCTTCAGATTCAACGACGGCATTCGTCGCAGGATCGACAGCAAAAGACTTCACCTTGTTTATCGACATCGCATATTCGAGCACGAGATCAAGACTGAGGTTCTTGTTCTGCATGAGCCCAGCGATATCGGCACCGGCGCGGGCGCTCAACACGAACGTGTTCTGCAGACCCACATCCGGGTTGATTTCCTGAAGGACGTAGCTGCTGAGTTCAGGATCGTCCGGGTTGAAATCATCCGGCTTGGCGTTACGCGGCAGCGGATGGCGATAAGTATAGGACTTCGAGTTTTCATTATCGAAAATCAACATCGGAGTCACGCCAACATAGACGTTCTTCTGAACCGGAAGGAGTTCTAAGTTACCACCGACGACCCACTTGTCCGTATTGGAAGCAAGCGAGGTTGCAACACCCGGAATGGAATCGCCAGGGATAATGTTGCCTTCGGCACCGGTAAAGTCGAGCACCGACACGCGGTTCACGCGAGCCAAGAACGCTTCGGCACGGAGTTCGCCAATCATCGGGTCAATTTCTTGACGGAACTGAAGGTTAAAACCCTGAAGGTTGCGCTTGTTGCCTTCGATAAGCTGTTCCTTCTGGGCCATGTGGCGCTTGCGGGCGAAAATCGTCGGTTCGTACATGATGTCGATACCGGGATTGTAAATAGAGAGCGGAGAAATCGCAGAGCGGAAGTCACCGGCAATCCAGTAGAAACTCTTGCCGACATTGCCCTCTACATTGAGCCATTTGGCTTCGAGCGTCTTTGCCGCAGAAGCGAAGTATTCCTGCATACCGCCACCGAGACGCATCGTCACATTCGCACGGACAAATTCATACGGACGGAAACCGAAGTTCAAGTCAGCGGAGACAAACTCGTTGCGTTCCACGTCCGGCATGTGGTTGAGACCACTTGGATCGTTGTCCGTATCGAAACTGGAGCGCTGAGCCACGGCACGGATGCTACCAGTAATTTCAACACCGCGCTTGGCATTCGCGCTATCCGCCTTGGCCTGCAAGGCCTTTTGGTTATCCGCAACTGCAGATGCCGATGCGGCAACCGAAGCAGTGAGAAGGGCGATTAAAATTCTTTTCATTTTCATATTCATCTTTAGCATCCTCCCTTAGAACCATGCCTTGGTTTCGGCTGCAATGTAATGGGAATGCCAATTATTATCAGGTACGGTTTCGTCAGAGTGCGTCATGAACTTGTAACGGAAGTGGAGGCCCACGCGGTCAGAGAAGTCCCAGTCAAAGCCAAGACCGATAGCGAAATCCATGTAGTTGATGGGAGCCTTTCCGTAATAGTAAGGAGACACTTCGTTCGCGTGGGACGGGTTCGTCTTTTCATTGAACTTGCTGACTGCGTTCGGAGCGGAATAAATCAGGTATGCCTTTTCGGACCTGAAGGTTTCGAGGCCGAGGATACCCACCATGTGGAAAGTCGGCGTCACGGCGACCGTCGGTTCAAACTGGCCATAGAAGCTCGTCATGAGCATGTTGGACTGCTTTTCGGAAACCGCAAGCGGAGCAAACGAAGTCGAAACACCGGAGAGGGCGAGGAACGCAGTCATCATGACATTGCGGTCTGTCCCGAGCCAGTGGCCGATATCGTAGCCACCCATGAAGGACATGTAGGTGGACCACTTGGCGTGCATCGGGACTTCCTGCTTTGCAACCTGGGTTCCCTTTTCGTAGGCCACAAAGGATTCCCACAGTTCCCAGGTACCACCATAAAGACCACCGCGCTGGCGATACATCTTGATGCCTTCGCCGGCATCCCTCTGGATACCCGCACGGGCAATGTAACCGGAACCGGAAGCGTTACCGGAGTCCGCCACGAAGAGCGGCTTGTGCTTGGTCCAGGAATTGGAGCTTTCCCACATGTTGCGACCGTTCAAACGGTAGTTAAAAGCGATTACATCCTGGCCAGCATCGATCTGGCGATGTTGCGCATACTGGAAGTCAAAGTAGCCGCGGTTGAAAGTCGGCTCCAACTTGAAGTTGATACCGGCCATGTTCGGGGAGTAGCGCAACGCACCTGCATTGAGGTAGGTTTCATCCTTGCGCCAGCCCGGGAAGCGGGACGGGTTCGAAAGAGAATACGGAGAGTAGAAGCCCGGCTGGAAGAACACGAGTTCAGCAGTCATCGGCCAACCTTCGACATACTTGCTCTGGGCCTTGACATAGAGACCCACCTTGGGGCCAGCCATGCTGGATTTCTTCGCGTCACTGGAATAACCGGAAGACGGGCTCGTCGGATCAAATCCATCGACCGCTTCGGACTGGTAGAACAGCGTAGAATCCGTAATGCTTACGCCGACATCCGCCATCAAGAAGAGCTTCGGAGTGACGTTGCCCTTCACATCGACACTAACCACATGCGTGTTGAGGAGGACCGGGTTCATACCGGCAGAAATCCACTGGTTGCGGAATTCGTCTTCGTAAATGGCACCCTCGTCATACGTCACGCCCATGTAGTTCAAGCCCACCGTAAGATTGTCAGCAATCTTATCCTTGGCGACACGGCCATGGAAAATCGTACCGCGGAAATCATAGCCACCCGTCATTTCGAGTTCGCCCGGCTGACCACCGTACATACGCAGACCGTCGCGGGTCGCCATGTCGGCATCAATCGGCTGGGACACGAGGAACTGGGCCTTCATGTCGTACGGGAGCTGGTAGATGTTGGCAAAGACGCCACCGAAGGAGCGGTTCGTCCAGAATGCACGGCCACCTTCCTTGACAGGCTTGAACGCCTTTTCCTTATAATAAGTACTGACCGTCTTTTCGTCTTCGAACAGTTCGTACTGCCAAACGAAACGCGGGTTCGTTTCACGTTCCCACATCGTGAGCGGAGAAGCGTTCGCCCAAATAACACCGCCTGCGGTGATGTAGGCGCCGAATACTCCGGCACGGATATCGACACCGACGTTCAATTCTTCGTTGATTGTCGAAGAATAGAAGTCCGTGGAGTGGTCGTACAGAGCGCGTTCATCGTAATTGCCCGGGGCATTAGTCGGATGCTTCGCCAAGTAGTTCGAATAAACGCCGCTCAAGTCAAACGGGAACGAAAGATTCGTAAACAACGTAATGTAGGAGTTCGGCATGGCGACGACGTTCACGTTCAGGACGGCATCGACGCTTGTACGGGCCCTATCATCCTTGACCCAGGGACTTTCTTCGGAATAGTGGAAATTCTTCAAACGGAAAGCCATGTAACCGGAGACTGCCAGTGGCAGATCGTCCTTGCCCAAGAGAGTCGATTCCATGTTGCCGGAAAGAGTATCCAACGAAGCATGAAGGGAATCAAGCTGCAACTGCGGAGGGAGAGCCCACGCAGCGCCGAGGCTAGACGCTAATAAAAGGGAAGAAACTGTTTTGCGCATAAAATCCTCTTAAATCTCGTTACGGAACGGATAATGAGCCGGACCTTCGTACGGTTTACCGTGCTTCTTGATTACAACATCGTCAATCCAGACCTTGAAGGACTCGTTTTCGTCCTTGCGGACTTCGAGACGGAATCCCTTGAAGTTGGCCCAGCTAAACGGCAGCATCACTTCGCGCGTGTTCTTTGCGTCCCAGTAAACACCAGTATTGCCAAAGAGCTTCAGAGGAATGCTGAAGTGTTTCCATTCGGTCGTAATCTCACCAAGGCTCTTGGAACGGAGCTTCACCTGGAGGGATTCGCCGTTGCTCTTCACGCCGTCGTCAACGAGCACGAACAACGCGTTTTCGCCACCTTGAGCGCCCTTAATCCAAAATTCGAGAACACCTTCTTCCAGGTACGGAGTCAAATCGACAGAACCCGCAATACAAATAGCAACACCGGAATAGTCACTGGCGATAAGTTCAATTTCCATGGAAAGAGCACCTTCCATGGCATACTTATCCGTGAGTACCGGTTCGGGGTTTTCACGCGGGTACTGGTAGGTATAACCACCACCGCGAGGAATAGCCTCACGCATGACAACGGTGACAACTTCCTTATCAGGACGGAACGGCTTAGGATCCTTCATGACAAAGTGGGACTGGTCGCGGTCGCGGTAATCGCTAAAACCGTAGCCAGCGAAAGAAGATGAAGCAAGAAGCATCGCCGCTAGAGCGGACTTCCAAATGGCTTTTTTTAAGTTTCCATTCATAATAGGTACAAATCTCCAAATTCGGATCAGCTATAATATAGCTTGTTTTTTGGCAAATCTTAGTTTTTCCTTTGCAAAAAAGCCTTTGCAAAACATGATCTCTCAATGAAATACCACTATCCAAGCCACATAGATCGTGGACTCAAGCGTAAACGGAATTTTTTTTCTCAACGATACGTTTCCGAATATTTACAAACAAAATATTGACGAGCATCACAATGGACTCAAGCGTAAACAAAAGATACGTTCATTGTCATTTTTCTATTTTCCATTTTGTATAGATTTTGAGAACAGGCTTAGTGTGTATAAAACCTTTTGGGGGTTACTATGATTAAGAGATTTATTTCGGCAATGGCTATCGGATGTGCATTCATCGCATGCGAAAGCGGCACGGACGCACCACCGGAATACAAAGGCGATAACAACAAAAACAGCAACGCAATCACTGTTGTACCCGTCGATTACACCGCAGGAAGAATCATGAACGCCACCCTCGGCCGCGGTATTAATCTCGGCAACTCCTGGGATTCCGACGGACCAGACGATGGTGGATGGAGCAATCCTATCCGCGATACAGATTTTGCCGTTATCAAGGCGGCTGGCTTCAATTCTGTCCGTATTCCGGTCCGTTGGCAAAAATTTTCCGACTACAACACCCATACCGTAGATCCGGAACGCTTAAAGGGCGTCAAAGAAGACATCCGGCTCGCCATCGCTAATGGACTTGCCGTGGTCGTAAACTTCCACCATTACGTAGAACTCAACTGCGCCGGTGGCGGTGGAACAAAAGCAGACGGCACAAAATGCAAATACGATGCCGTAGAATACGAAAAAGAAAAGGCCCACTTCCTCGCCTTGTGGAATCAGGTGGCAACCGAAATGGGCGAATTTCCCGACAACATGGTCGTTCTTGAAATCCTGAACGAACCATCCATCCCCCAAGAAGATATTGTCGATAAGTTAATGACAGATGCCTACACAGTCATCCGCACAGCAGCGCCTGGCAAGACAATCATGTTCGAATCCTACCACTTGGCAAAGTTTTACGAGCTCCCCTCCTTGCACCTGCCTCCCGACGGAAACATCATCTTCAGCGGTCATTATTACGAACCTTACCAGTACAGCCATCAAGGTCTCGGCTACGACTGCAAGGGCGACCTAGTAAAAACAAACACGGCCGCAAAAGACATGAAGGAATACGCATCTCTCGCCTTCAGGTATTATCCCGATGTTGACAACGTAAACCATGTTCCCTTGAACATGGGCGAATTCGGGGTTTCCGGCGGAGATTCAAGTCCCTGCCAATGGCAAAAAGGAGAAGCGCCAAGCGAAACGGGCAAAGCGGAATGGGCTAAAAAAACAGTCCAGGCCGCATGGGAAAACGGAATTTCCTTCCATTATTGGGCTTTCGGCGCGACAAGCGGCTTCGAAGCATACGACGGAAACAACTGGTATCCGGGATTCCCGGGGGCACTAATTTTCTAGGGCTCAGCAAACGCCAAAAAACATTACGGGCGGACGAGCGTGCCACCCCAGTGTTCATCGAAAAAGGCTTGGAACAGAGGTTCCGGGCCTTTTTTCAGTTCTTCGATGACTTCTGCAATAGGGCGCTTGCCGCGATAAAGCATGCGGAACGCGCGCTCGAAAAAAGCAATGCGTTCCGGCGGAAATTCGTCAGCATGGATTCGAAGCGCGTGCAAGTTCAGGGAAGCAAAGCGGAGCGGGTTACCAAAAGCGCGGCTGCACGGAGGGACGTCGTAATCCACCTTGAGCGTACCGCCCACGAACGCATAGGCGCCCACCTGGTTTCTCTGCTGTACAGCGGTGGTGCCGCCAAGGGTCGCAAACTGGCCGATACGCACGTGGCCGCCCAGCTGGCAACCGTTAGCAATGACCGCCCCCTCCCCAATTTGGCAATCGTGCCCCACATGGGCATAAGCCATAATCAAGACGCGGGGGGCGATGCGTGTACAACCGCCGCCCTGTGCGGTACCGCGGTTGAGAGTCGTATATTCACGAATAATGCAGTTTTCGCCTATTTCCAAACGAGTCGGTTCACCAGCATACTTAAGGTCTTGTGGAGGTGCTCCGAGAATCGCGCCATCATAGACATGCGTATTCGCCTTAATCGTCACGCCGCCATAGACGCGCACACGAGATTCAAGCACCACGTTTTCGCCTATTTCAGCACCTTCATCGACAATACACCAAGGGCCAATAATCGCGGACTCATGGATTTTTGCGGAAGGATGAACGTAAGCGGAAGGATGGAGCATGGGCATTTTGCGCCTACGGCGCAGTTAGTAGTTACTAGTTACTAGTTAATAGTTACTAGATACTAGTTATTGGTTACTAGCAGAATTTAGAAAAAGAAAGCCTTGTCTAGTAACTAGTAACTCAGAACTGAAAACTCTTTTTCTACATTTCCCCCCATGGGTGGCATTATCATCGCATGCCTGACGGTACTTTACGCATCCTTGTTCCTATTCTTCATCATAGGACTGTTAAAGACGCATCGCTACAAAGGCCCCAAGGCGACCCCGAGCGTTTCTGTCGTCGTCCCGATGCGAAACGAAGAGGAATTTGCTGAACGCACGCTTGAAGCCCTCGCCGTACAGGACTACACAGGCGAATGGGAAGTGATTTGCGTCGATGACCGCTCCACGGACTCCACCCGCGAAATTCTGGAGAAGTTCGCCGCCACGCACCCGAAATTCCACGTGCTCAGTCTCCCACAAGACCTTCCAAAAATCGCAAGCCCCAAAAAACGAGCCCTAGAAAGCGCTTTCAAGATTGCCAAAAACGAAGTGCTCCTCACGATGGATGCCGACTGCATCCCACGCAAGAGCTGGATTACCACAATGGCAGGACGATTCGTCGATGACATCAGCATCGTGCAAGGGCCCAAGCAGAACAACGGCACACGTTCCATGCCGCACCTCTTCCAAAAACTGGAAACGCTTGGCTATACCGGGATGGAAGCCGCCGGATTCAGTCTCGGTCGCCCGATTGTCGCAAGTGCGGCATGCCTCGCTTACAAGAAAGAATTGTTCTTCAAAGTGGGTGGTTTTGGCGACCTCATCAACCTTTCGAGCGGCGACGACGACATGCTCATCCACAAGATGATGAAGATTCCAGGTACAAAAGTCTGCTACAACCTTGACAAGGACGCCGTCATAGAAACAGCCCCAGTCCACACATGGAAGCAACTGTTCAACCAGCGCGCCCGCTGGAGCAGCAACGGTACGAACTACGAAAGCAAAGCGTACGTTCTAATGCTCACGCTAATCTACGCCTACTACATCTGGATGTTTATCAGCCCGTGGTGCGTGCTATTTCTGGATTTTCCATGGCAATGGTGCGTGTTCAGCATTTTACCCAAATTTATCGTTGACTTCGTATTTCTGAGCATAGCCTCTTGGAAACTCAAATCCAAACGCCGCATGCTAGCCTTCTTGCCAGTGGAACTCATCCAGATTCCGATGATCGTCTTTGCCGTGCCGGCTGGAATAACAGGAATGTTCAGGTGGAAGTGAAGGCAGCTACGCTGCAGTTACTAGATACTAGATACTAGTTACTAGATACTAGTTAGAAGTTACTAGAGATTGCAATAAGAATGTTTCTAGTAACTAGTAACTCAGAACTTGGAACTATTTTTCGCCCACACGATTGCTTCTTCGGCGTTCGTGATTTTGCCATCAAGCTGCAACTCAAAGCTCTGCTTGATAATCTCGCCCATCTGCTTTCCCGGCTTTACGCCCAATTCCATAAGCATTTTGCCCGTGAGGTAAGGCTGCGGAGCGGCTTCCAACAAGCCGAAGTCCGTAGCAACCCGCCACAGTTTTTCGGGAAATTCCGCATCGCCCGCTTCCGCGTAAAACTTTCGCGGAGTCGCTTTGGCAAGCAAGCACAAAAGTTTTAAACCACCCAGCTTCACCGCCAATCGACGAAGCTGAGGTGCATCGTTGACGATTCCAAGTGGGAGGTTGCTATACGCCCCCAACAGCAGCGGAACATTTTTCAATAAATGAGTTTCGTTCGTGATACGTTCGAGGAACTTCAGCGATGTCTCTGGACGGCCGCTGAGGAATGATGCAAAAGCAAATTCCATCGACTGCGATTCCGAAAGGGCCATCCCCGCGGCGGCGAGCTTTTCGCGTTCGCATTCCATGTTGTCGAGCATCTCGCCCAAGTCTTCCCAAGATTCACGAAGCGGTAACACTTCCGGAAAAAAATCGTTCAGTCGAATGTCCAAGAACGCACGCAACCCAAGCGAAGGTTTTCCCGGTTTCAGCAACCATTTCTTGAATTCTTCGAACAAACGTTCCACACTCAAGTCGGCAAGCGTAAGCGTGCGACAGAGTTCAACGGTCTCCGGAGCAAGCGTGAGCGCAAAACGGCTCGCGAACTGCACGCCGCGCAAAATACGCAAAGAGTCTTCGACAAAGGCAGGCCCTACATGACGGAGCAAACCCTTCTTCAAATCGTCGATTCCGCCATACGGGTCGCAAAGCGTAAGCTCCGGCAATTCCATGCCCATAGCGTTAATCGTAAAGTCACGGCGGAGAGCCGCCTCCTTGAACGAAAGCTTTTCATCGGTATGCACCACGAAGCCGCGATGACCATAGCCGACCTTGCTTTCTGTACGCGGAAAAGAGAAATCGAGCGAAAGCCCCTTCATCGCCAGATGGATGACGCCAAAAGCCTTCCCCACAAGATTCGTGCGGCCATACTTCTTTAAAATGGGAACAAGTTCATCTTGCGTAAGGTCATAGACTTCGATATCGTAATCGCGGCAATCCCTGCCGAGAAGCGCATCGCGCACCCAGCCGCCCACCAAAAAAGCTCGACCACCGGCACTACGGATATTTTCTGCAATGGAAAGCAAACGATTGGGAATATCCGGCTCGTAACGTTCACCGGCAAGAGTCATGAGAGAAGGCATTACTTGTCCGCCCCGGCAGACGAATCCGTTCCAGCCGACTTGTAACGGTCATAAATGCTCATTGTTTGCTCTTCGGAGGAATCTTGCAGCAATGTGGAAACAGGGATATCCTTGGACGTATCGGCCGGCGCAGTCGCACCCATGTTCGCATAGCGTTCGTAAATACTCGTTTTCGACTGTCCCGCTTCACCCTTCTTTTTCGATTCTTCTTCGCGGCAGGTGCTCAGTTCATTTTCCAAGTACGCACGCTGGTCAGGCGAATAATTCAACGTACTCAAGCGGTATTCAATTTCTTCGCAAACAAGCCCCTGGCGTTCACTGGCACATCCGGCGAACAACAGCGCGGCAACAAAAGCAATACAAATAGATTTATTCGCAACCATATATTCACCGCAAATCAATGGATAATCAGAAGCTTGCCCTTCTTCGTTTTAGAGGATCCGCGAATAACGTATTGATAAAGACCTGGCGCAACCAAGTTGCCGTTATTCATCCTCCCATCCCATTCGACACGGCCACCGGCAACCTGTTCGCCACTAAACGAAGCGACCAGTTTACCACCCCTGTTATAGACTCCAATAACGGCATCATCCGAAACGTTGTCAAAAATGACATGTGCTTGAAGCCGAGGACGGAACGGATTCGGAAAGACCTTGACATCTTGGCGGGCCTCTCCCGTCATGTTGCCTTCCGTAGCGCGCAAGTCGTTTCTGCTGTAACGGGTCACGCCATTCTCATGGGCGAACCATACCATGCCAAGAGCAGAATCGACCGCAACATCCTGAATCTTGTCGCTGAGAAGCCCATGTCTCGTCGTAAAGTGAAGGACGGACAACGTATCAGGAGACGTCGAACGGGGAGTCAAGCGGTAAGCACCACGTGACGAAGTCCCGACCCAGAGGTTCCCGCGAGCATCGACGTCGATACTCGTAAAGTTCGCGCTTGTAAGACCGTTTGTTGAAAGCGGAGTTCTTATGGAATCCATGTCCTCGTTCCAATACGCAAGAGAAGACCCTGTTACCATCCAGAGATAATCCGTCTTTGATTCATAGACCATATCCAGCGGCGTCGAGGACGTACCGTAAAACACCTTTCTCTCGGTTCTCGAGGAATCGATGACGCCCCCCGTCTTCTTTGGAGGCGGGAAAGTAAACACATCCAAACCGCCAGTGGCATCTTGGGATGGCGACGTTCTCGTTCCCACGTACACAATCCAATTGCCTGTATTTGCATCAACACGGACAAGCATCGGCCCACCTATGGAGGCGCTTCCGACATTGCTTGCGCAGGACATATCTCCATCAAGGGTTACATGAATCAAGCTATACCCCTTGTTCGAGGCTGACGTTGTCAAAAAGCCCATGCCATCCGGTGCAGGAACCGAAGAAACCGCAATCGTAAACGGAGGCTTTTGAGGATCATCTTCGTAATTGTCCATACAAAGATTGGCGATATTCTCTATCGTTAATGCATAATAAAGTTCTTTGCCCCATTCTTTATACAAAAGGTATCCATAACCCCAGAGATGATAGAAAGTACCACCGCTCGGAACGGCCGACAGTACTTTCAAGTTATGGGAACGGGCATCAACGCCATTCCCCTTGTCTTCATACACAGGCCTTGGTTCGCTCCAGTCATAACCATAATTGTACGAGAGTTTTCCGCTTTCAGACGCAGCAAGGACTCCACCTTGCGGAAGAGCCAGAAGTTCATAGGCACCGCCTACCGCAAATGGAGCGTATTCCGACAAATCCGAAATTTTCTTGCCATCATAGTAGAAAACACTTTGAGGCCCAGCCAAAATAGCCTTGCCGGAAGGGAGCAGAGAAATCCACTGCACCTTCGATTCGTAATAATACCGGTCAATAACCAATGTATCATTAACTTTCTTATAAACTGGAATTTTTTCATACAGGATTGAATCCGTCAACGTTTTCCCGCGAACCACGACCAACGCTGCCGACCTGACATCGGACGTCGTATCGAGAACAGCCTGGGTCAGGCCATCCTTGTCCCAGATTCGCGTTCCTTCAGTAGAAAACGTCTTGATTTTTCCATCTTTCCAAGCGATAGCCTTAATAATCTTACCATTGTTGGAAGCGCCCTTGACAACCTTCCAGGAATGCGGATCGTTCAGCAAGACATCGGATGCCAGATTACGCCAGTCCATCTTGCGTACGTAAAGAAGGGAATCCACAGCGACAAATAACGAATCCCCGCGAACGTCCATAGCACGGACATGGCTAGAAGACAGATTCGCATTCGCAATCCTTTCGATAGTAAGGATAGAAGTCATGGTCTTCACACTCAGGAACGAGAGACGGTCTTCAAAGGCTATAACCATGACAGAACCGCTACCGGAACCGCCAAAACGGACCATGCCAGGAATCACATGCACGTTGTTTCCGGCATAAGACCGGCTAACCACTTCCCACTTCCGACCGACCATCGCCGAAACGATACCATTATTGCTCACGGCAAAAGCACCAAGGCTATCGGAAATAACCACGGCACTGACGGACTGGTCGCCCAAACCATTCGCCGTCGTATAAATATCGTCAGCAGTATTCGTCCTATAGCGAACACCGCCACCCGTCGCCATAAGCAGGCCATCACCATAAGGAATAGCCGATTTCACCGGAAACGGACTTGAGAAATTGATCCATTCATCAACGGCAAATGCCGACGTGAAAAAAGAGAGAATACAAATAAGCTTGATTAGTAATTTCACAACATAAAATTACAAAAAAAAAGATTTTTTTATTTAGGGCTCCCGATAATTTCACTCAATGAAGCGTCCCTCCCCCAAAACATCCTATAATTTTCCTTCTGCGCCATCATTTTTAGCTTCATTTTTTCAAATGCCTCATTTCGGCGAGCAATGATATTCACCTTAGAAAGTCCAATCAGTCGGCTCAAGTCGCGAATGCCGATGTCACCCACCACCGAAAGTTCCACAATCATCCTCTCAAGCGGATTCAGTTCGTCCAGCAGTAGCGAGAATTCGTTCATGAGCGCTTCTGGGCTTATCTTTTCGTCGGGAACCACGAACTTCACTGTTTCCATGCCGTCATAGTCACATACGTGTTCATGCAGGCTCGATAGCGGCACCATCCTGTCCATCTTTTTTCGGTAGATGCTATAATGGCAGTTCAGCAACACCGTCTGAAACCAAGCGTATAAACCCTTCTTGTTGTTCAGTTCCTTCGCTTTTTTACAAAAACGGAGCGCAACCTCCTGAAACAGGTCTTCCGCATCCTCCTTTGACGCACACTTCTGCAGGCACAATTTGTATATTCTGTAGGAATATTTTTTCCAAACAGAACCAACCCAACTAGGGGGACGGTCACAAAGGAAATCCGTATATGACATTTTTTTTGTTTCCAGTATTTTCTACTTCCTATAACGAGCTTTAATTTATGAAAATTTTAAATAAATTTATAGATTTTGCAAATTTTGCAAACAACCGTTTGCAAAAAGCTTCATTTTGCATTTTATGGTTTGCAGCGGTAGCCTTTTCGCAAGAGTTCAACATGAACAACATGCCCCCTCCCGAAGTAGGCATGCAGTATTCCGTAGGCACCTTGCAAAAGGGTTCAAATGTTATCGTTGACATTGTCATTCCTGACAACTGGCACGTGAACGCCAACATCGCCGCCGACGAATTTCTGAAGCCTTCCTCCATCGAGATTTCTGCAAATGGCGTCCACTTTGGAGAGCCCAAGTGGCCAGAGCCCATCAAGGAATACAGCGAGGCACTTGACCTCGAAAACCTTGTTTTCAGGGGACATTTCCAAGTCACGCTCCCCGTCGAAGGTGTCGATGCCGATTACGACAGTCTGACGACACAGGCGACGTTCCACTACCAGGCTTGCGACAATTCCATTTGCCTCGCGCCTTCGCAAGTCACGTTCGGCTTGGGAGCCCTCGGCTTCAACAAAAAAAGTTCCATGCAGCCGGGATTAAAAAAAAACGATAATGAAACCGGTTCGAGCGAAGACGTTCCGCTAAACGGCCCCGTCAATGATTCGCCTATGGAAGGCGGACTCGCCGGCACATTGGTTCTACTTTTGTCTGCTCTGCTCGGTGGGTTAATTTTGAACCTCATGCCATGCGTTTTGCCGGTGCTCTCGCTCAAGCTGTTTAGCCTCATCAAGCAGGCTGGCGAAAGCCGCGGACGTCTGCTTGCACTGGGAACATCGACAACGGTTGGCATCCTCGCCAGTTTCTGGCTCTTGGCCGCCATCGTCGCCGCGGTCAAGGCGGGCGGCGGAAACGCCGGTTGGGGCATGCAGTTCCAAAGTGCGGGATTCATCGCGTTCATGGTCGTCATCCTGAGCGCCTTTGCCATGAGCTTTTTCGGAGTCTTTGAAATCTGGCTTCCCGGAAGCGCCACCACCAAGATGGACAGCGCCGGACGCAAGCAGGGACTCGTTGGTGCATTTTTCACGGGAGCGCTCCTGGTACTCCTCAGCACGCCCTGCTCTGCACCGTTCCTCGGCACCGCCATGGGTTTTGCCTTTACCGCCTCGACACCAGTACTCTTCCTGTTCTTTACCGCAGCAGGCGTAGGACTTGCGCTCCCCTACATGCTCGTGAGCGCATTCCCGAGCGTCCTGAAAGTTTTCCCGAAACCGGGCGCCTGGATGGTGACGCTCCAGAAAGTCATGGGCGTTCTGCTACTCGGCACAGTCGCATGGCTTTTGTGGGTCGTGCGCGAACAGGCCGGCAACTACGGAGTCGCCATTTTCGCAGTCGTTGCGTTCCTGAGCATCATTTTCAGTTTCGCCATCGGAAAAATCGCCCCGCCAGGAGTTGCGTTTATCCATGAAGTCGTGGCCGTCGTTGGTTCTATCGTTTTGCTCGCTGCATTCTGGTTTGCATTCGCGTCTCCAAAATACGAAGCCGAAGTCGATGCCATCTTCGAAGCAAAAGCAACACAATTAATCACAGAAGACGGTTGGTTCCGCTATACACCAGAACTTATCGATAACCTCGCCAAATCCGGGCACACCGTGTTTATCGACGTTACTGCAGACTGGTGCCTCACCTGCAAGGCGAACGAAACGGCCATTTTGAACCGTGAAGATTTCCGCCGCGCCATGGACAGTCTGAAAGTCGCACGAGTCAAGGCCGACTGGACCCGCGAAACACCCGAAGTCACCGCGCTCCTCAAGAGCATGGGCAAGTCGGGAGTTCCCGCCTACGCCATCTACCCTGCAGGGGATGCTTCAAAACAAATTGTGCTGCCCGAACTGCTCACGACAAATGCGATCGTGGAAAAAATCGTTGGCAGTAGGTAGAGCTTAAAGACGTCATTCTAGAGGGAGCGCCGCGACCGATAGAATCCAGGAACGCTCAGCAAGCCCGTCATCCTGAGCAACGCGAAGACAACTCAGAAGGCGAGTGTTGCGTCCATGCTTGCATGGGCATAACCGAGCCAAGGAGTTGGGGCTTTAGCCCCATCCAGTGAAGTTTTCGTTGACATTGTCATCCTGACCCTGTAAGGGGAAGGATCCAGTGATGTCTTGACGCAAAGAAGGTGGCTTTGAGCCACCTTTTGATTTTTTGAAAAGTATTAGGTTGAAAGAGATGGCGGATCGGGTCCGCCATGACAATGTTAGACTCGCTTTCCTTCGCGCTTGTAGCGTTCGATGCATTCGGCATAGAAATCAAACGTCTGCTTCGCGATGGTTTTCCAGCTGAACACGTCAATAGCACGCTTGCGGCTGACTTCGCCCATCTTCTTCGCCAATTCCGGGTTTTCGAGAATCTTGTTAAGTTTGTGCGCAAAATCCGTCTGGAAGGCCTTCGGGTCAGCCGGTTCAAAGTTCGTCGCGGACACGGCTTTGAGCGGCACGAGGTAACCCGTTTCGCCATCGACGATGATTTCCGGGATGCCACCGACAGCACTGCCCACGACCGGCGTTCCGCAGCTCATGGCTTCGAGATTGATGATGCCGAACGGTTCGTAAAGCGAAGGTGTCGCAAACACGGTCGCATGGCTGTAGAGCACGCGCAGTTCCGTATGCGGCACGGCATCCTGAATCCAGACAACGCCATCACGCGTCGCTTGAACCTTTTCAATCAAGTGCTTGCATTCGTCGGCAAGTTCCTGCGTATCAGGCGCCCCGGCACAAAGCACCACCTGGGCGTTCTTGTCGATTTGCGGAATCGCCTGGATCAGCTGACTGATGCCTTTCTGGCGCGTAATGCGGCCCACGAAAAGCACATATGGGCGCTTCGGATCCACGCCCCACTTCTTCAAAATTTCTTCGTCGAACGTCGGCTTGTAAAAATCCGGATCGATGCCGTTGTAGATAACCTTCACGCGGTCTTCCGGCACTCCGTACAACTTCATCACGTCGCGCTTCATGCCTTCGCTCACGGCAATCACGCCGTCGGCAGCCTCGTAAGCGGTACGTTCAATCCAGCAACTCATGTTATAGCCACCATCGCCGAGTTGTTCCGCTTTCCACGGACGGTGCGGTTCCAAGGAATGCGTCGTGAGAATCAGCGGGCACTGTAACAAACGGCTCGCCACTACGCCACCGAAATGGCTGTACCACGTATGGCAATGAATCACGTCAATATCCTTGAGCGAAGACATCCACTGGAGATTGATGTCCAGCGGCTTCAGGATTTTCTTAAAGCGTTCGTCCGCCGGATTGCTATCCAGCTTCTGGCTAAAGCCAATCGCGCGGATGTTGTTCGCATCATCGTTCTGCGGGCCAAAGCAGCGCGCTTCGATGTGGCAGAGCTTGGAAAGTTCCTGGCTGAGAAATTTGACGTGGATTCCTGCACCGCCGTAAATTTCTGGCGGAAACTCGTTAGTAAGAATAGCAGCGTTCATTATTCAGTAAACAGTGGTTAGTGGTTAGTAAACAGCGGATAAGGAGAATATCCGCAAACTGTTTCCACAGACAATAATAAAAATTTACACCCTGAAATTCAATAGGTTTCGCCATACAAAGTGTCTATTTGTCTTTTTCGTCACATTACATTTTTTGTCAAACTCGCTACCGGCCCTGATTAATTCTATAGCAAGCGACACAAAAAATTGTCATCCGGAATCTGTTATGTACAATATGCACTGAATTCAATAGAAACGAACAATGTCAAAACGAACATGCATTATTTTTTAATTCTTTAGTTTTAAAGAAATAAGTTCATTTTACATAGTTATTTCACTAAATTCAATGGAATCATTTCTTTCACTATGCAAAAAACACCCCGACCCATACGGGTCGAGGCGCTTGGTGTTTGGAGTGTTTAATGACAGTTTATATTAGAAGTTCTTGCACTGGCCTTTCCACTTGCCACGTTCGCCAACAATCGGCCCATCAATATACTTGCCGCTGTTGCCCACAAAATCCGCTTTACGGAAGTCTTCGCCACCGAGATGCCAACGCATCCAGGCAACTGTCGCAGCCATGCCGCCCCACGGGCCGGAACCATGACCCCAGCCACATTCACCCTGCTGGCATTCGTTGCCCTGACCGCCAGTCATCTTGATAAGGCAGGCCGGAGCCTTGACCCCGTTGTTGTTGTAGTCCGCTTCGGCATTGGGGCGTTCCATGCCGCCTTCGCCATAGACGATGCCTATCGTCTTGTCGGTGCCAACGCGAGACATGGCCGTATGGCCAAGGTCACCGCTATTGTTGAGCATGGCGGTAATAACGCGCTTATCTTGAATGACCATTTGTTCGGATTCGAGGCCGCCCATGGAGTGGCCAGAGCAACCTACTTTCGTCATGTCGAGTTTCTGGTAAAGCGGATCGTTCGGGTCATTGTTCTTCTTTTCGAGCCAATCGAGGGCGGGCTTGCCCTGTGACGCATTACCCGGAGATTCGCGGAGCGCAATCACAACGAAGCCGTGAGAAGCGAGACGACGGATGATTCCACCGTAAGCACCCGGTTCCGTGCCGCCACCCGGGCCCCACACGACAACAGCATGTTTCCGGTCGCTAGAAAGCTGTTCCGGATAAGCAAGGATTCCACCGCCATCGTGGCCGGTGCGTTCAATATACTTGACTCGCATCTGGTCCTTCGTTTCGTCCTTACCTTCGGCGAGGAAGACACCTTGCGGCTTCGGGGCTTCACTGGAACTAGATTCAACAGCCTTTTCGCTAGAGCTGGAAGCTGGAGCCGCGGCACTGGAAGCAGGCGTGGTAGCGCTCGATGCCGGAGCTGCAACACTGCTGGATTCCGGATTCGGCGTGACTGTCGCACTGGATGTAGGCGTCACAGCAGCACTGGATTCCGGATTTGGCGTTACACTGGCGCTAGATTCAGCTGTCGGCGTGACCGAGGCGCTGGATGTTGGAAGCGGATTTGTTCCAGGACCACAAGCATCGGGCAAACTGGATGCCAAACAAGATTCGTCGCCACCCGCTTGCTGATTGGTTTCGCCACCCTGCTGAACCGTTTCGCTAGAAGCCGGCTGTGCAGAACCCGCAGATTCTGGCGAAACAACTTCGCCAGCGCTGGATGAAAGGCCCGTTGCATAATTGTTTATCGCGGAAGTGACGGCGTCATCACCGCAATTCAGGAAGACCAGCGAACTGGCCAATACCATCGTTTTTAAGAGTTTAGATTTCATTTTGTTCTCCTATTAACCTTAACCTGACTAGAAATTACCTAAAAAAGCCGTTGATTTACCACTGTTTAACCAAAGTCTTATGGACAAAAAATCCAAAATAATTAATTTATTCATAATATATTTGCACCTTATTTCGACCAGTTCACAACAAGTCGCAAGAACGATGAAGAAAACACAAAAAGAAAACGCCTCGACTGAAACAATCGAGACGCCTAGTTGTTGGAGTGTGGATATTGATTATAAATTATTTAAAGTTCTTACACTGCGTTTTCCATTTTCCCTGTTTGCCAATGATGTTGCCATCAATGTACTTGCCGCTAGAACCCACAAAATCAGCCTTGCGGAAATCTTCGCCGCCAAGATGCCAACGCATCCAGGAAATCGTCGCGGCCATGCCGTCCCAAGAGCCGGAACCGTGACCGTAGCCGCCTTCGCTATTACGCGGACCGCCCGTCATTTCGATAAGGCAAGCCGGAGCCTTCACGCCAGCGTTGTTGTAATCGTTCTTGGCGTTGTCTTTTTCCATGCCGACTTCGCCGAAGAGAATCGCAATCGTCCTGTCTGTTGCAACTTTGTTCGCACCGGCGCCGTTCCAGTCGCCACTGTTATTGAGGAACGCCGTCAGAACGCGTTTGTCCTTAATGACAGCCTGCTCAGATTCCAAGCCGCCCATGGAGTGCCCAGAACAGCCAACTGTATTCATGTCGAGCTTGCCAAAAAGCGGGCTGTTCTGATCTTTGTTCTGTTTATCGAGCCAATCAAGAGCCTTGATAGCTTGCGATGCATCACCCGGAGATTCCTTGAGCGCAATCACCACAAAGCCATGAGAAGCGAGACGACGGATCATGCCTTCATAAGCGCCAGGTTCAGTGCCGCCACCCGGCCCCCAAACCACAATGCCATGCTTTTGTGTCGAAGAAAGCTGTTTCGGATACGAGAGAATTCCACCGCCATCCCAGCCAGTGCGAGTCTTGTATTCCACCTGCATCTGGTCCTTTTCTTCTTCCTTACCGCTGGCGAGGAAAATGCCCTTCGGCGCTTCACTAGAAGACGAGACAACAGTTTCTGCACTGGACTTCGGAGTTTCCACGCTGGAACTTGATTTTACGGAAGCCGAACTTGTAGGCTTTGCAGTTTCCGAACTTGCAGGCGTTGCCACTTCGGCACTCGATGCAGGTACAGCAGCGCTAGAAGTCGGCGTAACATCGGCACTGGAAGCCGGGGTTGCGACATCTGCACTAGATGCAGGATTTGCGACATCCGTGCTTGATGCAGGATTTAGAGCGTCTGCACTCGAAGTCGGAAGCGGATTTGTCCCAGGCCCGCACGCATCAGGCAAGCTAGATGCCACGCAAGGGTTGCTCCAAGGGTCATTCGGATTAACCGAAGCCGAGCTCAATGCCGGATTAGCCGCATCGGAACTCGATGCGATACCCGGAAGGCCGCCACCTTGATTGATATTTGGTGCTGTGAGGGCATCGTCCCCACAATTCATGAAGGCAAGAGAACTCGCCACAATCATGCATTTCAAGATTTTTGATTTCATATAGTACTCCTCTTAACCAAAACCTTGCACCCTTGCACCATTTTTAAAATAAACAGAAAATAAAACACAAGACCTTGACAGGAAAAAACTTTTATGGACAAAAAATCCAAATCAGAAAACGCCTCGACCGAATCGATCGAGGCGCTTGGTTGTTGGAGTGTGGATGTTTTAAAAATTCTTACACTGGGTTTTCCATTTGCCTTGGTGGCCTATAATGTTTCCGTCAATATACTTGCCTGTCGATCCGACAAAATCAGCCTTGCGGAAGTCTTCACCGCCAATCTGCCAACGCATCCATGCAATCGTTGCCGCCATGCCGTCCCACGAACCGGAACCATGACCGTAGCCACCCTCGGAATTCTTCGGGCCACCCGTCATTTCGATGAGGCAGGACTTGACTTTCGTCGCGGTTTCGTAATCCTTGATGGCGTTCGGCTTTTCCATACCGACTTCGCCATAAAGCACCGCAGCCGTTTTACCTTCCGGGAAATTCTTGATGACACCGCCGTTCTTGTCGCCGCTATTGTTGAGGAACGCTGTAAACACGCGCTTATCCTTGATTGCCGCCTGCTCGGATTCCAAACCACCCATAGAGTGACCAGAACAGCCCACCTTCGTCAATTCCAGCTTTTGATAGAACAAATCGTTGGAATTCTTGTTCTTGTTTTCGAGCCAGTCAATAGCCTTGATAGCCTGCGATGCATCGCCCGGAGATACGCTTAGTGCTATCACCACGAAACCGTGAGAAGCCAAACGACGAATCATGCCGCCGTACGCGCCCGGTTCGGTGCCGCCACCCGGCCCCCACACGACAACGCCATGTTTTTGCGTACTGGAAAGCTGTTTCGGATAGGCCAGAATTCCTTTGCCATCCCAGCCGGTATTTTCTTTATACTCCACCTGTAGCACGTCTTTTTCTTCTTCCTTGCTTTCAGGAAGGAAAATGCCTACCGGTTTCGGCGCTTCGCTAGAAGAAGAGACTTCGCTAGAGGAACTAGCCGGCTTTACCGCCTCACTGGAACTTGATGCAGGAACCGCCGCACTCGATGCTGGCGCACCCGCGCTGGATGCAGGAGCATCACTCGAAGCAGGCCCAACATCGGCACTGGAAACTGGATTCTGGACATCAGCACTAGAGGCCGGTGCATCCGCGCTAGACGCAGGAACCGAGACGTCCGCACTCGAACTCGGGACAAACACGTCCGGAGCCTCGACAGAAGAAGAACTCAATGTCGGATTTGCGGCATCGGAACTCGACACGATACCCGGAAGTTCACTATTCGGATTGAAATTGGGTGCCGTAGAGGCATCATCTCCACAATTTATAAAGGCAAGGGCGCCAGTAAATACAGCGCACCTCAATAATCCTGATTTCATTCCCTGAACTCCTCTTCCTCATCACAAAAACAAATATCCCATACACCGCCCATACACGATGCTATTCATAAAATAGACCTAAAAACGGCTTGTGACTAGCATCACAGCTCACCTTTTATGGATAAAAAATCCAAGCACAGGGCAATGATTAAAAAAATCCGGTTCTCGCCGGATTTTTCTTTTTTTATTCGAAATGCAAAAATTATCGCGGTGCGTAAATACGGGACATGAACTCGGCGCGAGTCTTTTCGTCCGTCTTGAAACGGCCGAGGAGCTGTGTGGTCACCATCGTCGCACCCGGCTTTTTCACGCCGCGCATCGTCATGCACATGTGAGATGCTTCGAGAACCACCGCGACACCCTTCGGCTGTAGCACCTTCTGGATGAGTTCTGCAATCTGGCGGGTCATGCGTTCCTGGATTTGCGGGAAGCGGGCATAGAATTCCACTACGCGCGGAATCTTCGAGAGGCCCACCACACAATCGCCCGGGATGTAGGCCACATGAGCCTTGCCCGTGAACGGCAAGAAATGGTGTTCGCACATGCTCGCAAATTCGATGTCCGGCACGATAATCATCTCGTCGTACTTCTCGTGGAAGCGGGTCTTCAAAATATCTTCGGCACGTGTTTCGCCCGAAAGGCCCGTCATGAGTTCGGCATACATCTTCGCAACGCGCTTCGGCGTATCAATAAGACCTTCGCGGTCCGGGTTTTCGCCCATGCCTTCCAGAATCATCCGGAAGCCATCTTCCATTTTCTTAAAATCCATCATGACAAGGCACCTTCGGTGCAGTTAATAGTTACTAGAAATTTCCGATATAGCATAACCTTAACTGGATTCTTCGGCCTTTGGCCTCAGAATGACATATTCAAATTGTCATCCTGAATGAAGCGCAGTGAAATGAAGGATCCAGTAAAATTTTCACGCTATCTTTGCGGTGCAAATATAGAAAATCTGCCTGTTACACGAACACGACTTCGTTGCCTGTGCGGGGCGTTTCCGCACGGTTCGGGAGTCCGCTTTCAGTATCGGCGTAACCAATCGCGACAGAGGCATACACGCGCTCGCCTTCACGCAAGCCGAGGCCGCGCAGGTATTTGAGAAGCGTCGGGTCCTCGTTCAGCCATTTGAGTTGGTTGATGTAGCAACTGCCGAGGTCAAGTTCGTTTGCGGCAAGCATCATGTTCTCGACGGCACAAACTACATCGGCCATGTTGTTGCCGTATTCCTTCTTGTTCGCAACCACGATGAGCACAGGGGCCGTGTAGCAGAACGAATAGTTCCCTTTCTGTGAAAGGCGAATGGAATTTTGCAAGCTCTTGTAGAGGTCTTCACGGAGTTCCATCTTCGCAAAAGCGGACTGCACGAGTTCCTTGAGCTTTGCAATGACCGCCGCATCCGAAATCACGAAGAAATGGTTGCTCTGCGCATTGCCGCCGGTGGGTCCAAAGCGGCCCGCCTCGACTATCTGTTCAAGTTTTTCACGTTCAACAGGTTGCGCCTTGAACTTGCGCGTGCTGCGGCGCGTCTTGATTGCTTCAAGAGTATTCATAATTAACCTTCTACTAGATCCTTCCGCCTAAAACTACTTCTCCAGCGGGAGCACCAATATTCTGGACTTACGCTTTTGATTGTAGTGTTCGCGTTTGCTCTTCGGCAAATCCTGAACCGTACCATCCTCGAATCCGAGCTGGTAGAACCAATCGAGCGCCTGCGTCGTGAGCAAGAACAGAGTCTTGTAACCCTTCATCCGGCCAAGCGAAATCAAGTGGCGCACAATCGCCTCGCCAATGCCCGACTTGCGGTAGTTCGCACCGACAGCGATTCCTGCCACCTCGGCCATGCCATCTTCGAACGCGTGGAGCGCGCCGCAACCGTGGATGCTGTTGTCAATGCTATAGACAACATAATCATCCAGTTTTTCGGAAATGGAATCCTGTGTACGCTGCACCAGGTAGCCCTTCGCAATGTAATCCTGCATAATCCGCAAGATATCCGGGATATCCTCGATGTTTGCCGGACGGATGCACGAATACTGGTTCGCATACACCATCGTTCCGTCACCGCGAGCGCTAAACACTTCCTGCAGCACGCTTCCCTGGAATTCGCCGCTCAACAAGTGAACACGGTTCGCCCCCGCCTCGCAAGCGTTGATGGCGTTCATCAGGTAATCCATCTGCGCAAAGTTAAGCACGTCAGAATTGAGCTCCAGAAGTTCCTTTGCCTGATCCACGTCCATTGCCGAAATCAGCCCGTTGTCCGTCGGTTCAAGGTACTTCGTGTTCTTGCCCGTCACAAGACCTTCGAGTTTGATGCCGCTCTGGCTACCGATAAAGAACAGTTTGCCGACCTGCAAGTACTTGCAGAGTTCCGTCGCGAGTTCCGTACTCGAAATATTGTAGGCATGCCCAATCTTGTTCCAGCCAATCGGCGGAATGATAGGCACAAACTTCTCGTTCATGAGCTGTTCCAAGAGGTCGCGCTGGATACGTTCGATGCGGCCCGTACGCATATAGTCGATGCCATTGATAACGCCCATACTGCGCGCCAAAATCCAGTTGCCCTGAATGCCGCTGAGTCCGCTTGCCGTCAAGTGGCTCATGATGCGTTGCGCAACGCCCAAGGATGCCTGCTCGATAAGCGGCAGAGCCTCCTCGCTCGTTAGCCTTACGCCGTTATGGAATTCCGTTTCGAGATCCCACGCCTTGAGCTGAGCGTCAATGCTGTTTCGCGTGCCCGGCACGATGATGATACGGATGCCCGCCTTGTGCAAAAGGGCGATATCCCGCATCAGCACGGGGAACATCGGATGGTCCATCAAGCTATCGTCGATTTTAAGGACGAACAGCTGTCCCTTGAACCTATCCATGTAGCCAAACACTTCCCGGATGAACCCGGCAACTTCGAAGTGCTGAGAATAAAAATCGGACGTTGCGTTACTCATGGCATAAAAAGTAGCAACAGAAAAAGCGAAGGACGGAACATCCTTCGCTTTTAAACATCAAAATCGCAATTTTTACTTAGCCGGAACGACAGAACCTTTTGCTGGGGCAAGCGTCCCGCCAGCAGGGGCTTCCGCAAAGACCTGCAACAGTTCCACCTCGAACACGAGGAGCGCGTTCGCCGGAATTTTTGGCGGAGCACCGGTTTCGCCATAGGCAAGCGCACTCGGAATCCAAGCCTTCACCTTTTCGCCGACCTTCATTTCCAGGAGCAGGTCCTGCCAGCCTTCGATGACCGCCGTCACCGGGAACTCCATCGGGGAGCCGCGCCTAATACTATTGTCAAATTCCGTTCCGTCAAGCAACGTGCCAATGTAATGCACCTGCACCTTGTCCGACGCCTTGGGCTTGATTCCTGTACCTTCTTTAAGGATAATATACTGGACTCCCTTAGTCGTCACCTTGACGTTCGGATCCTGGATGTTCTTTGCGAGGAACGCCGCCTGTTCGCCCAAAGCCTTGCGGGCCGCAGCCGCATCGTCAACATCCTTCTGCATCTGCATCTGGGAGAGCAGGTCCTGCAGTGCCGCTTCGGACTGTGAATCCGTCATGAGGACTTCACGGCTAGGATCGAGAACATCCCGCATAGCGTCAATGAGCACGTCCAGCTTCACGGGGACGTTGATATTGGAAACCGCACGCCCGAAATCCACGCCAAGCGCATAGCTATAGCGGTCAACAGCATTGTCCAGGAACACTTTCGGCTCTTGAGACGGAGGAGTTTCCGGGGCTGGCGAAAGCTCGGGAGCTTCCACGGGAGCCATTTTTGCCCCCGAACCGTTTGCGGAGGTGCCATCCTGGTTGACAACGGACTTGCTTCCGCCACACGCAACAAGTGCCCCCCCAGCAATAAAAATCGGCAAAAAGCTGGAAATTTTCATAAAACCGGCTCCAAATCAAAAAAAAATTGCCACAATAAAATATGTTTTTATGCCCCAAAAGCGCTAAAAAATGTAATAAAATTCAAAAAAATCCACAAATGTAAACGAAAACACACATAACCCCTTTAAAAAAAGTTACAATTATGCTATCTTTACGCTGAAAGGAAAAAATCCTATGAAAAACAGCTTTAAGTGTTATATAGATTCTGCGACGGCACAGAAACGCCTGTTCGACGAATCCGTTGATAACGTTAAAGATTCCTTAACCAAGTTCATCACGGAATCTTCCTATCAGGGTTATGAAGATTTGCACTTCGCGAAAAAGCCCGAACCTGTTTATTCTACCGGCTGGCTCAAAGGCGCCCTCTCCTACCCTTGGGTACTCGTAAGCGTAATCATTCCTTCATTCCTCGAAGACATCTTTTAACTATTATCTTTAAACCCCTTTCGATTGTCATGCCCGCCACCGCGGGCTTTGTTTTTTAAAGGACGCCCTCCTTTTTATTTGTCAACCGCGAGCATCTCCTTTTTTAATCAGAAAATTCCTTTAGTGGCATGTCCAATTTTTTTAAATTTGAAAAAAACGGAGATTTTATGGCAGCACTCATTTTGGACGGCAAGGCTCTTGCCAAGACCACTGAAGAAGAACTCAGCGCCCGCGTGGCAAAGCTCAAGGAAAAGACCGGCAAGACCCCGATTCTTGCGACGATTCTCGTGGGCGACGATCCGGCAAGCGCGACTTACGTCAAGATGAAGGGCAACGCCTGCGCCCGTGTGGGCATGGAAAGCATCCGCGTGGTGATGGACAAGAACACCACGACCAAGGAACTCCTCGACAAAATCCAGGAACTCAACGAAAACCCGAACGTCCACGGCATCCTCTTGCAGCATCCGGTCCCGCGCCACATCGACGAACGCGCCGCATTCGAAGCGATTGACGCCCGCAAGGATGTCGATGGCGTGACCTGCCTCGGTTTTGGTCGCATGTCCATGGGTGAAAAAGCCTACGGCTGCGCAACACCGGCCGGCATCATGAGACTACTCAAGGCCTACAACATCCCGCTTTCTGGCAAGCATGCCGTAGTCGTCGGCCGCAGCGCCATCCTCGGTAAACCGATGGCGATGATGCTTTTGAACGCGAACTGCACCGTGACCATCTGCCACAGCAAGACCGAGAACCTCCCCGAATTCGTGAAGCAGGCCGACATTCTCGTTGGTGCGGTCGGCAAACCGGAATTCATCAAGAAGTCCTGGATCAAGCCGGGGGCAGTCGTCGTCGATGCCGGCTACCATCCGGGCGGCGTGGGTGACATCGAGAAAGGTCTCGAAGATGTGGCATCCGCATACACTCCGGTTCCGGGCGGTGTCGGACCCATGACCATCAACACCCTCATCTACCAAAGCGTGGAATCCGGGGAATCGTTGATTAAGTAACCTAGTGGTTAGTAAACAGTGGTTGGTGGTTAGTGATTAAGGTTTTCCATCGCGCAAGCGTCATCCTGAACGCCAATGAAAGACCCAGTGTTTTAAACGACTGGATTCTTCGCCATAAATGGCTCAGAATGACGCAATGCAGAACCATTGCAAGAAGTGCCCTAGTGGCGCTTTTCGCTTTGTGCACTTTGTGGCCCGTCCAGACATTCGCCTCGGAACTCCACAAGCAGATGGTGCGCGACATGAAAAAATGCGGCAGCACCACCGAAGAAGTCGCCTGCGCCATCGAAGGCAAGGACGGCTGGCTATTCTTGCAAGAAAGCCTGTTAAACGCCACCAAGCGCTGGAACGACAACACGCCGCAAATCATCGCGTTCAAGGACTCGCTCGAAAGTCGTGGCATCAAGCTCATCGTCGTTCCTGTTCCAGACAAACTACAAATCGTTCCCGAATATTATTCCGACAAGGCTAAAAAAGGCATCAACCTCCCGCAATACAAAAAGTGGGTCCAAAAGCTCCGCAAAAAAAACGTCATCGTCATTGACGCTCTCGACAAGTTCAAGGAACTTCACAAAGAACAAGGCAACGAAGCGCCCTTATTCGAGCCGTACGAGAGCCACTGCACAGGCCCCGCCAGGTTCGTACTCGCCAAAATGGCAGCCGATTCCATCGCGCCGCTCCTCTACGGCATGAACCGCAAGCGTTACCCGCTACACGACACAATCGTCGATGGCACCGGGAACCTCTACGAACTACTCCACGACAAGGAAATCGAGTACAAAATCCAGGAACCGAAAGTCGTAGGCATCGACGGCTATAAATACCGCGGTTCAAAGAAAGCACCGATTATCATCATCGGCGATAGCAACGTGGGGCAGGGCAAATCTTACGGAGCTCACATCGGAGCGTACATCGCATCACTGACCAGCGTCGAGACTTTCACCATCGGCAAAGTCGGCGGCGGCAACATCGGCCCGCAAATGTTCAAAGGCAAATCCAAGTTCCTAGAAGGCAAAAAAGCTGTCGTCTGGGTATTCGACGGCCGCGAACTCTACGGACATTTCAAGGCGCCGGAATTCTAGAATTCCCTAATTCCATAAAATTAGGCTAATTTTTATAAATTAGATTAAGGAGGAAATATAGGAATATGAAATTTGCTTTTATTATGGTGCTGGGACTGCTTGCGGTTCAGACGAATGCTGCAAATGCGACTATGAAAGGCGATGGCACTGTCCAAAATCCCTTTCAGATAGATGATTACGAAGACCTCAAGGCTATCGGTAAAGAAAATTACCTCTATTCATCTAATTACATTTTGACCGCGGATATCGACGCCTCACTTTCTCAACAAGAGAATTGCGATCACTATAGTTGTTTTGGCTTTGTGCCTATTGGTTTGGATCGGGATGCCGCGGGTAATACAGATTTCACGGGGAATATTAATGGAAAAAATCATATCATTAGCGGCTTGTACATTCGTTATCTTTCAGATTCACATTTAGCGTTTATTGCAAGATTGAAAGGTTCTGTTGTCAACTTGAATTTCGACAACATAGAGGTTGTTAGCGATTCTGGAAACTGCGGGAGCGTTGCAGGAGTGTTGAATGGGCAAATCCAGAATGTTCACGTCACGAAAGGAAATATCCAGGGCGCAGACCGCGTTGGTGGTATCGTGGGGGCTTTTACAAAAGCCGATTCGGTTGACGCCATTATGAAAAACGTTTCTTATCAGGGAAATGTCGAAGGAACGAACGATGTCGGCGGCATTGCCGGAGTTTCGGAAGCGGACATAATCAATGCATCTGTTGAAGTGAATATTCAGGCACGGCAAAAACGAATCGGCGGTATCGTTGGTAATAATAAGGGGAGTATAATCAACGGACAAACTAAAGGATCGATTGTTCCCCTCACATCTGAAGTCGAATATGTTGGCGGTATTGCCGGCTATTCTATGGGACTTATTTCTGTTTGCGCATCGTCTATAGACTTGAAGAAAAAATCATCATATATATTGTATATGGAAATGGGAGGAATTGCAGGAGAGAATGGAGGACGGATAGAATACTCTTATGCTACCGGAAATATTGAAGGAGAGCGTGTTATCGGCGGAATTGCAGGGGTGAATACTGGCCTTATAGAAAATTCGTACGCACAAACTGATATCATCGGCGAAAAAACGGTTGGCGGGCTTGTAGGATACATCGCGGGACAATACTTGATTGAAGAAGATTCCTTGATAAAAATATCTGAGGGAAATGTTTCGACAAGTTATGCAGCAAATACAATGCTAAGAAGATATAATGGAGAGTATTGGGGAGGGTTAATTGGTGTTGGTAGTGACTGCACTTGTGACAATTCGTATTGGGATTCCGAATTGTCGAAAATGAAAACAAGTAATGGAGGCGTAGGCCTTACCACTGCAGAGATGATGAAAAAATCTTCTTTTGTAGGATGGGATACTATTGGCTATAAAAGTGAAACCGGTAAGTTTGTCAATGTCTGGAAATTTGATGAAGGAAAGTCTTACCCCACTTTTAACGATGAATTTATTGCATTGAAGATTCAGTCAAGCAGCTTAGATGATGATCCTAATGGCGGGAAGGTTGCTGTTGCGCAAAACAGAACAGTCGCAGATAAACGCTCGTTCGGGACAATGCTTAAAAATGAGAAAATTGAAATTCGATTTGAAATTCCATCCACTGCAGTTGTGAAATTTTCGCTGCTTGACATGCAAGGTCGCGTTGTGAAAACACAAAACATCGGACATCGTGCAGCAGGCCTGCATTACGAAAAAATTGATGCAGAAAATCTCGCACGCGGAAGATACTTTGGCATATTAAACGTCAATGGCAAAGCCTACGAAAAAACAATTTTGCTGAAGTAGATAATATTCGTCCAAACCACTACTTCAGTTTTTCCAAGAACTCTTTTGCGTCGCAAGATTCGACGAGATTTTCGCCAAGCAGTTTTTGCAAGCGCTGCAAGTCGGAGCGGTCATTGCGTTCAAACACGACCGCTTTCTTGAATCGGTCGCGGTGGCGCAACAGGAATTCCAGATTGTTGATATCCGTTTTCGGGAAACCGTAACCGATAAAGTAAATCTCTTCGGCGTTTTTCAGATAGTAATCCGCCTTAGACCACAGCAAGTTGAAAAGGCTCCCGCGCAAGAACGATTCCTTCGCATGCGCCATAGGGATGAATATCGGAGTATCCTCGCAGTAGATGGGGAAGCTGCGGTCTTGCGGCTCGACCTCGCAGACGTTTTTCAAGTCGAGTTCGTCGCTTGCTCCCTTGACGGGGAACCAGTTGAGCGAACCATGCAATTTGATAAGGTCAATCGTCCGGGTTTTCTTGCCGCGTTTTGCGGAGCGGTCGGCAGGGTCAATTTTCACGCCATAATCGACGGAAACTTGTTCGCAAAGTTCTTTATCATTTGCAATTGCCGTTTCAATCAGCGTGTCGTAATTGAACGAGAGCAGAAGCGTTTCGCGAGAGCCCGATGCGGAATCATTTTCACAAGACACCAAAAATTTCTTGAGAATCGCCGACGACGACGCGTCTAACACGTTGTCACTACGGATAACGCTTGCGATAAAGCGCAAAAGCTCAAAGCGGAGCGATGCGTGATAAAGGCGCTCGCGTTCACCTGGGAAAATCTGCGCCGAGAGAATGGACGTTGCCAAAGGCTCGATGCCGAGGTAATCGCTATCGCCGTTGCAGAGCGTCAAAAAGCGCTTGCAGTAATCGCGAAAATGCGGAAACTCATCCGGAATTCCAAAAGGGATAAGTTCGTTCAAGTCGCGGAGCGTGGGCATCTGCGGCGAAAAGGACTTGCTGAAACCAGAGCCAAGCACAAAAATACGGCGATAACAATTCGACTGCATCATACTGTTAATGTATATTTTTTTAGATAGAAGTTACTAGTTAATAGTTACTAAGTGCCTTCGGCACAGTTACTAGATACTAGTTGGTAGTTACTAAAATTCTTGATATGAAATTCTCTAGTAACTAGTAACTTAGAACTCTTAACTAGCATTAATTTGAATGATTTTTAAAAATGCAGCCAGCCCGTTTCCATGGCGGTCACGGGAGTTACTTTCACATTGCCTTTTTCGGGCACCTCAAAAGCAAGCCCCGTCAAGAAGTTCATCCAGCATTTCGGCTCAAATTTAAAACTGCAAAAATGCGAGAGGCACGGCACAATCCACGCGTCGTGCGTCACAAAGATGTTGAATCGTGATTGCGCTTTTTCAAACATCATTTCACGCATCTGTTCCGCACGCTCGTGAAACGGCCAAAAAGCATCATGCTCGCCTGAATCCAGCCACTTGCAAATGCCTTCGTAAAAGCCTTCTCGCAAAGTCTGCTCGTAAGCAGGCACATCACGAACAAAGAAATCACCGAGAGCGTCAAGCGGCGTGACATTTACTGAAGCACCCGTGGCAACACCCTGCGTAGTTCCAGGAATCGCAAAGTTCCTGTACCCCGCAAGTTTGCGTCCTTCACCAATGCACTGCGCTGTTTCCACACAACGACCGACCGGGCTCGAAAAGTACACCGCATCGCCAATCGCCGGAATCATCCGCCCAAGCGCTACTGCCTGACGGCGCCCACGTTCCGTAAGCCCGACATGAGCACCAAAGTCCTTATCGCCGGGCGTGATGTGATTGCGTTCGGCGTGACGCAAAAGCAAATATATTTTGGAGTTCCAGTCAACCTGGGCAAAAAAGTCGGAAAATTGTACAAAGTCGTTAGTCATTGGTTATTAGTTGGTAGAACTTAGGGACGTCATCCTGAAGCCTGTAGGGCTGAAGGATCCAGTGAAATTTTAGTTGGTAGAACTTAGTCTATAGTCATTGGTCATTAGCCTGCAATTGCAGCGGAAATTGGAATCCACAAGGCATGCCCAAGGGCAAAGCTTACGACGCCAAGCGCAAATCCGCACAGCACATCCGTCAGCCAGTGCACGCCGAAATACACACGCAAAAGTCCCCACGTGAGCGGCAACAGCATCATAATCCAGCCGTACTGCGGAACGATAAAGAATACCGTACTAGCGACAGCCAAATTGTTCATCGTATGGCCCGATGGAAAACTGTACTTGTCGAGCGGCGGCACTTCCGCCTTGATTTGCGGATTCGCGGCAAACGGACGTGGACGTTTTGTACTCAGTTTAATGCCCTCGTAAATCACGAGGCTCATCGCAAGCGACACCAAAGCCTGCCAAAGAATCGGCAAGAAATTTTCCCAACCGATTTTCCAAATCAAAAACGCAATGAACAAAGCCCAAATATAGCCATCGCCAAGACGCACGTAGAACTTGAGGAACTTCGTCGTCTTCGCGGAAAAATGCCGATTCGTCCAGTAAACCGAAACGCGATTGTCAAATTCAGAAATTTTCTTGAGCATAGAGGAAAATTTAGAAATTTTGCAGATCGGCAAATACCGGGAGCAATCCCTTTCACCTCGACTGATTTTTGAATTTAGCAATTTTGCCATTTTTAGCCAGCCAGTTTTTTGGGAGGGGCAGTCGCCATATACCGCCCAAAATACTATTATTTAAATGTAATAGGTGGCAAGCATCAGGTCTGCTCCACACTTCGTCATCCTGAACGACAGTGAAGGATCCAAACATTTAACAAAAGAAATGACTGGATTCTTCGGCTACGCCTCAGAATGACGACTTCTGAAACCTAGTAACTATCAACTAATAACTAGTAACTAACTATGCGCGTACTCGTTTTAAACTGCGGCAGTTCCTCGGTCAAGTTCGCCGTCATCGACACCAAGACTAAAGAATCCATCGCAAGCGGCCTCGTCGAAAACATCGGCGTCAACGGCCACACCAAGGCAAAAGGCCCCGAAGGCAAAATCGACTTCAACTTCGATTGCCCCACGCATGCCGAAGCTGTTGACCAGGTCAAGAAATTCCTCGACGCCCAGAAGCTCACAGGCACGATTGAAGCTATTGGCCACCGCGTTGTGCATGGCGGAAAGTACATCAAGAGTGAGAAGGTCACGCAAGAAGTCATCGACTACATCCGCAGCATCACGCTCTTTGCGCCGCTTCACGAACCGGCTCACGCAACGGGCATGGAATGCGCCACAAAGTTCTTCCCGGGCCTCCCGCAGGTCGCCGTGTTCGATACAGCATTCCACCAGACGATGCCGCAAAAGGCTTACCTCTACGGCATTCCGTACAAGTTCTATGAAAAGGACGGTATCCGCCGTTACGGCGCCCACGGCACAAGCCACCGCTTTGTGACTGCCGAAGCCTGCAAGGTGCTTGGCACCAAGCCCGAAGAAACCTGCCTCATCACGGCCCACCTCGGCAACGGCTCCAGCTGCTCCGCGATTTTGAACGGCCAGTGCGTCGATACCACTATGGGTTTCACCCCGCTCGAAGGTCTTATCATGGGCACCCGTTCCGGTAGCCTCGACCCGGCAATTCTCTTCTACATCGCAAAGAAGTACGGCAAGGAATACGGCACTATCGATCAGCTCGACCACCTCGTGAACAAGGAATCCGGCTTGCTCGGCCTCTCCGGCCTTTCGAACGACATGCGTACGCTCACGCAGGCTGCAAGCGAAGGCAACAAGCAGGCTCAAATTGCGCTCGACGTTTTCTGCTACCGCCTCACCCGCGAAATCGGCGGTCTCGCCATGGCACTTCCGCGTATCGATGCCATCGTCTTTACCGGCGGCATCGGCGAAAACAGCTTCTACGTCCGCAAGCAGGCTTTGGACAACTTAAAGATTCTCGGTTACCAAGTTGACGAAGAACGCAACCTCAAGAGCGGCAAGGAATCCAACCACCTCATCACGAAGGACGGCACGCCGAAGGCAATCGTCGTTGCAACAAACGAAGAATTGCTCATCGCCCTCGATACGGAAGCTTTAGTAAAGTAGGTACGAGGCCGCCCGCCAAGGCGGGCTTTGAGGTATGAGCTCGGCGCAAATGCGCCTTTGAGTATAAAAGAGGCTCCGCATTGCGGAGCCCTTCTTTTTGAATTTAGCTGGATCCTTCGACTTCGAACCTACGGTTCTTCGCTCAGGATGACACATTCAACGGCAGGAGAGTAAAACTGTCTACTTCCTACCGTCTACTGCCTACTACTTAATCGTCCACGTCTGGTTGTTCACGCGGAGGATCTTGCGGCCCTGCACCTGTGCAGAAACGCTATTCACCTCGGCCGGGTTCACCGGAAGCTTTGCATTCCAGATTACGCGGCCCTGCATATCCAACATCTTTACAGTGCCACGCTTTGCCATCACGGCGTTCTGCCATGTATTCTTCGGCTGGGCAAACACCGGCATCAAACCAGTCTTCGTTCCGACGACAACGTACAAAGGAATCGTCACGTTCGCCTTGCTCGGGTCGGAAGCCGTAACACCGAGAGCAAACATCTGTCCTTCCTTGAACTTGACACCATCGACAGCGGTTGCAGTCAGCACAGAACCCTTCATAGAAATCGTCATATATTTCTTCAAGGCGCTTGTTTCATTCGGCGTAAACGTCAGTTCATCGCCATCGGCATCACGAACAAGAGTGTCAAGATCCCACTTGACCTTCCAGCCCGACTTGGTGGAAACATAAGCCGTATCCTTATGGAGAAGTATGGGCTTGTCGTTCACCGCTGTAATCTTCACGCAGAATTCAAAGCTCTTGGAACCGGACTTTTTGTCCGTCGCCGTCACGACAACATAGGCCTTGCCAGTCGAATCCGTAACAGAGTTGATTTCCAGAATCCCCTTGTCCGTAATTTCGACCTTGAGTTTCCCGTCCTTGCTCTTTGCACTGAACGTGAGCGAGTCGCCTTCAGGATCCTTGAACCAGGATGCCACCACGGACTTCGGATACTTCAAAGCTCTTGAAGTCGGGAAGTCTTCGGCAACAGTCGTATCTAATGTCGCAGGATTGACAACGACCGTCGGGAGCTGGTTGCGCTTTTCGACAACGATTGTCACAATTGCAGCCTTGGACTTCGTCTCGTTGATGACGCAGTAGTAGCCAAAGTAATCCGTTCCTACATAGTCCTTTGTCGGCGTATATTTGAAGCTACCGTCCTTTTCCAAGGTAAGCGTACCATGGCTCGGCTTCTGAGCAAGCTCGGCAGTCATCCCCTTCGTCACGCCTTCCGGATAGGTGTCGTTCTTAAGCACGCCATCCTTAGCGCTTACAGAAAGGACCGTATCGTTAAACGCCGTGTATTCATCCTTCATTGCCTGTGCGACATCCTTTGGAGAGATGAGCTTCACTCCAATCTTCACGCCAGCAGAATCAATTCCATCCGACGCATAGAAGAAGATGGTCGCAAGTCCAGTGGCGCCCGTGACCGGCTTTACAGAAATAAAGTAGAAGTTCTCGTTGACGCTATCGACGGCAGCGACAATCTTCTGACCAACCGCACCATAAGTAAATTTCTGCGAGCCCTCATTAACTTCCTGGTCTCCGAAGACGAGCGATTTCGCAGGAATCTTAATCTGCTTGACCGTATCTTCGTCAAAGTCCATGTCAAGAGCCAACGTGTCCTTGAGGAACGTGCTATCGACAACAACAAATCCTGGCGGGTCATTGACCGGCTTCACGTGGATAACTACGGTTCCTTTTTCACTAACAGCGTCATGATTTGCCGTTTCAAAAAGGACGTAGGTCAACGTGTCATCGCCATGGAAGTTCAGGGACGGCTTATAGGTAAACGAACCAAGGTTCGTGAACTGAGTCAGCTTGCCATACTTGGTCGAATCAATGAGAACAACGATGAAATCATCGCCATCTGGATCAGTAGCCTTCTTCCCGATGGCCTTATCTCCATTAACAATAAAGGTTTCATCTTCATTAGTCTCATATTCGAGATCCACCGCGACCGGTGGACGGCTCAAATCCTTGATGGGAACGATATAGCTGACTTTGACCAAATCCGATTTTGTATCCGTCGCAGAGATTGCGATAATAAGGGACGTGTCTTTCTTGACATTCACCGGAATAAGAGCCAGCGTGTCTTTCAAAGTCACCTTATCCAGAGCAGTCAAGTTTTTCATCAACGGGGCAGACGTTTCAACAACAAACAGGAGCTTGTCGTTATCTTCGTCAGCAAACAGATTCGCAAGAGGAATCCTCAATGTATCCGCTTCAGACATCGTATCCAGGACCACGGCTCCAGTATCGTAAGGAGCAAGAACCGTCGTGGGGTGGTTGTTCTCAGGAGGAGGTTCGACTGGGCAACTCGGATCACCCGGGCAAATAGGGCCCGAAGCCGCATCAGTAATGGTAACCTTAATCTGAGACTGCAAAGACGTTTCGCCCTTAATAGCAATCAGAACAACATTAACAGTCGTATCTTTTTCAACTGCGGCGGGGACATACACAAGGGTATCTTTCAGCGTCGGCGACCCAGTCGGCTTAGCCTTCGTCAGCAATGCCGTCGGTGTTACAATCGTGCTAATCGACACGGCGTCACCTTCACCAGCAGCAAAGACATCCGAAAGGACAATCTTCAACGAATCAGTCTCCTTGATCGTCACGGACTGAACTTTGTCGTACGGTTCAAGAACCTTGAATCCAGTATCCGACACCACAACAGAAGATTCGCACTCGCCAAGAGAAATCGCTTTAATCGTAATTACATTCTTGTCTTTATCGGCGCCATCAACAGCTTCGGCAATGCCGGTCTTGTAGTTCATCTGGACACCCAGCTGCTGGGTAAGATCCAAATCGACTTCTTTTCCCCAGCCGGCTTCCTGGGCAAGATTTTTGAAATCGATGAACGTCGGTGTAAATTCATCCTTAGCCTGTAAAACTACGCCATGAAAGTTGTAATCCGTGACAGAGGATTGCTTAAAATCGACACGGAACGGATTAGTTGCCTTGTACGTGAGGCAGAGGCCGTCGTACGAGGAAAGATTAATAGGCACATCCTGCCTGTTGGTCTGCTTCCACGCAATGCCAAAACCAGTGGCACTCGTCTTGCCTTCTCCCAAATTCAAGTTCAGCGTTGCAGTGAATTCCTTATAACCATCCGCATGGTCCTTAAGTACACCATACGTCTGTGTCGTGGTATCCTGATAGCTAAACCAATAAGCAGGCTGCACATCATTGCCTTTTTGCTTATCAAAACTCCACACCGTCGCACCGGCGAAACTCGAAACAGCGCCGGCCAAAACCATCAAAACTGACAAAGATAGCGACTTCATTTTCAATTCCTCCATCATATCTCAATAATCTATCAAGATAAATCTATAATAGATTTTGACTTATGTCACATGAGAAAACAAAAAAATCAGCCTAAATTGTCCAATATTTCGAATCTTTCGTATAATTTTTCGAGTAAAACCTCGTCATTGGCAATTTTTTTCTGCAATTCGACGATAAGCGGGGCGTTAGTATAAACTTCGGGCTTCGAAAGTTCCATCTGGAAACCGGCGATTTCCTGTTCCAGTTTTTCGATTTTTTCAGGGAGGGCGGCGTATTCGCGGTCTTCGTTAAAGCTGCGTTTTTTCTTTTTGGCGGGGGGTGCGGGGGCCGCAGTAGCGGAGCCGGCACCCGCGTTAGAACGGGCCTGCTTTTCGGCTTCTTTTTCGGCGGCGATGCGGGCGACGTTGGCGGCTTCCTTATCGCGGATTTTCTTGTTCGCCTCGTAATCGGAGTAGCCGCCGACCGCTTCAAAAACCCGGCCGTTTTCTTCGATGGCGAGGATGCCCGTCGCCACGGAATCGAGGAAGGCACGGTCATGACTGACAGTCAGGACGGTGCCGTTGTAATCGGCGAGGAGTTCGGCCAAAAGGTCGAGCGTTTCCATGTCCAAATCGTTCGTCGGTTCGTCAAGCACCAAGACGTTGCTCGGGTGGCTAAAGAGGCACGCGAGCAAGAGTCGGTTGCGTTCCCCGCCGCTTAGCGCGCTAATCGGGCCGCGGGCGCGATCTGCCGAGAACAAGAAGTCTTGCAAATAACTTAACACATGGCGCTTGACTCCGTTCAACGTAATGTAAGCTTGTCCATCACCGATATTTTCAATAAGCGATTTGTCTTCGCGCAGGCGGGTGCGCATTTGGTCAAAATACGCGATATGCAAATTGCTGCCCAAACGCACAGAGCCCGAATCCGGCTGGAGTTCACCAAGAATCAAGCGCAATAGTGTCGTCTTGCCGGAGCCATTCGGCCCCACAATGCCGATGCGGTCGCCACGGCTAATTTCTGTCGAAAGGCCGCTAATAAGCGGGCTCCCGTCATACGAATAAGACACGTCCGTCAGGCGCGCAACGAGGCGCCCGGAACGGTCGGCTTCCGTAATCTGCATGTTCACATTGCCTGTACGGGAGCGGCGGGCCGCGCGTTCCTCGCGCATTTTGATTAAGGCGCGGACTCGCCCCTCGTTGCGCGTACGGCGGGCCTGAATGCCCTTGCGAATCCACACTTCTTCTTCGGCAAGACGTTTATCGAAAAGCTGGTTCGCCTTTTCTTCTTCGGCAAGCGCCTGGTCCCTGAACTGCACGAACTTGTCGTAGGGGAAATCCCAGCTGCGGACGCGGCCACGATCAAGTTCAAAAATACGGGTCGCCGTCCGGCGGACAAATGCCCGGTCATGGCTCACGAACATCACGGCGCAATTCAAACGCGTGACAATGCCTTCCAGCCACTGGATAGCGGGAATGTCCAGATGGTTCGTCGGTTCGTCGAGCAACAGCAAATCCGGGTCTTCGGCCACAGCGCGTGCAAAAAGCACACGGCGTTTCTGTCCTCCGCTCAAACTGTCATAAGGAGTATCCGCATCGATGCCCGTCTTGCCGAGAATCGCCTCGGCAGTCGCGTTGTGCGCCCCATCGTCTAAAATTTTCTTCGATATCACGGAACCGCCGCTCACCACGGACACACGGCCCATCACAATGTCACGCACGGTCCCGTCAAGATGCGAGGGAATTTCCTGAATCATGCGGGAAACTTTGAGCCCCGCCTTTTTAACGATATCGCCGGAATTAGCCTCCATCTCGCCTGTCAGCACCTTCAAAAGCGTGCTCTTGCCCTCGCCGTTACGCCCGACAAGGCAAATGCGGTCACCGGCTTCGATATCGAACGAGACGTTATCCAAAAGTGGCGGGCCGCCAAAGCGGAGCAAAATATTCTGCGCAGACAATATGGGCATACGCCTATAAATTTAGCATCTGCAAAGCGGATACAGCAAATGCCGCGCGTTTCCGCACGGCATCTTCATGGGTAAAATAGGCCTTTGCTAGAATCCGATGTTGTTGATTACTTTGGTTACAAGCCGCATTCCCACGTCATTTTCAATAATAATGACTAGCCTGCCCTTCGCTCTCTCCGGAAGGGTACCTCCCGTAGCACCAAGTTTACCAAGCTGCATACCGTTGACATCATAAAGTTTCACACGAGCTCCCGACGGAGCCCCGGATACTTCCAGACGACCCTGAACCATACGTACGCCAATATCGGGCATCACCAAACGCATATCGCCACAACCTGTTGTTGCAGTATCCTTTTTCGCCGAATCCTGAACCGTCGTATCCTTCTTGGCCGTATCGGGATTTGAAGCTTTATACGGGAGATCCGGCGTTTCCCAGTCAATCCAGTCGCCATAGTTGTCTATCTTGAATCCCTTGCCGTTCGTGGGCTTCACGTGGATATCGGTATTCGCGTCCTTGTTGCGGAGGAACTTATCAACAAACGCCGTCACCGACTTGGTCTGGCTCGATGCCGCCTGGCAATGCTCGTGACCGCCGGTAAAGTCAAACCCGATACGGTCCTCGATTCCCATGGCCTTCCACACCTCGGTCGCCGCCATCATGGACTTGTAGCCCGACTCGTCGCCCAGCCATTCGTAACCGGGGTTACCGAGCGCAATCACCGCGCGCGGGGCAATCATGGCAATGAGTTCGTGGTGATCGTGCGGGAGCTTGTACGGATCCTGGCGCTGCAAGCTCTGCATGAACCAGCTATAGTTCGTGTTGTCAATCTTCTCGATGTTCGTGCCGCGGCTCGCAAAGTCCGCGGAAGTGCGCCAGGAGTTGATACCGCCACCGCCCGATTCCTGGGCAATGGTGAGCGTCACGCGTTCGTCGAAGGCGCCTGCGAAAAGCGCCATCTTGCCCGCATAGGAGCAACCCGTCACGGCAATCTTGCTCATGTCGAGATTGTGGTCCTTGGCAATCAACGCAAGGCCATCAATCAGGCGGCTCACGCCCCACGACCATGCGGAATAGTCCCCGTTCTGGTTCTTGTTGCCGTAGAACTTGTAGAAGCCCACGTTCGTGTCCTTCTGGCCGTTCATGGAATACTTTGCCACCTGGTCGTGACTGAAAGGCACCTGCACAAATCCGCTGAAAATGCTAGACGAAAGCGAACCCGTGCCGCTGTTCATGCCGATGATAATCGGATGCGGGCCAGCGCCCGACGGGATGTTAAACTTGGAGGTAATCGTCGCCGTCTTGCCGCCTTCCTTGACCGTCACCGTGAGAGTACCGCCACTGTAGGTAGCACTCACATCTGCCGGGATAGGCTTGTCGCCAATTTCATACTTTTCGATATCTGCCTTGATTTCGTTACGGCGCTTGCTCCAGTCATCGTACTTGGTGACCTTCGAACCGTCATGGAATTCAAACGGATTGGGCAACTTTTTATTGGATTTGAGTTCTCCAGCTTTGGCACCCAGGTCCTTGCCCCGGTTTTCGACATCGAAATTGAGCGGAATCTGTGCAGATACCACCGAAAACAGCCCTAAAACAAGGGCCACTCCAACAACCTTATTCATTTTCACTCCTTTACCAACAGCCTTCTAACACCTATGTAATTAATATATTCGGTAACACTCCATCTTAGCCAAACTCCAAAAAATTTTTCATTAACAAAATGTGAATGGAGTTTCCCATTTCTATAAATTGTATATCTCTAGTCGGTATAGGAAAAAAACGACATTATTTCTAAATTTCGAACCCGTGAAAGCCCTAGTCAGATCATTTATTATTTCATTGTTCATCGGTTCGCTACTGCCGATGAAGGCCCCAGCGCAAGAATCCAACGAGGAATTTCAACGCATCTCGGTAGTCCCCGTCATCGGCTATACCGAAGAGACGCAATACCAGTTCGGCGCCATGGCCATCCTGTTCTTCAAGCCATCCTTTGAGGGAGGAGCTATTTCAGAACTGGATCTTTCTTGCTACGGGACTTCGCGAAAACAACTGACAGGTTCGATATCCCCAAAGTTTTTCTTCCTGAAAGACCGCATCTCAACTGACATAGACCTCCACTACGAGAACTGGGTCGGCAATTTCTTTGGAGCAGGCAACAATCCCGACTACGACGACTTCCACAAGTTCGACCGCGAAACTTTTTACATCCAAGCTCTCGTCGAAGCGAACTTCGGTACAAAGCAGTGGCTCCCCGCATTCAAGTACGGTCCTTATGTTGAAATAAACCACACGAGTATTGATTTCGGCAACTACCATTACCACGGCAACATCGAGAAGCCCCAAGACACAGACGGCTGGCGAAACGGCATCGGCTATCATCTTTCGCTCGACACCCGCGACAATACCAACTGGGCAAGACACGGCTACCTGGTCCAATGGGGCCATTACTTCTACAACAAAGGTCTAGGCGACTACAGCTACACGCAGCAGGAACTCGATATCCGGGGATACTCCGAATTTATCTGGAGTACATCCATGGCTGTCGGCATGCTCTGGCAACGCGTCACTGGAGGGGCCCCCTTTGACAAACTAGCGGGGACCGACGGGCTCAAGCGGTTCCGCGGAGTCGAGAGGAACTACTTTTACGGGAACCAGGCACTGTTCTTGCAGGTGGAATTTCGCAAAAAGCTGTTCTGGCGCCTCGCCGGGGATATCTTCTTCGAAGGCGGAAAAACCGGCGACTACTTCAGCGACCTCATGCGGAACAAGTGGCACAGGAGCCTCGGCTTCGGTGGGCGGTTCGCCCTCAACCAGAGGGAAAACCTGTATGCCCGCTGTGAACTTTCATGGGTCGATTTCAAGCACATCGGCATGACGATGTACGTCCGCGACGCATTCTAGGGCACCTTCGGTGCAGTTACTAGTTATTAGTTACTAGTTAGTAGGTTTTAGGGGTTGGGCATGTCATCCTGAGGCAAAAGCCGAAGGATCCAGTCACAGTTCTAGTAAGCGATTAATGAAAAAGCGGATGCAAACCCGAAGCTTGCATCCGCCATTTTTGAGATAGAATAATCAACGATATTAAGGATTAATCCTTAACGCTGTTCCAGTCCAGAACACCCTTCTTGAGGAGGTAGATGTAACCCGATTCAAGAATGAGAAGGAATGCGAGGAGGATGAACAGCAATTCCCAGCCACCTGCGAGGAACTGGATGGTCCAGGGGTAAATAAAGGCAACTTCGAGGTCAAAAACCAAGAAAAGCATGGCAACCATGTAGTATTTGACCGGATAACGCTCATTTGCCGTACCGGAAACGTGAGCCAGACCACATTCGTAGGCAGAACCCTTAATAATAGTATGCTTAATTTTGCCCGGATGCAGGAACCAGTTGGCCAAAAGAAGGATTGCGGGTATGCAAAGAGCCATGATGACCAGAATGGTCATGGCGAACGTGGTGTCGAATATTTCAACATTACTCATAGTGATTTCAAAGATAGTAAAAAAGTTTTTGCTAAATCAATCCCTTTTTGTAAACTATATTTGGTAATCATGAAGAAAAAACTCCTTTCTTTTATTTTCTTAGGGAGTACATCACTCCTCCTCAGTTGCTCCGATGATGAAGCAGCCATGCCGGTAGCACCGACTCCTGTGGCTACGGTATCTTCATCTTCCGTACAGGCAAAACCGCTTTCGTCCCCTTCCTCGAGCTCCCTCCAGACCCCGAAGTCCTCAGCCGTCAAGACCAGTAGAGACACGACAGTCAAGCATGTAATCGACACCGTCAAAGCGGGCTCCAATATTGATTACCCCGATATCGATGAAACAGAAGTGTTCTGTTGGGAACAGGGTTGCGAAAAGACTGTCAAACCGCGTTCATCATCATCCAAGGCCACAGCAAAGTCTTCGTCTTCGCATTCTGCCATCACAATTGATCAGCCCGAAAACAAGGCTCCGACAGTGAACGGCACGACCATGACCGACAATCGAGACAACAAGACGTACAACCTGATGCAGATCGGCGGCAAACTCTGGATGGCGCAGGACCTCAATTACGAAGGCAGCACCAGCGAATGCTACAACGAAGACCAAAACAACTGCAAAACAAACGGAAGACTCTACACATACAACAGTGCCCAGAAAGCATGCCCCACCGGCTGGCGCCTGCCCACTAGAGAAGAAGCACAGGCTGCTCTTGACAACGCAAGCACTCCTTGGCAATACAGCGGACGCTGCAAGGACGGCGACTGCAACTTCAAGGGCGACATGGGATTCCACTGGACATCTGGCACGCCGCAATCCAGCGACAAGAAGTACTCCGAAAACGGAGGTGCCAACGGAGCCCTCATCATCGTCGAAAAGTCCCCCGAATATGTCAAGGACAAAGAAGACGAAGACCGCCTGTTCTTCCAAGTTGATCAGAAGGCAAAGCGCTTCAGCGTGCGCTGCGTCCAAGATTAATCACCAGAATTTCCTCCTTACACAAAGGACCTTGCTTGCTTATGCAGGCGAGGTCCTTTTCCATTTCAAGCGAAAAACGTTCATTCAACTTTACTAAATTCCATTTCATGTTACGTTCAAAGTACCAAATGCTCGCGGATACCGTTTCCGAGAACGTTTTCAAAACCAGAACCCAGGCGAATCCCATCATGCTGGTGGTGCTCGCCTATCTTCTGCTCATAGCTATCGGTACTGCGCTCCTTAGTTTGCCCCAGGCGGCCACACGTCCCTTAAGCCTTATCGACGCTTTCTTCACCGCCGTGTCCGCCGTGTGCGTCACCGGGCTTTCTGTTGTCGATATTCCCACCACGTTTACGCACACCGGACTTTGGTTCCTAGTCATCCTCATGCAGCTTGGCGGACTCGGCATCATGACTGCATCTACAACGATTATCTTGCTTGCAGGAATGCATCCAGGATTTAGCCACCAGTCCATATTCCTCTCCGAATTCACACAAGAAGGGAACATCGACGCAGGCCGCATCCTCAGGGCTGTCATCCCGTTTACGTTTGTTCTAGAAGCAATCGGCGGAGTCGTCTATTTTACGCAGTTTGAATCTATGGAACTCTACGACCGCATATTTTGTTCACTGTTCCAAGCGGTCAGCTCCTTCTGCGGTGTGGGGTTCACGCTGTTCCCCGACTCGCTCATCGGTTTCCAATACAACCCTATCATGAACATCACCACCTGCATCCTCGTACTTGCAGGGGGCTTCGGGTTCCTCGCAATCGCGGAATTGCGCTACATGTTCGACTTCAAGCACAAGACCATCCGACGCATCTCTTTGCACACCCGCATTGCAACTTACGGCACGTTCATCGTCATCGCCGCAAGTACTGCGATTTTCGCGTTCACCGAATGGAACAACCTGTTTAGCGGTCACACCTTTGGCGAAAACGCACAGTCCGTCCTGTTCATGACTTTTTCGAGCCGCACGGCAGGGCTCAACTCCATCAACATTCCCGACCTTACGCACGCATCGCTTTTCATCTTTATCATCATCATGTTCATCGGGGCAAACCCCGGTAGCTGTGGCGGCGGCATCAAGATTACAACGGCTGCGGTCATCTTCCTTCTCGGCATCAACAGGCTCCTCGGCAGGGAAAAGACCCAGGTTCTCGGACGCACCATCCCGAACAACACCATCGACAAGGCTATTCGAATTTTCGTCACCGCTATCGTAGTCATCGCGGGCGCCACGCTGATTCTCCTCTGCACCGAAATCCCGCCTGGTACAAGCTATTCCGAAAACTCCAGTTCGTTCCTCAAGATACTCTTCGAAGTCGTGAGCGCCTATGCCACATGCGGGCTCTCCATGGGGCTCACGGAAGAGCTCTCCTTCATCGGTAAAATGGTCATCTGCTGCGTGATGTTCATCGGACGCATGGGGCCTCTGTTCCTGATATCCGCTGTTGCAGGCAAACTTCAAGATACCGCCTGGTACGCCGAAGAAGACGTGATGGTGGGCTAGCGCCTTCGGCGCAGTTATGAGTTTTGAGATACTAGTTACTAGACTTTTTCTGTAAAAAACTCTAGTAACTAGCCCAAAGGGCGAAGTAACTACTAACTAGTAACTATATTTAGCTCATGGCTTCTAGACAATTCGTAATCATAGGTCTTGGGAATTCGGCAAACTACCTTGCCCGTCACTTGACATCACTCGGTCATGACATCATGGTCATCGACTCGCATCCCGAAAAAATCCAGGACATTTCAAGCATGGTCTCGCAAGCCATCGTCGCCGACAGCACCCGCAAAAAGCAGCTTGCTTCCATCCCGTCGCTCACAAAGGCGGACAGCGTCATCGTCTGCATCGGCCAGGATCTCGAAGCGTCGCTCCTCACCATCCTGAACTTGAAGGAACTCGGAGTCAAGCACATCATCGCGAAATCAAGCAGTGCCGCACACACGAGCATTCTGGAAAAGTTGGGCGTCACGGACATCTTCCACCCGGAACGCGACGCCGCCATAAGCCTTGCCGAACGCCTCAACCGCCCGAACATGGTCGATTTCCTCCCGTTCATGGAAGGCTACTCCATCGTAGAACTCGTCTGTCCGAAGATGTTCATCGGAAAGACCTTGAAGACGCTGTCACTCACGCACAAATACGGCGTCCAGGTCATCGCCATCCGCGACCCGCAGGAACCCACGCCCAAAATCGGTAACATTGCAGACGTCATCTTGCAAGAAGACGACGTGCTGTTCCTCATCGGACCGAACGAAGCACTCGATAAATTGAAAGATTAATTTTCTGATGTCATGCCCGCCGGAGCCTGTGCTGAGCGAAGTCGAAGTAAGCGGGCACCTCCCTTACCGACTGAGCATTTGTCGCAAAGTCCGAACATGTAGAGAGAAGTCCCTGTCAAGGTAAAACCGGCAGGGACAATTTTTGTGCAATCCGGCGGTGCGACGAACACGTCGAACACCTTGCCGCACCCCTTGCACTTGAAATGGCAATGCGGCGAACAGTCCGCATCATAGCGCAAAAAACCGTCGCCAAAATCCAACGAAATCGCCAAATCGTTTGTTATCAAAAGTTCAAGCGTATTATAGACTGTCGTCCGTGAAAGCGACGGGTATTCCGGCAAAAGCGCCGTGTAGATTTCATCAACCGTCGGGTGCGTCTTGACGCTCCTCAAATAGCGGAAAACACAGACCCGCTGCAAAGACGGCCTGACGCCATGTTCTTTAAGTATAATTGCCGATTCCTGCATAATCAACCCACACCGTATTTCATAAAAAAGCGGCTCCCTTTCGAGAACCGCTCCTTACACCTCAAACATTACTTGAAGTAACGTCCAAGTAAACCCTGGAACGCGCCACCATGACGGGCTTCGTCCTTGCACATTTCGTGAACAGTATCGTGGATGGCGTCGTAGCCGAGTTCCTTGGCACGCTTGGCGAGAGCAAGCTTGCCTTCGGTAGCACCTGCTTCGGCGGCAACACGAAGTTCCAAGTTCTTTTTGGTATCCGCATAGACCACTTCGCCCAAAAGTTCAGCGAACTTGGCAGCGTGTTCAGCTTCTTCGAAAGCGATGCGCTTGTAAGCTTCAGCAACTTCCGGGAATCCTTCGCGATCTGCCTGACGGCTCATCGCAAGGTACATGCCCACTTCGGTACATTCTCCCGCAAAGTTCTCGCGGAGTCCCTGCACCACTTCGGCATCCAAGCCCTGAGCGACACCGATCTTGTGTTCGTCAGCCCAGACAATCTTCCCTGCCGCCGGCTGTTCGACCTTCTCGAAGAACTTGCTCTTCGGAGCGTGGCACTGCGGGCATTCATCCGGAGCTTCCGGACCCATGTGGACATAACCGCAAACTTTGCAAACCCAGACCTTCATATTTTCTCCTTTCCGCTAAGCGGATTTTGGTTTAGAAATTCTTTATATAATTTGTTATTGATTTTGTAATCATTACAAATATAAAATCATTTCAAACAATTGTCAAGGGATAAAACCCTTTTTTATAAATATTCTAAAAAAAATGAAAAAGCACCCTTCCTAAAGAAAATTTTTTAAAACCAGGCCACAAAAAAAACGGCTCATACGAGCCGTCAAACATTACTGTAATTTACCAAAGACTTAGAAAGCCGCCGCTTCGGGAGCCTTTTCGCGGACACTGCGTTTCTCAGGTTCAGTCGCGAGCACTCGATGCGTCACGGAACCGACAGCATAAAAACGATTGCCCTTTTGCACCACAGCAGTATAGGCATTCAGCGTCTTGACCGAGAACCATTCCTGGTAGAAGTTGTGCACATTTTCTTTAAGGCTGGACAGTTCGCTAATAGCCGGATTGCCCGATGCCTTGCCATACTTTAGCGTAAACTGGTCGGACATGTACGCAACCGCTTCAAAAGTCTTGCCCAGACGGGCGCGTTCGACACGGCCTGTACGGATTTCGAAGGCGTAGAACTTATCGTTCTTGTTGAAAATGAAATCGACTTGAACAGGCAGTTCGCCGAACATGTAAACAGGAATTACCACGCGTTCGCCGATACCGGTCTGACCGTAAGGTTCGTAACCCTTCTTCATGATCTCTTCGATGACGGCTTCGCGGGTAGAACCAAACGGGATGCCTGCAAAATTATTCTGAGACTGCGCCTGCGCACCAAGCGAAAGCACAAGAATCAAAAAAGTAATGATGACAGCAAATCTAGACACGGTTGGCTCCTATATCGGCTCCTATATCAATGTAAAAGATAGTAAACTTTTTCCCACTAAACAAAATTTTCACCAAAAAAAAAGTTTTTTTGCCCCAGTATCTATATTTTATCACATGTCAAGCACATTTGGAAAGATTTTTGCAGTTACGACATGGGGCGAATCCCATGGTCCGGCAGTCGGCGCCGTCCTCGATGGATGCCCAGCCGGTCTTCCGCTCACCGAAGAAATGATTCAGGCAGAACTGAACCGCAGGCGCCCGGGGCAAGGCAAACTTACCACCCCCCGCAACGAAAAGGACCAGGTCAAGATCCTTTCAGGCGTTTTCGAAGGCAAAACCACCGGTACGCCCATTTCGTTCGTCGTCTTTAACGAAGACCAGCACAGCAACGACTATGCTGAAATCGCCAAATGGTACAGACCGGGGCACGCCGATCTCTGCTACGACCTCAAGTACGGATTCCGCGACTACCGTGGCGGAGGCAGAAGTTCCGCCCGCGAAACCATCGGTCGCGTCGCTGCAGGCGCCGTCGCCAAGGCTTTCCTGAAAACGGTCGCCAATACGGAAATCCTCTCGTGGGTCACCTCCGTAGGCGAAGTCGATTGCCCGGCCCTAGATGTGAGCGGGCTCACACTTGAACAGATAGAAGCATCCCCCGTCCGCTGTCCGGACAAAGACGCCAGCGCCAAGATGGAAAACGCCATCCTGGAGGCGAAGTCCAAGGGCGACAGCGTTGGCGGGACCGTCGCGCTCCTCGTCAAGAATCCGCCCGTCGCACTTGGCGAACCGGTATTCGACAGGCTCGACGCGTTGCTCGCACAGGCGATGCTTTCCATCCCGGCTTGCAAAGGTTTCGAAATCGGTAGCGGCTTTGCCGCCGCACGCATGCACGGCAGCGAGCACAACGACGAAATCTACTGCGAAGGAGACACCTACCGCACACGCACCAACAACGCAGGCGGTAGCCTTGGCGGCATCTCTAACGGAGAGCCGATTTACTGCCGCATGGCGTTCAAGCCGACAGCCACCATCTCGCAGCTGCAAAAGACCGCCGGTCGCGGTCACGAGAACGGCGAACTCGCCGCCAGAGGCAGGCACGATCCTTGCGTCGCCGTCCGCGCTCCCGTGATTGTCGAAAGCATGGCCGCACTCGTCCTCGCCGACCTCTATTTACAACAAAAGAGAAACTGCCTGTAACGCCATGCATGACATGCATTAAGGCATTGCTATGTCACCCATAACGAAGCCATTAACCCTTGTCATTTCCGCGCTATACCGAATCGGCTACAAGCTTCACCATAAGCTGTTCCTGCGTCCACAGCCTCCACTCCGCATACCCGTCTTTATCGTCGGGAGTTACTTGACAGGCGGAGCTGGCAAAACTCCTTTTACTATTTGGCTTGCAAAGCGGATTCTCGAACAAAGAAAAAATGTCGCCGTTCTCTGCCACAGTGACGCATGGGACGAATTCGCCTTGCTACAACAGGAGCTCAAACCGCTAGGCGCAACCGTCATTGCAACAAACAACCGCTACGCCACCGCCATGGAGATTCAAGGCCATTTCGACATCATTCTATGCGATGACGGATTCGAAGATTCCCGCTTCACTGACGCCAGCACCGTTTGCCTCGACTGGCAAGAGCCGCCCCGTTCCATCTCGGACCTTTTACCCGCAGGTAAATGCCGCAGTCTGCAACAAGACCACCTCAATGGTCAAATCGTCCACCTCGACTGCTACGGCAAAAACGGTTCCACTCCCGACATCCACTTCTCCATCGAATCACTAACAAACTACATCCTCGGAGAGTCCCTTACAGCAACAGCCATCTGCGGACTCGGTTCCCCCGAGCGCTTTATCGAAGACCTCCGCACCTTCGGCACAAACATCGAAAAAACGATTATCCGTCCAGACCATGACAAACAATTCACGCAAGTCATCGAAGCAGAGCTCTCGCAAGGCAAGCACGTCGTGATTTCGGAAAAAGACGCATGCAGGCTACCGCAACCATTCCTCACCAATCCAAAGCTTCACGTCACCGTACAAAAAATCACCCTATCGAAAAAAGCTCAAGAATTAATTGACAAAGCAATTAGCACACAGACCTTATAAGCCCTGAATTCTCAAGCAAGGCCTTCATAACACGCATTCTCAGCAGCGCTTCGGCAACATTTCCCTTTTTTATTGTATTTTTATAGAGCAATTATAGGGAGAAAATTCATGAATCTGCGTCAAAGAATTTCCGAAATCCTTCAGATAATCACACAAAACATCCCCGAACGTGAATACTACGTACAGTTGGCGTTCCTCACGGCCCTTATCCAGGAGCCCTTCTATCTGTATGGTCGTGCCGGTTGCGGAAGCTCCCTCTTCACCCGCAGAATTTCGAGCGCATTCAAAAACCCAAAGATTTTAAGGCTCGGCAAAAAGCAGAAACACCTCCCCGAAGACTTCAGTGATTACAACATCATTGTTTTCGACAACTTCTCGCCGAACGACGAAGAAATCAAGAACGCCCTTCAAATCGTCATCCACGACCACGAAAACTGTTCCATCATCATTCTGGGCGACCAAAAGCCCGAATCCATTCTCTGCAGATCTGAAGTAAGCGACCAGATTACGCTTACCATCATGCTCCCAGACAACATCTCTTCCGAAGCCCTTTGCAAGCTCATCCAAATTCACGACGGAAATAGCGATGTCACCGTTCCGCCGGAGCTCGCCATCAGCGCCGAAGAACAAACCAAATGGTTGGCGGGAATCAGCAAGATTACGCTCTCCCCGGACACACTCGCCGTTATCGGTAAGGTTGCAGAAACTTGCACGAACAACAGCGTCTTTGTCCCCATCCGCAAGTGGCTTGCGCTTTCCAACATGATTAAGGCAATCGCATTCCTCAATGGACGTACCGAAACCAAGCTCATCGACACATTCTTCCTCGGGACATCCATCTGGGGACGCAGCGCATCGAATACAGCCATCTCCGAGAGCTACCGCAAGATTCTCATGACGCAACTGTACAAGAACTCGCCAAGCCTTCTCGAAAAGCCCTACGATGCCGACGACCTACTCATGCGCGTCAACCACCTTGTCAACAGTTCAAATAACTTGTACGAAACCAAACCTTTCAACGGCGAGAAATGCCTATCTTACCGCATCACCGTCGCAGGCGAATCCGTGCCGATTTACGTACCGCTCAAGTACATCGAAACCGACTTAGATTTCAACCCGTATAACGAACTCCGTCAAATCGAGAAGCGCGTGCTCTGCAATTACCACGGCACATCCAACTGTACCATATCCATCGACCCGCAAGTCCGCACAAGAGGGCTCCGCAGTTCCGTCAACCAAGCGAGCAACAGCAACACGCCCGTCAAGTTCGAAGATTTCGGTTCGCTCCCGACATACATCTTGATGGAGAACGCCCCTGAAATCATCGATCAAAAGAAAGCCGACAGTATCGTCTTAACCGAAGAAATCAAGGTTTCCTTGGAACGGGAGACAGCGAACCTCGTCGCACTCCGCAACATCTACAAAGAGTTTAACGAATCCAAGGACGACCTGTTCTGCTTTACACAAATGTTCAACAGTGTCCAGGAAGCCATTAAGACCCAGTTCGACAGCACGGCAAACACCATCAAGACCATCAAGAAGGCTGGCGAAACCATCGCCATATTCTCGAGCAAGTTCAAAACACCAAGTCCTGTCAAACCGCAAGCAAAACAACCATCCAAATAACAAGTGAACCTAATCCTTCTCTGGACAGCGCTCGCCTTAATTTGGCTAATCTGTATCTGCATGACTAAAAAAGGTCGTGCGGTTATCCGTATTCTCTGGAGAAACATCAAAGTAAAGCTAGCCATCATCGTATGGATTCTCGGGATTGCGGCAATAGCGACCGCTTACGCAACGCACCCCGAAGAAGACCCCCGCCCCACCATCAACGAGCAACTCGAATACCAGAAGTACACCACTTCCGCCATCCAGAAGCTCTGCAATCAGGGTGAACTCATCATCGACATGAACTGCGATCTCGACAGCGCAGCCCCCGAACTCGCCTACATTCTCCCCACCGTCATCAACAACTACAATCTCGTCGTTACGCGACCCACGACACCCATTCTTGAAACAATCAAGGATACACTCCAAATCAAGATGATTGGCTACAAACAATTCAAGAATCGCGGCATCCGCCTGATAAAGGCACTACAGCGCGATCTCGGCCCCCGTTACGATGCCGTCATCGAATCCGACAATACCGACCACACGCTGAAAATCACCTACCTCGGAAAGCCCTGGGACAACGAACATCTCTGCAACCTCCCCGTTCTCGAAGCATGTCTCCGCGAACGCACGGACCCCGCAGTCCTCATGTCCATCATCCAGCACACATCCGGATTCCAGATGAACTACCAGGGCAAAAACAACACGTCGGGACTCTTGGCACTGGACACAGGCAAAGGCTTAGAACAAATTGACATAGGCGCCCGCCGCCTCAAAAAAACGCTCGCCGCATCGCCCACGCTCGCCGACGCCGTTGCACAATTCTATCCCGACGCCGAACACCGCAACAAGTTCGAAAACTGGCGCAAGGACCCGCAAAAGCATTACTGGGTCGGCCAAGTGCTCACGGACATTCAATACTACCGTTCAAACGGGATGACGCTCGTGCCGCGTAAAAGAGCGGAATAGATTATTTTTTGAATACGGTCGTCATCGCTAGAGAATCCCTGCGACCATATTGATCAACGTAAATCAACGTCCAATTGACCGTTGTATCAGAAACAAACGATTCCGTTCGAGTATTCACAAGAGTATAGTACCCACCCATCAAAACATCTTTGGTCATTTTCAAGTAACCATCGACGGTTCCAACATCTTCTTCGATTCCTGTTTTTTTATCAATCTTTGTATAACATACCTTAGGTGGATTCTCTTTCACAGATGCAGTATATACAACCGGCATTTTACATGAACTTCTCGCTTCACATTTTGCAAACAACTTTATAGAATCAGGCGGGAACCGTTCCTCCGCGCATCTATCCGCACGAATTAAAGCCACGCTATTCTCCGACGAAGCGTTTATCGAATCCATTGTATGTTTTGAAATCCAATCAAAGCCTTCAATTTTTTCACTCATCAAAGATATGTTTTCAGGCAAGCCTTTCGCCTCGAACGAGTAATTCGAAAAGACGGAATCCTTCAACACAGCACATGGAGGCAAACGAAGCTCTGCAAAAAATTTTCGCAATGCGACCATATCAATTTTAGGAACTTCAACTTCGAACGAAAAATTCGATACCCGATTTTCACCATAGTTCAAACGAACCGTATCCGCATCGGCAGGAAATTTTTCATTGCGCTTTTCATGACAAAAATCAATATACCGGCATTCAAAATTCGAGTCTTGAATATCGCAATTGAAATATCTCGACGCAATCGTAAACGTATCAATAGCATAAGGCCCGCTATTATAATTTTTCACCTTCACGTAGGAATACACTATATTGGATTTATCCGCATCGTTCACCACACTGCTTGACGGATTTGACTTTCCGCTGTCCGAACAAGCAACACAAAGAAGACATCCTAACGTCGCCGCAATCCTCAAAAAATTCATTTCACTCCTCCTTTTTAATCGTTCATTTATGAATAAAATAGGCGTTTTATCCATACTCCTTAATACAGCATTTATACTCAATATATATAAATTTAAGGAAAATATAGATACATCAAATAAAAAGTTCTGTCATGTCCGCCGCAGTCGCCCTCTTACAATTGCAAACAATAAACTTAACTAGATCCTTCGGCTTCGCTCAGGATGACACGCCTAAGACCACGCACCTGTCATGCCCGACTTGATCGGGCATCTCCCTTCATAACTAATGACCATTGACTATTGACTAATAACCAACAACTAATCCAGCTTATACTTGTCTTTCGCGGCTTCGAGTTCAGCGCTTGCCTTTTCCCAGGCAGCGTAAAGATCTTCGGTCAGTTTCTTGTTATCGTCCATGTCTTTTGCGATGGAGGTAATGGCGTTGCCGTCGCCAGATTCCGAGGCGGTAACAAGTTTCGCTTCGAGTTCGCCGCCAATCGTTTCAGCCTTTGCGATTTCAGCTTCGAGGCGTGCAACTTCTTTTTCGAGCGGCTTCACGACCTTACTGCGCTCGGCAATGTAGTCGGCACGTGCCCTGCGGTCTTCCTTTGTACGCGGCGTAGAACTTGCCGGCTTATCGTCTGTGACATCGATATTCGAGACCTTGATGTTTGCGGAATTCGCACCACCCGGCTTCTTTTCCGATGCCCAGCCCACCTTTTCGAGGAAGTCGGCATAAGAGCCTTCGAACACGCGGCACTTGCCGCCATCGAATACAATCAAGCGGTTTGCAAATGCATGCAAAAGCTCTTCGTCATGCGTCACGACGAGAGCCGTACCTTCGTAATCTTCAAGTGCGTCAATCAAGCTCTCGATGCTTTCCATGTCCAAGTGGTTCGTCGGTTCGTCAAGCAATAGCATATTGCTTTCGTTCGCCAAAATCTTGCCCAACAGCACGCGGCTGCGTTCGCCACCCGAAAGTACCTTGACCTTCTTCATTGCGTTATCGCCGCTGAACATCATAAGCCCAGCGAGGCTACGGGCGCGGCTCTTCTGCGACACATCCGCAATCGCCGTCGCAATTTCTTCTTCGACTGTATTTTCAAGATTCAGGCGATTGATGTTCGTCTGTCCAAAGTAATTTATCTTGAGGTTCGGGTTATAATTGATTGTCCCCTGAGTCGGTTCAATTTCCTTTGCAATCAAATTCAAGAGCGTCGTTTTACCGCGACCGTTCGGACCGATAATCGCAATGCGGTCGCCCTTGAACACTTCCATCTCAAGGTCCGAAATAAGCTCCGGGCCAAACTTTTGCGCAGCCCCGCCGCCATTCTCGTCACGGATCGGGTACGCAAAATGCAGCCCGTGAATCTGCAACATGCGCTTGCCCGGGAACTCCGCTTCCTTAAAACTAAAATCCAAATTGCGTTCATGCGTAAGGCGCTCACCCGTCGCAAGTTTTGCCGCCGCCTTAATCTTTGACTGCACCATAGCAGCCTTTGCCGCTTTGTAGCGGAAACGTTCGATGACACGTTCGAGCTGCTCCTTTTTACGTTGCTCGTTTTCTTGAGTGCGCATTGCCACTTCTTCTTCTTCGGCAATCGTCTCGCGGAGCTTTTCGACAGTCCCCTTGACCTTTCGCATCTTGTGGCGGTGAATCCCCACCGTATGCGTGCAGACCTCGTCCATAAAGTGGTGGTCATGCGTAATCAAGAGCACTTCGCCTTTCCACGTGCGCAAAAAGCGGCTGAGCCATCGCATCGACACAATGTCCAAATAGTTCGTCGGTTCGTCAAGCAAAAGCATGTCCGGTTCGCTAGCCAAGACCTTCGCCAAATTCAGACGGATCTGGAAACCGCCCGACAAGAGCATCGGGCTCTTGTGCATCGATTCTTCGTCAAAACCGAGACCGAACAAAATTGACTCGACCTTATGCTCTTCGAGCCAGCCGTCCTCATTCACCTTAAGCACGCTGCACGCTTCCTCATGCACCGTCGCATGCGTAAAGTTGATGTGCTGCTGCAAATAGCCAATCGTATAACCCTTCGGGATGTCGATGTTACCACCATCAATACATTCCTGCCCGAGAATCATCTTGAAAAGCGTCGATTTACCGCAACCGTTGCGCCCGACAAGGCCAACGCGTTCGTGGTTTGCCACAAGCATGCTCGCACCATCCAAAAGGACCTGCATGCCAAAAGACTTGGAAACGTTCTGAATTTGAATCACGAGACCAAAAATAGATTTTTAAAAGGAAGAACTTAGATCTTAGAACTAAGGCAATACATTAAAATCTCTAGCAGTTTTCAACATTTATCAACACCCATTGTAAATAAAACTTGGACATAAAGAAAACCCCGCATGTAACCCGTTTAGTTTCAACGAGTTACTTTTTGCAAGGCCTATTCTTAAATTGTTGATAAGATGTTTGTTTTTTAAGTTCTACCAACTAAGTTCTACCAATTACGCCATAGGCGCATTTATTTTTTCCCATGGCGGCGAATACCCAAAGTAAACGTGTCCTCGGACTTTCCGACTAAATCCTTGTCCGAGAAAATCTTGAACTTGAGTTTGGCGATATAGGCTCCCGTCCCAACAAAACGTCCCTTGTTACTGCGGGCATCCCACATCAAGAACACGTTACCCGGATTCTCCACGCAGTCCGTGCCGAATATCGACTTGTCGTTGCAAGCCACAACACCGCTATTCGAATTGACGAACTGTCCGAGAGTCGAGAAGTATTCCACAGTCCACTTGATCATCACCTTTGAAAGCACAACGTCCCTGCTCTCATCCGAGCTCAACAGCAACGATTTGCCGACTTCGCTCAAGTCAAACGAAATTAGTTCGCCCGGGAGCCCCGTCTCGGCAATGATGTCTTCGATTTTCTTCGACACGTCAACACGGACAGGCGCAACATCGTCCTTGTACGGCCACTTTTCCGGAGTCCAGTTTGCAGGATCGACGCCGACAACATTCGGAGTCTCCAAGCCCACGCGCTGTTCACCTTCGATGCGACGCCACGGATTGTTCACATGTGGTACATTCCCGTTCAAGTCCGGCACCACCCCAGGAATCAATCGCACCATAAAGCCCACTTCCGGGAGTATCGTATTGTCGTTCTTCTGGTATAGCACGTCATAGTAGTTGCTGTTCTTGCTCGGCACAAAAGACACGACTGACAAGAGCGAAGGATCCACCAACTGACCCGCCTTATCCTTGAATTCAAGGAATTGCAAACCATTGAGCGTGCCTGCCTGCACCGCCTCGCTAATATATACCGTCAGCTTGTTGACGTTATCTGAAACCGGCTTCACAATCGGCTTATCGACAAGAATCGCACCAATGCGGTCTTCAATCGCAAGGCCATCTAGGCCTAGTTCCGTCATTTGTCCCGTCTGCTTGTCCATATAGGTATAATGATACCTGAAGGAACCTTGGTACAAATCCTTCGCTCCGCCCGTAAACACTTTGTTTTGCAAGCTATCCGCATGGATGGCCAGGCTCTTTTCGTCCTGCATCAACATCGCGACCTCTTGAGTCGAAGCAATCGTACGCCAATCATCACTTCCGAATGTCCACGCAATTGTATTTGGGATAGTCTCGCCAAACGCCTTGTTGAACATAATGGCAATACTGTCCAGCACGCCATCACCATTACGGTCAAAGGCCTCGCCCAAATTCGCAAACGGCACGGGCGGTTCCTTGAAATGAATATGTTCCCATTTCAGAGAATTGGCAACAGAGCCCCCGGAAACTTCAAAACTCGCATCCGTCACCGAAGAATCACCGACAACATAGAACTTGATGGTTCCTGTCGAATCGGTAATCAATTTGTTTGTCCTCTGCTTTTTCTCGTCCAAGAAACTTATCGGGAACGAAGTCTTCAAATCCAAGACCGCAAAGCAGTCCTTGCAGAGATTTGCAATGTAGAACACACCCACCTGCAAGGGCACCGTATCCGGGTACGCCACATGCGTAAGGAGAGTGTCGTTTGCACTGCCGTCAAGCGGGAGCCCGCGCAAGCTTATTCCCGTTGGGTCAAACACCTTGCCCGGTTCCGCCCCGTTAAACACGTCGATAAACGCAATATCCGGAAGCGGATACGCCGGCACCGTGAAATAAACTTCGCTAGACTGCGTCGGGTCGCTCGCCAAGGAGAACTGCAACATGTAAGAACCCGGCGCCAAGGAGCGGTTACGCACAATCGCGACGGTATCAATCACGAATCCCGCCATGTTCGCATCAATTTCGATTCCCGCAATAGTTCCCGGCAGAACTTCCATACCGTCCGACGGAATCCTTTCGTCATCGCCGAACAACACAAAGAAGGACTGCGCCAGCGTCGTATCAATATGCGATGTACTCGACACGTCGCAGCTAATGGATTCGTCCATGAGCAACTGCAAAATGGAATACTTGATTGTTCCATCGGTCGTCGGCTCTTCCACCGGATAATACGTCTTCTGTGTCTGCAAGTTGATGGAGGTACGCATCTTGAAGTTCGAACCCGTCGCATTGCGTTCCGAGAAGAATATGTGGAACGGATATTCGCGACCTTCGATAAGCTTCAACGACGGATCGTTCTGCCCAATTGTATCCAAATTCACGCCTCTCTCTACAGGGCTATGGCACCCGCCAATATCAACGACAAGGCGGTTATTGATAAAGACCCAGACGTCATCATCGCCACGAAACTCGAAATACTGTCCCTTCACGTACTTGAACTGCGCCGAGACCTTCATCGCAAAGCTGTAATTGTGGCGACACCCGCTAATCTCCCAGTCAAATTTCGGATTCGGTATTGTTCCTGCGGAATCGAGATACTTGAAATCGTCAATCGGGTAAAATCCTGGATTGATTGTATCGTTGCAGTCGCCTTCCTCGTTCGTGAAGTCCGCCTGCCAAAAGCCTTCTTCGTCCAAGGATAAACTAATATCGCGGCACACACCGTTCTTGTATTCATTGCCCGCGGCATCCTTCGCCACCACCTGCGGAATAAACCACTTCTCGATTTCATGCGCAGCAGAGCACTGGTACCACGGATAAGCTAGCGAATCCACACGAGCGGGGAGACCGTTCACAAGCGTGTCCTGAACCATGCCAAGCACATGGCCACCACAAGTTTTCAAAGAATCAAGTTGTCCGTTTTGGTTGAGACCCATAACAGTCGTATAGCGGTTCCCGTTATAGATGTTACCAAAATCCACATCAATGCTATCGTTGTACGATTCTCCCGCCCAATCCACGACGAGCGCCGAAATCTTGAGCGAAGGGCATATTCCGAGAATGCCGGGATAGCGCGTGGAATCGCTCGGTTCGTAACCGCGCTTGGGATTCGGATAAACCCAGACCGTATCGTGCAACGCCATCAAGGAATCCAGCGAGACCAGCGAATCCAAATGTTCCTGTTCAGGGACAATTCCCCTGCCACCGTAGCGTTCCATGCCAAAGCTCTGCTTGAAGTAAACTCTCCAATCGTCCGTATGCTTATAGACCGTACCGGTGTACCATCCGCACGTATCCTTTAACGGGCCCATCTTGATAACGTCGCCTGTCGATTCGACAATCATGGATGGCGACATGTTTTCCCACGGACTCTTCAAACGGACCACCTTGGGTTCCGGCGGGTAGAACGCCAAATCGAAATCGCCAAGCGAGGTCGATGTATAGAACCATACCTCGTAAATGCCAGCCGGGAAGAAATCGCTTGCACGCGGGCGGGAACGGTCTTCAAAATATGGATGCTGAGGCCAGTCGTTCTTGCCACGCAAAATCTGAACAGTCGCACCCTGGGAATTCCATTGCGACGACCCCACGAGAGAATCCGCGAAATCGATGTGGCGCCAATATTTGTATTCGCCCTCGGCGCTGAGTCCCGTCGGTTCGTTCATGATGTTGTTGTCAATCTTGAGAAAGAACGTGCTGTCGCGATAAGTCGAGTTCGTCCGCCACGGATGGTAAATGTGCAAACGGCGTGTCGCGTCAAAACATTCACCTGGAGTCCCGATTTCAAGCGAAGCCTTGGGATTATCGACAGTCCCATCGACAAACAGAGTATCTTGCGTCTGGAGGATTCCCGAGAAATCGACCGAAGAATCCTTGTTTGCAGGCACAACATACCACGGAGCCTTGTAACGCACAAAATGGGCCGTCAAAAGCGGGTTCGATTCAACCATCGAAGGAGTCAGCGCACCGAAAAACCAACCGCATTTGCTCTTGTCCCCCTCATTAAAACGCATCAGCACGGAATCCGCCCCGAAAATCATCTGCGGAAGCACCTTGTTGCCCCACGGGCTCTTGAACCAGACAATCTTGGAACCCGGAGCCATGAACGACTTCCTGTAGGACTTGTCTCTCGTGTCCGTATAAAGCCAGATTTCCGTCTCGGTGCCGAAAAACGCGGTTATCTTCGTCTTTCCGCCCTGCGTCCACGAGACGCAATTGTTGTTATTGTAGTTGTTATCGTCTGTATTGGGGCACGCCTTGAATTCGAAATCTTCCCAGTCCTGGAAATTCGCAATCGTCTTGCCCGTCCAGGTATAGACATACCAGTCATCGCCCTCGCTCTTCATCATCGTCCTGGAACCAGCGCCAAAACCCGGATTGTAGTCCGTCACGCCACCGATAATATGCGGAGTATAGCTAGAAGCAGTCGCATCCCCACGAAATGGAGACTGCAAGTGAATTGTCAAATCCGCCCATGCAGATACAACAAAAAGCAATGGAGCGACAATACCCAAACAACAGTGTTTCATTGAACACCCTCTTAATTTAGCCCACACTTTAACATAAAAGATATATTAAAGTGCCCAAATTCAAAAAATCATAATGAAAAAAAAGCGTTTTTTATAAAAAATGCCGGAGCAGAGTCCGGCATGATAATCCTATTTCGAAGTTCTATCGAAAAAGACCTTACCTGATTTTCTGGATGCCGGCCTCGTACATCTCGTTACGACGGATACCAAACGTGAACGTTTCCTCGCCCTTGCCCACGATTTCATTGTTCGTGAAAATCTTGAACTTGAACTTTGCGATATAAACGCCCGTTCCGACAATTCGTCCCTTTTCGCTCATGGCATCCCACATAAAGAACATGTTACCAGCATTCTGAATGCAGTCCGTACCGAATATGGCCTTGTCATTGCAACCGAATTCACCCTTGACCCAGTTCACGTAATGACCCAAGTTGGTAAAGAATTCAATATCCCAGGCCACCTTGACCTTGCTCAAGATTTCATCCCTGCTAGCTTTGTCTGCACCGAGCAACTGCGTTGTCGCGTAATCGTTCAGCTGGAACTTCACAAGAACACCCGGCAGGCCCTTTTCCTGGATAACTTCCTTGATGGTCAAGTCATCATCAACACGGACAGGAACCACATGATTCGTATCACCCGGCCATGGATGTTCGTCGTCAAACATACCGGGCTTTATCGTCACGACATTCGGACGTTCCGTCACAAGAGGCTGTTCGCCTTCGATACGGCGCCACGGATTGTTCTTGTGCGGCTTATTGCCGTTCAAATCCGGCAAGACATCGGGAATCAGGCGGATCTTGAAGCCCACTTCCGGAATAATGTAAATATCGTCCTTTCTGAAAAGCAAGTCGTAATAATCACTTTCTCCCGTCGGATCAATGGACGCAAGTTTATAACTCGACGGATCCACCAATTTATCGTTCTTGTCTCTCAGTTCGATGAATCGGATGGATTCAAGATTCCTGGCATCGCAGCTTTCAGACAACTTAATAGTTACCTTGACCACGTTATCCGAAACAATCTTGAGCATCGGTTTCTCTAGAATGATTGCACCGATCTTTTCCTGAATCTTCGTGAACAAAGTCTCGGATTCCTGAGTCGATCCTGTGGCCTCGTCCAAATAAATGTAGTGATAACGGAAGCTGCCTTCTAACGTAGTTTTCACAGCACCAGTCAAAACAGAGTCTATCAGGCTATCTGCCTTAATGACTACAGTGGAGTCGTTAACAGTCAATTTCGAAATATCTTCGAGAGAATTGAACTCATGCCAATCCTTGCTCGCAAAGCTCCATGCAACAGCATCCAGGTCGTGCCCGATAAACGCATTGAATTCAAACGGCACATAAATGCTGTCCGGGACGCCGTCGCCATTGCGGTCGTAAATGCTTCCGGTCTTGGCCAAAGGCACTTCTGGATCCTTGAAGTTGATGTTACCCCACTTGAGCGTATTCTTGACACCGCTAATGCCGACAACGCCAAACGATGCGCCCTTCAAGGCTGCTTCACCGACCACATAGAACCGAGCACGTCCAGTCTCGTCCGTTTCAATGGTGTTGATTTGCTGTTCCATTTCATTATAGAACTTCAGATACGGGCTGCTAGGATTCAAGTCCAGTTGGACAAAGCAGTCCGTACAAACTTCACCCATGTACGTGACCACGATTTCAAGATACGCCATTTCCGGATAGCGCACATGCGTCATCAACGTATCGTTCTGGCCAACGACAATCTTCTCGCCACGGAGCGTCTTGTTCGTCGGGTCGAATGTTTTCAACTTGCCGTCAGACGACGGATTGAACACGTCAACAAATGCGATTTCCGGTGTCGGGTAATCGGGAACCGTAAACTCGTACGCATCGTTCAAGCCCATGTCGCTTTCCAAGTAGTAAAGCAACACATACGTACCAGGGGTCAGCGAACGCTGCTTGACAATTTCATCAATGTTGATTTCAAAGCTGGACTTGTCCTCGTTGATAAGGATACCGCCCATATTGAGGCCCACATTCAATTCCTTAGCCTCAGTAAGGTTTCCTCCATCGAGATAGAATATAGACGGAGCATCCGTAGTATCTACCTGAGGCTTCACATTCGGATCACAGCTGATAGCCTCAGCATCCATCTTAAGCTTAAGGACTCCCGTTATAAGCTTCTTATTGGAATCGTCGATGAGCGGGATGTAGGTATTCAGTTTCTGCAAGTTGATGGAGGTACGCATCTTGAAGTTCGATTCCGACGCATTACGTTCCGCATAGAAAATATGGAACGGATATTCACGACCTTCCTTCAAGGCGAGAGTTGGATCATTTTGACCAATCGTATCAAGGTCAACAGCGCCTTCCACTCTTTCATGGACACCGCCGATATCCACGACAAGTCTGTTATTGATATAGACCCACACGTCATCGTCACCACGGAACTCAAAGTATTGGCCCTTTACGTACTTGAAGCTTGCAGAAACAGACATTGCATAACTATAGTTGTGCTTGCAGGTATCAAGGCCTTTAGCCCTAGTCCAAGCGGTAACATTCCAGTCGAATTTCGGATTCTTGATAGTCTTTGCGGCATCAAGATATTCAAAGTCGTCCAGCGGGAAAAATCCCGGACTTACAGGATCGTTGCAGTCGCCCGATTCATTCGAGTAGTCCGCATACCAAAAACCTTCCTCATCAAGCTTGAGATCAATATCCAAGCACTTGGAGTTTGTGTATTCCGTACCGGCAGCATCCCTAGCCACCACCTGCGGAACAAACCACTTTTCGATTTCGTGGGCAGCAGCGCACTTGTTCCAAGGATATTTCGTGGAATCCACGCGAGCAGGACGCCCATTGACAAGCGTTGACTGGACCATCCCCGTTACAGCTCCAGCGCTGCAGCTACTATCACGACCAACTCTCGTATATCTGTTACCGTTATAGACATCACCAAAATCAACGTCGATACTGTCGTGGAATGCTTCACCGGCCCAATCCAAAAGCATCGCAGAAATCTTCATGGATGGACATTCGCCGAGCCGCCCCGCAGGATACACGGCAGAAGCTTCCGGACGGCTGTAATTCTTATTCTTGTCAGATGGATAAACATAAACCGTATCGTGCTTGCTCATCAAAGAATCCAAATCGATGAGTATTTCCACATCGTTCCCTTCTCTGACAACACCTTCCATGGCATATTTTTCAAGTCCGAAGCTCTGCTTGAAATAAATCTTCCAATCCGCGGCATGCTTATAATACGTTCCTTCGAACCAGCCGCATGTATCCTTCGAGAAAGTGGACATCTTCACAACTTCATTATTCGCATCAACAACAAACGAAGTCGGAGTGTTCTTCCATGGGCTCAACAAACGAACAACTTTGCGTTCCAGCTGAGCAAAGGAAAGATCTAATTCTTCCATTTTGGAACTTGTAAAGAGCCAAGCCTCATAAACACCAGACGGGAAAAGTGTACTTGCTACCGGACGATTCTTTTCGCTAAAATAGTTTATCTGTATATTTTCCTTGAAACTACGAGTAATCTGCACCTTCGCATCGGCAGAGTTCCACGCCGCAGATGACACAAGCGAATCAGGGAATGTTACTGAAAGCCAATGATTGTAGCCCTTGTCAAATGCAAGTCCCTTCGTGGTATCGCGCCAAACACCATCAATAGTCAGATAAATCGTGCTATCGCGATAAACGCTATTGTTGCGCCACGGATTATAGACATGCAATGTGCGGTTCTTATCAAAGCACTGGCCAGGTGTTCCAATTTTATTACTGACAGTAGGCGTAGCCACGGTACCATCAACATAAACGGCAGCCTTTTTCAACGCATTGTCCAAATCGACAATCTGCTTTTTGTCTTCAGGAACCGTAATCCAAGGCGCAGTGAATTGCGTAAAGTGCGCAGTACGCAAAACATATTTATCCAGCACTTCTTGAGAAAGGCCAGCATAAAACCAACCGCACTGTTCCGCATCTGCTGTAAAGTGCATCAAGATGGTATCTTGTTCGAAAATCATCTGCGGAAGAACTTTATTGCCCCACGGACTCTTGAACCAAACCATCTTTGAACCCGGAGCCGCAAAAGATTTCGTGAACGTTTCAGTAGTAGCGTCCGTATAAATCCATGCAACCTTGTCGCCTTCAAAGAAATCGCTGACATTGTATGTGATGCTACCACCAAAATCGACGCAATCAGCACCGCCAGTCGCACCGGTAGGACAACCCTTAATCGCAAAGGAATCTGTAGCCTTGAAATCCGAAAGATTCTTATTCAAGGTAATCGAATACCAATCCTCGCCTTCAGCCTTCATAGCTGTCGCAGACGCTGCCGATACATCGGGAGCTGCCGAATTAAGTGTCAAATGAGGAACGACGCCAGCACCAAAAGGTGACTGCACGTGAACAGTCAAATCGGCAAAAGCCGACGTGGCAAAAGCGCTCAAACAACAAAAAGCCAAATACAGGTGCCGCATACACTCTACCTTTAGTTATTCCACACCCAGATTCTAAAAATATATCTTTTTTTGTAAAAAAACAAAAATATAAAAAAAAATATAACTTTTCAAGAAAAAATTGTGTATAGAGTACAATTTGTAATAAAATCGAGAATTAACGACTAAATCATGTCATCAAAAGAACAAAATAACTCGCTGAGTTAAAACAAGTTATTTTCGAACAAACTGAAATACCGCAAAAACGAAAAAGCCCCGCAAGCCGTTCACAGCAAGGGGTTCAGTGCAGGCCGGCCCCGGAATAAATCCGGGGTGACAAGCAAAAAAAAGCCCCCTGCGAGGTTTACCTCGTAGGGGGCGTGAATCCAGCGGCGAC
>CAMKTL010000012.1:0-89659 GCA_946415675.1 uncultured Fibrobacter sp.
ATCCTTCAAAAACAGGATTTGATGCCGTTATAACGACATTTCCTTCTATGAGTGTCTTGTAGTCGTAATCATACCAAGGATCATCGCTTTCGTCAGCAACGCCCACAATCGTAATGTTTTTTGCTATCGTCACGGATTCCTTATACGAGGTCTCTCCCAAATGGAGCAAGCCTCCTTCTGGTGTTTCGTCTATAAGTTGTTGCAATGTTTTATGCATAAGGAACCCCTTGTTTTTGTCTTTCCACCAAGAAATATATATTATTTTAATGTCATATTATGACATTTTATAAAATTATTTTTGAGAAAAACTTTACATCAATGTTTATTTCCATAGTTGCATAGGCGAAATTGTTTACACAAGCGCCTAGCTTGATTACCCAAATAGTCATGTATAATAATCAAAAATGTCAATTTATGTCATTTAATTTTTGATATATTTACGATTGTATGAGGTGTAGCTTATGATGTGTAATTATAAAGATTTGACGGAAGTTGTTGCAGGTCAGGGCTGTTTTCCCATTAGACCGCTTTTGTCGTGTAAAAATATCTCGTATAAAAATTTGCTCGCTATTTTGCGTGACGCACCTGAAATACATACTACTGATTTTATATTTCAGCCTATGCAATTGAAATTTGCGTATCCGTATAATCATGGAAAACGTTGGCTGAGGGAAATTAAGGATGTCCTATTAATTTACCCTGCAGAAAAGGGTCAAAAACTATATCCTGCGTTTTATGATTTTGTCAAAGGCAATTTAATCAATATGCGGGGTCGGATATTTGTAAAAACCCTATTTGCTCATATTTTTTCTTATGAGGACTTGCTAAAAATTGCCGAGCGAATTCTTGAATACTACATTATCCTGCCTCGAAAGTTGCTTGCGTTAGATGTAATCTGCGAACGAGTTGGTGACACAAATGTTGAAATTGGACGGATCCAGTCTCCCAAGGTTAGTGGGGATGGATTTTTTATCAATTTTGCATTGCAATGTAGATTGAGTAAGGTGCGAAGACCCAAACCATTTGAGTTCTTCTCGAAAATGCGGGCCATTAATATCAGTCTGTATGGTCATCAAACTTCAAGAAGAAAGGGACTCCTTCTTCTGTTATTGCATTTACTTGAATACGGAAATCGTATTGCGGAGGTTCCCGAACATGCTGAAAAACTTTTCGAAGCCGTGAATGTTTGCGAGAAGCGTTTCTGCGAGCGTCGTTGTTATATTGCTCGAGATGTCCTTGAGTCTGTTTTAGAGAAGAATTTACAGTCTCGTGCGGCGGATGAATGTGAGCCAATTTTAGGTATAAACCCCGACATAAAACACGAAAGGTTTGGTTTGGGAAAAATTCAAAGACGCTACATAAAGGAAGGGATGGAGAGAATAGATGTTTTGTTTTTTAATGATATGACTACTCGAACTTTGGTATTGAAATTTGCGACGCCTTATCTTAAATTTTTCAACGAAAATGTATGTTAAATTTAGGCGGAGGTGAATATGGAAAGTTTGTTTATTGGCACGGCAATAATAATAGGGCTTTATGTGTGTATCACAATTTTCGCCTTTATTTTTGGTTTTTCGTGGGCGACAGTGTGGTTTGGTGTACTAAAACCTGTCGGTAAATTTTTACGCAAGCATCATATTTTGATTCCTACACTTCTTGCAGTGTTTTTGTTCTCGGCATTTTGGCTGTTTTACAACAACACATTAAACGAACGCTTGACCATCTGGCTTTTTGCAGGAGGTATTATGGCGTTGTGTGGACTGATTGCTTGGTTTGTCTTTGATGTTGTTGCGGGACCAAGAGACAAACGGAAGCCTTAGACTTCAGATATTTTACTTCAATGTTTATTTTTTCAGTTTATAGGCAATCACGTATAACATTTTCATTTCAAAAAGCCGTATTCGTAGACTTGGGGACGGAGTTTTTCGGATAGGGCTTTGTAGGTAGATTCAAAGGCTGTAAAGCTGACGGGAACGGAGTTGCCGGTTTCGTTTTGGGCTTTCAGGGCTTGGCGAATCTGATACCAGCCGACATCGGGGCGGTTGAGTTTTAGTTCTTCGCGGATTTTATGGTTGAAGGATTGCTTAAAGTAAGCTGCCCAAATTTTCTTGCCTTCGTCTAGGACTGCCTGCGCTTCGGCGCTGAAAATTTTGCCATCCATGTATTGAACCATGAAATCACTTTCAAAGCGGTCGCTTGCTCCTACATCTTCTTCAGAGAAGGGGATGAAGTGATTGACGATATTCCATTTTTTGCCGTTCCATTCAAGGTCGTTTGCACTAGCAGTGAGGTTAGAACCATGAAATAACATCCAGACAAGGCAATCATTTTTGAATTCTTCGGACAATTCACAATTTGGCTGAAGGAATTGGTCTATATCATTTATCCATGTGTGAACAACAACTTTTCTTACGGTAAAAACTATAGCCAAATCTGATAAATTTTCAGAATTAACATAAAAGCCGTGTCCACCACTATAACCAGAAGAGAAAAGCGATGTGTCGTTTGCTTGTTGCATATCATTGCTATTCACCCGCATATAGCCTACAGCGCCATCGCTCCAAAATTTACATCTCAAATCAGTCGTTCTTGTTGCAGGCGATATAGCGTTTTTTAATGGGATTATTTCTGTAGCATTCGGCTCCGGCCTGTCAATCCATGTGGCCAAATATCTTTCATTTGGAGCGTTATAAAATTTCTTTTCACCAATAGGGTTTGTACTCTTATTGAGAACTTCGCAGGAAATTTCAGACGGGAAAGCATATTTGGATTGCTTCGTCTCGCTCACAATGGCGTTGGAGGTTTTCCATATACAAAAACCTATTGGGAAATCACCTTTCAATCCTTCAAAAGACTTGCTATGAACAACAAATCCAGCTTGGTATTTTGCCAACCACCGACTTCTAAATGTTTGCAATGTTTGCGCATTGATATATTTCATTTTACTAAACATCGCTAAGGTCGCATTCGGAATTTCCTTAGCAATTCGGGCCACAAACTGAGTAAACAATTCATTGCTTGCTTTACCAAATTCCTTCATTCCGAATTGTCCAAATCGGGTTTTATTTACACCCGTTTTAGCGGTGTTATCTTTAGAAGAAGTATTAAAGGCACTTCCAACTTCCGCATACGGCGGATTTATCAGCACCAATAATTTTTTCTTTCCTTCATTTGCATCGCGAATGACATTCTGTAAAGTCTGTGAAATTTTATTTGTGAGACTATAATCAATCGTCCCGTCATCGGCAATGTCATCATTCAAATAATCATATTGGAAGCGCTCGGCAGACACACAAATCTTTGCTGCCTTCATGATATTCACGTCTTCTTGATCGAGGGTGCTCATGAACAAATGACGGTGGTTGGAATGTTTGGATTCGAGATTCCCGACACCGCAGCACATATCCCATACATAGTAGTCCTTCTGCCAGTTTGCCCCAAGCGTCTTTTCCAGTAAGTCGTAAGCCTTGTCAACTACATTGAGCGGAGTGTAGTAGGCTCCCTTGAAAGTCCGTTCGTCAACGGGAATCAGGCTGTCGCGGCGTTCCAGCAAGTAACTGCGGAATTCCTTTTTGGGCGGCCTATCGTAAATCGCCCAGAACTGGCTGTAACCATCCATACTTGCGATTTCGTAGGTCTTCCCGTTTAGTAAAAATATCGGCTTATTGCCTTTGTGTAGCAACTCTGCAGACAAATGTTCGTGGGTGCTGACCTTGCCGTCGCTCATCACATCGGCATAGAAAAATTCTGCGTAGTTTTCAGGTTCCGCATTCACGATTTCCTTGCCGACCATCTCGACCCACTTGTCGAAAACCTGTTTGAGATTGTCAGGCGTAATTTGCGTGCGGATGATTTCGCCTTTTTCTATGGCGTTTCGCAATGTGTCGATAAATTCTTTCTCGTGCGTTTCGATATTGAAACTCACAAAATGCGTGCCGATGTACTGCGAAACAATATCTAGCGCATCCTGCGTTACGTCGCTGGCGGACTTGCCCCACTTGATGTGGACGTCCTTGTCTTGCAAAAGCGGGAGCGCGACATCTGTCTTCATGATGGCGGCCTTGACGCTATCGACCACGCAAAGGAACGGAGGGATATGCTCGCCATCCTTGAGTGCCCGGTGGATATAGAAAAGCAGCTGCGTGAACATTTCGTAGAGCGACTTCTTGGAGCCAAATTTCGCTTCGAACCAGACTTCGCGCGTCTGAATATCTATCAGGTTTCGCTGAACCTGCTTAAGGTGCAGTGCCTTGATGTATTCTGCCTTCACATCTTCTTCGGACGAGGCTTTTTGCAGCTTTTCGAACAGGCTCATAAGGGCTCCTTTAGCCCTTATGTTGTGCAGTCAACTATCGCCTTGGATTCTATCGCCCTATCGCTACGCTCCAGGGCTCCAGAATGACATGCCACACAAATAAAAAAGCGTGGCGTCGAATGCACTTACCTGTTTCGAGGTTCTGGTAAACCTATTCCCAATAAGCACAAACGACCCACGCCCATTGCTGGACGTGAGTGTTCGCCTTATTCTCGGGAATTTTTGAAATTTACCAGATTTCGAAACAGAGAATAAGAGCTAACTCTACGTTAAACTCGGTGCCCAAATCCTTGCGGTCTTGGGCTATGTCATAGTGAAATATATAAATATGCGGAATAGAGATTGCTTCGTTACGATTGCAATGACGTGAAAAATCAACTTTCGGATTAAAGATATTCTCTCTCTTGACAAATGGTGAACATTTGTGTATTTTATAAACGTAGAATTTGTATTTGCGGATTTTTTGCTTGTTCCGCGAAGGAGTGAAAAATGAAAAAAGTTGTTGCCGCAGCCACAAATGTTGGCGAAGTTGAAGTTTCGGCAAAGTCTGAATTTTCCCTGATTGATGAGAATATGCTCAAGTCGCGAATCTATACGATTCGTGGGCTCAAGGTAATGCTTGATGCCGATTTGGCTGAAATTTATGGGTATAGCACAAAGGCTTTTAATCAACAGGTCAAGAATAATATTGAAAAATTTGACGAGGATTTTCGCTTTCAGTTATCAAACGGCGAAATTGAAGAACTTTCAAGGTCAAAAAATTTGACCTTAGAACCTCAAAATTCTTTGAAATTAGCCAATTTTGAGCCAAAAGACAACTTGAGGTCAAAAAAATTGACCTCAAGTGACGGGAGTAAATTTGAGTTGCAAGATATCTTGAGGTGCAAAAATTGCACCTCAAGTTGGGGCGGTGTTAGGTATGCACCTTATGCATTTACCGAGCAGGGCATTTATATGCTCATGACGGTTCTCAAGGGCGAGCGTGCTACGGCTCAAAGCAAGGCTCTTATCCGCCTTTTTAAGCAGATGAAGGACTACATTGTTGCTGAAAATCGAAGTTTGCTGGGTACTGATGGCATAGCTCAAATTGCTTCACATACTGTTCAGAATACGAAGGATATTGTCGAAATTCGTGACGGTCTTGCCGAGACGCGTGAAGATGTTTCAGTGATGAAATCGGACCTTCAAAAAGTTATGGAAAATTTCATTGATCCAAGCTCTTTTAAACATTTCTTGATTTTGAACGGGCGTAAGCTGGAAGCGGATGTCGCCTATATGCAGATTTATGGCTTGGCAAAAAAGTCAATTACGATTGTCGATGATTACATTGGCGTGAAGACTCTGGACTTGTTGCGTGAAATTGCCAAGGGAGTAGCTGTAACGATTTATAGTGATGAATGTGGCTTTGAAACGTTAACGGATCGGATGCAGAAGGATTTCTTAAAGGCACGCCCCGACATCTCGTTAAATGTGTATGAAACGAACGGAAAATTTCACGACCGCTATATTTTCTTGGATTATGGATTAAAAAGCGAGAAATTATTTCACTGCGGGGCATCGAGTAAAGATGCTGGCAATAAAATCACTACGATTATGCAAATTGAATACACGGAAGCGTATCACAACATCATTGCTATGCTAAAGGAAACTGCCAAAAACACGAAAACTTCTTCGCTCGATAAAAGAACTTTAATTGATGAAAATGCCAATTTTAATGCTAGTACACAGAAAAGTTCACAGAAAAGTACATAGAAAAGTACATAGAAAAGTACATAGAAAAGTACACAGTTGTGAAGAATGCTTATCAAAACCCATTAAAAGGAGATTCCCGCTCGGTGGCGGGAATGACTGGTTTACTTAAGAATGTAGATATAGATTTTTAAATCTTTATCCTAATCTTCTTTTGTTTGTAAATGGATTGCCCGCCGTTGCAAATGTAGGCGACCGTGCAGACGATGAAGAATGCGGGGAGGCAATTGAATCCGAAGATTTCACCGGCGATGAGGATGGGCGCCCAGAGTGTGTTGCTTGCACTGGCGAAAACTGCGGCGAAGCCGAGGGCTGCGGCGAGGGCGAGCGGCATTCCGAACATCCCTGCAACGAATACGCCAAATGTAGCGCCGATGGCGAAAAGCGGGGTGACGACACCGCCTACGAATCCGGCGGAGAGTGTGAGTATCGTGAGCGCGAATTTTATAAGCCAATCATACCCGGCGACGGACCCAATCAAGTCGGCGGTTCCGGCGGCACTCCCCGCAGCATTCCCAGCGGCATTCCCTAAATCGGCGGCATTAACCCCAAAACACATGTCCAACAAGTTTGTTCCGAGTCCTGCGTAGCGTCCCTGGAAAAACACGAGCAAAAGTACACTTATTCCCACTCCCATAATTGCAATTCTCTTAATGCTGTTCGGGAATTTTTTTGCGAAGAAATCTTGCGAGAGTCCAAGCAACTTTGCAAATCCGCCACCGACAATTCCGAAGAGCACGCCCATCAGCGCGAGTTTCAAAAGCATCGAGCCGTCAAGCGAGCCTTCGTTCGTGAAAATGCTTGCCGAGAATCCGCTTGCATCAAGGAGCGAATTCAAATCTACGCTGAACTTGTGGAATCCGAGCATGCTCGAAACTTTGCAGGCGGTGAATGCTGCTGCGGCGGCAGGCATCAATGCGGCGAGTTCAAAATGCCCGACGAGCAAAACTTCCAACGCGAAAGCGGTCGCAGCCATCGGGGCTTGGAAAATTCCGGCGAAGCCTGCGGCCAAGCCTGTGACGAGCATGATGTGCGCTGAGTTTTCAAATGGTAATTTTTTACTTATGTTGTACGAAAGTGCGGAGCCGATTTGCATGGCGGCGCCTTCACGGCCTGCGCTTCCACCGAAGAGCTGCGTAATCCAGGTGCTTACGGCGGCCATCGGGATAGAGACGAGTGGGAAATCTGTTTCTTTGTTAAGGCCAACGGCAAAGACTTGGTCCATGCCGCGTTCTGTCCAGCGTCCCCATTTCTTGTAGGCGAATGCGATTGCTGCTCCACCGAGTGCCAAAGCGGGGATAAAGTACAGCGGATTTGTGTCGCGGATCACAGAAAGCCTGTCGCTGATGTCGCCGAAGCAGGCGGTGAGCGCGCCGATGACTGCTCCGAGTATGATTCCAATCACCACAAATGTCGGCGTGGCGAGCCACTTGAGCATTTTTTCTCTGACGCGAGCCTTCGCCATCTTCATCATCTGCTCCTTCATTTCGGGGCTGAACGAGTTGAATTGCTGACTGGCCTTGCTAAATTTGCTGAACATCACATGTTTCCTTAAAAATTTTTTCACAAAGATAGTTAAAACGGAACTCATCGTTCCGATAATTTTCCTGTTGTCAAATACTCAATCCTTTTACAACGAAACCTTAAAAAATAAGGCGTTTGCGGACATTCTCGATGTATAATTAGTGTCGGGAATGGATTGGAGTGTCACTTGGAATAAACAACTCTAATTTAAAGGTGTATTGATGAAGTCTATAGCGAAAGTGACGCTATGTGGAATGGGTTTAAGTTTGGTTCTGTCTGCATGCGGAGATTCCTCGAACGATGATGGCTTTTCTCCGGCTGGTCCTGTCATTGGGGAACTGAGCTCCGATTCCGGTGTTGGTCCAAATGTAGGTTTGTCTAGCGCGGGTACTGCCGTGCCGGGCGTTTCTTCTGCAATAGTTGGTGGTTCGTCAGCGACTATTCCGGGTGTATCTTCTCCAGTGCAGCCGACATCTTCTGCGGGTACTGCTGTGCCTGGGTCTAGCGCTGCTGTACCTCCGGCATCGAGTGCCGCTACTGTTATTCCGCGTTTCGAAGGCAATAGTCCGGTGTTTTTCTCGGAAGTTTCTCCTTCGAATGCAAACTTCAAGGACAACGACGGTAACGATCCGGGGTGGGTTGAATTTTACAACTCGTCCGATGCTCCTGTGAGCTTGAAAGGCTTTGCGCTTACGAACGATTTGTCGGATCCGCATCGCTGGGTATTTGGCAACGCCACGGTTCCCGCTAAGAGCTACATGATTGTGTTCCTTTCGGGCAAGAGCTATGCAGACTACATTTTGCCTTCGGATTCGCTTAACTTGATGGGCTCTGATTGCAGTTCGGAATCTGCTGCGGGTGGCATGGGCGGCATGAATTTCCCTGGCATGGGCAACTGGGGCGGCAATCCTGGTGGCGCTGGCGGAAACACTTCCGGGAATAATGTCGAGAATTTGCCGGGCAAGTCTTCGCTGTGCTTTAACGAAGGCGGTGCAAATCAGATGGGCGCTGTGATGAAGGTTGCCCAGGGTGGCGACTATTCGCGAGTGGTAATCAAGGCCAATGGAACTAACCTCGGCAAGGTCAACCAGCTTGTGGTTCGTGGATTCATTACTAAGAATCACAAGATTCGCGTGAACTTCAAGGAAGGTGACTCGCTCAGCAATTGGGGTGGCAAAAATCTTCGTGGTACAGGTGATATCTCGTCGGTGTTCTATGTTCGTCTAGATGACAATGCTAAGGACCTCAATCGTAACAAAGTAACGGCATCGACTTTTGCGACTGAAACTCAGGGTAGCGAATCCACTACAATCCAGGTGACATCGTATATCGCCCGCAATCGTGGACACGAACCTCACGCTTCGTTCAAGGTCGATAAGGATGGCGGTGCATTGTACTTTATGAACGCCGAAGGCGCTATGCTTGATTCCGTGCGTTTCGGGTCTGTTCCGACGGGTGCTTCCTGGTCGCGTGACGGTGCTGGCAAGTGGGGCTTTGCGACTCCGTCGCCTTATGGCAATACTTCGGGCGAGGTCTTTGCGGAACAAGTCCAGGTCGCCGAAGTGAATATTCCTCCTTCCGGTTTCTATTCTTCTGCGGTGACGGCGACGTTCCCGGCGGGTACCCGTTGTGAACAAGGCGGTAAAGAACCGAATGCAAATTCTCCGGCAGTACAGACGGTGAATGTCAGCGCTACGACGGTTCTGCGTTGCCGTGCTTATGTCGGTGGTTCTTATCCGAGTGAAGAAATTAACCGCACCTACGTTTTCGAACAGCAGCCTTCGCTTGCCGCGATATTCGTGACGACCGATCCGCTTTCGATGTTCAGCCCCGATTCCGGCCTCTACATGACGGGTAATGGCGCTTCGATGATGGACCCGAAGAAGGGTGCAAACTTCTGGAGCAACCGCGAACTCCCGGTATATGTGGAAATGTTCGAACCCGGCAAGCCCAAGACTCCTGCGTTTGGCATCATGGGCGATTACAAGATTACGGGGCAGTACAGCCGTGCAAAAGAAAAGAAGTCGTTTGCAATTACGTTGCGCGAAGAATACGGTGACAAGCGCTTAAAATACTCGCTGTTCCCGGATTACCCGGAACTCAAAAAGTTCAAGGCGTTCTCGCTGAGAAACTTCGGTAACAATAGCGGTGACGACTATTTGCGCGATCGCTTGGGAACCTCGATGACAGAAGGTCTTGGTGTGGATTACCAGCGTGGCCGTTATGTTGTCGTATATTACAACGGCAAGTATTACGGCATCCATGACCTGCGTGAACGCAACAACGAATACTATTACGAAACCAAGTACGGTTATGACCCGAACGATATCGACCTTCTCGAAACGTCTGCCAGCGGTACAGACGAGGCGAGCACAGGTTCTTCTGCAGATTACAAGGCTATGATTGATTGGCTGCGTAGCAACAGTCTCTCGTCTGAGGCCAACTACAAGAAGGTTGCGGACCAGATTGATATCGATAACTATATCAATTACATGCAGGCAGAAATGTTCCTGAATAACAGCGACTGGCCGCATAACAACATAAAGAAGTGGCGTGTTGCAAGCCAGAAAACCAAGTGGAAATGGTTCCTGTACGATACGGACTTTGGCTTTGGCGTGTCTTACAATACCCAGAACGGCAACGTGTTCAGCTACGTGACTAACGAAAATGGTACCAATGGCATGGGCGGCTTCAACTTTGGCGACTTCGGTGGCGGCATGGGTGGAGACATTGGTGGTGGCATGGGCGGCAACTGGGGCGGCAATATGGGCGGTCAGCAACCGCAGATGGCTGCAGGCGCTTCTACCTCCGTGCATACGATTCTCATGATTCGCTTGCTTGAAAATGCTGGCTTCAAGAATGCTTTCATCAACCGCTTTAGCGTGCTCCTTTCGATGAACTTCTCTGCAGAAAGGCTCCTGAAGCGCATTAACGATTTGCAGTCGCAGGTGGAATCCGAAATGGCTCGTGATCAGCAATTCTGGAACTATAACGCATCTTCGATGAGCAACAACTTGGAAACAATCAAGAACTTTGCCCAATCGCGTCAGGCTACAATTCGTGAGCAGATGGTGTCTTTCTTCTCGTTAGGTTCTCCTGTTGAAATGACGCTAACAGCACAGGGCTCCGGCAAGGTTCTTGTTGACGGGCTCCCGCTGGATCAATCGACGATGAAGGTGACGTTCTATACGGGCATCCCGGTAACGCTCACGGCTCAGGGCGGTACGGGCGTGTTCACGGGCTGGAGCGATGGTGTTAAGGATGTGACCCGTAAGGTGAATCCTGGTGAAGTCACTTCTTTGACGGCTGTGTTCCAGTAGGAGAATTCCCGGCCGATTTATTTTTCATCCATAGAACAGCAAAAGGCTAAACGGTTTTCCGCTTAGCCTTTTTTGTCGTTTTTTTCGGTGATTTTGTGAAATGTCATTTTATGACATATAAAAACTCTATATTCTCATTGTAACCTTCAACAAGGAGGCCTGCAATGGCTACCGAAACATTCTATGTTAAAGTCGAAACGGTCAAGATGGCAAGCACTTTCGCTTTCGTTCGGAGTGAAACCGGCATTTTGGACTACGTGGGTACGGCAACGCCTTCTGTCGATGAACTTTCGCAAATGCAATGTATCGACGGAAGCGCTTACTTTACGCCTTCGTGGTACACTTACTTGCCTAGTGCTCTGCATGCCGAAATTACTGTTTTTATTCCTGCGGATGTTCAGAATTTGGATGCGAACCAGTATTCGTTCTTGCTGCATATCGGTGCAATTTTGCTTGCGGTGCAGGAACGTGATTCTCTTTTGGTGGCAGAGCTTTTGCATAGGCGTTCCATGGTCTTTGCAAACTTTACGCCGATCCTGTTGCATCTTTTGAAGCCCGTCGCCGCTGAGGCGCTGTTCGCTTGGGTTTACGGTGGTTTCCATAGCGAAAGCGGTTTTCAGGGAGTGTACGCAAGTGATAAGCCGATTTCTGTTGGCGAAACTGATACGGCGGCTATACTTTATGCTGCGGCTCGCGATGTTCTGCAACCGGATCCTCTCAAGGAATCTGCGCAAGAAATGTTCATCCGTTATTTTGGCAAGGATTGCCGCTTTGATTTTACCATGGGGATTGTCGGTGCATCGAATCATCCGTGGGTGGATTGTGTCAAGAAATTCGAAGTTCTTTCCGATGCCGCTATAAGTTTCCATTTTGGGGGTGATCCCTATGCTGCCGGGAAAAAGCACCAAGAGATATACTCCACTCTCAAGGCTTCGGTTCAGGCGGAACCCTACAACCCGCACGATCATAACGCCATCAGCGTTAGTATCGATGATTTGGATGCTTCGCTTAAGGGGATTCCCTGTAAGAGTAAGGCGGGGTATTTGCGGGCGACTGGGGCGGCAATCCTTCGCAAGGCGCGCCCGAACCTTTTCCGCTACGAAGCTTCGCTTTGGCGCATTGGCGGCAATCCGGATTATTTCGAAAACGCCATTATTGTGCGGATAAGATTTTAGAGTCTTGCGTCAAGCTGAACGTCTCGCAACGGCAAGAGTGACGTTATTCCGTAATTTATTTAATCGTTGAGACAAAAAAGCCAAACGGTTATTCCGTTTAGCTTTTTCATATTCCGTACAGCGTTGCGACGTTTCCGGAGTATAGGAGTGTCTCGTGTCTATCCGAGCATTTCTTTGGTGCTGAGCGTCTTGAAGTTCTTTTCGTTCAAGACGGCGAGAGCCTTTTCGGTATCGCTGAAGCGCAGAATCATCACGTTCGTGCCGACCTTGTATTCGGACGGATAGGCGTACATGTAGTCAATCTGCAAATCGCCGAGAACGTCGAGAAGGTCGGCGAGGCCGCCCACCTTGTCGGCAACAGGGCATGCAACGACGTCGGTGACGGTAGCACTGAGGCCCGACTTTTCGAGAACGTTGACAGCCTTTTCGGCATCGTTCACGATAAGGCGGATAAGGCCGAATTCGCCGGAGTCGGCGAGCGTGAGCGACAAGAGGTTAATCCCTGCATCGGCAAGGGCGCGGCAGACGGCCTGGAGACGACCTGGACGGTTCGAAACGAAAACTGAAACCTGTGGTATCTTCATTTTTTTTCTCCTTCTTAAATCTTCTTTCTGTTGTCGATAACTCTCTTCGCCTTGCCTTCGCTACGCGGCAGCGAATCGGGTTCGCACAACGTAACGATGACGGAAATGCCGAGAATCTGTTCGATGGAGTGCTTGAACTTCTTGGAGAGCTGTTCCATATCGCTCATGGAGTCGCTCACCATGTCGCGGGAAACTTCCACCTTGACTTCGAGCGTGTCCATGTTGTTCTTGGTGTCAAGCACAATCTGGTAGTGCGGCAAAGCCTTTTCTGCGCGGAGGAGTGCCGTTTCGATTTGGCTCGGGAACACGTTCACGCCACGCATGATAATCATGTCGTCGCTGCGGCGACCGATACGGCGGATGCGGCGGATGGTACGGCCGCATTTGCACTTGGTGCTTTCGATGGCGGTGATATCGCGGGTGCGGTAGCGCAAAATCGGCATGGCGCGCTTGCTGAGCGTGCTGATGACGAGTTCGCCTTCTTGTCCGTCCGGGAGCGGTTCGAGCGTTTCCGGGTCCACAATTTCAGGATAGAAGTGGTCTTCGAAAATGTGGATGCCGTCGCGGCATTCGCATTCGCAGCCCACGCCCGGGCCCACAATTTCAGAAAGACCGTAAATGTCGTATGCCTTGATGCCCGTCTTTTCTTCGATGTAGTCGCGCATGCCGTCGCTCCATGGTTCTGCACCGAAGATGCCGCGCTTCACGTTCAACTTCGAAATATCGACGCCCATTTTTTCTGCAACATCAATAATGCGGACAAAATAACTCGGAGTGCCACCGACGGCGGTCACGCCAAAGTCCTTCATGAGCATCACCTGGCGTTCGGTATTGCCGCCGCTAATTGGCACAACTGTGGCGCCGAGCGCTTCGAAACCGCCGTGGATGCCAAGGCCGCCCGTAAAGAGCCCGTAGCCGTAGAAGTTCTGCACAATGTCCGTGCTGCGGAATCCGCAGGCGAGGAGGCCGCGCTTCACGACCTGCGCCCACACGTCCATGTCTTCCTTGGTGTAACCGACCACAATCGGCTTACCGGTAGTGCCGGAGCTTGCATGCAGACGCACGACTTCGCTCATATCGACAGCAAAGAGACCGTACGGATAAGTGTCGCGCAAATCCTTCTTCATGGAGAACGGAATCTTCACTATGTCCTTCAAAGTCTTGATGTCATCGGGGGTCACGCCCTTTTCGACCATGCGGTCATGGAACAGCGGAACCTTTTCGTAGGCGAGCTTTACGGTTGCGCGCAAACGCTGCAACTGCAGTTCGCGTAATTTTTCTTCGGGCATAAAATCGAGCGCCATTTCGGGCAGGATTTTGTTTTCTTCATCGTTCCAAGCTGTAGATCGCATAGTATCCTTCTAGGGAAGTGTGTAAAATTTTTAGCGCTTCTAAATATAAATAATGTGTTAGACTTGCGCTTGATATAGTTCTGTTTCTTTTTCTTTGCGAAAAAAATGGCGCGATTCCTTTCTCCATATATATGGGCGATGCAGTCATTCCCGGCTTGTTCGGGGACCTGCTGCTCGATAATAAAAAAGATGATGCCCGCTCGGAGGCTGACATGATATGTTTTTGTAACACTTTCAAAAAGTGTAAAAGTCGGTGATATGTAACCCTAGTGTCCCCATATCTGTTTATTCGTCGTTCGTTAGGGTGTTTTTTGAAAACGCGGGTGGGCGGGGAAGCTGTTTTTTTGTATTTTTGGGCAGAAATTTAAATAACTGCTTTTATAGGTAGGTCTATTCTGCGTTCCCGTTCGCTTTTATTTGTTCTTGCTTTAGTCGGTATGTCGAATGCCCAGCTTTTGGACATGTCGCAGATTTCCGACAAGTATATGGTTGAGAATAAGATTAACAAGATTCGCGTCGAAGGTACCCATCACATGGACGAACGCTCTGTTCTTGGACGTGTCGGTATCCGTGCCGGTCAGAGTTATTCCCCGACTTTGCTTTCTGAAAAGGTTCAGAATTCGGTGAGTGCGCTTTACGCATCGGGTCTGTTTGACGATGTGACAGCCTGGGTGGATTACGTTGGTGATGAGTCCGATGTAGAATTGGTGTTCAAGGTGAAGGAACTCCCGGCTTTGGATACTACTATTCTGGATGGCTGCGACGAAATTTCTGAAGATGACTTGCGCCTGAAAATCCACATGATTCCGGGACAGGTCTATAGCAAGAGCCAACTTGAACGTACCCGTCAGGCCATGCTCGAACACTACCGTTCTGAAGGCTTCCTTCTTGCTGAAATTGGCTACCGCGAAGAACCGGTTGACGAATACCAGAACAAGGTGACTTTCGTGATTCGCGAGGGTTCCAAGGTGCGTGTCCGTGGCGTTGACGTGAAGGGCAACGATCATGTGCCCGTCGAAGAAATCACTGAACACATGCTCTCCAAAGAAAACCAGTGGTGGGGTGGCGGCGAATTTAAGGAAAACGTTTTCGAAGCAGACCGCGATACGGTGCTGAACGTGTTCCGCCATTTCGGTTTCTTGGATGCCGAACTCAACGATTACCATGCGGAATATTTGCCGGATTCTACGTGCCTGTTTTATCTTGGACGCATGGTGCCGGTTGGAGAAAAATTGGCCCCGCTTTACACGCAGTTGAACGAGGCCATGGCCGATTCGACGAATCCGCTTTACAAGATGGCTGGCGTGCCTACAATGGAAGTGACGCACTTCTATAGGAATATGCGCAAAGCCGGCGACAAGAATCCCGTGACAAGGCGCATGCCGCAAGTCAAGGAAGAAGAAGATGCGTGGAAGCTTTTGAACGATATCATCCGTTACGAAAGTGCTCGCAACAAGTGGCTTGGGCTGGTCGCAGACCGCAAGTGGAACAACCCGAAGATTGATTCCCTCCTGAAAATCAAGAAACGCACCGCTTACGAAAGCAAGCTCCTGGTGCGCTATATGATCGAGGATCTCGTCCCGACGCTTAACAAGTACGACAACATCAAGACTTCGAGCGATATGATTGTCCATATCGACGTGACCGAAGGGCGCCGCTACTACATGGGCGGACTTCACTTCACCGGTAACGAAGTCCAGAGCGATAAAATGCTGGAATACGTGTTCCGCTTGGATAGCGGGGCTGTATTCGACCAGTACCTCTATGATGCGTCGAGAAAGGCTTTGATTGATTCTTACCGCGAAGACGGTTACCTCTTTGCGCAGTTCGACGAAGAAAGAACATTCGAAAATGATTCCGTCGTGAACCTCACTTACAAGATGAACGAAGGTTTGCCGGCTCAGATTCACAAGGTGCATGTCCACGGCAATACCAAGACGAACGAAAAGGTTATTCGCCGCGAAGTGCGCCTCTATCCGGGCGATACTTACCGCCAGTCCGCCTTGGAACGCAGTTTCCGCGACATTATGCAACTCAACTACTTCGACATGGTCGTGCCAGATATCAAGGTCGTGGGCGAACAGGAAGTGGATTTGGACTTTACCGTCCAGGAAAAGCAGGCGGGTACAGGTCAGTTCAGCCTTGGTGTATCTTATAGCGAAAGCGACGGTTTTGTCGGTACGGCTAGCGTGTCTATCCCGAACTGCTGCATGGGCGATGGCCAGGCGGCGGCATTGAACCTCGAATATGGTGCCGACAAGAAGAGCGCAACGATTAGCTTTACCGAACCGTGGTTCCTCGACAAGCCGATTACGCTTGGTGCAAGCCTCAGCTATAGCTGGTGGAACATGGAAAAGTACGATGACCACGACATTACCCGTTACGGTGGAAACATCTTCGTGGGTAAGCGCCTCAAGTGGCCGGACGATTACTTCTACGGACAAGTTGGTTATGGCTGGCTCATGAATGACCAGGGCCCGAACATCGACAATAGCTATGTGGTCTATACCGGTATCGAATCGGCATTCAACTTCCGCATCCAGCGTGACGACAAGAACCTGCCGCAGTTTCCGACGGAAGGCTCGCGCTATGTGCTCGATGTGCAGTGGGCTAATAAATACTTTGGTAGCGACTTCGAATTTGTCAAGGCCGACCTCTCCATCAAGTGGTGGTTCCCGCTATTCCGCGACCGTCTGTCGATTGCTTTGACAAACGAATATGGCGTTATCTTTGGTGACAAGTTGCAGCATCGCACTCTCTACACGATGGGTGGTGTGCTTGGTTACGATGGTATGCTCCGCGGTTATGGAGCCGGTTCTGTTGGTCGCAGCCGCCTTGGACGCAGCTACCAGTACATTGGCGCCGAACTCCAGCTCGGGCTTGTGCCGCAGACGTTCTACTTGTTGCCGTTCTTCTTTGATGCTGGTAACGTGTTCGGTGAACGCATCGATACGAGCAAGCGAATTGACAAGCCCAAGAAGAATCCGCTCAGCGAATGGGATCCGACGACACTCAAGAAGGATATCGGCTTTGGTTTCCGTGTCGTAGTTCCGATGCTTGGCATTATCGGTTTCGATTTCGCTTGGCCGCTCGATCCGGGTGAAGCCTACAATGGAACGAAGTATTCCAAGGTGGGCGATATGGAATTCAACTTTGTCATTGGTCAGGCATTCTAACCTGGTAGGAGGAACGCTATGTTTCGCAAGTTGATAATTTTGCTTTCGGTGGTGTTTGCCTGTGCAAGTTTTGCCGAAGATGGTCTTCGCATAGCCCATGTCGATTCAAAGATTATCTTTGACGGATTCAAGGGCACAAAGAAAGCCCAGGAAGAATACGACCGCCAGGTGGCTAAGTGGGAACAGCAGGCGAACCTTTTGCAGAAGGAACTCGCTGCTATCAAGGAAAAGCTTGATAAGCAGGTGTTGATGCTTTCTGATGAAAAGAAGCGCGAACTAGAAGCCGAATACAACAAGAAGGATACGGAACTCAAGTCGTTCATCGACCGCGTCTATGGACGTAACGGCGAACTCATCACTGAAAACGAAAAGGTGAGCGCTCCGATTATCCAGCTTATCCGCAAGGCCGTGAACGAAATCGCACTCCAGGAAGGCTACGACATGGTCGTTGACCGCGCAACAGGCGCCGTACTCTTCTGGAAAAAAGAAAACGACATTACGAATAAAGTCTTAGACTATTTGAATAATAGATAGTTTTTGGACATTGGTCATGAGTTGTTTGCCGTGTCGCCCAGGATGAAGTGACACGGCAATTTAATTTGAAACTTTAAACTTTGTTTATCGCGGATGGAAACGGAAAGTCAAACGGCGTTTTTGTCTCCTTGTCAAAAATATGAAGTCTCTTTACGCTATTGCATCTCTTTTATTTGTTGCCGCTAATTTTAACGCTTGCGGCAGTGATGATAAAGTATCGGCTCCGGAAATCTCTGCTGAATCAAGCAGTGCTAAAATAGAGTATTCCAGTAGTTCTGCTATAAAAAAGTCCAGCAGCTCGACAGCCTCAAAAAAATCGTCTAGTTCATCAAAACCCACCATTGTTTCTGAATTGAGCTACGGAACCCTCGTTGACGAACGCGATGGACAACAGTATAAAACCATCGTAATTGGCTCGCAGACATGGATGGCTGAAAACCTCAATTACGCTATAAACACCAGTTACTGCTATCAAAACAATGCGGACTATTGCGAAAAATACGGACGACTTTACACGTATTATGATGCCGATACCGTTTGCCCCAAAGGGTTTCGCCTCCCGTCGCAGGAAGACTTTGCCATATTACTGAGACCCTTGTCAACAGCTGTTTATGAAGAACGCCTGGATAAAAATTATGACGATGCCGTATTTGCAATAAAGTCTGTAACAGATTGGGAAGAAAGCCCTTGGGACTATAGAGGGGATGATGGCGAAATTAGCAAGATGCCCGAAGCGACAAATTCAACCGGCTTTTCTGCTTTGCCAGCCGGTTATTGGAACGACCGCAATTTTAGCAGCGTCAAAAGGGAATCCTATTTCTGGTGTACTACGGACGGCCCTGAACATGACGGGACCAAGTATGCTATGGATGTTGAATACAGGTCGTTTGCAGTATCTTTTTATTGGTGGGAAAAAACTTACGCCTATTCTGTCCGCTGTATCCTTGATAACTGATTCATGGAGGTCCCCATGCCTAACACTCTCCCTGATCCGATGAAGGTCCACCCGATTGCGGGTTACGACAAGGAAATTTACGTGAAGCCGACGCTCAAAAATCCGCAGATTGTCGTGGGCGATTTCACTTACATTGCTGATAGCGATTTTGAGAGCCATGTGACGCATCTGTATCCGTGGAATGATGATAAGTTAATTATCGGAAAGTTCTGCCAAATTGCCGCGGGGGTGGAGTTCGTGATGAATGGCGCAAACCACCAGATGAATGCGGTTTCGACGTTCCCGTTTTACACATTGCAGGGGTGGAATATGGCTCCTCCTGCAAAAGAGAATTTGCCGCTCAAGGGCGATACGGTAATTGGGAATGATGTGTGGATTGGGCAGAATGCGGTGATTTTGCCGGGCGTGCATATTGGCGATGGGGCGATTATCGGGGCGAATGCTGTCGTGGGGAGTAACGTGGAACCTTACACGGTTGTAGCAGGGAACCCGGCACAGTTTATACGCAATCGTTTCGACGAAGAGCTTACGGCGCTGATGCTTCAGTGGAAATGGTGGGACAAGTCCATCGAAGAAATCAATGCACTGATTCCGATTCTTACAAATCCGGATTTGGCTTTTGTCAAGGCGAAAATCAAGGAATTCCTTGCGAATGCTTGATACGGAGAACTTGCGTTTTCAAGGATTGCGGATCGTGCCTAAAAATATTTCTATATTGAATACAACGAAAAAAAGGAAAAATAACTGGATCCTTCACATTCGTTCAGGATGACTTCGTCCTGAAAAAACTTTTAACCTTATACCTCAATGGACCGAAGGTCCGCGCATCTTCGAAGCGAAAAGAGTAAAATATGGCCGAACAAAACAAAGCAGAAAAATTCGTTTTCTACATGTACAAAATGACCAAGTCCTATCCGCCTAACAAAGAGGTGCTGAAGGACATTTCTTTGAGCTTCTACTATGGCGCAAAGATTGGTATTATCGGCCAGAACGGTGCCGGTAAGTCAACGCTGCTCCGCATCATGGCGGGCATTGACAAGGAATTCCAGGGCGAAGCTTGGATTGAACCGGGTCGCACTGCTGGTTACTTGCCGCAGGAACCGCAGCTTGACCCGAACTTGACTGTCAAGGAAAACGTGATGCAGGCCGTTGCGAAAAAGCAGGCCGTGCTCGACCGTTTCAACGAGATTTCCATGAAGTTTGCAGAACCCATGGAAGACGACGAGATGAACAAGCTTCTCGACGAACAGGCGAAGCTTCAGGACATCATTGACGCTCAGGACTTGTGGAGCCTTGACCGCAACATCGAAATTGCAATGGATGCTCTCCGCTGCCCGCCGGGGGACTGGCCGGTGACGAACCTCTCCGGCGGTGAAAAGCGCCGCGTGGCTCTCTGCCGCTTGCTCCTCGAAGAACCGGATTTGTTGCTCCTTGACGAACCGACGAACCACCTGGATGCCGAAACGGTTGCCTGGCTCGAACGCCACCTCCGCGAATACAAGGGCTCCGTGATTCTCGTGACCCATGACCGTTACTTCCTTGACAACGTAACGAATTGGATTCTGGAAATTGACCGCGGTCGCGGCATTCCTTGGGAAGGCAATTACGCCCAGTGGCTTGACCAAAAGCTTGAACGCATGAAGAACGAAGAGAAGGGTGAATCTGACCGTCAGAAGCGTCTCGCTCGCGAACAGGAATGGGTCAAGCAGAGTCCGAAGGCTCGTCAGGCAAAGAGCAAGGCTCGTCTCAAGGCTTACGAAGAACTCTTGGCCGAAGATTCCAAGGAACAAATTAAGGTGGCGCAAATCCACATTGCAAACGGCAAGCGTTTGGGCGATGTGGTTATTCAGGCGGAACACTTGCAGAAGGCCTTTGGCGACAAGGTGCTGTTCGACGACTTGAACTTCAACCTGCCGCGCTCCGGCATTGTGGGCATTATTGGCCCGAACGGTGCAGGTAAGACAACGTTGTTCAAGATGATTATGGGCCAGGAAAAGCCCGATGGCGGTACGCTCAAGATTGGCGAGACCGTTGAAATCATCAGCATGGAACAGGGCCGTGAAAGCCTTGACGATTCCAAGACGGTTTGGGAATCTATCACGGGTGGCAATGATGAAATCTTGGTGGGCGACCGCAAGATGAACGGACGCGCTTACTGTGGTCTCTTCAACTTCACGGGTGCCGCCCAGCAGAAAAAGCTCTCGCAGCTCTCCGGTGGTGAACGCAACCGCGTGCTCATGGCAAAGAACTTGCAGAAGCCGGGCAACCTCTTGTTCCTTGACGAACCGACGAACGACTTGGACATCGAAACGTTGCAGGCTCTGGAACAGGCAATCCTCAAGTTCGCAGGCTGTGCCGTAATCATCTCGCATGACCGCTGGTTCCTGGACCGCATTGCCACGCATATCCTCGCTTACGAAGGCGATTCCAAGGTGGTGTGGTTTGAAGGCAACTGGAGCGAGTACGAAGCCGATCGTCGCAAGCGTCTCGGCGAAGATGCTGACAATCCGAAGCCGATTAAGTACAAGACTCTTACGAGACAGTAATTAAAAAAGGCGGCCATCGAGCCGCCATTACTGTTTTTTAGAATGATAAGCCAAGGGCGCCTTTTCTTTCGTTGTCATCCCCGGCTTGACCGGGGATCTCCTTTTTTAAAACGCCCACCAAATGCCGAGTCCTCCCAAAGCCGCCATGCCTAGGCCTCCACCAATCATCGCTCCAGCATTAAAGTATTCATCGTGAATTTTGCTTAATCCAACCCCTGCCCACGAAATTCCAAAAATGAGAGAACACCAGGAATATACGCCAACGAAGAACTTTATTGGACCCCAATCGAACTCTGGAGTTTCTTCTGTTGCAAAGTCGGAAGCGGACACCGTTCGGTCTTCTTGCATCTTTAGAACAAGCGGTGGAGTAAGTGAAACCGCAAAAGAACTTGTTGCCATCAGCGAGAAACTTAAAATAAATACTGCCAAAAATTTCATGTATTCCTACTGTATTCTCTAAAACTCAATCTTCTCCGGGAACGCTTCTTTCCGCATGATTCCCCACATCTTGTCGATGTACGAGAGCGTGTAGAATTGTTCGTAGTAGTGGTAGTAAAACGCCCCCTTCATGGTCGTGGAATAGATTCCGTTTTCTTTTGTCAAAAATCCGAGTTTCTGCGCTAGCCAGAAATCAAAGCCGTACATTTTCTGGAGCGGCACGCCGAAGAACCGCTCGAATTTCTTTTCGTCTAGCTGCATGCTGTAAAGTGTCCAGAACAGGTAATATACCATCCTCTGCCTTGGCGTGAAGCGGATGGTCAACGATGTCGGCAGCTTGTCGCTGTTAATCCTCTTGCAGTATTCTTCTACGGAAAAGGTATTTATCTTGAATTGTTTTTGAAGGAGCGTCGTGGCGGAACATCCGAACCCGAGAAAGCTGTCGCGGGTCATGGATGAATATTTGGCTTCTTTCTTGTTCGAGAACGTCCAGATGGAATTGCGGTGGTACCCCTTTTCGTTGAAGTAGGCGGTGATTCGATCCAGCAACTCCTTTTTCTGCTTTTTCGGCATCGTTTTCACTTTGCTCTTGGTAAAGGAAAAGTCGATGAACGGGTAAATCGCAATATGGTTTGCGCCGCTTTCGAATGCGGTATCCACGTCCGCCTTGATGTCTTCGCAAGTCTGGTCGGGGAGCGCAAAAATGAAGTCCATCGAAACCGTTTCGAATTCCACGGCGCTCAGGGCTTCTTTTAATTTGTTTGCGTCAACTTTCTTTCGCCCAAGAATGTTCTGGTATTTTTCCTGGAACGATTGGATGCCTATGCTGAGTTTTGTAACGCCCGCGTCTTTCAGCCTTTGGAGCGTCTCGATATTCACGTTGTCGGGGTGCAGTTCGACGCCGACGCCTTCGGTCACGGTAAAATGTTCCTGGATCGCTTCGATGATTTCGCCAATTCTATCCGCAATCAGGGCCGGCGTGCCGCCGCCAAAATACAGGCTGGTCGTTTCCTTCTTGCTTTTGTATTGACCACCGACTTTGTGGATTTCCCTTATCAACGCGTCTATGTAGCGGTCGCACAGTTCCTTGTTATAGACGGTCTTGCAATAGGGGCAGAACGTGCAGATGCTTTTGCAGAAAGGGATATGGACGTAGAGTCCGAGATTTTCGCATTCCTCGAAGGGGAGAAAATCGTCGTATTCGTTTTTGAATAAAAAAGGCTTGATGGACCGGGTCAGCCACGCTCTAGTTAAAGTCGTTCTCAAACTCATTCAAAAAATCTCGTTAGCTTATACGTACTTGAGGTATGTCCTTACCGCTTCGAAGGCGATTTTCAAATTGCCTCTGAAAAGCAGGGTGTATTCCGCGACGAAGAAGTAACCGCATTCTTCGCAAAGTCCCGGAACGTCGATGCACCTTCCGCATACCGAAATCTTGCCGTCTTCGATGACCAAACACTGGTAACATGGGGTGGGGAAGCTGTTGTTGACGAGGTACGAGAGCGATGCTTTGAGATTGAATATCGGGTAGCCTTTATCCATCATCTGCAAGATGGTGTCTGCAATCTTCTGTTTTTCCTCTTTGGACAAGAAAAGGTTTCTCGTGTCGGGATAAGGCGTGTGGAAATTGAACGAGACCGCCCTCACGTTTTTCGTGTCCTTCGCAATCTGGCAGACGTCCCGCACAGCGTCTTTGTTGATTTGGTTGATGGCCATGTAGAAGCAGATGTTGTCCGCAGTGGCGTTCTTGACATTCTCCATGATGGTATCGAACGTGTTGCCTCTGATGGCATTGTGGCGTTCTCTGTCGCCGTCAAGGCTTAAGAGAATCAAGTCCGCTTCGGGCAAGTCGATGGGCTGTGTTCCGTTCGTGACTACGTTGACAATCATGAAGCCCATTCTTTTCGCTTCGATGACTAAATCCCTGACAGTCAAATCGCCGTCTCTCCACAAAAACGTCTCGCCGCCACAGAAGAAGAGGATGCGGGTGCCCATGTCGTACAAGGTCTGCATCTCTTTTTTGATTTGGGTGTAGGGATGCATTATCGAGGTGATGTTATTGACGGAGCAGTGCTTGCATTTCAGGTTGCATCGGTCGGTTACAATGACGGTTCCCAAAATCGGGTCTTTCTTCTTGAATAGGACTGTCTTGAGCCAAAAGTTGGCAAAGTAAAAGAACGACGATACTTTCATTATATGTATTCCTTCGAAAAAAACTTCTTTGTCACGAATCCGATAAATATATTATACAAAAAAAAGGTGTTAAACAACATTTTTTTTGTTTTTCCAATTATGCTATCTCACCAACCTTAAAAGCGACTCCCTAACCATCAACCACTTCCTACTGTTTACTATCTTTCCATTGAACATATAATCTTTCGTCTCTCGTCTAACACATGCTCCACGTTTTTAAACACGAACTTCGCCTGATATTCCGGGATCCGCGTTTCTGGATTCCGTTCATCATCCCGCCGGTAATCCTCGCGGCGAGCCAGGCGATTGCGGTATCGCGTTACGGTGGCGAGATTATGCAGGGCATGGAAAGTTACATGATGCTTCTGCTCGGTTGCTTGATGGCTCCGATGGGCGCTCCTTTGGCGGGTGACAGTTTTGCGGGCGAGCGCGAACGCAATTCGCTGGAGCTTTTGCAGCTTTCTCCGATTGCGCCTGCGAAACTTTTCTGGGGTAAACTGTTTGCCATTCTCCCGTTCCCGCTAGTGTTTGCGCTTTTGGCACAGCTTGGCTACTGGTTTTCGCATTCCGAGATTACAACGTTGGAGGCTGGTGCATCTATGCTCGGTGCTCTTTCGGCGGTGCTCCTCACGACCGCATTTTCGTTGATGGTGTCGCTTCGTGTAAAAACTGTCCGTGCGGCAACTCATATTACTTTATTCTTTATTATTCCCCTTCTTTTGTTAGTGCAGATGGGGCATGAGGTGTTTTTACAGGGCTTGTTCATACCGGTTGTGATACTCGCTTTATCTATTGCGATTAGCATCGCTGTGACTTTTATGGGAATGCGAAAATTTGTGAGTTTATAAGCGTCGCCAAAAAGTTTAAAAAAAGGAGAAATGAAATGAAAAAAGGACTTGGAGATAATTTATAAGGAGAAGGCTCGCGCTGTTAGCGCGAGCCTTCATAGTCGGGTAGTTATAAGCCGGGTTCTGTACCTTCTTGCGAAGGCGATGACCATCTCTCTGGACGAATCGTTACCGACCGCCTCAAGCGACCTACCCGGATATCCAGCTGGCACGGGCCGCACCAGGTTCTTGCGAACGGAATCCTGCTTGGTCTTGCACCGGATGAGGTTTACCATGCCACTCCTGTCACCAGAAGCGCGGTGAGCTCTTACCTCGCCATTTCACCCTTACCCCGCAGAACCGAAGCTCAAACGGGGCGGTTTGCTTTCTGTTGCACTTTCTGTCGCGTTTCCGCGCCTGGACGTTATCCAGCATCATGCCCTGCGGTGCCCGGACTTTCCTCCAGCCGTGAAGCCGGCGGCCATCCGCTACCCGACCCAAATCTAGAAAATGCTTTGGAAAAGTGCAATATTTTTTCTATTCTTTGTCTCATGAACCCGAGAATATCCTTTGTGCTACAGATGTCGCCATCGACCTCATACGAAAATCTAGAGGCGATTGCACGTAATTTGCTAGAAGGATTGAACGTTCTCTTGAATTCGGAACAGCTGAAATGTTCCATTTACTTGGACGGCCCGATGATCGAGGCGCTTTACAATGTGGCAAAGCCCCTGATGTTTGGCAAAATCCAGAATGCTATTCGTAGCGGAACTCTGGAGTTCTTGGGGGGCGGCTATTACGACCCGATGCTTCCGCTTTTCCCGGAAGACTTGCAAATGATGCAGCTGGAATTGCATCGCAACTACCTAAAGAAAGTGCTTGGCGCGGAACCCCAGGGCTATTTTAACTCCTCGCTGGTGTGGGAACCGGGCATGGCAGATATTCTGGAACGGTCCCGTTTTGACTATGCGCTGGTGACGGAAGCCGCTGTACAAGACGCTCTCGGACGTTCGACTCCTGTTTCGGGTTGGTTTACGCTGGAAGACCGAGGCTCGCTTATCCGCATTGTTCCTGTCTCCGAAACGCTTTCTAAAGCGATTGCCGAAGATAATCTTGCATGGAGGACGATTGCGGAATCGTATTGCCGTGGAGGAAAGTCCGCGATTGCCTTTTTCGATATTCCGTCGGAGCCTACAGAAATCGTTGATTTCTTTGGACGTCTTGTCGATTTCGTGGAGACGAACGAGGTGCAGACAAGAACAGTCGGCTTTGCTGTAGATCAGTTGGAAACGTCCGGTTCTATCAGTTTCCTTGTTTCTGCAGGCCGCAATCTTGGTCTCCCTTCAACGGCGCGTACTTGTCGTGAACTTTTGATTCGACGTCCTGAAATCAATTTGCACCACAAGACTTTCCTGAATTTGTACAGGAGAGGCCGCAATGTACTTTCGGGAAAAAAGTGGCTTGAGTTTTGTCATGCGCTTTTGCCAGCGATGGCTCCGCTGTTTTTCAGAGATTTGTTTAACCGTTCGGGAATGCGTTCCATGATGGTTCGCAAACGGTCCAATCGGTTGCTGATTAAAGCGTCGCAACTTTTGGACAATCTCACGGATTTTTCCGGGCTCCGCGTCGATGTGTGCGACTACCTGCTCCGTGGCAAGAAAATTCTCTTTTGCGAAAACCCGGAATCCTCCTATTTGCTGGACTGCCGTTTGGGCGGTGCACTCCGTGCATGGAACTACAAGGGCGCAAAAATCAATCTCGTGAATTCTTGGCGGGATGACGGTGAACCTTCTTTTGCCTTTTTGGATTGCCTCTTGCCGAATGTGGATTTTACGCCGGTCAAACTGGAACAGATGCTTTATGACCGCAAGCATTTGCTTGCCGACCCGTATGACTACCGCATCCTTCGTTCGGAATCGGGCACGGAAATTTTACTCGACGAGGAACAGGGCTTTGATAGCGTTGAACGCAAGGCCTTGTTCCGAATAAAGAAGGTATTCACGTTCCAGGGCGATGCCGCCAAGTTTACCGTTTCTTATGTTATCGACAATCTTGCCTACGTGAACACGAAGGGGTTCTTCGGAACGATTCTCGAACTTGGGCTTTTGTCTCGTGGAGATGTCAACAAGGTCCTTATCGACGGGAACAACGTCAAGTGGAATATGATGGAACCGCTTCTGTATCCCGACGGACAGTCTCTTGAAATCCGTGATGAAAAAGGCGGTTGCGTGTTCCGTATGGCGTTCGACCGCCCGACGTCTATCTTTGTCGGTTCCATCTTTGGCGCGACATCATCGGCGGCGCCCCAGGCATTCCAGGGCATTCGCGTGTTCCCGTTCTGGAACGCTCCGTTCAACATGCTCGACCGCAAGGCCTTCAAAATATCGGTGTCAGTAACCAAGAGGTAAAAATATGCGTGCCGACTTGATTGACATCCAGGTAGAAGACCGCGGCGAAGAAGTTGAAATTTCGCTGTACGGCATTCTGGGCGAATATCAGCTATCGGCAGTCCGTGAAAAACTTGAAATGCTGGTTCGCGGGCCGGGAGTGTTTTTCTTTGTGAACCTCCAGAACGCACGCTTTACGACAGATGCGTACCGCGCTTTGTTCCTTGAAATTTTGAACTTGGTCAAGCAGCAGAAGGCAACGCTCATTTTGATTTTTGAAAATGATGAGCTGCGTGCTTATTTTGAACGTTACAAGAACATCTTTGAAATCTACAGGAGCCGCGAGGAGTACCGCAAGTCGGGACTATCGAAGCAGGTCCATTTGGTCGGTCTCCATTACGAAAAACGTTCGATAAGCCTTTCTCCCGGGTTTGCCGTTTCTGTGGCGCTGTTCCTTGTTGGTTGGGCTATTACGTTATTTGTTATCGTCGTGGGCCAAGGACGTGAAATCACGGACAAGCAGGCTCAAATTACGGCGCTCGAAAGCCAGAAAGCCCGCTACATCCGAGAAATAGACCGTTTGGAGTCCGCTATCGGGCCGATGCGAAAGCTTGGTGTCGTGCAAGATACGACTTTGCTGAGTTCATTTGGGGCTATCCAGGATTGGGTGACGTATCTGGAATACTTGGAGAAAAACCGGCGTGAAAAGTAGCGTTCGTCTTTCTTCGATGAGCGTAAGCGTTTTGCTTATCATCGGTTTTGGCGTCTTGTTTACTTTTGCAAGCGAGTGGTATTCCAATAGGGTTGAACTTGAAAAATTAGCTTATCGGGAACGTCTCCTCCACAATGACATGGAACATCTGGAAGTGGTGGGCAAGTGGACGCTCGATTACGTGAAAATCGAGAAAGCGTTGACGTACTTGCTGGGGGACCGTCTATCCGAAGTGAGTTCCCGCATCTTGACAGAGCAACTTTGGCAGATTTCGCAATCGTATTCGCTGGACCCTCTGATTATTCTTGCCGTCGTTGCTCAGGAAAGCCGTGGAAATCCGCTAGCTCGAGGGCGGTTCCAGTCGGGGCGCTTTTCGGGCGCCTTGGGCTTGATGCAGATAAAGTTGGAAACGGCGACAAAGATGGGATGCAGGTTCGGAGTCATTGTCGAAAGCGAAGAGGACTTGATGCGCCCGGAAGTTAACGTGGTCGTGGGAGCTGCTTATTTGATTCGTCTTATTGGAAAATATGGAAATTTGAGAGAGGCTCTTGTGGCGTATAATTTGGGGCATTCGGCGGTTGATAAATTGCTAGAAAAAAGTGCTCCGTTGCCAACCTCCTATTACGAGGGTGTTATCGCTAAATACAAGGATCTTGTGGCACACTGTTCGTTTTGAGAAGGTTTTTTGTTAGTAGTTAATAGTTACTAGAGATTGCAATAAGAACATTTCTAGTAACTAGTAACTCAGAACTCATAACTGCTGCGAAGCAGCCTCAGTAACTCAGAACTCGAAACTATGGCGAAGGCACCCTAGTAACTTAGAACTCTTAACTGAGAACTATAATCCTGCTAACAAATCACTGTTTACTCCCTCCTTTCCAACGACTATTGACCAATGACCAATATCTTTTTTCTAAATTCTAGCTGTGATTAGAAATACCTTTTTATTGTTTGTGATGACGGGGCTTGCCATTGCGGGCGAGGTCCGTTACGATTGTTTGCGTTTTGTGGAACAGGGACTTGCTACCGATCCGCAGATGGCCGAATCCCGGTTTGGCACGGAAAGCAAGGCTAACAAGATTCGCGCACTCAAGTCCGAAGTTATTTTGCCGACTTTCAACGTGTCTATGATGGTGGGGCCTGCTCCCGGTTTGAGGGAAACCGTGGATGACTGGGGCGATACCGTTGATACGTACGATTTTTCACGAATGGGACCTTTCTGGGCTATCGAGGCTAAGTTTATCCAGCCGCTGAACTTGGGACAGTACCAAACGGGCAAAAAGGCTCTCGAAGCGGACTTGCAGCAAAAGACTTTCGAAATTGAAAATGTAACGCACAAAAAAGAAGTCGAGCTTCAGTCGTATTATTACAACTACTTGCTTGCTCTCGAAATGAAACGCCTCGCCGCCGACGCCCAAAAGCAAGTCGATAAGGCCTATGACCAGCTCGAAGAAGCGCTGGACGAGGACGAACCGACTGTGTCGCAATCGGATTTGCTGAACTTGAAGGCGAAAATGCATACGGTCAAGGACGGCGTTATCGAGGCGGACCTTGGGATGAAGCGCGTGATGCTGGCTATCCGTTTTGCTTTGGCGTTACCGGAAGGCGATACTTTCGTTGCCGAAGATTCCGTGCTAACCGTGAGAACCGAACATATGCCGACCGAGGATGAAGTTCGTGATTTGACGGTGAAGTTCAATCCCGAACTGAAGCAGTTGAGCGCTGGACTTCGTGCGCGGCGTTACCAAATGGATTTGGCCGAGGCGAAACTGGCGCCGGAGTTCTTTGTGATGGGTGAGTTCCAGTATGTGAAGAGCTGGGCGGGTAATCGCAATGTGCTTCAGAAAAACGCTTTTGACCAGGATGCCGTCAACAAGATTTCCGGGCTTATCGGCGTGGGCTTGAGATACCGCTTGAATTTCTGGAAAAACTGGGAAGATTACCGCCAGGCGAAAACGGAGTATCGCGGTCTCCAGTTGAAGGAAACCTATGCTTCGGATGGCCTTGTGGCGAAAGCTGTCGAGCAGTATTACCAGGTTGTTGCCGCCAAGGAAAAGCTAGATGCGATACGTGAAAGCTTGCGTGCGTCCGAAGCGCTATTGAAGGGGGCCGCCATGAAATACGACCTCGACAAGTCCCAGACGGGAGAGTTGGTTTCGGCCTATACGCAAAATGTAAGCATGAAAAAGGACTATTATTTCGCAGTTTGCCGATATAATGTCGAATTTGCCGGATTAATTGCAAAGATAGGTTTGTCTCTTAGCGAGTATAATTCGTATTTTAATAAAAAATGAAGGAGTTCAAGATGTTTAAGAAAATTATGATTGCCATTGCCTGCGCTTCGCTCTTGTCGTTCGCTGCCGATGATCCGGTATCTGTCGTCAAGAGCAAGGATGTCGAATTGCAGAACATCATCAAGAAGTCGAAACGTACCGCCAAGGAAACGGAACGTGTCAAGAACTTGTTGAACGATTCCTTTGACTTTGCGCTTTTGGCCAAGAAGTCTCTCGCTGCGAGTGTTTGGAAAGAGCAGGACGAGGCTTCCCAGCAGAAGTTCGTGACCGAATTCCAGCGCATGGTCCGCAATTCCAGTGCAAACCGCTTGGAATTGTACCGCGCCGACTCCACGATTTATGAACCGGCGAAAATGAAGGGCTCGGATGATGCCCGCGTTATCGCCCACTTGTGGAACAACGGCAAGGAATCTATCCTTGAATACAAGATGACCATCGTGAATGGCAAGTGGAAGGCTTGGGACTTGGTCATCGATGACCTTTCGACGGCCCGTAACTACAAGGAACAGTTCAGCAAGATTCTCAAGGACAAGAGCTTTGCCGAACTGATTGACGTTATCAGCAAGAAGGCTGACGAAGCCGAAAAGTAATGGGCTTCTTTTCCTGGCTCTTTTGTTCGATTCTCGTTGTAGCGCTTGTGCTACTGCTTTTCCCGTTTTCGGTTCTGATAGAATTTGAAGCCGGGGAGCGCGGTGCGCGGGCGCTTTTCTTTTTCTTCAAGAAGAAAATTTATGAGTACGAGAAAAAGTGGGGGAAGGGGTTAGACGACAAATGCGTAGATCGAGAGTCGCGACCAAGCTCGCTTGGGCATGACCGAGATCAGCATTTGGGACAAGAGCGAAGCGATTGTCCAAAGACGAGAGACGATAGAGCTGAGGATGTCGCGGACTCACGGACAGAGTGTCATTCTGAGCGGAACGAAGTGAAGTCGAAGGATCTAGAGGGACAAGATTCGCGGCCGGAGAAGGCCGAGGAAAAAGCCGAGAAACGAGATGCGCCACTGACGAAAAATGAAAATTCTGATGTCATCTTGAGCGAAGCGAAAGATCCAGTGCAATCTAATGCAGGCAGCGAGAACGCACCGGCGACAAAGTCTGAGGTTGAGGAGAAGGACGAACGGCAAGAAACGCCGACGACTGAAGCGGTCGCGAAAAAGCCCGAGGAACCTCCGAAGATTGAAAAAATGAATGCCCCGGCGGGGGAGAGCTGTGATGCTTCTCATGAAACTCCGGTCGAAGATTCAAAGCCTAAAAAAGAAAAGCGCAAGCTTTCTGACCGCGAATTCTGGACGATTATTCTGACACCGGATTTTGATGTAAGAGCGTTCCGCTATGCGTTGAAAATACTTTCGGCAGTTCTTTCGTTGTTCCGCGTGCGGTTTATTGGCTGTTTTGTCGAAGGAATTCAGTCGGATTATATGAGCATGGGTTATGGCGCCGCGTTAAACGGGTTTCTAAAATCGTTCCCTTACGTGGGTGCGTGGGATTTTCGGATGGACTGGTGTCACGAAAAGGAACTCCGTGCGGCAGGGTCTATCCGTATGAGTGTTAATTTGTTACGTATTTTCTGCTTTGTTCTGGAAACTCTTGTCTTGGTAGGAATTTTGGCGTGGATCTTTTGGCGTCGCCGTGCGCACGTGATTAAGACAAACGAACTCCCTGAACTTGGTTTTATCCGCAGAAAGATTCTGGAATTTATTTTGGAGGACTGATGGCGACTTTGACTTTGGAACGTTTGCTCGCCTCGATGGGTTTTGGCAGCCGCAAGGATGCCCGGGGCCTTGTCCGTATGGGGCTTGTGGAACTGGATGGCAAAGTGCTTGAAGACCCGTTCATGGAATTCAAGGAACGCCCGGAGTTCATTACGGTAAATGGCGAAGAAGCCCCGACGGTTGAGAAGTTGTACGTGATGCTCTACAAGCCGACCGATGTCGAGTGCAGCCATAATGCCCGTGACCACAAGTCTGTGTTCGAACTTGTGCCGGAGCGCTTTACGGCGATGGGCATTCAGTCTGTCGGACGCTTGGATGCGGATTCCTCGGGACTCCTGTTGCTTTCGAATCAAGGTGACTTTATTCACAAAGTCGAAAGTCCGAAGAAGGGGCTGTTGAAAAAGTACCGTGTGACGCTTGCCCGTCCGTTTACGGAGGCGCAAAAGACGGAACTCCTGGCCGGTGTGATGCTCAAGGACGAGCGACGTCCGGTGCTGGCTCGGGAAATTGAAATCGACGGCGATGCTGTTGTCGTTGCGATTGGCGAAGGACTGTACCATCAGGTTCGCCGTATGTTCGCCGCTGTCGGGAATCACGTGGAAACTTTGGAACGAATTTCGATTGGACCGGTTGTCTTGGATCGTTCTTTGGGAGAGGGCGGCTGGCGGTTCCTTACCGACGAAGAAGTCGCTGCGCTGTCGTAATAAGGGGGATGCCCCGTCGGAGCGGGGCATGACAATGAAAAAAGCCGGCGTTTAAGCCGGCTTTTTCGTATCAGGCGTTTGTGCTGCCTGAGTTAACAGGTTCAAAGTTCGTTTAGATGGAATCGAATTCGTCGCCTACGTGGACGATTTCGTTTTCGACTTCGAGTTCCGGTTGTGCGGAAACTTCGCCGAGGATTCCTTCGAGCGAATTGATCTTGTCCTTGATGTCGTTGCTGAACTTGAATGTCGGGACCAAGCGCTCGTTGATGAGAACCGTTTCGCCGGTGCGGGGGTTGCGTGCCGGGCGAGCCTTGCGGGGCTTGCAGGCGAACGTGCCGAAACCGCGAATCTCAATAGTGTTGCCTTCGATAAGCTTCTCGCCGAGGAGGTCGAGGAACTGTTCGACTACAATTTTAATATCGTTGCGCACAAATCCGGTGGATTTGGCGATTTCTTGAATGAGGGATTGTTTAGTTATATTAGCCACGCACTAAATATAAGTTTAACATGAACTTAAGGTAATGGTAAGCTCGAAATTAAATATCTTTTTCGGGTTCACATTGCGGAAAATTTGTGGATAATTGTTGTTTAAATGTTGAAAGTTGAAAGTCTGCCCCAAAGGGTCCGTTTTTCTCTCCGGAATAAGGAGATTTTTCCCAACACAATCTTGAGTCCGATGGACGGTGTGACCGATGCTCCGTTCCGGCGTCTTTGCCGAGTGCTTTCTGGCGACCGCATGGGTCTTCTGGTTTCGGAGTTCGTTCCGACGGATGGAGATGCCGTTTTTAACCCGGATGGGCACAAGCAACTCAAGTTTTTCCCGGAAGAGCGCCCGTTCGGTATCCAGATTTTCGGGCGTTTCCCGGACCGCATGGCTGCTGCTGCGGCTAAGATTGCTGAACGTTATCACCCGGAATTTATCGAAGTGAACGCGGGGTGTCCGGCGCCGAAGGTGGCGGGCAAGGGGAGCGGTTCCGGACTTTTGCGGGATTTGCCGCGGTTGCAGGAGATTTTGCATGACGTGAAGGCGGTTTTGGACGCAAAGACGCCGGAGATTCCCTTGACGCTCAAGTGCCGAATCGGTTGGGACGACGAAAGCATTAACGTGATGGAATCTCTCAAGATTGCCGAGGGCGAGGGCGTTGAAATGCTTACGGTCCATGGCCGCACGCGTTTGCAGGGCTATAACGGCCTCGCGAACTGGGACTGGATTGGCAAAGTGGCCGCTGCGGCGAAAATTCCCGTGATTGGAAACGGCGATGTGAATAGCGTCGAATGCGCACGCGAACGCATCAATACTTTCGGCGTTTCGGGCGTGAGCATTGGGCGCGGGGCGATGCATAACCCGTGGATTTTCGGGCAGATTGCGGATGCGTGGGAAGGCCGCGAAAAGCATGTGATTACTGCGCAAGAAGCGTTGGACGTGTTCCCTCTCTATTACAAGTTCAAGATTGAAGACGGGGCGACCGAGATGAACGCGATGGGTCGCATGAAACAGCTCGCCGCGAGACTGTGCAAGGGATTCTGTTTAGAGGAGGGGAGGTTCCCGCTCGGGGGCGGGAATGACAGTCTAGAAAATGTCCGGGGTGACAGTCAGGAAAACGTCGCGATGTCGGTGCGGCAGGCGCTTCTGACGTGCCAGTCGGCATCGGAAATGCTCGACCGCGTGCAGGAACTCAAGGAAGGAATTGCTCGCGACATGGTTTTTGAACCTGAACGCCTCGTGAACCTCAACGGCGCCAAGGAAACCGAACTCAAATTCGGTGACCAGTTCAAAGGAAGATAATAGCTCAGGTACGAGAGGGTGGTGCCTGCTCGGTGGCAGGCATGACAAAGTGCGGTTTATCAAGTACTCAAAAAAAATCTCAAAATTTTGCATTTACCTCTTGACTTTGAGTCAAAATTTGAGTACATTTAGGACATGGAAAAAACAATTGACATATTTCAGTTTACACACTTTCGCAAATACTTGGATGAGTATCAGGCGGCTCGCGTGCAGACGGACCCTGAATTTACTAGGGCTGGAGTGTGTGCGTTGCTCGGACTCCCCAAGACCCGCAGTTACTTCAACGATATTGTCAAAGGAAAAAAGCTCTCCGGGCGCATGATTCCCAAGTTCGTGGAAGTTCTTGGACTCAACAAGAAAGAGGCCAAGTACTTTGAGACGATGGTGAATTTTGACCAGGCGAAAACGACGACAGAACGCAATGCATTTTTTGATGAACTCATCAAGCAGCATCCGGATCCGCATAACATCTTGGATGAAGATGCGTACGAGTATTACAACCACTGGTATAATAGCGTGTTGTTTACGGCGCTGGATGTGATGGATGTCTCGGATGACCTTGAGCCGATTCAAAAACGGATTTTCCCGAAAGTCTCCGTGGGGACTTTGAAGCGTTCTTTGGAATTGCTCGCCCGCATCGGATTTGTGCGCAAGAACGAGGACGGCTTCTGGAAAAGTTCGCGCGATTCGGTGAGCAGCGGAGCCTACAACAATAACGACTTGGTGCGCCAATACCAGTTGCAGTGCTTTGAACTTTCGAAGCAGGCGTTGCTTGCGAATGACGATAACCCGTCGGACATGGGAACGTTCACGTTCAGCGTTTCGGACGACGCCTTTAAAGAGATTGCCTTGGAAATTCAGAACTTGAAAGCCAAGGTGCGTAAGATTATTACGCAAGATAAAAAAGAAGCGACTGGGGTGCACCAGTTGAATATTCACTTGTTCACAAATTTGAAAAAATAAATCGAGGAGGAATGGCTATGGTTATCAATAAAATTACAAAGTTGGGCGTTGCCGTGGTTGTACTTGGTCTTGGATTGTTTGCCGCTTGCAGTGAAGACAATGTGGCATCATCGTACAGCGAAACGCAGACAGGGAAGCCGATTGCCGAATGGGCGGAGTCTTATATCCCTGGGCAGATAAAGGACGATTCGCATATTGGGCTTTGTAAAGCGTATGTTGAGAGTGCTGTTGAAACGAGCAAAGCTGTTGGTGATGACGAAGTTGTTGTGGATACAGGTGAAGTAAAGATTGTTGGTGAGTCGAAATGCATATCTGTACTCGGATTTACTATGAAAACGAGAGTTCAGGTTGTGGATGGCAAGGGAAATCCTGTAGAGGGGGCTAGAGTCTCTAGAGATTATTGTTCCGATGGGGATAGCCGTTGTCAATATATTGCTGGTAAGGATGGCTATGCTTATATGGGTGATCAAATCTACCTTACAGTAGGAGGGGATAAATCCGATTATTCAATAACGTATGAATCTTTCTCGATCCGAGTGTTTTCTCCGGATTCCAGTTTAGGGCTTTATGGCAGAGTTGATTTTTCGGAAGCGACTATTGTGGAAGTTGATGGTGATACTCTTGTGGAATTGAAAAAAATAGTTGTAGAACCCTTGTATACGGTCAAGGTGTATTTGGATTCCCTTCACTCGGAAAGTGACTCAGTGACTCTAAAGAGAGAGGATCTATGTGATGATACGTGGACCAAGAACATGTGGCAAGTTCTTGGTGGAGCTTATATTGATGTGTACCGGACTGATGTTGGAAGGAATTCGTTATATACCTATCCGAGTTATTGGATAGATGAAGAAAGTTGTAAAAATGGGTATGTAATTCTATATGGTTTGCCTGAAGGAACTTACAAAATTTTAATAGGGGGGAAGGATTATGAACTCCCTCCACTGGAAGTAAAACCGTAAATCTGACTTAATACCTTGAAGAAGGAAAAGTTTTAGCTACTCAAGTTTAATGAGGAAAAATGATTATGATTACAAGTAAAATTACAAAGTTAGGCCTTGCTGTGGCTGTGCTTGGTCTCGGAATCCTTGCCGCTTGCAGCAGTGGAGACAACGTAGCGTCTTCTTTTAGCGAAACGCAGACGGGAAAGCCTGTTGAACAATTGGGTCCTCTTGCCGAATTGGATACATCGTTAGTTCGCAAGTATGTCAACGAAGGTGATTTGGGCTGTGGTTCGCTGGCCAAGAGTGCTGCCGAAGAGGATAGCGTTGCTGATACGAGCGATACCTTTGTTATTGTTCGGAGAATGTGTGGTTCCCATAAGGATATTTATCTGTATATAAATGCGAGGGCCCAAGTGGTTGATGTTGATGGAAACCCAGTAGCGGGAGCGACTGTTTATGAAGAACATTGTTCTTTTGAAGATAAGAGTTGTCAGCATGTTACTGACAGTGAAGGCTATTTTTACTTGGACAGCGTAAACTTTCTTACGTATTTGGAAAACTTGGCAAAAAATAATCCGAAGTATAGTTATATCCCCGAGTTCCAATCTATCCAACTGCGTGTGCTTTCTGCAGACTCAAGCCTTGGTGCCAATGTCTTTTTAAGTTTTGCTAGCGCCCATGTTGTCGGAATTGATGGAAAACTGTATGCCGAATTAAAACAAATCGTCTTAGAGCCTGTATATACCGTCAAGTTGTATTTAGATTCGCTTTTTGCGGTAATTGATGAAACAACTCCGGAAAGCGAAATTCCATACGATGAGCGCTGGAATAAAGAAATAAGGGAAAATATTGGAGGTGAAGGCAGAGGCATTTGTTTGTGGCTGCAAGATGAAGGGAGCTTATCGTGGTCGTATTATTATGATGAAGAAGAAGGCGGTTTTCCCTCATATTACTACCCATGTCAAAAGGTGACCGAAGAAGACTACAAAAATGGGTATGTGGTATTGTTTGGTTTGCCTGAGGGAAAATATCAACTTGATATAAATGTAGGCTCCGCTCTCCCTAGTGTGGTGGTGAAAAAGCCTTAGACCGCGTTTAATACTGTGAGGAGGAAAAGTTTCAGTGGCTCTTTGGGGTCGCTGAAATTTTCGTTTTTTGTAATACTTGCTTTTTTTAGCTGTTTTTAGTGGGGTGTGGCGAAAATAGATGCCCTTTTAATCTTGCGGGTGGACTCTAAATTTTCTAAATTGCCCCGCGGAATTTTTAAAAGGACTTTGAGAATGAACTACAATCCTCTCGCTCAATCTCTGAACGCTGAACTTTCCGCAAACGGTTGCAGCGTTCTTGATATGCTCTCTGAACAGGGCAAGGCCATTTTCTTCCCGCGTAAGGGTATTCTCGGCCAGGGTGCCGAAGCCAAGGGCTCCGACATCAATGCGACAATCGGTACAGCTCTCGAAGATGACGGCTCTCCGCTCGTTTTGGATTGCGTTCTCAAGTCTCTGAACCTCCCGAAACAGTCCTTCCTCTATGCACCGAGCTTCGGTAACCCGGACCTCCGCAAGGCTTGGAAGGAACTGGATATCAAGAAAAACCCGACGCTTGCTTTTAAGAGCTTCAGCAATCCGGTCGTGACGGCTGCTTTGACGCATGCTATCAGCTGCGCCGGTTACATGTTCCTCGACAAGGGCGACGAAGTCATTATCCCGGACCTCTACTGGGACAACTACGAACTCGTGTTCGAGAACGCCCGCGGTGCAAAGATCAAGACTTTCAATACCTTCAAGAACGGTGGTTTTGATACGGAAGCCTTGAAGGCAGCTCTTGCTGCAAGCAAGTCCAGCAAGAAGGTCGTTCTCCTCAACTTCCCGAACAACCCGACTGGCTACACCGCAACAGAAAAGGAAGCCGTCGAAATTGCCAAGATTCTCACGGAATGTGCCGCCGCCGGCAACAAGGTTGTCGCTCTCCTCGATGACGCTTACTTCGGACTCGTGTATGAAGAAGGCGTGACGAAGGAATCGCTCTTCGTGAAGCTTGTCGATGCTCACGAAAACCTCCTCGCCGTGAAGCTCGACGGCCCGACCAAGGAAGACTACGTTTGGGGCTTCCGCGTTGGCTTTATGTCCTTCGGTTTCAAGGGCGCCACTGAAGCTCAGCTCAAGGCTCTCGAAGACAAGGCTGCCGGTACGGTCCGTGGCAACATCTCTAACGCTCCGTCTATCAGCCAGAAGATTTTGCTCGCTGCTTTCCAGAGTCCTGAATACCAGCAGCAGAAGCAGGAAAAGTACGCCGTTCTCAAGAAGCGCTTCGACATCATCAAGCAGGTGTTCGCTACGCATCCGGAATACAACGATGCCTTCGAACCGATGCCGTGCAACAGCGGTTATTTTATGTGCATCAAACCGAAGGGTGTTGACGCCGAAGAACTCCGCCAGAAGCTCATCAAGGATTACAGCACGGGCACGATTATGCTCTCGGGCCTTATCCGCATTGCTTTCAGCGCTGTTCCGACCGAAAAGCTCGGCAAGCTCTTTGAAAATATCTATAATTGTGTTAAAGAGATGAGAGACTAGAGACGAGAGACTAGAGAAAAATAGTCGCAACTTCGTTGCCTGTAAAAAAACAGCGCGAAGCGCCATTTTAAATCTCTCGTCTTTTGTCTGAAGGGCAACGCCCGTTCTTTCGTCTAATCACCTCCTGGAGATTCCATGTCCAATAACGCGACCTTGAAATACAACGGAAAAAGCTTTGAACTCCCCGTCGTTGATGGCACTGAAGGCGAGCACGGGCTCGATATCAGCGCGCTGCGTAAGAGTTCTGGCCTTGTCACGCTGGATTACGGTTACTTGAACACCGGTAGCACCAAAAGCTCAATCACGTTCGTCGATGGCGAACATGGTGTACTGCGCTACCGAGGATACTCCATTGAAGATTTGGCCGAAAAGGCGACTTTCCCGGAAACCGCTTGGCTCCTGATTTACGGCGAACTCCCGAACCAGGAACAGTTGAGCCATTTCCGCACGCTCTTGACCGAAAACGCCTTGTTGCACGAGAACCTTTTGCACTTCTTCCGCGAAATGCCGCCGGGAGCACACCCGATGGGTATTCTCTCGTCCGTGGTGAACGCTGTTGGACTTTTCACGCCGCGTTTCTACGACGACGAAAACATCGCCAGTGCATTCGAACTCACGACCGCAGGCCTCATTTCGAAGATTCGCACGATTGCCGCGTTTGCTTACAAGGCAAGCATCGGTGAACCGTTTGTCTATCCGGAAGCGGAACGCAGCTACTGCAGCAACTTCTTGAACATGATGTTCAGCAGTAAGGCACGCCCGTACCACCCGGATCCGATTATGGAAAAGGCGCTCAACACGCTTTTGATTGTCCATGCGGACCACGAACAGAACTGCTCCACTTCGACCGTTCGCATGGTGGGTAGCTCTCAGGCGAACCTTTACGCAAGCATTTGCGCCGGCATTTGTGCCTTGTGGGGCCCGCTCCACGGTGGTGCAAACCAGGCCGTGCTCGAAACGCTCCTTCGCATCCAGCAGAGTGGCATGACGATTGAACAGGTGATGGACAAGGCCAAGGACAAGAACGATCCGTTCCGTCTCTCCGGCTTCGGTCACCGCGTCTATAAGAGCTATGACCCGCGCGCGAAGGTCTTGAAGAAGCTCATGTACCAGGTATTCGAACGCGAACACGTTCACGATCCGCTTTTGGATGTGGCTATCAAGCTCGAAGAAGCCGCCCTCAAGGACGATTACTTCATTGCTCGTAAGCTTTACCCGAATGTGGACTTCTACTCCGGCATTCTCTACCGCGCGATGGGCATCCCGACGAACATGCTCACGGTGATGTTCGCGATTGGCCGTTTGCCGGGTTGGATTGCCCACTGGAAAGAAATGCACGACGATCCGCAGAGTAAAATCAACCGTCCGCGCCAGATTTACATCGGCAAGACGGAACGCCCGTGGATTGATAGGGACAAGCGATAAGCTTTTTGCCGCAGCTAAGGCCGCTGAGCCTGCCGAAGCGAACTGCGGCGGTACTAGACAAATTAAAAATCTCTCGGAAATGCTCCGGGAGATTTTTTTAGAGCCAAAGCCTACATGTTTTGAATGTATATTTCTCTTGGAGAGGTTTTATGGCTTTGAAAAAAATGTTGATGGTGGGGATTATGGCGGCGGTGCTGGTTGCTTGTGTCGGCACCCGCAATTCTGAGACTAGTCCTTCCAGCGTCACGCCGCAGTCGAGCGATAGCGAGATAAGTGTGTCCAGCAACAGTGTTCCCGTGGCCTATGTAGATCCATCTACTGTCGTTAATGGAACTATGACGGATGAACGTGATGGTCAGACCTATAAGACGGTCACTATCGGCACCCAAACTTGGATGGCGGAAAATCTGAACTATGCTTACGGAGACATTCTCCATAAAAATAGGGTGCACATTTTCAATCCTACGAGCTGGTGCTATGGCAACGACTCTCTCTACTGCGCCAAATACGGTCGTCTTTACACGTGGGCCGCCGCGATGGACAGCATGGGAAGATGGACTGCAAACGGCAAGAATTGCGGGCTACTCAAGACATGTTCACCGACCTATCCGGTGCGTGGTATATGCCCTGAAGGTTGGCACCTGCCTAATTATGATGAATGGGCGACCCTGATTGTGGCCGTTGACGGCTCTATTAGGGAATATAATAAGTCAAATACGGCTGGCGGGAAACTCAAGTCCACTACTAATGACTGGAATAGTGCCTGGAACGGTGGCGGAAACGAAACGGACGTCTATGGCTTCTCGGCGTTGCCCGCGGGCTTCAGGGAATACGGTGGAAATTTCGAGTTTGAGGGCGACAACGCGTTCTTCTGGAGTTCTACTGAGCGCAATAGAGACTACGCATGGTATATGGACTTGCACAGTAACAACAATGCGAATCTGAACTACGACCTCAAACAATCCGGTTTTTCTGTTCGTTGCGTCAAAGACGAAGTTTCTGAACAAATGTCGTCTTCCAGCGTCATACCGAAGAATGTTGTTCGGAGCAGTAGCGATAGCGAGACAAGGGTGTCTAGCAGCAGTGTTTCCGTGGCCTATGTGAAGCCGTCGACTGTAGTTAAGGGGACTATGACTGATGAGCGCGATGGCAAAACCTACAAGACTGTTAAAATCGGTACGCAGACTTGGATGGCGGAGAATCTCAACTACGCATATACTGGTGTACCCTTTATAGTTGGTGACTACATCTCTGATTCCACTAGCTGGTGCTATGACAACGACCCTGCCAACTGTGCCAAATACGGCCGCCTTTACACTTGGTCTGCCGTGATGGACAGTGTGGGCACGTGGTCTGAGAACGGCAAGGGGTGCGGCTATAAGACAACTTGCTCGGCAACATATCCAGTGCGCGGTATTTGTCCCGAGGGCTGGCATGTGCCAGATACGACGGATTGGGAAACGCTTGAAATTGCGGTTTCCGGTTCCGATCCGGCGGGGGCGGGCAAGAAGCTCAAGGCTGCCCCCAAGTGGAACAGAACAGGCACTTGGAACGGAACGGACGACTACTCTTTCTCGGCGTTGCCCGCTGGCTACAGGAGCAACAATTCGTTTTTTGACTTTGACTTTAGCAATAAGGGGGGCTTCTTTGCGGTTTTCTGGAGTTCTACTGAGCGAGGGAGCGACGTGAACTACATAAGATTGGATTACAACAGCGACTATATGTTCTTTGTCTATCACAATGTCAAGGACGAGGGTATGCCTGTCCGTTGCGTAAAGGACGAGGTCCGTTCTAGCGTCACGCCGAAGTCAGGCGATAGCGAGACGAGTGTATCCAGCAGCAGCTCGGTGAAATCTTCTTCATCATCTGTTGCGTATGTAGATCCATCGGCTGTAGTTAAGGGAACTATGACTGACAAACGTGACGGCAAAACTTACAAGACTGTGACCATCGGCACGCAGACTTGGATGGCGGAGAATTTGAACTACGCATACACAGGCGTTCCCTTTAAATATAATTGGGGCAAATGGGAGTACCCCTCCGATTCCACTAGCTGGTGCTATGGCGATGATGCCGCCAACTGTGCCAAATACGGTCGCCATTACACTTGGGCAGCCGCGATGGACAGCGTGGGCGAATGGAGTGCAAATGGCAAGGGTTGCGGCGCTGGTAAGACTTGCTCGCCGACCTATCCGGTGCGTGGCATTTGCCCTCAGGGCTGGCATTTGCCGGAATCTACGGAATGGGAAACGTTATTTGCTGCAGTTGGCGAGGGATCGGGCAAGAACCTCAGGTCCACCAGCATCTGGATAAGTAAAGGCACGGATACCTATTCCTTCTCGGCATTGCCTGCTGGCCAAAGGGACTGCGAGGGGAATTGGTATTTTGACACAAAGGGCCACCAAGCATTTTTCTGGAGTTCTACAGAGTATAATGACGAAAACGCGTACGATATATACCTGCATTACGTCAACAGAGATGCGTACCTGAATGACTCCGGCTACAAGAACTACGGGTACTCAGTCCGTTGCGTCAAGGACTAGACTCGTTCTTTAAACATCCATGTTCAGCAATTGTAGGTAGTTCCGCTTGGCGTAGAGAATGCGGTGTATTTGGACTGTGTTGCTCCTGACGACATAGAACATTAAGTAGTTGTCAATAGGAATGACTCTGTAGCCAACAAGTTTCAGTAGTGGGTCCTGGTGGACTTTGTATGTGAACGGGTGAACTTTTAGGATTTTCACCTGTTCAAGAAATTTTTCGAAAATGGAGTTTGAAGATGTCTTCAGGACATTCGTAAAATAGGACTTGATTTCAGTCAGGTCTTTCTGTGCTGAGGGCGTGACGACGACTTCGTACTTTTTAGCCATTCATCAGACCCTTCAAGAATTTTTCCGCATCGGCGCATTCCGCTCCACGCTCTACTTCAGAGATTGCTTCGGCAAGTTTTGAATAGAGTTCCAACTGTGCCATCTGTTTTTCGTAGCATTCGATAGACATCACGACCATGTCTCCCACGCCGTTCTTGGTGAGGTACATGGGCTCGTCGTATTTGTGGACGGTCTCGGCGATGCTTGTGAAGTTGTTTCTTAAATCTGAAATCGGTCGAATGGTCGGCATGGAAGACTCCTTTATTATGATAATATAATATCATAATTATGATAAGTCAAATGCTAAAAGAAAAACTTGAGGCGTTGTGATTGAGTTTGTCCTCGGAGCGCCTCAGCAAATTTTATATTATGATTAGTAGGAGTGTAGTTTATGACTTTGAAGAAGTTTTTGATGGCTGGGATTGTGGTGGCGGTGCTGGTTGCTTGCGGTGATGACGACAGCAGCGATTTTGCGACACGCCCGAGTGGGGGTCTTTCGTCTGCTTGCGAGGACTGCGACGATTCGAGTAGTTCAAAGGCGAAGTCGAGTAGTTCGTCCAGCGTCACACCGAAGTCGAGCGATAGCGAGACAAGCGTGTCTAGCAGCAGCTCGGTGAAGTCTAGTAGCAGTTCTTCTGCGAAATCAAGCAGCAGCTCTGCGAAGTCGTCGTCGAGTAGCCGTAAAAAAGGTGATGCCGGAACGGAGTCCGGCATGACATCTAGCAGCGCGAAGTCTTCGTCGAGTTCCTCGGTAGACTCCAGCAGTAGCTCGGTGATGTCCAGTAGTTCTTCCAATGGCTTAAGTAGTAGTTCGGCGATGTCCTCTTCCTCCGATGCTTCCAGCAGCTGTTCTTCTGTAAAATCAAGCAGTAGTTTGGCGAAATTTTCATCATCATCCGTTGCGTATTTAGAACCATGCAGGACGGATAGTGTGGATACCTGTGAGTATGGAACATTGACTGATGAGCGTGATGGGCAGACTTACAAGACAGTAAAAATCGGCGAACAAGTGTGGATGGCGGAGAACTTGAACTATGCTTACACTGGTGTTCCCTTTATTTATGGAGGCGTCACCACCGATTCCATTACTTGGTGCTTGGGCGATGATGAATCGTCTTGCAAGTCACGGTCTGATTCCACTAGATGGTGGTGTTTTCATGATGATGAATTTTGCCTGTTTACTTCCGATTCTTCTAGTTGGTGCTATAACGATGACCCCGCTAATTGCGCCAAATATGGTCGCCTTTACACGTGGGCTGCAGCCATTGACTCGGTAAAGTTAGTGAACGATGCTAAAGACCCGCAGGACTGCGGTGACGGCAAAATCTGTACTTTGCCAGCGAAGGTGCAAGGCATCTGCCCTACGGGTTGGCACTTGCCAAACGAAACCGAGTGGAAAACCCTTTTCACGGCGGTGGGATTTATAGTGGCGGGCTCCTATTCGGATGCGCACTACCATTCGGCTGCGGGCAAAATGCTCAAGTCCACTAGCGGATGGAAAGATTATGAGCTTGAAGGGAGAAAAAATGGCAATGGTATGGATGCTTTTGGCTTTTCCGCGCTGCCTGCTGGCGACAGGTACTTGGCTGGCGATTTCTCCGACGAGGGGAAGTATGCGCACTTCTGGTGTTCCGCTGAACTCAATCGCTACCACGCGTGCGACTTGGACTTGTACTACGGAAACAGTGCTACATTGGAATATTCTTACAAGAGCAGCGCGTATTCCGTCCGTTGCGTGAAAGACTTGCAAGCCGAGTGATGCGGTCGCCAAGCTTGCTTGAACGACCATTTCCGAGGCGCAGCAGTCTGCACTACGAAGTAGTGCCAGGACTAGTTAGGCCGAGGCGCTGCTTGATGCCCAAAAATGCCGAACTTTTTTATAATTTTATAGCATGGTTATATACTCTGAACCTTTTGACAAGAAAATTCTTTTGGAATTGCAGACGCACTACTTTGGCGACATGGTCAAGGGAGTTGTCGATGTTGTAGAAAGAAAAATCGCGCTGGATGCGGAAATGCATGCGGACTTGGAAACACTCCTTTTGCAGGAAGGTTCTCTCCAGAAAAATATTTGGGGGTTCAACCTGTATCCCGAAATGGAGGGAGATGATTTCCTTGAATTTGATTCTCTTATCAACATTCGCCCGAATCAGGGCAACCGTAGCCGTGGTGTCGAAGATCCGGCAATTCGTGACCAAATAACTGAAATTATCAATTCGCTATGCAAATAGAAAATGCTCAGCACAAGACTCTTGCCGAAGGTCGGTGGGCGGAAATGCCGCTGGCGCTCCAGATGCTGAACATTGGCAGCGAAATTTCGCGTGCGAACCGCTGGAAAGCCAAGGAAAACCAGACCCAGGTTGAGCGTGCTGTGTTCCGGGCTTTGGAACTTATCGACCTGACTATCGAAGCTCAACGCGGCAAGCATTGCCTCAAGGAATTTACGCGGATGCGGGAAGTCATTTGCGACTATTACTTGGGCGACAATTTTTACAACTCAAACGGCAAGCAGATTCAGCGCGACTTTGACATGTTCCTTGCCGGGTCTAAAACATAGAAGTTTGGGAAAAAGGAACTTGGAGGGTGGTTTGTGGCCTTGAAAAAGTTGTTTGTCGGAGTACAATAGCCGCTACGCGTACTATGTGAATTTGCTTTATCGTACCGACAAAGTGAAATTGAACAGCGGCAATAAGTACGATGGGTATTCTGTCCGTTGCCTCAAGGACTAGTGTAGTGCTCTTGACTTTAACGTTTCAAAGGACTATATTTAGTACTGAATATGGTTCTTTGAGGTTTTATGCAAAAATTGGAAAATATCAAACCGATATCGTATATCAAGGCTAATGCTGCAAAAGTGTTAGATCATGTGAATGAAACTCGGGCTCCCTATATAGTCACGCAAAATGGAGAAGCTCGTGGCGTGATTGTCGATGTGGAAACTTTTCAGACAATGCAGGATGCTTTGAAACTTTTTAAGCTTTTTGCACAAAGTGAAGCTGAAATAGCAAAAGGAAAAGTTATTCGTCAAAAAGACCTGTTTGATGCTTTGGAGCGAGAACTTGATGCCCTCTAAAAAATTTATGGTTGAATGGTCTGAATCTGCATTCAATGATTTAAGGTCTATTGTTTTTCATATTGCAAAGGAAAGCAAAAGGAATGCTAAAGATTCTTTTGCTAGAATAAAGAAAGAGAGTCTTGTTCTAGAAAGTTTTCCTGATTTAGGGAAGGTTCCCGATGAATTGGATAAATTGCAAATCGGAGGGTTCCGTGAACTTGTAATTTCACCGTGGCGAGTTTTCTATCGCAAGGAGAACAATAAGGTTCTTGTTGTTGCCGTTGTTGATTCTAGGCGAGATTTAGAAGATGCTGTTTGGAATCGTATGATGTATCCGTTTATGTAAGCTTTTGCGTGATTGGGGGCGTTGCGGGGTGCCCCCGCAGAGAGGGTGGAGAGCAACGTAGTGCGAACCAGGGGGAGGCTTCCCCCTTTGTAATAGGGTGCAATTTTTTTGCAAAATTTTTGAACAAGGGATGCCAAAAACGCGTTTATAATTGTATTTTTCTGTGCGGTACCGAACGATACCTTTAAAAATGCACAAACTGCAAAAAAGGTTAAATTATGCTTGATTTGAACACTGTCGATTGGAAGACGCTCCCCTTCGGTTATTATGATACCGATTACAATGTCCGCTGCTACTACCGCAATGGCAAGTGGGGCAAGGTTGAACTTTCTTCTTCCAAGGACATCAGCATCCACATGGCCGCCACCTGCTTGCACTACGGCCAGGAAGGTTTCGAAGGCCTCAAGGCTTACACGGGCAAGGACGGCAAGGTCCGTATTTTCCGCGTTGACGAGAATGCCAAGCGCATGCAGAACACCGCGAACCGCGTGCTCATGGCTGTTCCGCCGGTCGAACTGTTCCGCGAGATGGTCCACACAGTGGTGAAGGCGAACGCACGCTTTGTTCCGCCGTACGGTCATGGCGCAACGCTCTACATCCGCCCGCTCCTCATCGGTACGAGTCCGGAAGTCGGCGTGAAGCCTTCCGACGAATACCTGCTGTTGATGTTCGTGACTCCGGTGGGTCCATACTTCAAGGACGGTTTCAAGCCTGTCGATATGATGATTAGCCGCAACTTCGACCGCGCCGCTCCGCAGGGCACGGGTACGGTGAAGGTCGGCGGTAACTACGCTGCCAGCTTGCTTTCCCTCGCCGAAGCCAAGAAGCTCGGTTACTCCAGCACCATCTACCTGGACGCGAAGGAAAAGAAGTACATCGACGAATGCGGTCCGGCAAACTTCTTCGGCATCAAGGGCAAGACCTACGTGACCCCGAAGTCCGAATCCATTCTGCCGTCCATTACGAACAAGAGTTTGCAGCAGTTGGCTGAATACCTCGGCTACACTGTGGAACGCCGCCAGGTTCCGTTCGAAGAACTCGCTGAATTCTCCGAAACCGCCGAATGCGGTACTGCCGCCGTGATTACTCCGATCAAGAAGATCGTGGATCCGGTTGCCGGCAAGGAATTCACCTACGGCGACGGCGTGAATCCGGGCCCGGTCTGCACGGAACTCTTCACGAAGTACACTGCCATCCAGTTCGGTGAAGCGGAAGACCCGTTCGGCTGGACTGAAGTCGTGGAGCTGTAAGAGGTCGCGACTCCGTCGCTTTGAGCGATGAGGTCGCTCGTCCTCGACTCGCTTCGAGGTATGAGCGAATTTGTTATTTCCCGCGGAGAAATCTGCGGGAATTTTTTAATAAGGAGATGCCCCGTCGGAGCGGGGCATGACAATGGTGGCTGGCCTCATCTAGTTGAATGTCGAGAATCCCGTGGCGTTTGCTGCGGGATTTTTTGTATAATAGAGACATGTCGGCTCGTACGATGATAAATAAGCTTTTATCTTTTAAATTCAGCATGAAGAAAGTTCTTGGAATAATCGCCTTGTGCCTTGTGTGTTTTATCGCAGGAATTTGTTCTTACGAATCATCGTATGATGAGTTGCCGATTAAAATTGAAAAATCGTATGTGGATTTCTATAAACAAGCTAGACATTATTTAGATACAAACGAAATTTTTTCAACGGTGAATTATTGGTGTTACAGAGCGGAAAGTAAAAACGATACAGTCTATTTGGGCTTTATCGGTGGCGACCATTTGGAAAGAAGAGATCGTTATGCGTGGGGAATTCTGGAAGGAGTAGGCTCTTATTTTAATCGAGATCTAATCACTTTTGCTTTTTACAATAATGAGTTGGTGATGATTACAAAGCAATGTGATTCTTTTAAATGTTGGGATAAGCCATGTGAATCTCCTGCATGGCTATATTGTAAATAGCATACTAAAATGCTTGTTTTAATGAGCTTAGTGTGTAAGCTCATCGCTTATTGCTTTTCCCTATAAAATAATATATATTCAAAAAATAATGCTCTTCCGCTGAAAGGAGTAGGTTATGGCTTATACAAATTTTTTATTCTGTATGGGTGTTGTTGTCATGCTCGCTGCTTGTGGGGATGACAGCAGTTCTACAGATGCTATAGAGATTGGTGCATCTTCGTCTTCCATCAGCAAGGAGGAAAAAGGCAGGACTATTTCCGGTGTTGCCCAGAAGGGACCGTTCCTCGCCGAATCCGGAGTCAAGCTTTACGAACTGGATCAAAAGACTTTGGCCAAAACAGGACGGGTCTTTTCTGGAAAGGTCAAATCAAATGGTGAAGGTCGGTTCGAGGTGAAGAATGTGGAACTGTCGAGCCCATACGCTCTTCTTGAGGTGAATGGCCGGTTTCGTAACGAGGTGACGGGTGATGTGTCTAGCAATGAAATCACCTTGCGTGCTCTTGTCAATCTTGATGGTCGCGAAGAGGTGAATATCAATCTTCTTACGCATTTGACGTATGAGCGTATTCTTTATCTGTTTGGGACTGGTGTTGATTTTGCTACGGCCAAGAAACAGGCAGAGTCCGAATTTCTCAGCGCATTTCATGTTAATGACAAATTTGAAAATTTCGAGGACATGAATATTTTTGGCGATAGCGAAGAAGGTGGAGCCCTGCTTGCTATTAGTGTGCTTGTACTTAAGTATTATGGTAATGCGAAACTTGCCGAGTTTCTGGAAACTTTTGCGGCAGATTTTAAGAAAGATGGTACGTGGGATGAAGAAAGTGCCAGATACAATGTTGGATCCAGGTATAATTACTGGGCGGATGATGTATTGCGAATCCGTAACAATGTTGTGGATTGGAAAATCGGTTCTGTTCCGAAATTTGGAAAGTATATACTCAAGATTAGATGTGGTATTAGTGATTGGATTAGCAACTGTTATGAAGTGTGTGATGTCGAAGGAGTCATTATCAATAAATCAGATGATTTTTGGAATATCTGTCTAGATGGTGTATGGTTTAATGCTGGTGCCAATACTGTGGGTACGTATGGATGGGATGCTGGTATAGACGGTGAACTGCGGAAAAGTGATTTAACAGATAGATATTATAAGTATGATGAAGTTTTAAATGATTGGGTGGGGCTTGATGCTTATGGTAAAGACCGCGACCTTGGACTCAACGGATGTACGCGTAAACGCGAAGGCGAAATCGGCTTGAGTCCCAAGGATGATATTTATTACGTTTGTAAGCATGAAGTAGATGAGGCGGATGGATTTGATGGATGCTTTTGGGAAAAAGCGCGCGAAATCGACTTTATTAAACGCGATAAGAAATGTGACAGTGAAGATGTTGGCCGGATTATTCCTGGAATAGACACGGTTACTAACAAGTATTACTGTTCGAGGATTGGTTGGGTGAATCTAAGGACCTGGAGTTTTGGTGTGCCGAAGGAATTCCATTTTAACCCGGATATTAATTATGGAAGCCTGAAAGATGAACGTGATGGTAAAACATACAAGACGGTAAAGATTGGAGACCAGGTTTGGATGGCCGAAAATCTCAATTATGCTGGTGGCGGAATTGGACATTGCTACGAAGATGTTCCCGAAAACTGCGAAGCGGGTGGGCGCCTTTATAAATGGGACGTGGCAAGGGAAGTTTGCCCCGAAGGCTGGCATTTGCCATCAAAGGCTGAATTTGACACGTTGCTATCTGCTGTGAAACAAGGATATGATGAAGAACAATGTAGCTTGGCTAGTATGTTGAAGGCCACCAGTGGTTGGAATTATGGCGGTCAAGGTTGTGACAAGACCGGTTTTTCTGCGGTGCCTGCTGGAGGAAAGCATGTTGACAGTTACCGTGCGCCTGAATATAATTTTGCAGGGTCAGCTGCATTCTTCTTGACCTCGACTGAACACAGTGCTGATGAAGTATATATTATGCAGCTGAACTTAGAAGTGTTCAGTGATGACTCTTATGAGTCTTATGAGTATGGAGTGTCTTTAGTATACGATTACGAACTTACCCAATTAGATGGCGGGCCTCATTATAACACAAAAGAGTCGGAGTTTTCTGTTCGTTGTCTCAAGGATGCTACTAGCCCAGTTGTTCCTTAAGGCGCGTATACCGCTATTGCATGTTTTTCTATAATTTTTCTTGACATGGTCAAGGCGCAAATATGGAAAAACAAAATGTTCAAACTTTGCCACGGCGGCAGAAAAACGATGTTCTTAATTTATTTAAAGGTCTTGCGTGTATCAGTGTGGTTTTTGTCCATGTCCATTTTCCTGGAATTACCGGTATAGTTGTTCATAGGTCTTTTTCGTCGTTTGCGGTTCCGCTTTTTTTAATGATTGCTGGTTATTTTGCTTTTGGTAAAGATGAAACTGTGATAAAAAGACGGCTGTTCAAAATATTGAAAATCTTGATTTGGAGCTATGCTGTTTTTCTTGTTCTCCATATTTTATTTAAAATTCCACAGGGTGCTGTTGTAGAGTGGCTTTCGCTCAATTTTGATTATACTACGCCCATTAAATATATTGTGTTTTGTACCATAGACTTTGCAATTCCGCTTTGGTATTTGATTGCTATGGTTGAAACTTATTTTGTTTGGTATTTCGTGGTTAAGCATAAAAAAGAGCATTGTGTAGTGTTTGCAATCCCTTTCTTGTTCGTATTCAAGGTGGTTTTAACGACTTATTGCGAATCCATGCATGTGCCTTGGATGTTTAAAATGAATTTTTTGTCGGAGGCTATGTCTTTTTTTCTTTTTGGCTATTTTCTTCACTCGAAAGAGAATCTTTTCAAATCCATTCCTTATTCGGTTCTGCTTCTGACTTTGTTTGCTGGATGTGCGTTCGCCGCTTATAATGTGGCTTCTGAAGCCCCCGTAAAAATGTTCAGTTTAGGGACTTTATTTTATTCCTTGGCTGTTTTTGTAATTGCAATCAAAATTCCAAATAAGACGTATTGCAGACCTTTGGAATATGTCGGTGATAAGCTGTCTCTCAATGTTTATATATTCCACCCCATAATAGGCCTTGTTATGCTTAGGCTTTGTCAGTCTCTTTTCGGTATCAATTTGCAAGCAGGACTACTAGGATGGTTGCGTCCTTTTGCTGTTGTTGTTTTGTCGATTGTTGTTGCTCAGATTCTTGAATGTTTAAATTCGAGAAAACTTTTCACTCGCACTAGGGCTGACAAGGGCGGTTTGTTTCGCCGACCAATTACTTGAACTTCCAGAACTTGTAAAGCATTTTCGCGGAGGATATGGGCGTTTGCAAGAAGGCTCGCTTTTTGCAGCCGTGTTTCGCGAAGTTCTGGAGAACTTTGTAGAGCTCTGTCTGTTCGTCCCTGTTCACGTCGAGGAGGAACCTGCGGAACTTGTATTCAAAGTCGTGCATGCGTCCAAAGTAATCGTAGCAGCGTTTTTCGTACGTCTTGAGGAATTCTTTGCTCAAGTTGCCGCATTCGAGTCCTTCGTGGACGGTCTGGGCGCAGAAGCGTCCGGCGCGCATCGCGGACGCTATGCCGCCTCCGGTGAGGGGGTTCGTGTGGTGTGCGGCGTCGCCTACGAGGGCGAAGTTGTCTAGCGTATAATTTTTTAGGACGCTTGATACGGGAATGGCGCCTCCGACGACGTGGTTGATTTGAGCACCCGGGAAGAGCTTGTACAGCCATTCCATCGTGATGTCCAAGATGTTTGAACCGTGATTGTTCGAAATCAGGAATCCGGCGCCGAAGTTCGTGACGTTGGACTTGACTTTCGGGAAACTCCAGATGTAGCCGTCGTTGATGAAGTCGTGGCCTTGCCAGAATGTGAGGTAGTCCGGCTTGGTGAGGATTCCTTGCACTTGAATATCGACGCCGGTGCAGGTGAACCCTGGCTTTTGGATGCAGTCGAGGCCGACTTGGCGGCCGATGCGGCTTTCAACGCCGTCTGCAGCAATGACCATCTTGGCGCGGACTTCTTCGGTCGTTTCTCCGGCGCCTTCGCCGAGCTTGACGCGGACGAGGCGTGCTCCGTTTTCTACTTCACCGACAAATTCTGCTCGGGCGCGGGTGACGACTTCTGCGCCGTCGTTTTCGGCGAGGCGGGCGAGACAAGGGTCGAACTTTTCGCGGTTGAGCATGATGCCCGTGCCTTTCTGCGCGAGGTCGATGTTCACGCCGTTCGGGCCGTAAATATAAAGTCCGTTGATAATCGTCTCGATGCAGTCTTCATCGACGGGACCGTAGGTCTGCAAATCCGAAAGCTTGGTGCTGGCTTCGCCGCAACGTACGGGGTATCCGATTTTCTCGCGCTTTTCGAGGAGGAGGACTTTATGGCCTGCACGGGCTAGGTTCCTTGCGACAACGCTACCGCCAGGGCCGGCACCAATGACGACTACGTCGTATTCTTTGTTACAGAACATCGTTCGTCTCCTGAATTTTGAGGGCGCCTGCGGGGCAGGCTCTTGCGCAGAGTCCGCAACGGATGCATTTTTCATGATCAATCTGCAAGTCTAGACCATACATGTCTAGAGCCATCTTGGGACAGACGCCGACGCATCCGGCGCATTCCAAGCAAACACCTCTGTCGTGAACGAGAATTTTCATGGAAAGGAATATATAAAAATAGTTGTTTGTTGTTAGTTATTAGTTACTAGAAAAAATTGTATTTCGTTGTAAAGGAGATGCGCTCCCCATACGCGGATCATGACTACTAAGCAGCATTGCTGCAAGTAGTCAAAGACGTCGGTGCGGGGCATGACAAGCGCCGGTTGAGCTTTGGGCTTGTTATTTCTGCAACTGGTAGAATGCTGAAAGCCAGGCGTGCAAGAGATCCCAACCGTTATCGCTCTGCGTGATGGATTCCCCGAGCGTGTAAATGACTAGGCTTTCCAGTTTGTTGTTCCCTATGGTAATCGGGGAAATGCTCTGGTATTGATCCCTGAAGTCCTTGGTATCGACGACTCTGCCATCGATAGCGATAACAACATGGTGCTTTTGGATGAATATCGAATAATGGTGGCGTTCCCCGTCCAGAATTTTATGACAGGACGAATCCTTCAGTGTGTAGTAGCCTCCGGAGCTGTCGACTGTCGACGAAGATGAATCCCTTTTGAAAAATTCGGCACAGAGCTCATCCGATTTCTTTCCGGCGACTAGGCTGAAATAAACGTCGCTGTCTTGGTCCTTCGACAGAAGGAACATGGAGTCACTGGGGGAAGCCTTGTCCTTGGTTATCCAGAAACTGATTCCGAGAACATTGCCAAACGCTTTCCAGTGATCGTTGTTGATGATGCTCATGCCGGGTTTTGTTTCTCCGTAAGCTTTCAGGACTTGCGGGGACCGGATGGCGGAATCGCTTGACGATACGGTGAACGAGTATGTTCCGACATCGATGCTCGGGATGACTGTTAGATATTTGGAATTGTTCTTGTCGTTCTCGACCTTGTAAAGCGGGAGCGTGTCGCCCTTGTCGCTGAGAAGGATGGGGTTTTCGAGGCTCGTGCTGAGCGTGACGGGGACAATCATGGAATCGAGAGTCGTCTTGTCGTTCAGCAATTTCGCCTGCTTCATGGTTTCTTCCGATATGGTGACCGGAATCTTAATGGACGAGACTTCAAGCGTTTCGCCGGGGACGAAGTCCCACTGGACGTCTTGAGTCGTGACCTTGTGGTCGGCTTTACGGATAAGCGCAATGTTCGTGAATTCCATCGGAGGAATTTCGCCGATGGTTACTGTTCCGGCCTTGACGCTCTTGTCGTCAACGGCGATGCAGTTGAGTGTACCCGTGATGCAGAGCGTGTCGCCCTTGTCGAGCGCGTAGGCGCTGAGCTTGAGCTTGAGGCTTGCGTTCTCTTCGAGGCTTGTCGCGGGCTTGAGTTTTTGCGTGTCCGTCTTATTGTCTTCGACAGTAATCGCCTGGTAGCCGGACTGGGTGCGTTCCGTGTTGCTGATCTGCAAGGCGTAGTCGCCAGCGGAAACGCTGTCGATGGTGTATTTGCCGGACTTGTCCGTGGTGGCCGTCTTGATGGGGGCCATGCGGGCGGCGATGTGGTCTGCCGAGATGAGGCTTACCTTGGCGCTTGCGACCGGCTTGCCTTTCTCGTTTGTCACGGAGCCTTCGATGCTGGCGATGGTCGTGCCGGATTCCGTTTCCGTGAGCACGCCAGCGTGATTCTCTTCGGAGCATGCGGAGAAAATCGTGGCGAGTGCGAGAGCGCTAGTGAAATGGATAAGTTTGAAGTGCATCATGCTTTCACCTCCGGGTCGAGGTTGGAGAACAGGTGCAGGTTCATTTGATAAACGCCGCTTGCCTTTTCGTTGTCTTCACTGATGATGCGCCTTGCCTTGGCCTTGAATTCCTGGAGTTCGGATTCGAGTTTCTTGTAGGCGGTGTTCGAGATGCTGAACGTGAGCGTGCTCATGACGGTCGGCATCTTGGGGCGCGTGATGAGCGCCTGCTTTGAAAGTTCAAAACATTGCAACTGGTACTGCTTGATGAGTTCCGCGTTGTTGTACGGACCGCTGGAGATGGATTCCTTGGTCGGTTTCCAGAGGCCTGCCTCGTTCTTGCGGGCAAGTCCAAGCTTTTCGAGAAGGGATAGCGAATCCTTGAGCTTTCCGAGTGGAACTTTCGGGAAGATTCTCTTTTGCACGGGTGTCAAGTCGTCGGTCACGTCCATAGCATCAAGAATAGCAAACATTGCGCTATGGTACCAGTGATTATAGTATTCATAGGTGTTCGAATCGAGGATATGCTGCGGATTCGGGTGCAGGTGCAGCAACTCTTCCATGGCGGCGCTGCGGGCGGTCTCGGTCTTTGCCTGGTCGAGCTTGACCATGGTTTCAAAATACTTGGCGGCTTTCTTGTTGAGGCCGAGAACCTCGACGAATTTTGCCGTCATGCGGGGGCTGACCTTTTTTCCTCTGAGAACATCGGCAAAGTAACTGCGCGTCTTGGGGAGGCCGAGCATATTGCAAATTCCGGTACGGGTGAACTCCGGGTCGGACTGGACTCTGGCCGCCTGGTATTCTTCCAAGTACTTGCGGAAGTGCGTAAATTGATAAATGTCTATATAATTTTCCACGAATCTTAATATAATATTTATGAGAACTATTGTGAGAACATTTTTTGAGAAATAATATAAAATGTGATATACGACGGAAATAACGAAAGTTATATTTTTCTTACAGGAACTTGGGCGGCTTTGCGTAGTGAACAACTGATCCCGTGACGAGGCACGGGATGACACGTTCCTAGCTACTTCCTACCATCTACGGCCTACTTGTAAATTCGCTACGCTCATTTACCAAATACTAGGCTCGGAAATGTCGGTGCGAGCACCGACATTTCCGAGCCTAGTATTTGTCCTACTTCCAGCTTCCTGCTGTTTACCTCCTATTGCTTACTTCTTACTTCCTACTTCCTACTTCCTACTATTAAATTTCTATCTTTAGGCGCGAATTTTATGAGGTAACTCCTATGGGTAATGAGGCAGAAAAGCCGAATATCATTACGTCCTCGCTTGACTTTTTGGTCAACTGGGGGCGCTCCAATTCGTTGTGGCCGTTCCCTTACGGTACGGCTTGTTGTGCAATCGAATTCATGAGTACGGAAGTGGGTCGTTACGACCTTTCACGTATTGGTTCTGAATACGTGCGTTTTACGCCGCGTCAGTCCGATGTACTGCTTGTTTCCGGTACGATCACTTACAAACAGGCTCCGATCTTGAAGCGCATCTACGAACAGATGGCTGAACCCCGCTGGGTTATTGCGATGGGCGCCTGCGCTTGCTCTGGTGGTTTCTACGACTGCTATTGCACGGTTCCCGGTATCGACCACATCATCCCGGTTGATGTGTATATCGGCGGTTGCCCCTCCCGTCCGGAAGCGTTTTTCGATGCGATGTTTGACTTGCAGAAGAAAATCAAGGACGAATCCTACATGAAGCAGCGTGCCGAAAGCGTCAAGGAACAGCTTGAAATGATCAAGGCGAAGACTGCCGAGGCTAAGCGCGAAGCCGCTGCCACCGTTCATGAAAAGGTCGTGGACGTGAAGGACTTCATGAAAGAGAAAGAACAGAATCTTGTAAAGAAAGCCCAGTTCTGGAAGGAGTAGAAGAATGACTGTTGAAGAAATCTTCGCCGCCCTTGAAGAAATGTTTGGTGCCAAGCGCGAAATGCAGGACAAGTGGGGGGTGACGGCTGTCGTTCCCGCTACGTATTTGCATAACGCAGTCCAGTTCCTCAAGGATGAATCCGGCATCAAGTTCGATATGCTCGTGGATATTGCCGGTATCGACTACTTGACTTACCCGAATCACGAAGGTCCGCGCTTTGCGGTCGCCTATGCCTTCAAGAGCATGAAGAACCCGGGGGCCCGCATCCGTCTGAAGGTGCTGGTTTCCGAAGAAGACCTCAAGGTGCCGACGATTAGCGACCTTTATGCGAACGCGAACTGGTACGAACGCGAAGTTTATGACCAGTTCGGTATTGTGTTCAAGGGCCATCCGGACCTCCGCCGCCTGTTGAACCACGTTGAATTTGTTGGCCATCCGCTCCGCAAGGATTACCCTGCCCAGAAGCGCCAGTGGCTCTCGACGAACGACTACCTGCTTCCGGAACTCGAAAAGCGTCTTGAAACCTTGGGCTACAAGGTCGTACAGCGCTCCAAGGAAGTGGAAACGAACGACAATGAATTTTTGGAAGGGAGTATCAAGGAATGATCGTATTAGATCCGAATGGCGAAAAGCTGAATTTGATGCCTCTCAACGTGGGTCCTAGCCACCCGGCGACTCACGGTTGCTTGCGCTTCTTGGCCGCGATGGACGGCGAAACTATCGTGGCTTCTGTCGAAGAAATCGGCTACCTGCACCGCGGGTTCGAAAAGATGGTCGAACGTGGCACTTGGCAGCAAGTTATCCCTTATACGGATCGCTTGAATTACTGCTCTGCAATCATGAACAACATCGCGTTCTGCCGTGCTGTCGAAAACATGTTTGGTGCTGAAATCACGGAACGCTGCAAGGTGCTCCGCGTGATTGTGAACGAACTTAGCCGTATCAACGACCACTTTGTGTGCGTTGCGGCTGCGTTCCAGGACTTGGGCGGTACGACTCCGTTCATGTACGCTTTTAACCCGCGTGAAGAAATCATGTGCATCTGGGAAAAGCTCACGGGTGCACGCCTTACGAACAGCTTTGCACGTATTGGCGGCCTCTACCGCGATAGCTACGACGGTTTTGAACAGGACGTTCTCGCTGCGCTTAATTCTGTTGAAAAGGCTTTGAAAGACTTGCACGCCTGCTTGGACAGAAACCGCATCTTCCTCGACCGTACGGTGGGCATCGGCAAAATTTCTGCTGAAAAGGCTATTAGCTACGGCTGGACTGGTCCGTGCCTCCGTGCTTCTGGCGTTGCTGCCGACCTCCGCAAGGACGAACCGTACTACGATTACGAAACCTACGACTGGGAAGTCGTGGTCGGCACTCAGGGCGACTGCAACGACCGTTTGCAGGTCCGCTTGGCCGAAATTGAAGAATCTGTAAAGATTGTGCGCCAGGCTCTCAAACGCCTCGCTCCGGGCCCGGTCGATATCGTCGATCCGCGTATCCGCGTGCCGTCTCACAAGCTCGCTTATCAGGACATGGAAGGCCTCATCGGCCGCTTCAAGAGCGTCTATGAAGGCATCCGCGTTCCGGAAGGCGAATACTACTGCGGTAGCGAATGCGCTAACGGTGAACTCGGTTTCACGATTATTTCTGACGGCTCTGGCCATCCGTACCGCATCAAGGTGCGTCCGCCTTGCCTCACGCAGTTTGCTGCATTCCATGAACTCGTCGAAGGCGGTCTCTTGGCTGACTCCATGGCCGTGCTTTCGGGTCTCAACATTATTGCTGGAGAACTTGACCGATGAGAGAACATATTACTGGCGCTGTCCAATTTGTCTCGAACAATCATTTGAAGTTCGACCGTCCGGCTCAGCCGATAGATGCGTTGCCGGATCCGGGCCAGAAGTTTGGCTACGTGAACAAGCCTGTGCCGCAGCCTCCTACAAAGGAAGTGCTCGCGAAGCTCAATACTCCCGAAATCAAGGAACGTTGTGCAGACCTTCTCAGCCGTTATCCGGTGGGGCAGGGGGCACTCCTCGAAGTGCTTTGGCTTGTGCAGGGTGTGTTCGGCTGGGTGCCTCGCGAAGGTATCCGCTGGGCGGCAAACGTTTGCGGTTGCGCTCCGGCCCATGCGCTTGGCGTTGCTACGTTCTATACGATGTACAACCACGCTCCGAAGGGCAAGTTCCTGTTGCAGTTCTGCCGTAACATCAGCTGCACCATCAAGGGCGCTCCGAGCCTTATCGCTTATATTGAAAAAGCTTTGAACATCAAGACGGGCGAAACGACTCCGGATGGTCTCTTTACGATCCTCCAGGTCGAATGCCTCGGTTCTTGCGGCAACGGCCCGATGATGCTCGTGAACGACGACTTCGCGACGGACGCCGATGGCGACGTGCTGACGATGAAGCCGGGTACGACGCTTACCGAAGACAGCATCGACCGCATTCTCAAGTGGTGCTATGCCCATGAAGACAACATCCCGAAGCACGATGTGCTCGGCGGTACGGTGAAGGGCCACTGCGGTCATCCGGGCGCTCCGGGTGCTATTGCAAAGCCGCAGGTGGCGGACTACGCTCCACCTTCTCCGGTTTTGAATGTCAAGTCCGAAGCTGACGAAACGGGCGCTACCCTCACTTGGAAGGGCGCTCCGGAATTTACGAAGCTTGTCGTCGAAAAGAAGAACGGCAAGGACTGGGTCGCCGTGGGCGAGCCGGGCGTGAAGGACAAATCATTTGTGGATGCCGCCGGCAAGGTCGGCGACGAATACCGTATGATTGCGACCTCCGGTGAACGTGTTGCTAAACCCTCGGCTGTTGCGGTTACGACGCAGAAGCCTGCACCGGAACAAAAGGCGGTTTAATTATGGCTGAATGTGTAAAAGTTTGTACGCAGAACTTTGGCAAGGGCGCCCAAGACATCGAAGTCTATAAGAAACTGGGCGGCTACGCAAACATTTCGGAACGCTTGTTCAACATGAGCCAGTTCGAACTCATCGACTACGTGCAACGTTCTAACTTGCGCGGTCGTGGTGGTGCTGGCTTCCCGACGGGCATGAAATGGAGCTTTGTCCCGCGCAATTCCGGCAAGCCGGTTTACATTGTCGTAAACGCTGACGAAGGCGAAGGCGGTACTTTTAAGGACCATTTCCTCATGCTCGAAGATCCGCACCGCTTGATTGAAGGCCTTATCATTGCCGCTTGGGCACTTGGCTCTCGCGCGGCCTACATCTACTGCCGTGGCGAATTTCTCCCGTGCATCGAAGCCTTGAACAAGGCTTTGAACCAGGCTTACGCCGCAGGCTACCTCGGCGAAAACATCATGGGCACGAAGTTCAGCTTTGATATCTTTGTGCATCGCGGTGCTGGCGCCTACATTTGCGGTGAAGAAACTGCTCTTATTAACTCTCTCGAAGGCCAGAAGGGCCAACCGCGCTTGAAACCGCCGTTCCCGGCTGTTTGCGGTGCCTGGAAGTCCCCGACTTGCGTGAACAACGTCGAAACGATTATGTCGCTTCCGTGGATTTTGCAGCATGACCCGAGCGAATACGCCAAGATGGGTACGCCGCGCGCCGGTGGTACGAAGGTGTTCTGCATTTCCGGTGACGTGAAGAATCCGGGTGTCTATGAAGCACCTCTCGGCACTCCGATGATGACTATGATTAACGATTACGCCGGTGGCGTTGTTGGAGGCAAGCTCAAGGCTGTGCTCCCGGGCGGTTCCTCTTGTGCTCCGCTTACGGCAGAAGAAGCTGCGGTCGCCACGATGGACTACGAATGCCTCGCTTCGATGAAGACGATGTTCGGTTCTGGCGCCATGATCGTGATTAACGATACGCACAACATGGTGGATTTGTTGAATTGCCTCGGCAACTTCTACAGCCATGAATCTTGTGGCCAGTGCACGCCGTGCCGTGAAGGTACAGGCCTCTTGCACCGCATCTTGAACCAGATGGTGGCCGGTAATGGTCACGATGGCGATGTGGAACTCATGCAGAGCCTTTCTAGCGGATTTGGTGGCGTGACCATCTGCCCGCTCTCCATTTCTTTGGGTGGCCCGGTTTCGAGCTACACTGCAAAGTTCCGCGCGGACTTTGACGAATATATCGCTAAGAACCCCGAACACGCAAAACCGCGTATTCAAGAAACAAGTCGTCCTGGAATTTTCTGGTAATAATATGAGTAACTACTACAATATGCCGAAACTCCCGACCGAAGCAAGCCCGAAGGTGGAAATCTTCGTGGATGACAAGGCCGTGATGGTTCCTGGCGATACCAACCTCCTCGAAGCCTTGAAGGCTGTCGGGATTGAAACTCCTCACGTATGTTATCATCCGTATTTGCCGGTGTCGGGTAACTGCCGTCAGTGCCTGGTAGAGCAGGAAGGCCCCCGCGGTCGCATGCTCGTGATTTCGTGCTATACTCCTGTGACTCCGGGTATGAAGATTTATACCCCGGCATCCAGCGCCCGCGTCAAAAACGCTCGCAAGGCCACACAGGAATTCATGCTGGTGAACCACCCGCTGGATTGCCCGATTTGCGACAAGGCCGGTGAATGCACCTTGCAGGAAAACTACATGGAAGCAGGCCAGAACGAAAGCCGCCTCCGTCCGGAATACGGCAAGAACTACCACGGCAATCCGGAACATCAGTTCATTGATGCTAAGGGTCAGCTCCGTGGCGGTAAGCATGTGGATATCGGTCCGCGCATTTTGCTTGACGAAGAACGTTGCGTGCAGTGCGACCGTTGCGTACGCTTTATGCGTAGCATCGCCAAGGACGAACAGCTCCAGCTTGCTGGCCGTGCCGACCACACTTACATTACGACTTTCCCGGGTGAAAAGCTTGACCACGAATACGACCTCTGCGTTACGGACGTATGCCCGACGGGCGCCATGACGGCAAAGTACTTCCGCTTCCAGAAGCGCGTTTGGCTCCTTTCCCATACGCCGACGATTTCGATGGACGATTCTCTCGGAGCTAACATTTGGCTTGATCATGCCGATGGCCGCATCTATCGCGTGATGCCGCGTTGCAACCCGGAAGTGAACCGCAGCTGGCTCTCTAACACGAGCCGCCTCGCGTTCCAGCAGTTCGACAAGAACCGCTTGCCATCAATCGATGCTTCCGCTATTCAGATTAGCGGTGGCAAGGTCGCTCTCGTTGCCGGTGGCGCTTGCACGAACGAAGACCTCGCTGCTCTCAAGATGCTCAAGGAAACTCTTGGTGACCGCGCTGAACTCTTCGGCGGTTCCCTCCTGAAGGTGGGTGCTCCGGACGGTATCGCAAAGAGCGGTGACCCGGTGGCAAACCGCGAAGGCTTGAAGCTCATGGGCTTTGCTGATGTTGCCGAACTCCTCAAGCGCGCAGGCGAATTCAGCAACCTCATCACGGTGAACGCTGACCTCTACGGCGAAGACGCTTCTGCAGCCAAGGCTCTCGACAAGATTTCGAACCGTATCGCTCTTTCCGCTTTCGATGACGCTACCGCCAAGAAGGCGAAGGTCGCATTCGGTATCCGCCACTGGAGCGAAGTCCAGGGCACGATGGTGAACAACCTCAACATCTTGCAGAAACTCTCTGCCGCTCCGACTTGCCCGGACGAAAAACTCGCTCCGGCTTACGAAGTGATTTCCGCACTCGCCGGAAACAAGTTCGGTTCTGCTTGCGAAGCTTTCAAGAAGGCTCGTGAATACGTGCCGGCTTTCGCCGACATTACCTATGATGCCATCAAGAGCACAGGAAAGCTCCTGGGAGGTAACGCATAATGGATATTATTGAATCCAAAACCTGGATTGAATGGGCAATTACGATTGCAAAATTCGCTTTCTGCTTCGTACCTGTCCTTTACATCCTCCTTTTGATCCCGATGGAACGTCGTGGCGCTGGCTTCATGCAAGACCGCCAGGGCCCGAACCGCTCCTACATCAAGATTCCGTACTTCGGAAAGATTCGTTTGCTCGGTTACGTGCAGAACATGTGCGACGGTACGAAGCTATTCTTCAAGGAAATGTTTGCTCCGGCTGGCGTGAACAAGTTCCTTTACTATGTGGCTCCGGCAATTCCGTTCGCCATCGTGTTCCTCTCCCCGTGCGTGATTCCGTGGTTTGGACCGATGATTTTTGAATGGGGTGACGAAACGGTCCGCATTGCAGGTTCCATCATTGATTCCGATGTGGGCGTGCTCTTGCTGTTTGGCTTCTCCTCCATCTCGGCTTACGGTGCCATGCTTGCTGGCTGGGCTTCCAAGTCCAAGTACAGCTTCTTGGGCGCTCTTCGTACGAGCTCCATGACGATTAGCTATGAAGTCTGTCTCGGACTTTCGCTGATGGGCATTTTGCTCCTCGCCGGTTCCTTCAACCTCACGGACATTGTGCAGTGGCAGGAACACCACGTTTGGGGCATCGTCGCCCAGCCGGTCGCTTTCTTCTGCTTCCTCATCGCAAGCATTGCTGAAACGGGCCGTGCTCCGTTCGACGTTGCCGAAGGTGAACCTGAACTCGTCGCTGGTTACCATACGGAATATGGCGCTATGCAGTTCGGTCTCTTCTACATGGGCGAATACTCGCACATCTGCATCAACAGCTTCCTCATTGCCACGCTGTTCCTCGGTGGTTATGCAGTTCCGTTCGTAACTACAGAGACGATGCAGGAACACATGGGTGGCTCTCTTGCCATTCTCTGTGGCGTACTCGCCTTTATCGCTCTCGCTTTTCTCCACATGATTTATCGCTATTCCCGCAAGCTCAAGGCGACAAACCTTACGCACCGCTTTGAAGTTCTCCAGGAATACAAGCTTTACAAGATTGTGGCCTGGGTGGCGACGGCTGTGTTTATCGCTCTCGGCATTTGCGCCTGGTTCTTCTACAATCCTGAAAACTTCGTGGTGGATGGCTTCGCTGTCGGTAGCTTTGCAACGGCAGTCGGTACGGCACTCATCCACTTGCTCGTGCTCGTTGCAAAGAGCCTCATCTTCTGCTGGGTCTGGATTTGGGTCCGCTGGACGCTCCCGCGCTTCCGCTATGACCATGTGATGCACCTCGGCTGGAAGATTATCTTGAATATCGCCCTCATCAACCTCGTGGTGACTGCGGTCATCGCAAAACTCTTAGGGGGTAACTAATGCGCGTTATTAAGCAAAAACCGATGACCGTTATCGAACGCCTTTATATTTTCGAGGCGATTCGCGGTCTATGGACGACTCTGAAGCATGCGGCTCGCGGCTTGTTCCGTTACGAAACGCTTCCGACGATTTCTTACCCGGAAGGTCAGCCCGAAGTCCGTAATACGTATCGTGCCAAGCATCGTTTGATGCTCCGCCCGGATGGAACTCCTCGTTGCGTTGCCTGCGGCATGTGCGCTGCGGCTTGCCCTGCTCACTGCATCTTCATCGAAGCAACGCAGAGCGATGACCCGCGTATCGAAAAGCGCGTGATGCGCTTTGACATCGACCATTTGACTTGCGTGTTCTGCGGCCTTTGCGCCGAAGCTTGCCCGGTCGATGCCCTCCGCATGGATACGAAGCAAATTATTTTCGAACACCGCTCCCGCGAAGATTTCGTGGCACACCTTTACGATCTCACCAACTGGGATCCGAAGGATTACCCGGATGACGAACAGAGCCAGATGGCTCCGGGCGGTACAAAGAATGCCGAGGCCCGCAAGGTCTGGGGCATGGAGGTAAAATAATGCTCGCATTGATTTATTTCATTGTCCTCGCAATTATCGCAGTCGGCAGTGCCGTATGCGTGCTCCTCTCTAGGCATCCGCTCTATGGTGCCCTTTCGTTGGTGACTTCCATGGTGTCGCTTGCCGGTATCTACGGCCTTTTGGGAAGTCCGTTCCTCGGCGTGGTGCAGATTATGGTCTATGCCGGTGCTATCATGATGCTCCTCACGTTTGTCATCATGGTGCTGAACGGTGCCCGCGATTCCAAGACTCCGATGTTCGACAAGGTCTCGCTCTTTGTGATTCCTGCAGTCATCGTGCTTGCCGGTCTCGTGGGTTTTGCCCTCGTCCGCTCTCCGATTGCGTTTGACGCAGCGACGGTTCGCGGGTCTGTGGCAATCACTTCCAAGACTCTCTTTGATGTAGCTCAGACGGGCCCGGGTTACTTCGTTCTGTTCGAAGTTCTCGGTGTTCTTCTGCTTTCTGCCATGGGTGCCGCAGTGCTTCTCGCCAAGAAGCGCCTTGGTTCCGTGGAATCCGAAAAAACGGAGGATAATCACTAATGGAACTCCAAGCTATATACGTTCAGATTTTGGCCCTGGTCATTTTTGCCATCGGCCTTATCGTCGCGGTTTCCCGCCGCAATGTGTTCTTTGTGCTGATGGGCGTTGAACTTGCCCTGAATGCCGTGAACCTCTCCTTCGTGGGCTTTGCAAAGACTTTGCCTGCGGATGCGAGTATTGTGGGCCAGGTCGTTCCGCTGTTCTCCATTGCAGTCGCCGCTGCCGAAGCTTGCGTCGGCCTTGCCATGGTCATCCTCATTTTCCGCAACCGTGAAAGCGTTGACGCCGACACGTATTCTAACATGAAGGGGTAGTAAGCAATGATTTCTCTTGGACTCATACCTCTCTTCCCGCTGTTGGGATGCATTATCCTCGGTGCGATTGCCATCATTTCTTCGGGCAGCAAGAAGGGCCCTGCAGAAGGTTTCGTCGGAACCCTCGCCGTCCTCTTCCCGGCGCTCTCCTTTGCTGGTGTCGCGCTCCTCGCGTTCAACATGCCGGATGCCGGCATCCGCGAAACGGTCTGCAACTGGATTGACATCCCGATGTTCCGCGTGGATATCGGATTCCTGTTCGATGGACTTTCCCGCATCATGCTCCTGTTCGTGACGGGCATCGGTACACTCATCACGCTCTACTCGATTGGCTACATGCACGGCGACCGCGGCTTTGCCCGTTACTTCGCCTACATCAACCTCTTCTTGTTCAGCATGATTGTGCTCGTGCTCTCGGACAACTTGCTCCTCACGTTCCTCGGTTGGGAAGGCGTGGGCCTCTGCTCTTACCTCCTCATCGGTTTCTGGAACAAGGACCTCAAGAACTGCCAGGCTGCGAACAAGGCCTTCATCGTGAACCGCGTGGGCGATATCGGGTTCTTGCTCGGTATGCTCTGCCTTGTGACGATTGGCGGTTCTGCTCTCCTCAATTACGATGCTCTCGTGAACTTCATCCAGATGATTATCAACGGAAACCATTTGGAAGTCGTAGTTCCGGTTCTCTCTGTGGCTGGCGTGCTGTTCTTTATCGGCTGCACGGGTAAGTCCGCTCAGATTCCGCTCCTCACTTGGCTCCCGGATGCCATGGCGGGTCCGACTCCGGTTTCTGCCTTGATCCATGCCGCAACGATGGTGACCTCTGGCGTTTATTTGCTTGCCCGTCTCGGTAGCATGTTTGCGATTCTCCCGGTGGTGCTTGACATTATCGTGGTAATCGGTATGCTCACCGCTTTCTGGGCGGCTGTCGCAGGCCTCTTCCAGAACGACATCAAGAAGGTGCTTGCCTACTCGACCATCAGCCAGCTCGGTTACATGTTCATGGCATCGGGTGTTTGCGCCTTTGACGCTTCTATCTTCCACGTGTTCACGCACGCCTTCTTCAAGGCGGCTCTCTTCCTCGGTGCCGGTGCCGTGATTCACGCTCTCGCCGGTGAACAGGACATGCGCAAGATGGGTGGCCTCCTCAGAAAAACTCCGGTGACCGCCTGCGTGATGATTTTCGCGTTCCTCGCCATTGTCGGTTTCCCGGGCTTTGCCGGTTTCTGGTCCAAGGACCTGATTCTCGAACGCTTGTTCATGAACTGCACGATGTACATTCCGGGCTTCACCATCTTCGGTACTGAAGTCCCGTCTATCCCGCTGAACGGTGTCGTCTATGCGGTGGGCCTTGCTACGGCTGTTATTACCGCAGTCTATATGGGCCGCCTCATTATCCTCACGTTCTTCGGTAGCTACCGCGGTTCCAAGGAAAGCGAAGAACACATTCACGAAGCTCCGGCTGTCATGCTCATCCCGATGGTGATTCTCGCTTTCGGTGCCGTGTTTGCCGGTTACCTGTGGGCCGATTCCATCGGTATCAAGTTCTTTGCTGAAACGCTCGCTCCGGTCGTTGGCGCCGCTCAGGCTTACAATGTCCCGGCTGTCACGGCTCATCTGAACCCGATGATTTTCGCGGGTCTTGGTACGCTTGCGGCTTTGGTCGGTATGTACATTGCTTACAAGATTTACGCTAACGCCCGTATCCCGGCGGCCAAGGGTTCTTCTGCTCCCGAAGGCGGCAAGGCCACGTGGACGTTCCTGTTCGATTCTCTCCACAAGTACGTGGGAATCATTCCGGTCAACGTGCTCGCATGGATTTGCGATGTGGTTGTCGATAAGATTCTCGGTGCTGCCCAGTGGACGATTGGTGCAATCGCTACGATTCTCGGCGATGGTGCCGCGACCTTCCAAGTGCGTAAGGTTCGACTCCAGATTGCTCTTAGCATCTTGGGCCTGATTGCGCTTGTGGCCATTGTTCTTTTGACTGGAGGTACTTTCTAATGCTATTACATCTCCTTGTCCTCGCCCCGTTCGTTGCCGCCATCCTCATGGTGATGACGTCTAAGGATGATCCGAAGTCTTCTTCCCGCTTGGCCATTTTGATGGGCATTATCTTTGCGGCCATGTCCGTCGCTCTTATTGCTGGCGGAAACGTTGCAACGGATGCCATCGAATGGTTCCAGATTCCTGGTTGCAAGGGTCCGGTTTACTATTACTTGTATAGCCATGGGCTTGCCGCTTGGATGGTGTTCCTTTCTTGCGGTCTTTCCCTTGTGGCTTTGATTTCGGCTCGTGGAATTACAACCAGGAGCTATCGCAATTTCGCCATTGGCATTTTCTCGTTGATGGGCGCCATGAACGGCACCTTCCTCGCTGCTGATGCCGTGCTGTTCTTCTTCTTCTTCGAAGCCATGGTGATTCCGGCTGCAATCCTGATTGCCGGTTTCGGTGGCAAGGACAGAATGAAGGCCGCGATGACGTTTGCGATTTATACGCTGGTCGGTTCTGCTCCGATGATGGTCGCGTTGTGGTATCTCTTGACGATTGCGGACAACTCGATGCTCATATCGCTCGCGATTGCTCTCCAGAGTCTCCCGGAAGGCACGCAGACAACGCTTCTCGTTTGCTTCTTGCTCGCCTTCCTCGTGAAGACACCGATTTTCCCGTTCCACGGTTGGCAGGCGATTACTTACGCCGAAGCTCCGGCTCCGCTTTCTGCAATCCTCACGGGTGCGATGAGCAAGGCTGGCGTGTTTGGCTTTATTGTCTGGGTGCTCCCGATTTTCCCACTTTCGATGAGTGCAATTTCTTGCATGATGTGGCTTGGCCTCTTTACGGCGGTCTATGGCGCACTCATGGCTCTCCGCGCAACGGACGGCAAGAAACTCCTTGCGTTTAGCTCCATGGGCCATTTGGGTCTCGCTGTGGCTGCCGTGTTTAGCGGTTCCGAGGCGATGTTCCCGGCGGTGCTCGTGTTGCTCGTGGCTCACGGTATTTCTGCCGGTGCATTGTTCATTTTGATGGGTATTGCCGAACGCATGACGGGAACTCGCGAACTCGACCAACTTGGCGGTCTTTCTTCCAAGAATCCGGTGTTCAGTACTCTGTTTGGTTTTGCTGGCGTTATGGCTCTCGCCGTTCCTGGTACGGCAGGGTTCGTCGGTGAATTCTCCGTGCTCCTCTCCTTGTGGGACATGGGTCCGCTCCCGGCTCTCGTGGCTGGCTTTACCTTGATTCTCTCCGCTGCTTACATGTTGCGCTTTATCCAGAAGGTCATCTTCGGTAAACAAGCCCGCGAATATGAGGAAGGCCGTCGCACGTCTCCGCTCGAAGGCGTTTCGATTGGCGTTATGCTTGCGCTCCTCCTCGTGTTCGGTTTCCATCCGGCTTTCGTGACGGATTCTTTGAACCAGGGCGAAGAAATTGAAGATCCCGCTGCCGCTCAGGTGCTGAGCGAAGCCTCTATCAATCAAGGCAACGCTCCGATGACCGAAGAGGAAATCCACCAGTTGGATTCCACTCTCGCTGCTGCAGGCTTCAAGGACGATGAACGCGCTTCCATCATCGCCCAGATGAAGGCTGAAAATAGTTCCGGGGCAGATGAAGTCAATGAAAATACTGTGAAGGGGGCTTCCGATGATGAATAACATTATCTATCTCTTGCCGGTTATCTGTGTTGTGCTGGGCGGCATGGTCGCTCTTGCTGCCGAACCGTTCTTTAGTGACGAAAACAAGCACAAGGTGCTTCCGTGGGTTTCGGCGTTCTTTATCGCGCTTGGTGTTGTGGCTTTGTATTACGCCAATACCGAAACGCTTTTGAACCTCTACGCCATGGACCCTGTGCGTCGCGTGCTTTGCGCAGCGATTCTGTTGTGCGGATTCCTCGGCATTTCGGGACTCCAGTGGACGCTTGGCCGTGAAAAGTTCAAGGGTGGCGAAGCTTATGGCCTCATGATGTTTGCCACAAGCGGTGCCTTGCTCATGACTCAGGCCATTGACTTTGTTGCATTGTTCATCGCGATGGAACTCACGAGCTTCCCGATTTACGCTCTCGTGGGCATCCGCCGCAAGGATATCAACGCGAACGAAGGCGTGTTCAAGTACTTTGTCTCGGGTGCAATTTTCAGCGCCATCTTCCTCTACGGTGTTTCGCTGATTTACGGTGCTACGGGCTCGACGCATTTCTGCGGTCAGGTGCTTGATGGACGTATGCCGATTTACGGCATTGGCATGCTCTTTGTGATTGCAGGCCTCCTCTTCAAGGCCGGTGCCGCTCCGCTCCACTTCTGGGTGGCTGACGTCTATACGGGCGCCTCTGTGGCCGTGACGGGCTTTATGGCCGCAGTCGTGAAGGTTGGCGCACTTGCCGCTCTCGGAACGGTCTGGGTGAGCGTCCTCGTGACACGCTCTGGTGCCGAAGCCGTTTGGAACCTCGCTGAAAAGGTGACTGTTGCAAATCCGTCCAAGTCGCTCTTCTATGTGATTGTGGTCGTTGCGCTCCTTTCGATGGTGATTGGCGCGTTCAGCGGTCTTGCCCAGAAGTCCGTGCGTCGCATCTTGGCGTTCTCCGCCGTGATGAATGCAGGCTTTATCGTGATTGGTCTCTTGGTTCCGAATTACCTCGGCAAGGGCGAAATCCAGATGGGCCCGATGTTCTACTTCCTCGTCACCTACGCTATTGCTTCTGCGGGCGCCTTGACGGGTATTGCCTACATGTCGGGCATGGATGATTGCAAGGAAAATCTCGAAGACCTCCAGGGTGCAGGTCGCCGCCGCCCGTTCGTGGCGCTTGGCGTTGCCGTGTGCCTTGCTTCGCTCGCTGGCCTTCCGCCGGTTGCTGGGTTCCTCGCAAAGTTCACGCTTTTCACCGAAACGTTCAGTGCAGACCTCGGCTGGCTTGCCGCTGTGGGCTTTGGCCTCTCCTTGGTGGCCGCAGTCTATTACCTCCGCATTGCTTGCGTGCTCTTTGCCCCGGCTAAGGAAAGCTCTTGCTGCGGACATAGCTGCAAGGTGAACGTCGCTTACGTCTATCTGCTCCGCTTTGCTGTGGCCGTCGCCGCTATCGCGCTCCTCGTGATTAGCGTCCACCCGGCATATGCATTGATTGGATAATGATACATGTCATCCTGAGCGAAGCGCGAAGGATCTAATGAATTGAAAAACGTCCCGGCTGAAAAGTCGGGATGTTTTTTGTATGCAGTTTTAATCATCGTCAATTTTTATTTGTTTATCCATGGAAAAAACCGCTTGTCGGAAAATACGGTAATGAAAAGTCTATGTTAAACTATTTTTTTTTTTTTAGGTACGATGCGATTATCAAAGATTTATTTCATGTGCTTTTTATGGGGACTCATTCTTTTGGAAGGTTGTGGCTCCCATTATGATTATTACCAAACTACGAGAAATTTAGATGGGGTAACAGTTTATAAGGCGTATTGGCCGATGGCTGACTCTTTTATTTGTGTATATGCAAAAACTGAAAGTCTTTCTGTAATAAATTTTCGTGGGTATGAACCAAAATTAGAACAAATAAAACAGTTTTATTCGGTTGATTCTGTTGTTAATGTCGTATCAGTGTCCTCAAAATTTGAAGAATCGAAAGAGCCTATGTCAATTAGGTTGATTCTCCAATATAAGGATTCCTTGAATCGTCAAGATTGGTACGCTCATTCAATTGGAAAACCTTTCTTTTTAGATATTTATGGGTGTCGAGATTTTAGATGTTCCAATTCGACTCATGTTGTTGTTCATAATGAAGATTACAGCTATAGTAAAGCTTTACAAAAAAATGAATACATTATATCAAAACCTAAGAATTCATTCCGTGAAAGCCGACATGGCTATGATTGCGATGTAACTGAAGAGTATTTTTTTCATTTAGATGTTGATTTAGAAGATTTAAAAATAGATGTAGATGTACAGAAGGGAGAAGAAACTTGTTATGAGAGGGATTATATATGTTACGGTTTCTGTTAAAAAGAAGTTTTGCTTTCTGTGTTTTCTTTGTATCTGTATTTTTTACGGGTTGTTTTTATGAGGATATGTATTATGAAAATGCGGATACGGATTATTCGATAGTAAATTATCATGACCTTTTGGGGAATTACCCGCTCATTGCACGCATCCTTGAGGGAAAAATTGATATTCCCTTGAATGCGTTTGTTCCGAATAAAGTTTCGTTGACTGTTTTGGATAGTTCGTTGCAGGCGGTTGATTCGCTCGATGGCACAATCGTTATGCATGGTGATATGATTGAATATAAGTTTCCGATTAACGACTACATTTATCCTTATGTGAAAATTGCAGTGGAAGGGCGTTGGCGTACGCCCTATACTGCAGAAGAGATTGTCTCGTTTGAGACGATAAGTGATATTTCGGATGTGGAGAGTCCAAGGGTGAGTTTGATGACCCACGTAGAAATTTTAATGTTGGAACGACTTGTAAGAGAGGGTTATCCGTTTCTAGCAGCAAAACGTAAAAGCATGCGTGATATGGAAAAGGCTTTGCTCTTTTCCCTTGATTCTGTTGCTTTGCCTACAGAATCTTTGGATCGTGCTTACGACGAAGTCGCATTTGTTTATGCGTTTTTAATGCGTGATGGAAGGTTTAAGAAAAATTTGAATGCTTTCTGTAAAGATTTGACCGATGCTAGTTTGGACGATTCTGTTGCAATCATTGAATTTGCTGATTTTATAATTTCGAAATGGCTTAGTGTTGATTCGCTTCTGAATAAAATGAATAATCGAGGCTCTACTAAAAAATGGAATTATTTTGAAAATTTTGTTGAACGTGCATATGGACTTGGTGCGTGTAAGATTGGAGATGTGGTGACGATAGGGGTGGAAAAATCAAAATTTTATGGGGATTCTTTAGTCTGCGATTACGTGTATAATGCATATTTTTTTCGACGATTTTTGGAAAATGAAAAACATTTCGGTCCATGCGTGAAAACGCGATCGTTGCCGTATCTTGAAATAAGGATGGATAGTGATTCTTTGTTTTTTGCCTGTAATCATAACGATGCTCAATATGGACTTTCAGAAGACTCGATACGGCTAGAATTCAAAAATGATTGGTATGAGGCTGATTATTTATTGGTACGAAATTATTATTTAGGTACTTGTGATAGAGAATTTGTGAACCAAAAGGCTAGATATCTTGACTCCATTTTTGTCTGTACTTATAATTCGACATATAAAGAAAAATTTTTTTGGAAAAATGAAGGCACCGATACGCTCAGCTATTTTATGGGCGAATGTAATTCTAATAATTTATGGGAAATAAAGCTGTTTAAAAAAATGGAATATGTTTGCACGCTCAATTCTTGGATGCCTGCTAATGATTCATTGTTGTTCCTTTCCAAGCAGCGTCCATGCGATAAAAAAATCGATTCATTACGTTCTTTTTCGTATAACTCGGTTTATTATGTGTGTGATGATGTTAAAATTGATTCGTGGCATTCCTTATACACATTTAAGGATACTACTAAGTTTGTGTCAGATTCTCTTTCTTTTATTGCCTCCTTGAAACCCTGTGAAAAAGAGGATTCGCTACGGTATGTGTATGATTCTACCTATAATCGTTTTTATCATTGTGCAATAAAGAAAAATGTTTTAAAGTATTATGATGCGAATGAAAATGTAGCGAGACCCATTATGTGTGATCAATTCGTAGAAACTATTGAACATTGTCATGCAGATTCAGATACGCTTGCAATTATTTATTGCCCATATAATGAATCTCAAGGAACCCGTAATAATAACCGATTTTATCATTGCGTAAATAGAAATGGTGCTTTTCGATATGAAGTGATTTCTTATAGCGATTATCCGATTTATAAAAGCTTTGAAGAATCGAAAAACTCAACACTTTGTGAAGGAACTTCAGATACATTGCGGTATGTTAAGGATCGTTTTGGTTATTATTACTACTGTGCGGAATCAAATAACAGCCATAAAATCACGTTTGTTAATAAAAATGATCTTGTTGAATTGCTTACAGAGGAATTTGTAAATAATCAGGAAGCTTGCGATTCTAGATCCGAGCGTTGGAGAATTTTAAATAGGCGTATTTTAAATGATAATTATTATTTTGTGTGTGATTATGACGGGGCAAATAATTTTAGACTAATAAGGGGAGATGAATGGTATGCAAGAGCTTATTCGGTTCGCCAAAAAGCGACAGAACCAAGAGAATTTTGGGGAATATGTAGAAATGAACGAATCTATACTTCGAAGATGACTACGGATAATCAAGATGGTTATATTATAGATTCTCGTGATGGTCATCGCTATCGTGTGGTGACTATTGGTAATCAAATTTGGATGGCTGAAAATTTGAATTACTATGATACTCTCATTACGCCGAATTTGAAGGAATCAACAAGTTGCTCTGTTGATGAAAATGAATGTAATGAAACAGGAAGGCTCTATTTGTGGAATGCTCTTGCGAATATACCAAGAGATTATTTGAAAAATAGAGATAAACTTAAAGAAAGCTTGTGTGCTCCAATTCAAGGAATTTGTCCTGAAGGCTGGCATATTCCTTCATTGGATGAATGGTCAATGTTGTTTGTGCATGTTATGAGCCATAATGATTATGCTGGTTATGGTGTTGGCTTAAAAGCTTCAAAGGGATGGGCTGTGTCGCCCAAACATTCTGACCTATTTGCTTTTTCTGCAAGTCCTGTAACATGGACTTCAAATAAATATTCTTATTTTGCGTCTGCTAATGCTGATTTTTCTGTAGATTCTGTTTTTAATTCTTATGCAGTTCGATTTAGATATGATAATGATTATCCTGATTTTTATGTTGGAACATTGAATAGAAGTTATTCAGTTCGTTGTGTCAAAGACTAAAGTGTATCTATAAATAATGAAAAACGTCCCGGCTGAAAAAGTCGGGGTGTTTTTTTTTATTCTCTTGTTTGGTACACCAATCAGTGGACCACCAATTGGTGTACTTACGAAAAACGTTTTTTTTACTTGTTGTTCGACTACGAAAAAAAATATTTTTTTTCAATTTATAAAAGTATGTTTTTATGAGCTTCCTTTGTTGTCGTAATTATTCGAATTTGTATGAAAATGTTTTTTTTTGACGTAGTTCTTGAAGTCTAACCTGTTCCGCATTTTCTTCAACCTTCAAACGTTCCATAGCTGCAGCATGGTCCGGATTCGGAGCATCGCACCAAAGGCAGCAAGGCATATCGTCTTCGTACTTTTCACCACATTTCGGACAAATCATTTTTAGAGAGTTCCTAAAAAATCACGGGTAAATTTCGGCTATTTTCTTTATGATTTTTACAACTGTAATAAGAATCATTGCTTCACTCTCCAGCATTACAATTCCCAAATAACAACCATACCATCGTTTCCATTGAAAGCCTACAATAACAGACCAAAAAACTATAGATAGCGACGATGCCATAAAAAAAGATGCTGTAAGGTTATAAGGAAACAAAGCGTCAAATATTATTGAAAGCCATCTATTCAAAAGTAAAATATTAGGCAAAATAACAACGACAAATAGCAAAAATTTTCCTACACCTTTAAGCATAGGTAAAGATGATTTTCCAATCTCCTTAACGGCATCAACAGATGCATTTCCTAAATCTCTGGCGGCATCTATAGATGCATTTCCTAAATCTCTGGCGGCATCTATAGATGCCTTTCCAATCTCCTTAACGGCATCAACAGAATCCTTTTTCAACCCCTTTAATTCTTCACGGAATTTTTCCTTATTTTTTTTACGTAGTTCTTGAAGTCTAGCGCATTCCGATTTTTTTTCAGTTTCCAAAAGTTCCATAGCCGCAGCATAATCTGGATTCGGAGCATCGCACCAAAGGCAGCGAGGCATATCGTCTTCGTACTTTTCACCACATTTCGGACAAATCATTTTAGCAGATACCTTTTTTAAGAACAAAATACAAAAATTACAAACAGAACCTTTTTAGCAATAGTCCAAATTTAGCACAAGACGTAAATTCTCCTAACGATTTCCATAACTGTAAAACCAATCATAAACTCGCTAAACCACACCAAAATCCGAAGATATAAACCACACCTTTTTTTTCACAAATAGCAATACGATAGTTAGCCAAAGAGCAATAGATAATAATGCGGCTCCAAAAAAGATAAGCATTGGACTGGACGGGAATATTATTAGGAAAATCTTTGCAAGCCAAATATTCAAAAAGACAACATTAGGCAAAATAAAAAGGACATACACCAAAATTTTCGGAATTTCCTTAAGCACTAATGCCAAAGTAATCTTTTTTTTCGGCATTGTTTCCATTGACATTTCTTTAAAATCTTTTGTAAGGAATATTGACGATTTCTCATTTTTTTTTGATTCCTCCACCAAAGCATTTTTTATTTCAAAAAAAGCCGTTACAGAATTTTTTTTTAGTTCCGCCAAATTTTTATGTAAAATTTCTTTATTTTTTTCACGTAGTTCTTGAAGTCTAGCACATTCCGTTTTTTTTTCAGTCTCCAAACGTTCCATAGTCGCAGCATAATCCGGATTTGGAGCATCGCACCAAAGGCAGCGAGGCATATCGTCTTCGTACTTTTCACCACATTTCGGACAAATCATAAATACTCCTAATAAACATTTTTTTAGAATAATTTTCCTAAAAAAGTTTTTCTTTCAAAATCATTCATACAATTATTGATTCATAAAGGTATCTCATAATACAAAAAACTACCAATCACCACGAAATCTACGATTTTTTTTATCATCTATCATTTCAGTAATCTCACTATCTACGATTCCATTAGGTTCATATTCCTTTTCCATAGGTTTTTGAACACGTTCTTCTATACGTTTTTCTAAATTTTCAACTTTCTGTTGTACTTTATCATAAGAGTCGGAATTCCTCGGCAACGTATATGTATGATCAGGCTGAGCAAATGCATTTGGTATCATATATGAACCATCAACCACATCATTATTTACACCACTTATAGTCAAACCACTCGTCAATGATGGATTTAAGCCCATAAAAAGTTCTAATGTTCCTGAATAAACATTTACAAACGAAGCATAACCATTCCATATTTCGAGAATAAAAAAATATGCAGCATTCAAAAGTATATCCCTATTTGAATAAGCAGCTCCAATCAGTCCCTGCCATGATGTGGGAGTTGTTGCATTAACTGCATACCCTTCAACAAAATTACAAATACTACTTGTTTGTGTTGACAACAAATTATAGCCTGCAATATAAGTTTTTGTTGACATAATATTAGCACCAAATGCTTTTATTGTTGAAATAGCACTACTTCCATAAGACTGCAATGTTGAAACTGCGCTACTCCCATATAATTGTAATGTTGAAACAGCACTACTCCCATATGACCGTAATGTCGTAACAGCACTGTTCCCATATGACTGTAATGTTGAAACAGTATTACTCCCATAAGAGCCTATTGTTGATGCCGCACCACGACTAAGAGAAAGGCCTCTTGACCCCCAAGCTGAAACTGCAGCTCCCATTCCGCCTTCAGCCATAACAGCGCTAGCACCAAGTTCGGCAGCAACATATCCAGCCATTAACTTGGCAGATGTATTCATAGCTTTAAAAGTCCAATCCCACCCTACAACATTCATACGTTCAAATAAAGGATATATCACTTCTTCCCAAACCAATGAAGTAAAGTCCACATATGGGAAAGTCCTATTTCCATCCAGATCCACATAATTCACAGGATTCCCACCAAAATGGAATGGATTGTCAAACTGCCTTTCAGCATCCGGACTTAGCCATACCCCTAAAATCGGATCAAAGAAACGAGCTCCATAGTAATACAGCCCCAAGCGATCATTAAATTCTTTGCCTGTATATTGTTCGGTTGGACTATCGCCTGTAACCTTAATCTTTTTCTGCACGCCATAGGGTTCATAAGCAAAAACGTTTCCAGTACCGTTATCTAATAACGTCATCACAAGAGATCCCTGATAATCCTTGACATACCATTCCTTAGAAAAGTTCGGCAGCACACGACCAACAATTCCAGATTTACCGCGAATAATTCTGTATTCGACTACAGAACTGTCGTTCCCTGCATAAAGTTTACGACGTTCCAAAGCCTTCTGCCCATCGAGCATAATGTCTGTACGCAGCATTTTGAGCATATTATTATCATAATCAAGCGTTGCCACCCGCCAACCGGAGGGGTCATACAGCATCAATTCACTCCACACCGATGAATCTGTAGATTGAACAAACAACACTGGCTTTCCATAAGGATTATATTCCACAGCTAAATTTTTTGAACTATCCGCAATCATTCGACCCGAAACATCATATACAAAGTTATCCGGCCTAGACGCATTTCTAGAAGTATCAAGTGCAATTGTCCCCATAATACTGGAAAGTTCGTAAGAACCATTACGATAATCATAATCCCAAATATGTCCATCATAGCCCTGAGTCAACATGCGACCATTCTTATCAAAACTATAAGTCGCTTCAGGAGCCGAACCATGCCGCACAACAAGGTTGCCAGACATATCATATAAAAATGAAGACACCCTATTTCCCGAAGTATCTGACAAGCCATATTTAGTAGAAAGCCTAGAAACCATTCCATCATAGCGTGGTTTTTCCGTGGCTGACGCAACAACATTATCAAAGTCAAGCCTCTGTCTAAACAGGGTATCGCCAGTCAAGCGGTTCCTAACATTGAAAGCGTTCACCTGACCATGCAAATGATAAACATAATTGGTTTCCAATTTATCACCAACAATTACAGTTTTGACCTTACCCATGTCGTCATAGGCGAAATTGACTATAGGCAATCCGTCCTTATCGAAGACGCAATCTACACGTCCCTTGTCATCATAGCTGAATTCGCGAACACTAAGTGTACCACCGTTTGCATCGGCTACAATTACCCTTGAAAGACGAGAAAGGGCATCGTATTTAAAAGTTTTCGAGACAAATCTTCTAGTCGAATCAGTTTCTACTCCGGTAAAGCGTATAGAAACCTCCTCCCTTCCAAGAGAATCGTAGCCGTAAAAATCCGCGACCAAAGCCTGTTCAGCACCAATGCGTACCGCAACCAAAGGATTTCGCATCCAGCGACAAACTTGCCTACCTCGTGTATTTCTCAGTGTTTTTCCAGTAAAATAATTTGTTACCCCCATGCTACCCAAATTTTCCAAACAAGAAGATATATTGTCGTAGGCTGTTCCCAAATATTCAGTTTTTGTTCCTAGAACGGGATTCTCACTTTCTGCAATCTGACGAAGAATACCATCCTCCATCACCCCAAGTACACTTTCCCCTCTTGACACCACACGTCCTTGACTGTCGTAATCTATATAAGAGAACGCATTACGTGCACGTTGTTCCTCCGATACCGAGAGTCGCAGATTGCCGGCTTTATTATAGAAGAACTTTTCCGTACCAACATCTGGTCCTTTTCTCGACACCAACCTACCAGCAGCATCATATTCTGAGACAACAGCAAACACAGAATCATTTTGTTCCATATCAAGTGGAGTAAGAACACGACGAAGGTTGCCTTCACGATTATATTCGAATCGTTTTATCGACCAACGATATGCATTCATATTTGCGCCAGGTATAGTATCAATGGAAACGGCCGTCTGTACAACTTGTCCCAAAAAGTTTTCCCAAGTTATCGACATACGTCCTTCAACATCCCTCGTGTAAGAAAGCTTGTACTTTTTAGGAGCGCTAGACAGGACTAAAATGGACTGAGGAATATTGAGGTCAGATACGTAACCATAATTAGATGTAGCAACATGTCCACCACCAATTCTCCAAGGAGCACCAGGCATAGTTTTTTTCAAAAGACGGCCATCTTTATCAGAGTACTCGCTTTCAGTGAATGCGAAACCGCCTGCATCCGGACCATCGCCGGTTGGCGAAAAATACTCATTTGCATAAAAATTCGACCATTCAACATACCCATCCCTATCCAAAGAAGCTATATAAGGATAATCTTCTTGATAAATTTTGCCGCCAAGTTCATCGTATCGGGTTTCACCAACAACAAAACGTTTTGTAGAATTATAAAATAAGAAAGATGGCGTAGTAATCTTTGAATCCTGCATCAGTTTCACTTTACGCGCGTAAAGCATACCATACAACCTACTCTGATGCCCTAACTCGATTTTTGCATTAGGAGCGACAAAGACACCTGCAAGTCCTGAAATTGTACCAAGTCTAATGTTCCCAGACTGACCAATTTTCCATCCGATGAAATACTTAGCCGTAGAGTCATGATACATAGACGAATTATCGCTTATAGACAAAGAGGATTTTACATGAATGACCACGTTACCTTGAGCCACATCAAAATAAAGCGACGCCGTAGGCTCTACAGAGATTCTGTCAAAGTAGTAGTCGCCAGCAGAAAAACGCAGCGTACTCCTCGCTCGAACCATGAGGTTTCTATAAATTCCTGGAACAAGTATAGAATCACCATCATTCAAAACTGTTTTATCAATTATTCCAACAGAATATTCTTCCTGCGGAAAAGAACATGACTCAGTAAAATTATGCTGTTCCGAATGTTGGACATAATCTTGATTCCCCATCCGCAAACTTCGACCATAGCGAACAATCCCACAAATAGAATCACGGTCACCCAATCGAACAGAATTTTTGACATCTAGGCGAATTTCAGACAACATCGAATCTCGTATAATTACATCATTATCAATAAATACAGAATCATTAGACCCTATATTCCCTCCATGAATAATACTTCTTGCACCAATTTCAATTTTTTTTGTAGCATACACCGCGTAGCCATTCATACATTCAGTTGGCAACAATTCATTAGCCAATTCTCTATGAACAAGGACTTCGGACATATGACCGCGGCCAAGATCATCCGAGAAAGAAATCCCCATGCCAATAGAACCTCGAGAACTTGCTTCTCGGCCTGATTCAAGCACAACGTCATCAAAGAGCATTGTCGCATTGAGTGTTGTAGAAAGAGACAAACCTATATAATGGGTTCCCTCAGGGATTCTAAATGTATATGTGTAAAGACTCCACCGTGCATTCCTATCATAACTTCTCGCATCCAAATGAGATATTGATATTCCTGCACTAGAATAGAAGAAAATTCTAGGGGCCGCAGAGCTTCCGTTCACATGGTATGAAAAGAGACTTAAGGTATAAACAGAATCATCCCAAACAGGAACAAGATCAGATATAACATATCCATTCCAACCCGAACATCCAACATAGCTACCCGTTACCGGTTGTACTTCTTGACCATAGGCGGAAGCAAGTTCAGCACGAGACATGCGAGATCCTTGCCATCCATAATAACCATCTTCAAAGCTCCAATTAGGCAACATATTTCCATGAGTAAATGAAAATGCGTAATCACGAGTATGAGCAGAATTCTCCATCACAGTCACTTTAGGCGGCATGGCAAAGGACGCAACAACAGAAATCAGAACAAGGGTAGAAATCAAAAATTTAGTCATTATCTACCCCCATATTTTCACCAAATCTATGCTGTGCGTTATCCGAGAATATTCTTCCTTTAGAATCACGGACAGCACGTTTCCTATGATTTTTATCATAGACATATTCGTTTTTTTGGAAATTCATGTCCATAACAGTTATTGGAAGTCCAGCCTTATCATAAGAAGTTACTGAAAATACCGAAGAGGATGGATACGCTACAAAATCATCAACATAGATTACCTTAGACTGATTTCCCGCAGGCATTCCTGTACCAAGCCAAATTCTTAAATGATCGTCAGCTGTTGTATCAGCAAACATTCCATTTGCTACAAGTTCTGCATAAGGAATTTCAACTTCATAGCGTTGCCAACGATTCGGCTTAAAGTTTTCACCAACTGGTTCGTTACTAGCAACAACCCTTACTATGCTATTATCCGCTCTGCGAAATTCCACAACAAGCATTGGTCTCGCTTCTGCTGACAACGCAAAACCAGAAACAATAAAACTATAATGGTAACGATGAAGTTCCTTAAGGCTAATATTCCTTGTCGGACCAAAACCATCCGTAACCTTAAAAGCATACATTCCACTATGAACCCGAGCATATCTTTCCGTATGCGTTGGAGCACTATCAAGAACCGTTTGAGCCATTTCCCAACCATTCCGAGAACCATGCTCTGCCGTTGTGAGAGCCACATCTGAACAAGCCGCCCCAACAAATGTTCCTGCAAGTAACACTCGGTGTCCTTCATAAACATTGCAATTAGAACGTAATCCGACATTGGTCAATACAGCATTTTCCGTCACATGCGCATAATCATCAGTTGATATCACAGTATCGGCAAGGACCCATCCCGATGATAATGGGAAACCATTGCCAGATCGTAAAGGCGCCTGCCATGAATAATGAGATACAGCCATACCAGGAAATTTCGAAGAATAAACAATCTTAGAAGCGGAAGCAACACTATCTTCAAAAAACACTTGAGCAGGATCACTATTTTTTATCGCATCAAGAGGATCATGTCTAAACGGGACATAACTGTACCATGCCACTGGATTTCTAAATGTCATATTATTTGAGTTATTGACAAGTACTTGGCTTTCAAGAATATTCTGAGAAAACAAATAAAAAGGGTAGGATTGCCTATAAGAACCCCTAAAACGACCAGACTCGTTATCTAATAGAACATTTTTACTTTCCACTTGCATTCTATTTCCAATAGGATCAACCGACATGACTATCGTAGAATCCTTTAAATTTACTACGAGACCATTAGGCCAATTAACCCCTGAACCAGAGTCCACAGTAAAAACATTCTGCATACGACTGCGCAATGCACCTGAACGGTCATAATTACGAATCATTTTGAGAGTTCCTTGAAGATTCTTTCTATAACCATCAAGTGGATATTCTTTCAAGTCTGCGATAAAATCATATGTTATTTTAGATAAAGTCGCATTATTTACAAAAGCCTTTGTATTCACTTCAGGGGATACAAACTGCGCCTGTAGTGTATTTGAATTAAATTCTGTTATAGAGGAATTATTATTTCCTGCGTAAGAAAATGTAGTATAGCAATTCGTTGAATCCTGCCAATTTCCTCTCCAAGAACGTTCTACAACCGGATACGCTTGCGGACCCGTAAAATTCTGTCCCGAGAATTGAACAAGGCCAATAAGATTTGAATGTGATTCATTATCAACAATACTCCTCGCCATCAATCTATTAGGTTCTGATAAATATGTTTGATTTGGTTGTACAGAATAATTAAAATGCAACGACAATTCGGGATAAGCACTTGTTCTAAAGAAAGGAACTTTAACAAAATTTCTCATTCTACTATAAGGAGCTACTAAGCAAACATCTGTATTTGCACAAAGTTTATTTTCATTAGTCCGACCAGTCTGATAAAATACAATGGGATCACTCTGCGAAAAGTGTAAATCAAAAACATTGCTATCAAGTTCACTTGTACAATCTAAAAAAGGAAACAATGGATCACGGGGAATATAAAGCAACCTGTTGTGATATTTTCCATCACGAATAACAGGGCGAGTTGAAGGGTATTGTTCCTCCAAATAAAGGGCGTCCTTGGTTACAGAATACGAAATATTATTATGTTCACCATCAAAACTAAAAATTTCTGTATTTTCCAAATCAAAGACTATATTACCATTCAACATTTTTTTTCGCCAAAGAAACACTTTATCTTTAGCTTTTGAAATTTCAACTACATAGTTTTCTGTTATAACAAACTTATCTCCACAAAAATCTTGTCCAGAAGCACATTGGCGATTACCATCATCCCAGATTTCATTAGCCATTAAATTAAAAGTCATCCCATCAAAATACATCGCGACAATATTTTCTTCACCGCTATCATTGATTGACAAGAACAACGTATTTCCAGACAATGTTATTCCATCAAGAACCTTTTGAAAATTCATTGTATATGTCACTCCATTCGCAACATATTGAGCCCCTAAATCATAAAAAACAGACGGATTGCTAGTCAATTCATTAAAAGTACTATCTTTGAATGCAAAAACATTAAGGACATCATGTTTTGATTCGCCAACAACAAACATTGAAGGAGAAGCGGTTACAACAATACTATTTGACCATTCAAGACAAGCATTTGAATTTCCATCACGTATAGTTTGACCATAATTTGAAACATTAGCAAAACCGCAACGACTCTTATCCTTATCCAAAAAAGTCCACTGACCAGTAGAAGGATGACGAACAATAGGGTAAATTCTTCTCATATCACCATTTTTTTCAACAATCAAGAAAAAGTTATCTTGAACAACAACATTCTCGATTATTCCCGAGAAAATTGTGGTATCAGCAAGAACATCTCCAACCTCTAGATTTTTATTAACGAACTTAAAACCATCCCATTCATAAAAATCTATCTGCCGCCCCCCAATATCTGCCATAATAAAATAATTAGAAGATACAAATAAATACGGCGAATTTTTTCCATTCCATTGAAATTGAAATGGATCTGAAAAATAATTACCATCATTGTGATAAATCTGAACATATAAATATTGCAAATCAGCCAATGCGGCATATTTCAAAGACGCATAGCAAAACTCTTCTGTACACATAGAATAATTAGAATACTTTTCCTGTTTTTTTTCGTTAATTGGCACGGGCTTTCCAAATGAAGACCTCATAGTATCAGGAATAACAGAAGATATCGCATCGGAACTTTCTGACAGAGGAAATGACTGATAATCAAAATAATCAATAAAATTATTTGGCTGTTTAACTTTATTAAGGAGACCATTCTCAGAATCATATTCCAACGACCATACCCTTGTTTCACCCAAGTAAACTGAATCTCGAATAAACTTGAGATATCGTTTTTCTGCAAAAGAGGATATCTGATAAAGATCTTGCTTCAAAGTCATCACCTCATATAGGTTTCCCTGAACAAAGCGCTTTACTCTTGACAAATAGCGAGTTTCATAAAGTCTTTGTGTATTTTTCGCCTCCATTACTCCGTAACCCGGATATTCACTTGTATTCATCGGTAAATACTCCAGTGAAACGGAATCCACTGTTATATTCCCATCTTTCCAGTAAATACTCGAAAGAGCGCTTTCACGAGTATAAGATTTACCCTGTACAACAACTTCTTCAATCTTAGAGTACTCAAACAAAATGCTCGTAGCTTCATTAAAATCTGTTATTCTTGACAAATCGAAACGATAAGTAAAATCACCTGCATTCATAATATTCGCAGGATAGGCTGCAATGACATTTCCAAGATAGAGTTGAGACCTTCTTGAATTTTCATTTTCTCCGAAATAAAAAGTCGTTCCATCTTGCATTATAAATTTCCACTTTATAAATCGTTTATTAAAAACGGTCGGAACAACTTTTATATACGGATTAGTCGATACAAAAAAATCTCCATCAGAATTTTGGAGAATTTGCCCACTTCCATAAGGACCTAAATCGCAATAATAAAAATCATCGGTCGTTGTAACTGTACCTTGATGATTCACTGCTACATATGGAGTGGACATATTCCAACCAAGTCCATATAAACCAGAAGGAGCCGATTCATTTGAAGATTGGAGAATAGGCTGAATTCCACCATAGTAGTTCAAATTCAAATTCCAAGATATTCCTCGAGCATTTATTGAAGTCAAAGGAATACTATAGTAAGGCTGTCCGTTGAAAATATTTACATTAGAAACAATCTTTCCTGAAGCTTGGGATGGAACAAATTCACTATGTGCAATAGTTGTACTTCTATAGTTCGATTGACCTTTAGAAAAAAATCTGTTAAAAATTTTAACCGCTGCATCCGAAAAAACATTTGCCGATATAATTGAAGGCAATAAACATCCCAAAATCAAAAATTTACAAAATACTTTCATTTGTCAAAATCCTCAGGATGAAGGGCTTGATACCTATCACGGCATTTTTTCTTTTCCTCTGTCGTAATATTCATGACAATATCACACTCGGCTATATTTTTCATTTTCGAAACACTGATATTCAACAGTTCTTTTTTCTGTTTTTTGACGAGTTCAAGAGAAAGAGAATCTGATAACGGCATGAAGATTCTTAAAGAATCGCTAGCAGCAACAGATAATACAAACGAAAACATAAAGAATGATATAAATCTCATAATAAATTAAATTATAAAAAAAACTCATACACACGCAAAGGTAAATATATTTTTGCAAAAACAATATTTTCGGATTTTGGTGTGGGTTAGCGAGTTTATGGTTGGTTTTACAGTTATGGAAATCGTTAGGAGGATTGGTAATTTAATATAAAGCCCAGTTCGTTGTGAACCGGGCTTTGCTGTGTTTTGATGGGTAGATTATTAGGGAGTATCGGATTTTTTTATGCAGCGGACGGAGAGGGCTAGAGACTTTCCGGTCGAATCACCATGATGAGCCAAATAAGCGCCATCGTATTGTTCAAGAAGTCCTATAGCCATCAAAATGGCATCATTCTCTCCAGCCTCTGTTATGGTGCGGAAAAAAGCGCTAGTGCCTTTGCCTGTATAAGAACCATCAGCAAGTCTTTCTCCTCCTGGAAGTGCCGAAAAACCGATATCGTCTGTTCCTTTACCGTTACCAATCCATCCTTCTGCCGTATTTAACTTGGTACCCACAGCAGATTGTCCACCCACCTTTCCAAATAGTGTCTCGTAATCACTCCGACTAGGCAAATACCACCCATCTGGGCAAAGATCTTTAGCTGCATCCCACGTATAGAGCCTACCATAGAGTTGGCAATTTGTCGAATCGTCTCCATAGCAGTAACTTGCTGTGTCGCCTTTAGGTTTGTAGTTCAAATTCTCGGCCATCCAAATTTGGCCCCCGATTTCAACGGTCTTATAAACTCGGTCATCTCGGGAGTCTGTAAATTCGCCATATTCAATATTTGGATTCAGGAAATCCCATGGATTGTAATCTTTCACGCAGCGGACGGAACGCATTTCGTCGCTCTTAGAACAAAGTCCACTTTCAAAATCACCGTTTTCAAAAATTTTAGCATAGCAAGGCCCGTTGACGTCGTCCGCAGAAGATGTTTGGAAGAATGCTCCAAAATTCATCCATTTATATCCATCGGCTCTTTTGTAGCCGCCCGGCAAAACTGTAAATCCAAATTCATTGTCTCCGGTATTGAAATCTTCAACCCAGTCGTCTGCGGCCTTTAACTTTTGTCCGGCGGTTTCTTCTCCTACAGCTTCGGCAAGCGTTTGATATTCTTGCGATTTTGGCAAGTGCCAGCCTTCTGGGCAAACGGTCTGAGCGTCGTCCCACGTATAAAGTCTTCCGTAGGTGACGCAGTTGTAATCCTTGTCGTCGTAGCAAGCGCTGCTTTTTGCTTTGAAGTTCAGATTTTGCGCCATCCATTCTTGAGTCCCTATTTTTATGGTCTTGTAAACTTGGTTGTCTCTAGAATCAATGAACTCGTCATAAGTCTTATTTAAATTCAAGAAATCCGTCGGCTTTTTCGTAGGAGGCAATCCCTGAATACAGCGTACGGAGAATCCGTATTGTTTTGTCTGTGGAATTATAGAACCGCTATTTGCTTCGTAATCCATGCTTAATAGATATGCGTCATCTTCATTTTTCTCGGTAATGGACCAGAAATCGGTGAAAAGGGTTGCGCCGACGGTTTGCCAATCCGTTGAGGATGCGTAACCTGCTGGCAGTGCCGAGAATCCATAATCGTTTGTTCCGTTGCCGTTTTTGTCCCAGCCTTTTGTTGTTTTTAGTTTCGCTACTGCTATGGCGTAGCCTTCGTCTCCGCCCACGTATTTAAGGAGCTCTTCAAAATCAGCTTTCGTTGGCAGGCGCCAATTTTCAGGGCAAGCTTCCTTGGCGGCTGACCATAAATACAGTCTTCCAAGGAAATTGCACATCAAGGAATCGTTATCATAGCAGTAGCTGCTGGCTCCTTCTTGATATTTATAATTCAAGTTCTGGGCCATCCATGTTTGGTCGCCTATTTCAACAGTCTTGTAAACCTGATTGTCTCGTTTGTCTGTAAATTCGCCATAGGTTACGCCCGAATTCAAGTAATCTGCGACTTTATAATCTTTTATGCAGCGGACGGAGCGAAGTTCCGCTGCGTTACTGTTAGAACAAAGCCCTCCATAGGGTTTTTCTTTCCCAGAAATTTCTGCGATACATGGTCCGTTGAGGTTGTCTTCTGTAGATGTCTGGAACTCGATTAATTCGGATACGTATTTGTATTTATTGGAATTATCTCTGTAGCCGGCAGGCAACGCAGTGAATCCGAAGTCGTCCGTGCCATTATAGGTGCTTGTCCAGCCTGTCTTTGACTTGTACATTTTTGCGTCAATGGAGCCTTTGAAAAGATCATGGTAATCCTTCGTCCTCGGTAATCGCCAGCCTTCCGGGCAAACGCTCTGCGCTTCATTCCACGTGTAAAGCCTTCCGTAGATGTCGCAGTTCGAATCCTTGTCGTCATAGCAGGCGCTTTCTGATGTTTTATGATTCAAGTTTTGCGCCATCCACGTCTGGAGTTCGATTTTAGTAGTCTTGTAAACTTGGCCGTCTCGCGTGTCTGTGAATTCTCCATATTCGATATCCGGATTCAAGAAATCCGAAGCGTGGGTTCTGTTCGTTTCGTCTTGCATAAATGCGTCGTATGCAGCTTTGCCGTCTTTGTATGTGCCGACTGCGATGATGTTGAATGTAGAGTTGCTGACGTTGCTCTTTAACTGGAATCCCACTTCGCGGACGTGCGGCATGTAAACGTCGAATTTTACTTTTGGCCCCCACTCGGATTGTTCGAACAAGGACAAGGGGAAACACATTGTGTTTGGATTATCGGCGGCAGGCAGATATATGTGATAGAAGTTCCATTTGATGCTGTGGGAATAAGCCGAGTCTGCACCTCCGCCGGTGCCGAGGTACATCATGATGCTATCTTTGCTGGCCGTATATGTTACGCAGACGCCGCCCCAGTTTTCGAACGAGGAATCGGTATTGACCATGAAGCCAAATCCCGGATAAGCGTCTTCGGGGATTTTCCCTGTTTTGCCGCAAATGCCGCCCTTGCAGCTAGCGAGGAGTTGGGGCGAATAGGTGGATGCGCCGAATGTGATGTATTTGTCGGCGTTCAACCATACGTTTTCTTTGAGGAAATTCTTTTTCAGGTTGGTGGTTGCAGAATCGTTTACGAGTCTGTTGCCGCCGTACCAGACAAGGTCTTCATCGGAAATCATGGTGGGTATGGGTTCCGTCTTGACGCAGCGAACGGAAATCGCGTAATTCTTATAAAAATGATTATTTAAATGGGGCTCTTTGTCAAAATCCAAAGTCATCGCCTTTCCAACATCGCTGTCCGCTTCGTCGGTACTCCAGAAGGCTGCGCTTTCACCGGCATCGCCAAACGCCAAATCGGACGTCGTGTAACCACTTGGAAGAGCGGAGAAACCGTAGTAATCGGAACCGCTGGAACCATTTTTCCATCCTATCTTCGTCTTTAACAGGTCTGCCGCCGACGATTTATCGCCAGCATACGAGATGAGGGTATCCCATTCCGCCAGACTTGGCATATGCCATCCGGTAGGACAGACGCCGACGACTGTTTCAAAGGTCTCGCAGGCGACTCCGTATCCGCAGCCCTTGCTTGTATTCGTGTATTTGCCTACGCTATCCATCGCTGCGGCCCATGTGTAAAGGCTTCCGTATTTATTGCAGTAGGTGCCGGTGTCGTTATAGCAGTAACTATTATCTACAACAAGGTCTAGGTTCTGTGCCATCCAGGTCTGGTTGCCGATTTTCACGGTCCTGTAAATTCGTTTGTCACGAGAATCTACAAATTCACCGTAGTCTATGCTCGGGTTCATGTAATCCCAAGCGTATTCAAAGGCAATGTCGTAGAAATAGCTGGCGTCGATATCGGATGGAGAAATGTCGTTGTCGTTACCGCACATGCCGTAGCTACCGATTTGGTAAATGTTGAAGAACTGCGAGCCTTCCGCCGAACTTTCAAAAATGATGGCGATGGAACTGAGCGATTTTGCAGCGTCTTCGCCTGATATTTGCCAAGAGCCTTCTTCAAAGTCGCTCCATTCGAAGTTCTTGACATAGTACTTGTCCGTGTCACCAACTTTGGGCAAAGTCACTTTTGCAGCTCCGATGGTAGGCGAGTTCTTGTCTTTGGCATCAAGGTACAATGCGGCGTCTTTGTTGGAGAAGTATGTAACGCAGAGACCTTTCATTGCAGAGACGTCAACGGCTATATTTTTTTCTTGGCTTGGTTGCAGTTTAAATGATTCTTGAGCCCATGCGTTTTGGGGGCCGAACTTGACGAATCCGCACAAGCCGTTACAAGTTTCGTAAACGCCCTCTTTGGGGACGAACATGGATGTTGTCCCATTCTTTACTGTGTCAAGAAGGGCTTCCCAAGGAGAGCCGCTGCCGAAACCGGTTCGTATCACGTTCGACTTGTCTTTTCCGTTCCAGATAAATTGCATTACAACGCTGCTGCTTGATTTTACGCTGCTGCTGGATGTTGCTGTATTTTTTGCGCTACTGCTGGACTTTGCGCTACTGCTCGATTTTGCTGAGGCTTTTACACTGCTACTGG
>CAMKTL010000013.1:0-86791 GCA_946415675.1 uncultured Fibrobacter sp.
TTCCGCTGATGAGCCTATGGCTTATGTGAGTATTGAATTGGGCTATGGCGGTTTGTGTCATAGCCAATAGTACTGCGGTGAATAGGGCAAGTCCGTGAAACTTTTTCATGTATTCCCTCCATAGATTGAAGTTCATTGCCTTATTTGACAAAATTAAAAAAAACGAAGTGCCTTGGGGTGCATGTTCCGAGTTTCCTCATGCTTTTTATATATTTCCATTGATATATTGAAAACAGGACGATTTATGGATTTTCAAGACGTTTGGAATAAAATAGTCAAAAAACAAAATGCCCTTTTTGGGAAAAAAGAAGATGTCGTCCAAACGATGTGGGAGTCAGTCATTTTACCTGATTATCTCGGATATGATGAGGAATGCATCGTTTCTGAACGCAGAACAGAAAATGATTCGACAGATGGAATTGCGAATGTCGTTCTTTGCAAAGACGGCAGAGAAAATTGTATTGTAGTATTGTGCCCGTTTGAATTGAGCAGTGATCGCGAACAGTTGTTTTCTTATTTTAAACAGATGGACCAGTTGTCTTTGGGAATCCTTGTTTGTGATAAACTATATGCTTATGACTGTCAGTGCGAATTGGATCGTGGCGAGTACCCTTATGTTGAAATTTCGTTTGAACAAAATAATTTAGATGGAGCCGATTTTGTAGAATTCTTTAATGCTCAAAATTTTGACGAAGTGCAAATTAAAGAATGGATTGCAAGGAAAAATGAAGAGCGGAGCTTGTTGGAACTAAATGACAATGATTTTGATAACAACGTTGCGAAGATAAAGAACGAGATAAGCTGTGGACTGGTAAAGGATCTGTTAAGGAAATATTTTGTAGATGAAAGAAATTTTTCGATAGAAGAATTTGAAAAAGCCTATAGCGAACGTAACCTGTTGGCGATGGCAACGATACGGTCATCACGGCGTCCGTCTCATGCGTGCGTGGCCGAATTTAAGAATTGGCTTGTTTTGCAACGCTATACCTTTAGCGCGGCTGATGGATATGCCAGTGCCGTTGAACGCATTCAAGAACACCAGCAGGATATCGGAAACGATATCGATATATGGAACGCGTCTAAGGAGATGGTTCAAAAATTAGTGCGCGATTATGACGGAAGCGGTAAATATGCAAAAATCGGCCAAGAACGGCACTCTACAGTTATCAATGGACTTAAACGCTATTGCGATTTTTTATCGTGACGGGAGCGCTACTTCATCATTAAGTCTATGACGAGGGCGATTGCCATGCCGATGCTGCAGACGCTCACGAATCGTTGGATGAACTTGTTGCCTTTTTTGCGCTGTAAGAAACTGCCGAAATAGCCGCCAGCCCAGGCGCCCGCGGCCATGATGATGGCTATGGGCCAGTCGATTTTACCTGCCATGCCGAGCGCGATTGTGCTTACGAGCAAAAATACGTTGGTGAGTGCGTTCTTGAGGGCGTTCACGTGGATGGCGTCGAGGCCGGTGTAACGCGTGAGTCCGAAAATTTGTACAAATCCGACGCCGACTTGCACGATGCAGCCGTAAATGGCGATACCGAAGAATCCGAGAGCCCCTTTAAGCGTGAGCTTTTCGGGTGGGGCTGCGGGAGGCTTGCCGAGGATGTCCTTGCGCAAGTTGCTCATGACGACCACAAGGCAGATGACAACGGCGAGAATGGCCTGGAAGAGTTTATCCCCAATGCGAACCAGAAAACATGCGCCGACGAGGGCTCCAAAAAACGTAGGCAGGAGCAACTGCAAAAAGATTTTTTTGTCCAGGTAACCGTGGCGTGCGAGGCTGAATGCACTGCTGAAATTCCCGATGATAAGCCCGATGCGGTTCGTGCCGTTTGCGACAGTCGCTGGGAGCCCGAGAAAAATCATGATGGGGAGGCTAAGCGTGGAACCACCGCCTGCGATACTGTTGATAAGGCTTACGACTGCCCCCAGAATAAAGAATGCCGGGTACTGGGCGTAACTCCACCAGTCTGTCACTTGGCGAGTTCCTTTTCGATAAACTTCTTGTTGCTTTCGACTTTTTCGCGCTGCGTAGTCTCGGGGAATTCGGTGAGGCACTTGTCAAGCGGGGCCATGGCGTCGTTCAGCAATTTCTTTTTCTTCACTTCGTCGGTTTGCTTTTGCGACTTGGCAAAGAGCTGCGATGTCGTTTTGCGTTGCTTGTTGCAGTATGCGTCGGCAAGGACGATATATTTTTCGGTTGCTTCTTTGCGGAGCTTGCTGGACTTGAGCTTGTTCAAAAGGTCCTTTGCCTTTTCGAATTTTTCTGTGGCGATAAGAGTGTCGGCTTTAGTGAGTGCTGCCGCGGGGTCATTCTTTTCCCACATTTTGGCGGTCTCGGAATCGGTTGCCTTTTCTAGCTCATCGACATGGGCAAGGAACGCTTGTACATGGAGCGTGTCTTCGAAATCGCGGTAACGCATGCGGAACTCTTCGGTTTGCTTGCGGGCTTCGGCAAATTGCGCCTTTTCATCGGCGAGAGTCTTGATTCCGTCGAATTCCTTTTGTGCTTTCTTGAGCGTGTTCTTGTAGGCGATTTTCTTTTGATCCTTGGCCCAGTTGGCGAGCGAATCGCCCGGAGCAAGCTGCGAAATCAGGCTGTCGGCGGTTTCGGCGACCATGCTGTATGAGGCCTGCACGCGGTTCATGTTCTGAATCTGGAGTGCCATGGATTCAAATTCTTTCGCTTTTTCTTCGCGGCGCTTTCCGAATGCGTCACGTAACGTGTCCGATTGGGCCTGCCATTTTTCCCACATTGGAGCCATGGATGAAAAGCTATTCAGGATGACGGACGCGGAATCGGTTTGACCCGCTCTGCTGAGCGTGTCGGCGTAACTAAAGACGTAATTGGCAAGAGCCGGGAATGCCTTGTACGGGTCCATCGTCGTTTCGAGCGTGCAGTGCGAAAAATGCGTCTTGTCGCAAGGCGGCAACATCATCATGACCGTATCGACTCTAGTTTGTACGAGAATTGTCGGCGTCTGGTCGGGAGTCGTCAAGTGAAATTGGTCGAGAATCTGTGTAGCGCTGTCGCCAGTGACGACCTGCATTTCGGAGCTTGTGCCGATTTGCGTTTCTGCAGAATGAACGGTGTCTTGCCCGATGATTTTTGAGAAAGTGGGCTGCGTTTGATCTGCGGGGCTAATGTCCGGGGACGGGCACTGTTGGGTTCCGATACATGCGGTAAGTGAAAATGCTGCGGTGAATGTTGCTGCCTGAACGAAAACCTTTGATTTAAACATGAATCGCTCCGGAAAAAGTTCTTTAATTACAACGGTAAAGATAATAATTTTTCGGACGCGCCATCCTTAACTTGTCGCTATACTAATTGGCGAATGCCAATGATTTTTCTCCATTGCGTAGCTAAAATAGAAATGTTCATTTGGAATGTTAGAATTGTAGAATGGCGTTGAAGCCGCCGCTTGCATTCATTAAATTTATGGTAGGAGCAATCATGAGTTGAGAGGCGCTATTTTTCGTTTTGTGATAATTCAATTCGTTTTGTAAATCATCGCGATTATTGGCATGTTTTTTTTGTCCGCTGCCGCTGCTGCTTATGTTGTATATAAGAATGGGAAGTCCAATAAGTGTACATAAAACACCTGTAAGTATCAGTGCGGCTCCGCCTGCGCCTATGGCCATAGCTTCTCCAAATTGCTCTGTGTTGCTTTTTGATTTGTCTGTGTGAACGTCTGCTGTTGCCACTGCAACAAAACAAATAAGTCCTGTGATGGTAAGGCCGCCACCAATAAGTGTGCCAGCAACGCTTACTCCATCGCTTGACCCGGCATATGTTTGAGCTAATAACTTGTTGTAAGCCACAGTGCTGTCGGCTTCTATGAAAGAAGAGCTTGTGTCGGTGTTCGTTTTGTACCATGGTGGTATTGGTTGTGCAAATGTGTTGCCAATTAGCGAACAAACCAGTAAAAGGACGAAAATAATATTTTTGCAATTAGTCATATACTTTTCTCCTTACTCCTTTTAAATATATGCTAATGCAAAGAAAATGTTGTGTTTTTTAGAAAAAAAGAGACGGTTGCTTTCGCGGACGTGATAAAGTTCGCGTAGTCATTGTGATGGCATCGATTGTTATGCAAAAAAAGACCCCGACCTTGGGGGCCGAGGCTAAAATCTGCAATCTCGCTCTTAATCCGCGTCAGCTTCGATAGGCACGAATGCGTTCTTGCTGTTGAAGTTTTCAGGCAAATCCCAGTCGTCGTCCTTGGGCATAGCTGCTTGCGGCTTGGGCGGCTGTGGTTTCGGCGGTTGCACTGTTGCCGGTTGCGTGGTCGGCGTGGCGGCTCCCTGTGCGGTTCCGGCTTGTGCGACAGGGGTTGCGCCTGCCTGCGTTCCGGCGGCAGTCTGCTTCGGCTGTGTCGCGGTAGAGGCTTCTGCGGCGCGTTTTGCGGAGTCTGCCTTCATGACTTCCGAGACTGGCCTTGCATCAGCTGGGATGGTCTGCTGTTGCGTTGTCTGCGCGCTTGCCTGTTGTGCGGATGCCGGCTGCGTTCCTGTGCCAACCTGTGTTCCTGCTTGTGGCGCGTTCGGCATCGGCAAGCTCACGACAATTCCGGATTTCGCAATTGTTTCGGCGGCAAGCTTCTGGACTTGCGGCGGCGTGAATCCCGGCACGTCGAGCCACGGCAACGGGCGGCCTTTTTCGCCGTTCACGAGGGCGGCTCCTGTCATCGGATCGACAGTCAATTCGCCACGTTCGTTTGTCAGCATCAGCGGCACTTCGCCGGTGGCTAGCATCGAAATGTCGAGGAAGTCGATTTGGTTCGGGAGCCCGAGAATGTCAATTTCTTCTTTGGCGAATGTCGCCCATTGCGGTAAGCCACCCGAAGCACCTGCAATACGTGTGCGCCCTGATTTCAAAGGCTTGTTATCGTCAAAGCCCACGTAGCTGCCAATTGCGATAACGGAATCCAGTGCAACGCCGTTCTTTTCTTTGACGTACATCGGGAGCGCACCCAAGAAGGCCACGTTCTTGTAATCGTTTGTTGTACCTGTCTTGCCCATGACCGGATAACGGAGCTTTGTTTTCTTGTCGGGGCTATAGACGCTAAGTGCCGAAACCTGGCTGTGCGCCGTTCCGTTCGTAAACACGGAACGCAGCATTACGCCCATCTGTGATGTCACGGTATCGTCGAGCACGGTCTTCGATTCCATCTTGTTCCTGAAGATGACTCGTCCGTCGCGGTTCCTGATTTCCTTGATAAAGCAGGGTTCTGTCCAGTCGGCGTCCTTGCACTTGAAAACTTTGCCCGTGAGGATTGTCTGGTAGGCCGTGCTGATTTCGGCAATCGTAATGTCGTTCACGCCGAGCGGCATGCTGAACACTTTCTGCAATTTTTGGCGGATGCCGATTTCCTTTGCAAATCTGGCGTAGTCTGCCATGGCAAGCGCACGGCGGTAATCCGGCCAGTAGCGCAGATGTTCCATGGTGAAGTAGTCCGCATCGCTGTCAATAGGTTCAATCATTGCGTTCAAACGCTTGAAATCGGCGAGCGTGAAGTTTTCTATAAGCTGTACGGAATCGAGCGGCTGGAGCTTTGCGGATTCATCCGGGTCGAGTTCCTGGATTTCGCGGGCCCGCCAAATTTCGGAATAACGCTTGAAGTTGTGGTTTATGTATTTGGTGAGTTTCGGGTCTCTCTTCGCTTGTTTTATGCCGACGTCGTTGAACGTTCCGTAACGGAGGTTCTGCACGGCGTTTGCACGGAGTTCCTTGCCGTCGTTCATGTAGCGCTGTACGAGTGCGTCGCGAGCCTTCGTGAATTCGATTTCGCGCTTGGTTTCGTCTTTCATCATGAGCCCGAACTTGTCGCGCAAGCGTTCGACGAAGCGGATGCGTTCTTCGCCGGCTTCACGTGCGAATCCGTTCTTGCGGGCGACTTCCTCGAATTCCTTGTCCGAAAGTTTGTCCAAAAGATGTTCCAAGAGCCAGATGCTCGCGATGTTTTCGGAACGTGTCGCTGCCCAGGCGATGCTTACGATGTCGCCTTTGTTCTTGTGGTCCGGGCGCGGGAAGTAGAACTGGTTCCCGTACTGGAAAACGTTGAATTCGTTTTCGAGATTGTCGAGGTAGTTCCAGTGATATTGCAGTGCGAGTGCGTAAAGGAGAGGCTTCCAGCTGGAACCGAGCTGGCGGAGTGCCTTGAAGCTACGGTCAAATCCGGTGTTGTGGAAGCCGCCTTGGCTTGCGAGCACCTTGCCGTTCTGGATGGCGACCAAAGCGCCTTGCAGTACCGGTTCCGTTTCGATTTTGCACGGGGCGTAACCGTCGATGGGCGTTTCGTCGATGATGCTCACGAGGAGGATGGCTCCCGGCTTGAGCTGTGTCGCGAGAATCTTGTTCACGTCGCCACCGGCGAGCTTGGCAAAGTCGTTGACGGCCTGTTCCGTGACGATGCCCTTCAGTTGTCCGAAGTTCAGCTTGAGCGATTGCAGCCTGCCGGTCGTGTCGAAGAATACGCTATCCACGGCGCCGTAGAGGTAGTCGCCCTTGCGTGCGTTGCGGGCCCTGTTCGCAAACTGCGCCTTGGGGAGCACAAAGCCTCCCAGTTGCAACTGCAAGTTGCTGATGTTTGTCTGCAAAGCGCGCTTGGCAGCGTCCTGAGACTTCGCATTCAATGTCGTTGTAATTTCGAGCTGCGCCTTGCGCCAGTCCTCGATGCCTTCCTTCTGGAAGAGGTCGTGGAAGAAGTCGCTGTCGAGGCGTTCTTCCAAGCGTTCGAGCGTCGTGCTCATCGTGAAGCGGAAGTTGCCGTGGTTGAATTCCAGCGGCTTTGCAAGAGCGGAGTCCATTTCGGATTGCTCGATGTAGCCCTCTTCGACCATGCGTCCGAGCACGTACTTGAGTCTCGTTTCGCCACGTTCGAGCGCCTTTAGCCTGCGCTCTTCGGTACGTTGGATGAAAGGGTCGTAGTTGAACGGCCCTTTGACGGAGCCCGCGATGAAGGCGCATTCGGCAAGCGTCAAATCCTTGAGTTCCTTGTTGAAGAAGTACTGCGCCGCGATGGCGACACCCTTGCCCGTACCCGAAACGTGGAACTGGTTCAGGTAGAATTCCAAAATGTCTTCCTTGGAAAAGTGTTTTTCCATGCGGAGCGCGTTCAAGAATTCCTTGAGCTTTTCCTTGACGCTGCGTTCTTCGCGGCCGAAAATGTTCTTGACCGCCTGTTGCGTGAGTGAGGAACCTCCCTGGATGACATGGCCTGCCTTTAGGTTATTGAACATGGCGCGCATGAACCCCTTGAGGTTGTAACCGTTGTGGGTCCAGTAACGGGAGTCTTCGGCTGCGATAAGGGCATTGACCAAGTTGACTGGAATGTCGCCATAAGGGACATAGACGCGGTGGTTCGCATCGAAGAATGCTCCCAGCAGGTTTTCACCGTCTTCGTAGAAAACGCGTGTTTCGCCGGAGAGTACTTGTAAAATGTTGGCGCGGTTGAACAGATTGTCCGGATCGCGTTCCGGGAGAATCTTGAAAACGACGATGTAGAAGGGAATGTAGCAGATAAGGGCTACGAGAAAGAAGGCGACAAGAATTTTAACGAATTTTTGCATGTTTTCGTAAATTACTAACTGTTAACGACTTACAAAATATAAAAGTTTTTGGGGACTTGACCCGTGTGGTTTGTGCCACCATGTAAAAAATAGGCTTTTTTGCGTGGAAAAACAATGATTTTGCCCGTTACCCCTTGAAAAAAAACTGAAATTTTGTTAAAATTAGTGTCCCCAAGATGGGAAGATGGCCGAGCTGGCCGAAGGCGCGTCCCTGCTAAGGACGTATAGGACTTAATCCTATCGCGAGTTCGAATCTCGCTCTTCCCGCTGAAAAGCCCCGAGTCGAAAGACCCGGGGTTTTTTCTAATAGTCATTAGCTACTAATAATTAATGGCTTTTGACCAATAACCAATGACCAATAACCAGAAGACAAAATAATTGTATATTGACGATATGAAACAAATTATCGTTTTGATTTTGTTTGTCCTTGGGGGTATGTGTTTTGCGGAACCCGATTCTCAGGCTGAACCTGTGTCCGAATCGAAGCAGGAAGTTGCGCTTCCTGCATATCAATCCGACAGTGCTTTTTTTGCAGATAGTGCCGCGTATTACGAAGCGTTGGCGGCTCGTTACAAAAAGGACGGTGATTATTTGCTGAAGAGCAGCTCCAGACACGCAAAAATCGGGGCTGTCATGGCCTTGCTTGGAGGTGCCGGAACATGCATTATACTGGGCAAAGCGAGGGGTGCCTCCATTGAAGGTGGGGGTGCTATTTTGGTATTTCCCTTGGCGCTTACGGTGGGTACTGCGTTTGGTGGAATGATTATGTTGTCTATTAACGGCATTAGGCATGGCAATGGTTGGCGAAAAATTCAGCAGTCCGAAGAATACTCAAAGACTGCGGAACAGTTTCGCGAAAAATCTTGGAAAGAAAGATATCGAAGGTCATCGCAAATGATGCTTCAAATTATTCCGGAAATTGACCCGTTCAACAAAACGGTTGGTGCCAGACTTGCACTAAGTCTATAACAAACGTGCCGGGCGAATGACTCGGCGTTTTTCATTTTTTGTAAAAGTGCTTTCTAAATTGGCACGCTTCGCGTGCATTGGACATTGGCGATGTCATGCAGCAGCATCTCGGCCATAGACGATGTAAACATCGTCTGCGGCACTCGATTTGCGTGCATTTAGCTTGGCTCGGATATGCTCGTTCAAGCAAGCTTGACTCGCACATCGCTCGCCTTTTGACGCTTTCAGCGTCCGTGGCTTCGGCTCAAAAATGCGAAAACAAGTTTTCACGCTTTGTTGACGCTACGCGTCATGCCTGTGGCTCAGTTATAGCCTTATAAATAAGGCCGCGACATTCGCTTTGCGGCATACTCGCCTTGCTCACTTTTTCTAAATTGGCACGCTTCGCGTGCATTGGACATTGGCGATGTCATGCAGCAGCATCTCGGCCATAGACGATGTAAACATCGTCTGCGGCACTCGATTTGCGTGCATTTAGCTTGGCTCGGATATGCTCGTTCAAGCAAGCTTGACTCGCACATCGCTCGCCTTTTGACGCTTTCAGCGTCCGTGGCTTCGGCTCAAAAATGCGAAAACAAGTTTTCACGCTTTGTTCGCCTTGCTCACTTTTACTAACTTTGCCCCTGTATGAAATATTCTATCCCTGATTCTGTGTTTTTGAAGGCGGCCAGTGAATACGGCACCCCGCTTTGGCTCTATGACCGTGCGACTATTGAACGCGCTGTGAGCGACGTGAAGGTTTTTGACAATGTGCGTTTTGCGCAGAAAGCTTGCCCGAACCTCTCGATTGTGGCGCTCATCAAAAAGCTTGGCTGCGTCGTCGATGCGGTGAGTGCCGGCGAAATCGTGCGTGCGCTCAAGGCTGGTTTCAAGGGTGGTCAAGAAAAGGGCAAGGTCCCGGAAATTGTCTATACTGCAGATATCTTCGACCGCGACGCTCTTGAGCTCGTGAAGAAGTACGACATCCACGTGAACGTAGGTTCTCCGGACATGATTCAGCAGCTTGCCGATTTCGGCGTGAAGAGCGAACTTACGCTCCGCGTGAATCCAGGCTTTGGCCACGGACATTCGAGCAAGGTCAACACGGGTGGCCCGCTCAGCAAGCACGGCGTGTGGCACGAACAGATCAAGGACTGCATCAAGCTGGCGCAGAGCAACGGCATGTGGATTACCGGTTTGCACATGCACATCGGTTCCGGTTCCGATTTTGAACACCTTTCCAAGGTTTGCGATGCCATGTGCGACGCTAGCCGCCGCCTGGGTTCCCACCTCCGCACGATTAGCGCGGGTGGCGGTCTTCCGATTCCGTACCACGAAGAAGACAAGGCAAACCGCATCGACGTGAAGGCTTATTACGACCTCTGGGACAAGGCCCGCAAGAATATCCAGCAGAGCATCGGTCACGAAGTCCACCTCGAAGTGGAACCGGGCCGTTACCTTGTTGCAGAAAGCGGATTCTTGATGGCCGAAATCCGTGCGGTCAAGAAACAGGGCGATAATTTGTTCTACCTCTTGGATGCTGGCTTTACCGATCTCGTGCGCCCGAGCTTCTACGGCAGTTACCACGGCATTTCCATTATCGCCCGTGACGGTCGCGAACTCAACGAAACGGTAGATGCTGTCGTGGCAGGCCCGCTTTGCGAATCCGGTGACGTGTTCACGCAGGAAGAAGGCGGCTTTGTCGTGACGCGCAAGCTCCCGAAGGCAAAGGTCGGCGACTTGTTGATTCTCCATGATGCCGGTGCTTACGGCGCCGCCATGAGCAGCAACTACAACAGCCGTCGTTACGCTGGCGAAGTCATGTTCACCAAGGGCGAACTCAAGGTCATCCGCGAACGCCAGACTTTTGAACAGCTTTTGCAGAACGACAGAATTATCGAATTATAAACTTTGCATAGCTTCGTTTCTAATTCAATAATGAAGTTGGCGTTGTATTGCGGTGTTGCATAATGCGTCATGCTGAGTGGCGAATAGCCGCGAAGCATCTAGTTAAGGCGCATGGAAAATTAGCGGAGCGTTTGCTCCGCTTTTTTAATGTAGAGAGAATGCGAGAAAAGTGTATAGTTGTAGAAAATAGTTGTTGTTGTGAGAATGGAGCGTCGGCCAAGGTATTTTCTTCGCAGTAGCGTGCAAAACGAGTGTTGCGACGGGCTGCTTGCAGACCGGCATAACCGAGTGAAGCCGCTGACGCCGTAGGCGTCAAAAGCATCAAAGGCGAATGCTGCGGTTGCACTTGTGCAAACATAGCTGAGCCGTAATTGCTGATGCTGAAAGCATCCACTCCGAGCTGGGGCCCCGCCCGCATAATGTGTTTTCTTGATTTTTAAAAATCAATTTACTATCTTTGGCTTCGGAAAAATTATGGGAAATTTACGTGCGATTCTCATGCCCATCGCAATCCTTGCGGGCATCCTCATTCCTCAGGCGCATTTTCTGTCGCCGCTCTTGCCGCTCACAATCGGCATCATGATGTTCCTTACGTTCGTGACGAAAATTCCGCCGCAGACGCACGGTTACACTTTTAAAATCGAGGCACGAGCTTTTATCGCAAGCCTTGTCATCATTGCTGCTCTTTGGGGAATTGTCGAACTGTTCCACCTGCCGCGCGAAGTATTGCTCGGCGGTGCGATTATCGCGCTTTGCCCTCCGGCAAATGCCGCTCCTGCGATGGCGAAAATGCTTGGCGGCAGTGCGTCCTTGGCGCTCAAGATTTTCCTCAGCGGAAACTTGATTGCGTGCTTCAGCATCCCGGTAGTCTTTGGCTACTTGACTGGGACCGAGGCAAACCTTTCCGAAATCGCCTGGAAAATCTTCAACACCATCCAGCCGATTATCAGCATCCCGCTTGCGTTTGCATTCGGGCTCCGCAACTTTTATCCGGAACTTGCCGACCGCGCCGCGAAATTCCAGAAATACACCATGTTCGTCTGGACATTCTCTGTGTTCATCATCCTTTCGAAGGCGAGTTTCGACATTCGCGAGATGGGCTTTGCCGACTTGTGGAACAGCGGAAAGCTCCCGCTCATGGCCGCAGTTTCGCTTGTGCTTTGCATTTTGCAGTTCTGGCTCGGTTGGGCTTGCGAACGTGGCCGCCGCCCTATTGAAGGCTCGCAGAGCATGGGCCAAAAGAACACGACGCTTGTCATTTGGGTGTCTAGCCTTTATGCGGGTCCGGTCGTGGCGCTTGCCCCTACATGCTACGTTATTTGGCAGAACCTCGTGCTCAGCTACATGACCGCGAAAATAAAACCGAAGAATAGTTGAGTGTTTTGAGCTCCTCCCTTGCTTTTTTGCCAAAGAACAGTTTATATTTGTATTAAGGGGACTTAGTTATGGGGATGCCAAAATACATATATCTGTTTATTGCGCTTGCCGTAATTCTGTTTATATCGTTTTTTATCCAGGACTGGATTGTCTTTTATCAGTGCGGCGCCGTTGACTCTTGCCTGAAGAGTTCAAGTCATTATCAACATATCACGAAATCCCTTGTTCCGCTTATCGCTACCATAATGACATTTTGCATCGGGAAAAAAGGTGTCGGTGTCAGGGATCGCCGTTTTTTGCAGGCGGCATTCATTATGATTGTCTGTGCTGACGCCTGCTTTAAAATTTTTCACAATTTCGTTATTCCGTTCGAAGAAAATACTGGGGAATTTATTTCGTTCGGAATCATCTTTTTCTTGTTGGCGCAACTTTTGCTCGTCTTCCGGCATACGCGGGTAAGCGAGACGGACAGGTCTTTCCCGTGGATTCTGTTTTTCCCGCTGGCGGTCGCGATTTCGATGGCGGTGCTTTACTTGTTCGGAATTTACGATTCCATCATGTTCTTTGCGTCCATATCTTACGGGCCGTTCCTGTTTTGCTCGTTGTATGCCGCATGGAAAGCGTCGAGCACGGGCTTTTATCCAAAGAGGAATGCTCGGCAGATTAAGCTCGGGATGATTTTCTTTACAGTTTGTGACCTTTTGACGGGGCTTGCGCTTATTACGGGGCCCGACCATTCGATCCGCGAAATTATTGCGGTTATTTCGAATAATTTTATTTGGTGTCTTTACACACCGGCACTTATTTTGCTTGCTTTGAGCGGCTATCGCCATGACGACTAGGGGCCCGCGCTTGATATCGCCTTGAAAAATTCTATTTTTCCCCTGTTCAAAGAGGTCATGATGATTATTGATTTGAAAGGCATGGAAACAACCGTGCTTCCTAATTTTAAGGGTGGTGAAAAAGAATACAAGGCTAAGATGTATTTCGATGGAACAACGCGCATTATGCACGGCACGCTTGAACCAGGGGCTTCCATCGGCTACCATAAACATGAAACAAATAGTGAAATTATGTTCTTTGTCGCTGGCAAGGGCAAGGTGCTTTTTGATGACGGCGTTGAATATGTCGAGGCCGGTCAGTGTCATTTCTGCCCGAAGGGCCATTCCCACAGCTTGATTAACGAAGGACCGGAAAATCTCGTGTTCTACGCGACGGTGCCGGAACTTGGATAAGTTTAATTTATAGGAGAAAAAATGTCTAAACTAATGCGTTCTATTTCTGGTATTCGCGGAATCGTTGGCGATACCCTCACTCCGCAGGTTTTGCAGAGCCATGTGCGTGCGTTCCTCGAAATCACGAAAGCGAAGCGCGTGGTGATTGGCCGCGATAGCCGCCCCACTGGCGATGCGATTGTGCAGTTTGTCGCGGGCATCTGCCGCCTTTCCGGCGTGGATGTCGTGGATGTCGGACTTTCGACGACTCCGTCCGTGGAACTTTTGACGACGCATTTCAAGGCCGATGCCGGCATCATCATTACGGCTAGCCATAACCCGCTCGAATGGAACGCTCTCAAGTTCCTCAACAACAAGGGACTTTTCCTCGGCCCGGACGATGTCAAGCAGCTCTTTGCTCTTGCTGACGCAAACCAGTTTGCTTATCCGGACTACCGCACGATGGGCAAGTACGAGGTCGCCCCGGATGCTGACGGTATCCACATCGACGGCACGCTGAAGATTCCGTTTGTGGATGTCGAAGCCATCAAGGCCAAGCATTTCAAGGTCGCTGTCGATGCCGTGAACGGTGCCGGTAGCTTTATTGTGCCGCGCCTCTTGGAGCAGCTCGGCTGTGAAGTTGTCCGCGTTCATTGCAGCCCGGATGGAACGTTCCCGCGTGGCGCAGAACCGATTCCCGAAAATCTCGGCGACTTGCGCAAGGCTGTCAAGGATAATGGCTGCGCTGTCGGTTTTGCCGTGGACCCGGATGCAGACCGCTGCGCTCTCGTGGATGGTTTAGGACAAAGTATCGGTGAAGAATACACGCTTGCCATTGCAACGGACGAAGTTCTTGCCCAGAAGAAGGGAAGCGTCTGCGTGAACCTCTCCACGAGCCGCATGAACGAAGATGTCGCCGCCAAGTACGGTTGCGAATTCAGCCGCGCCAAGGTCGGCGAAATCAACGTGAGCTTGCAGATGATTCAAAACGGTTGCGTCATCGGCGGCGAAGGCAACGGAGGCGTGATTCTCCCGGCGCTCCACTACGGTCGCGATAGCCTTGTGGCTGCAGCACTCGTGCTTTCTTGGATGGCTCACCACGATGGCGGTCCGGAAAAGTTCGTGGCCGAGAATCCGGCTTATGTGATGCCGAAGAAGAAGTTCGAACTCGGCGACAAGAAGGTTGTTGACATTCTCCCGAAGGTCAAGGCTGAATTTGCCGGCTGGAAGACGGATGAACGCGACGGCCTTTGGCTCGGTTCTGAAAAGTCCTGGGTGCATGTGCGTGCAAGCAACACGGAACCTGTCATCCGCGTGATTGCCGAAGCCCCGACTGCTGAGGAAGCCGAATCCCTCTGCACTAAAGTTGAAAAACTGATTTAATAGGAAGTTGGCTGCGACTGGTGAGGTCGCTCCGCTTTTTACTCTTTCACCTCGGATTTATTCCGGGGTTCTTTTTTTAAGGTTAAATTTATACCCAATAAATAACAGTTTTTGTTTTGCAATAAATGTATATTAAATAAAGTATGGTTGGAATGAGTCGCTCGCAGATTTGTCGTGTTTTTATTTTATTCGCACTCCTTGTTACTTGTGCGGGAGCTATGAACGTGCAAGTTATAGAAGGGGAGAGCCGTGGTCCGCACGATCTTTCTGCTAAAAAACTACGTGCGATGGCTATGGTCTATTTGGCGGAATTGGGGTATGTTCCCAGTTTGGATATTGAAACGGTGGGAGTTTCTTTTTCGTCACCGGGTCCTGTGATGCATTTTATACGGATGAAAAAGTTTTTGCCGGATGGCCAGATTGAAACCGATTCCGCTGTGGTTGCGGAAGTGGATGACGTTGACGACGCGGTGGAAACTATGCTTACAAAATCATTTGGATACGCTCCCAAAACTTACAAAAGCGAAAAAACATCCGAAGTATTTCTTGTGGATCCTGAGTTTGTCGGTGTAGAAGACCATGTATCAGATATTGCAACCAAAAGAACGGAAATGGCTCTTGAACAACAAGGATATAGGCTCTCAGAAGAACGCCATAAGGTACAACTTAAGACGATTCTGGTAAAACTGAAAGATGCTTATTGGCTGGGGATGATTCGTATGGAGGGTTCCAAGATTGTCAAGGGGGTGCATAAAAAGTTCATGCCGAGCGAAAAAATGCAAACCATTATTGATTCGTTGACGAACAAAGTTATGGATACGAATGTGGAACCCCATAGCCCCGATACCAAAGTAGTGGATTATGCGAATACCCATGAAGCGAAATGCCGTGCAACCTCCAGTGCGGAATCTGTCGATGGATTCTTTGCGGGTCTTGTTGTCGATCTTTTATGTTATCTTTCAGATTATATTGGATTAGGGGTGGCTGCAGGCGGCAAGGACCTTTATGGCGACTGGTATCCGAATTTGCGATTTGACTATATATGGGGCTTTTCGGAACACCATGTCTGGATTTTGGGCTTGGATTATGCAGGAACCTTCGGCCAAACTAAATCCAGGTGGGCGTTTGAATCCATCCACAGGTTCTCTCAGGCTAAGGGCGTATTCGTTGACCTTGTCTGGGGATGGGGTCGTGATAGGGAATACAAGGGCTGGTATATGGGCGGAGATGTCGGGTACAACTTAATTGCATCCGACTCCAAGGCCCATTGGCTATCTCTGATGGCACGTTACGATTGGAACTTTGGCGAGTCTTTTACCAAAGGAAGCCGAATTTCGGTCAACTTGGTTTATAATCTCCGCGGTTACTTTAGCGACTGACGCTTTTTACTTTATCACACCGGATGCCATGTCATCCCGGCCTAAGGTCCCTGAGCCTGTCGAAGGGCCGGGATCATTTTTTTAGAACTGCGTAATGAATTCCCAGCCAGTTTCGGTTGTCCACACCTTGCCATCTTCGCGGGGGCTGTACGAGTGCTCGCCGTCAAATGTGCACCACTTCACAGGGAAGCGCGGATCGACGGTCTTGTAGTCGTAACATACGTGCTTGCCGCCGGAGTATTCTTCGGCCTCTTCGCCACGAGCGTCGGTGAATTTTCCGTCTGCACCGGGCTTCCCGTTGTTTTTGAGGATTCTGTCGCGGGCGCTGCGGCCAAGCTTTGGCGTACAGAGATTGTCGCTCATGCCGACCGTTCCCATCCACGCGATAGGCAATCCCTTGTTCTTGGGCATGTAAATCACCTGGTCCATCGTCGCGAAAACAACAACGCCACGCAAGCGGTGCTGGAAATCCTGCGCAAGCGCATTACTGAACATGGCGCCGAAACTGAACCCGATGGAGAACACGCGTGAAGTATCGATGCAGAGATTTTCGTTCAGGTAGGTGAGGAACTCGTCGAAGAAGACGTGGTCCTTGTCGTCCCCGCAACGCCATGGATTGCTGGATTCTTTCCCGGATCTATCTGTTTCGGTCGTGTATCCGTGCGGTGCCACAAAGATGGTATTTTCCTTGGCGCCTTTTTGATTGCGGAATCCGTAGTAGGCTTCCCTCGTTGCCACGTTCTTGGCGGAACCGCCCATGTAGTGCATACCGAACACAAGGCGGTAGGGCTTGTTCTTGTCGTAATTCTCTGGCATGGTGAGGTAAATTTCGTGCTCGATGCCGCCACCGGTGAACATGAAGTTGTCCTTGAGCGTATTGTCCTTGCCGCAGCCCTTGCTAGGCGTGGGCGCGTTGCCCATCGCGTAGCCGAACGCATAAGTCTGCTCGCCAGGGGTTATGGAGCTTGCCTTCTTGAGCTTCAAGGTTACCGTCGTGTCGAGATTTCCGAGTGCTGTCTTCAGCGTCTCGAATCCAGAAGCAGAGACGCTGAGCGTGTCCCCGCCGCCGGGTTTCAGCAAAGCTTGATGGCCGCGCTTGTCATTCGCCGCCCCCATTCCGGTGCTGCCGAAAAATGAACCGTTCGCGGTAAAACGGACCGTCTCGACTGCGCTGCCCACGCGGACTCTTGCAAAGTAAACGCCTTGGCCGCTCACGCCCTGCCTCAGATCGACTTGCCCCGAGCCGAATAAATCCTGTCGTAGAACCCGATTCCCGACCATATCGAAAATGCTCACCTGCACAGGCGTGTTGCTACTTTGTGCGTATCGCAGTATCCCATCGCTGATGCTGATGTGCCCAGGTTTGAAACTGCCGGAAGGCAGGGAAGTCTGGTCTTCCTGGATGGTGAATTTGCCATCGTTGTCAGTTTGTGTGGAATCTCCCTTGGCAAGGAGTTTTACGAGTGCGCCCGAAATGGGGGCTCCGCTCTCGTCTGTGACAGTTCCGGCCAGCTTGAACGCCGATGCCATAGAAAACGCCGTTGCCAGCGCAATAGGGAATACGAAAAAAAAGGCTTTTTTCATGAATTAGCTCCTTTCTCGTAACCCCAACGGCTTTCGATTTCTCGAATGCCAATATAGACAATATAATTTCTAAAAGAACGAAAAGAGCGTGGTAAACAAAATTTTCTAAAAGCAATACTCGATATTGCAATACAAAATATATATTTTCTAGTAACGTTTCTTAATTCCTGCTGACTGTGTATTCGATTCGGGTGGGATGCTTCAAAATCTGCTTGATGATGTGATTCTCTTGCGAACGCAGGCCTCACTGAAATCAAGGCGGATTTCCGCCTGCAATAAAAGCGGGCACATTTCAAAATCGAACAACAAATCAACTGTTGTGTGTAGTTCTGTACCCTTTGTGTACGGAATGCACACGCAAACAGCAAAGGAATAGCAATGATGCAAGAAACACTCGTACCCGAATTCACGATAACCACCTCTCGCGAATATTGGGAACAGAAAACCTATGAAGAAATAAAAAAAACACCTACCTCGATCCGCTTTACGATGCGGCGTTTAAAGCGTTCTTGAACGATGAACAGGCGTTGGTTAGTTTTCTGAATGGGGTATTCCAGTTGGAAGGTGACAACCGTATCACTTCTGTAACCATCAAAAATACGGAAGTGAACATCATTTTTCCGCAGGTCAAGACATTCAGGCTCGACATTTGTGCGACAACCTCGAATGGATTCTGCATTAACGTGGAAATGCAAAAGGCGAAGCACAGCCGCTTCATTGAACGCATTCTTTTACAACACAGTGCGTTCATGCTCCAAAGCAAGTATGAATGGGACCAGAATTTTTTCAAGAACCCTGCAAAGGATCTCTCCGATGAAGAACGTGCTCAGCGTGATGCTTCTCGTTACGAAATTCCGCCCACTTTCGCCATTTGGATTTGTGATTTTCCCTTGGAAAAACAGTCCGGCTATCGTGGCACTTGGGCCATTCGCAATGAAAAGGGCTTGACACTCACGGATAAGGTGAAGTATATTTTATATGACTTGACGCAGTTCAATAAGACTCTTGACGCTGTCAAGACCGACGAAGATCGTTGGCTTTATCTGCTGAAAAATGCAGGCTCGTCCGATGATCTCCCCGATTTTGATGATGATGCGATTGCACGTGCGATAAAGCGGCTTCTCGTGAAAACTGCTTCGGATTCACTTCTCAAGGAACAGGCAAAGAACATGGTGATGACAGAAGAAGAATTGGATTATCTGGCCTCGCTGAAGGTCCGTGCCCGTGCTGAAGGTAAAGCAGAAGGCAAAGCAGAAGGTAAAGCTGAAGGCGAATCCAAAGGACATGCTGATGCAATCGCTGTCTTGAAAGATATGAAATTCTCTGCTGAACAGATTGCCGAGGTAAAGGCTCGGCTTGCCGCAAAGAACACATAGCCGCAGAAGGCCAATAGAATCCAGTACCTTGTCATGCCGGATTTATTCCGGCATCTCCTTTTTTGCCGTCATCCTGAGCAACGCAAGGGATCCAGTAAAGTCTAGCTATTATATATAACACTTTTTTATATAAATTTATAATAGAATGGTTTAAACATAGGAAAAAACCCTTATGAAAAGGGAAATGACCAAACTTGGATTTGAAAAACGGCTCGCTGTTTTGGCGGTTGCACTCGCATGCGTTTGTATGTGGGGGTGTTCGGACGAAACTTTGCGTTGGGTTGATAACCGCTCGTTAGGCGGCGTAGTTGGGTTTGTTGATGATTCTCTGGTAATAGTTAGCAGCTATCATTATTGGCATGAGGAGGTGGATCCTGCATTTGGTACTTCGTATGATAGAGAGGGCCGTGCACATCCGGGGTTGTCTCTTTATAATTATCGAGTGCAATTAGATGGACCAGTATGGTCAGATTCGCTGGACAACTCAAGGGACGATGATTTCGAATATATCAAAGGGCAACTTGCAGATTCTGTAATATGGGGCGGTGACCCGAAATCGGAAGTGTCTTTTTGGAAAATAGGTGATAAACCTCATAGAATAAAAATCAAGAAAACATTTGAGGGATGCTCCATTGATGTTCCTTATACTACGAAATTACGACCTTGGCTTGACGGAAAAATTTTGATATTAGGCAATAACAGGAATCCTAATATAGAAGGGTTTAATATGGATAGTCTGGGGAGTGAGTATTGTCAATATGGTGTGTTGGATACGATTCAAAAAACGGTTACGTACAAGAGAGTAGATGGTGGTTTAAAATGGATTAAGAAATGTAATGATGTGAGAGCAAGGGGTGATGATGTGTATTGTGTAATTTTGGATGATGAAGGTGAAAATAGTGTTGTTTTGAAAAATGAAAATGATACAATCCCTGCACCTCGAAAATTTGCAATTGGCGGTTTTTGGGGCGATATGATTAAAATGAGCGGAAACATTTGCAATATAAAAAATGATAAAATTACCTGTTCTGATGTAGTATGGTATGGTAATGAATTAAAGTTTTATCAGAATGGTGAAATTATAGTTGATTTGAATTAAATATTTAATAGGATAAATTATGAAAAAGGTGCTGTTGTTATTGTTTTTTTGCCATCGTGGGTTGGTCTGTTCCCAAACCACTAGAATCCATCGCAAATTACAATAATCTACTTCCGATAAATGCTTTGAACTAATAACTAATGACTATTGACTAACAGCTATAAACTAACAACTATAAACTAATTCCAAAAAAGGGCACGCCTTCTGGCGCGCCCTTAATGTTGGAGGTGTATGAAGATGAATTAGAACTGTTCGAAGAACTTGTGTACTTCTTCGGGTACCCAGGTTTGTTCCCAGTTCCAGCCCACGCCCATGTTTCCAGTGTCGTGTGCGGTCCACTGGTGGTCTCCGGGCCAGCTGCACCATTTGACTGGGAAGCGTTCATCGACGTTCTTGAAGTCGTAGCAGACGTGTCCGGTGTTACCGTTGACTTCTTGCGGTTTTTCGCTGCTGGCGTCGGTGAAGTCGCCGTTGGCATCAGCCTTGCCGTTGCGCTTGAGGATTCTCGGGAGGGCGCTGTTCTTTGCGCGGTCGTAATTGCAACGACCGTCGTTCTTGCCGTGAACGTTCATCCAGGCAATGGGCAGGTTCTTCATGTTGTTGCCTTCGGGGAGCCAGATGTTGTAATCGGCAACGGCGTAGGTTGCGGCTGCACGGACGCGGCTCTGCATGTCTTGCATAAGCGAGTAACTGAACATGGCTCCATAGCTAAAGCCATTAATGAACACGCGGCTGGTATCGATGCAGTAGTTTTCGTTCAAGGTTGTGAGCGTCTGGGCGAAAAAGTCGTGGTCGCCCTGGCCCTTGTTCCACAGACCTCCGATAGCATCCAGCGAGACGAAAATGTAGTCGCCGTTCTTGTCGAGCACCTGCTGGCCGTAGTACGGAGTCGGATGGTCGTAATCCGGAGCGTGGTGCACGAAGTCCTCGCCACTGCTGCCGTAGCAGTGCAACGCAAAGAGCACCTTGTGCGGCTTCTTGTTGTCGTAGTTCTTGGGCAGGGTGATAAAGTATTTGCGGGTGTCGTTTCCGACTCTAATCTCGAACTGGTCGCCGTTTTCGACGCTCTTGACTTTTCTCAACGTGGAATTGGTGCCGCAGCCTTTACTCGGGGTCGGATCGTTCTTCAATGCGTAACCGAATTTGAATGTCGGTGCGGGAGGAACCGTTTTCGTGAGCTTCACGTTGAGTGTGGTGTCGAGAGTGCCCAGCGGCACCGTGAGCGTATCGAAACCTTCGGCGATAAAGCGGATGGCTTCGCCTTGCTGGGCGTCCTTCATGAGGGCGGTTGCACCCTGTGCGCCGAGGGTGCTGCTGTAGCTCCCGTCAGTCGTGAACTTGAGCGTCTGCTTTGCGCTACCGACGGCCACCTGTGCGAAGTAGGTGCCTCGGGCCTGAACCTTCTTGCTCAAATCGAGCGTACCGGAGCCCGTCAGCGTGCTTTTGAAAACCTGGGCTCCAAGGGAGTTGAAAATCTTCACCTGTACGGGCGAGTTGCTGCTCTGCGAATAAGAGAGGATACCGTTGTTGATACCGATATATCCGACGGAGTTCCTGAAGGCCGGATGGATGGCGTCGGTGGTGTCTTTTTCGTCTTCGTGGATGGTGAACTTGCCCTGGTCATCGGTCGTGGTGTTTTTACCTTCCTTAAGGAGGCTTACCGAGGCGCCTTTGAGGGCTTTACCGTCGTTGTCTGAGACGGTCCCTGTTATGGTGTATGCTGAGGCGACCCCGCAGAATGCCAAAAGGCACGCCGTTGTCAAAAGTTTGGGTGCTTTGATAGACATGTTTACTCCTTTTTCCCTATTTCACCATAAACTAATCTAAAGCGTATTGTGAGAAAAATTACACGTTAGGACTCCATATTTATGGATGAATTGTCTATAAACATATTTTAACGGTTATGATAGAGTGAAAAAAACGGCCCCCGTGAAGGAGCCGTTTTTGGTAGAGAGCTGATTATGAATTTCGATTAGAACTGTTCGAAGAACTTGTGGACTTCGTCAGGGACCCAGGTGTTCTGCCAGCCCTGTCCGGTGCCCGTGTTGGAACCGTCATGTGCTGTCCACTGGTGTTCTCCGTTCCAGCTGCACCACTTGACCGGGAAGCGTTCGTCAACATTCTTGAAATCGTAGCAGAGGTGGCCCGCTGTGCCATTGAATTCTTGCGGCTTTTCGCTGCTGGCGTCGGTGAAGTTGCCATTGGCGTCGGCCTTGCCGTTACGCTTGAGGATTCTCGGGAGGGCGCTGGTCTTTGCGCGGTCGTAGTTGCACACACCGTCTCTCTTGCCGTGTACGCCCATCCAGGCGATAGGCAAGTTCTTGGCGTCGTAACGACCCGATCCTGCAGACGGGAGCCAGATGTTATAGTCGGCGGTTGCATAGACGGCCACGGCGCGGAGTCTTTCTTGCAAGTCCTGGGCAAGGGAGTTCGTGAACATGGCGCCGAAACTGAATCCTGTAGCGAACACGCGGGTGGTGTCGATGCAGTAGTTGTCGTACATCGCCGTAATCATCTCATCTACGAACTGGTGGTCTTCCTTGCCGTTCCAGGTGCCGTTGTCGTTACCTTGAGGTGCTACGAAGATGTAGTCGCCGTTCTTGTCCAGTTTCTGCTGTCCGTAGTACGGAGTCGGATGGTCGTAGTCCGGAGTATGGTGCACGAAGTCTTCGGCGTGGCTGCCCATGCAGTGGTTTGCGATGAGGAGCTTGTGCGGCTTGTTGTTGTCGTAGTTCTTCGGCAAGGTGATGAAGAACAGACGGTTCTTGCCACCGACATTGATGTTGAATTTCTGTCCGTTTTCGACGTTGCCGCTAGACCTCAAGGTAGAATTAGTGCCGCAACCTTTACTCTTGCGCGGTTCGTTCTTGAGGGCATAGCCGAATTTGAAGGTCTGTTCGGCCGGTACGCTCTTCGTGAGCTTTACGTCAAGAGTCGTATCGAGTGTGCCGAGAGGAATTGTAAGCGTGTCGAAGTCTGTGGCGATGAAGCGGATGGCTTCGCCTTGCTGGGCGTCCTTCATGAGGGCGTCTGCACGCTGTGCGCCGAGCGAGCTGCTGTAGCTCCCGTTGGTCGTGAACTTGAGCGTCTGCTTTGCGCTACCGACGGCTACCTGTGCGAAGTAGGTGCCGCGAGCCTTGACTTTCGTGCTCAAGTCGAGCGAGCCCGAACCCGTGAGCGAACTCTTGAAAACCTGGCTTCCGAGAGAGTTGAAAATCTTCACCTGGACAGGCGATTTGCTGCTCTGCGAATACGAAAGAATCCCGTTGTTGATACTGATGTATCCGATGGAATTCTTGTAAGCAGGGCGGATAGCCACATCTTGGGAGTCTGGCGGTGTGACAACTTCGTCTTCATGGATAGAGAACTTGCCCTGGTCATCTGTCGTAGCCGTTTTACCTTCCTTGAGGAGGCTTACCGAGACGTCTTTGAGAGCTTTGCCTTGATCGTCCTTGACGGTTCCTTCGACTGTGTAGGCAAATGATGTGGAACATAGAGCCGCGATGCATGCAGCTGAAAGAAATGAAAGGTGTTTCGCTTTCATTGTGCACTCCTTTTTAAGATCCAAACAGTTTCTTTGGACCCTCTTAACCCAATTACAATCTATTTTTATGGATTTGGGGAAGTCTTTGCGTAAAGTTTTTGTTATGGACAATTTGTCCATGTTCTTGGAGTGTTAATTAAATCTGTAATAAATTTGTAGTATTTGCGAGGGGGCAAGCGTTGGACTATCGTCTCAACAGTGCGTTGCTCTCCACCCCTTCTAGCGGGCTCATCCCGCAACGCCCTGGCAGACTTGAATCGCCGACTGCCCAAAGACCATTTACTAGTAACTCAGAACTAGTAACTTCCTACTTCCTACCGCCTACTTCCTACTTTACTATATATACCACCATGAACCACATCGCAATTTTTATCGACGCGGAAAACTTGACTAACTGGATAAAGCATGACGGCGTGCAGTCGCTCATGGACGAACTCCTACCCTTGGGACAAATTGTCGTGCGCAAGGCCTACGGTAAATGGTCGTCGCGCGAACTTGTTTCGTTGCAATCGACGCTCAACGAGAACGGCTTTGAACTCGTGCATACGTTCCATCCGGTGAGCGGCAAGAATTCGACGGACATCAAGATGACGGTCGATACGATGGAAGTGGCGCTCGATTCGCAAGTGCAGTGGATTGTGCTTGCTACGGGCGATTCCGATTTTTCGCCGCTGTTCCGCAAGTTGCGCGAGCAGGGCAAGGAAGTGATAGGTGTTGGGCCCAAGTCCCCGCTGAGCGAATGCGTCAAGAATTCGTGTTCCCGGTACATCTATACCGACGACGCGACTGCAGACGAGGATTCCGCCGATGACGATTCTTCGGCGGCCAAGGAGCGCGCGAACCGGCTCGTGTCCGAAAAGATTGATTCCATGGAAATGCTCCGGAACGTGCTGCAAAAAGAGGATGGCCCGATTGCGCTTGCCGCGGTAAAGCCCAAGATGCTTGGCATCGACAACGCGTTCAACGAAAAACGCCTCGGATTCAAGACGTTCAAGGATTTCGTGAAGTCCGCGGATTTCGTACAAATGACGGATGTTGGCGGCGGTTCTTACACGGTTTCACTTGCAGAGCAGAAAGTGACCGTCGAAGAAGATGCACAGATGATTTTGGCCAAGGCGCTCAAGCGCAAAGGCTGGGATATGTTCCCGCGCAACATGCTCAAGAAAATCTATGCCGAGGCTTGTGACATTACTTCGTTTGTTCCAATGAACAAGCAGGACCTGGTCCAGGAAATTGTGTCGAAGAATATTGCCGGTACGACAAGCAGCATCATCAACCGCGCGCTGGGAACGTTCTTCAAGGCGAAACTCGTGACCGTCAGTGGCGGTGAGGATAAGCTTTGGCGCGTGACCGAAACGAACCAGTACTGGAAAGAAATCGACAAGGCGATGCTAGACAGGCTCCGCAAGAGCCTTGAAGAGACGGGCCAGAAAGTCTCCAAGAAAGATGTCGTCGCTATTTTGTACGGAAAGTACGCCGAAGGCGAAGCCGAAAAATTAGTATAAAAAGGAGATGCCCGACTGTCATCCCGGACTTGTTCCGGGACGGGCATGACATGTTTTTAAGTCTGCACTGGATCCTGCTCCTACGAACCTAAACGATACTCGCCACTTTAGTGGCCTAGTAGAGTTATGCTCTTTGAGTATAATTCAACTAAGGCACTGAAGTGCCAAGTTTCATATATCTCCTTACAGGGTCAGGATGACGATTGTGATAGTTTAATCCAGCTTGCCTTGATACAAATCCAGCAGGTTACGTGCCAGGAGGCTTGTGTATTTTGCGTTCGTGAGCGTTGACTGGGCGCTTTCGAGACGGTTCTTCTGCGAAAGCAAATCGGTGTAAGTGAGCGACCCTACGTTATGTTGTTCTTCGGCGACGAGTAAAGCTTCGTTTTCAGCCTCGACTTGGAGAATGGCCGCCTTCCACTGCATGTCGGCGCTAAGGGCGTTCAGATAAAGTTTTTCGATGGTGTTCTCAAGAGACTTGGCCAGTTCTTTCAGGGCGACCATGTTTTCGGTTTCGCTCAACTGTGCCTGAAGCACCTTGTTTTCGGTAGCGCCACCGTCAACAATCGGGATATTGATGTTCAACGAAATGCTGTGCGAATATCCGTTCTTGATTTGGCTGCCGTACTTGCCGGATTCCCATGCCTGGAGTCCGGTACTTGCGTTTGCGCCGAGCGATACCTTGACGGACTTGCCCTTGCCTGCAATTTCGGTGTTTTTCTTGGCTGCCTGGATAGAAAGACTGTCGGACTTTAGGCCGGGGTGGTTGTCCGTCGCGGTCTTTTGGAGCGCGTCGAGCGAGGGGATGGCGCTGAGTTCGTCTGGCGTCTTGATGTCGGATTCCGGCGCGGAAACTTCGAATTCTGCGCTTTCCGGGAGTTCCAGAAGCTGCCTGAGGGTCGTCTTCGAGGTGTTGACGCTCAACTGTGCCGAAAGCTGTGCTGCCTCTTTTTGCAGAACGTTCGCCTGCGACTGTGTCAGGTCTTTCTTGGTGATGGAACCGGCTTCGAACAGTGTGTTGTAGTGTTCGAATTCCGCCTTAGCCAGTTCGACGGAGGCGGCCGCCGTATGCAGTTTCTCGATGGCGGCGAGTAAATTCATGTAGGCGTTCAATACGCTTTCTTGGATGGAACGTTCGGTTTCCTTGGTCGAAAGCCGCGTGGCTTCCTTGTTCAGTTCGTTCGCCTGGATGGAAAGCTTGGTTGTTCCGCCGTCCCAAAGGGTGTAAGATGCGCTAATGCTTGCGTTAAGGCGGTAATGGTCCTGCGGACCGTCACGGAACGGGGAATCGTAGAGGGAATTGCCGATGCTGGCCGAAACGGTAGGGTAGTTAGCAACCTTCGCCTGTTCGATGCTTACGTCGGCCTTCTGTTCGCGGATTTTGGCGGATTCGAGCTTGAGGCTCTTCTCTTTGGCCTGCTTGAGGCATGCGCTTAAGGTCCAGGGACCATCAGCGAAAACAAGTGATGCTGACGCAAAAATACCGAGAACGACTGCTTTTTTGTAATTCATACCTTTTAGATGCCCCAGCCTAATGTTTTGGTTGCTTCAATTTAAGATAGAAAATTTGTACATACACAAAAAGGCTCCCATGCGGAAGCCTTTTCGAATGGACGGTACTGGATTTGAACCAGTGACCTCTGCCGTGTGAAAGCAGCGCTCTAAACCAACTGAGCTAACCGTCCGAAGTGAGAGCAAATATAGTAAAGCGGCTGAATGCTGTCAAGTGTTTTTAGACGAAAGACCGCTTACGCTGGTAAACGAGAGACGAAAGAAGTTGCTTTCTATAAAATTCAATCCCGGAACGGAGTCCGGGATGATATTGAAAATCTCTAGTCTTTCGTCTGTAGGCTCGTAGAGCCGTTCTTTCGTCTAACTACAAGTACTTGTCCTCGGCGGCGCGGAGGATGCTGAGGAACTCGGCCGGAGTCTTCGAGGCGATGAGGTCCTTGCGCACGTTCCCGTCGGCGAGGAGGCGGCTCACGGAAGAGAGGGCCTTGAGGTGCGGACCCACGGTGTTGCCCGGGCTCACGATGAGGATAAGCAGATATACCGGTTCGCCATCGAAGGACTGGAAGTCAAGACCCTTTTCGATAGTGGCGGCGACCATGCACATGTGGTCAACATAGTCAATCTTTGCGTGCGGGACGGCTAGACCGCAACCGATACCAGTGGAACGGCTCTGTTCGCGAGTCCAGATGGCTTCGAAAATTTCGTCGCGGTGTTCTAGTTTGTAGGCGCTGCAAAGAGTATCGACCAGCTCGTTGAGGATAGCTTCCTTAGTTTCGCTGGAAGAATTGATCAAGATGCAATTATCTACAAATCTGTCAGATAGACGCATGGTTTATAATGTTCCTTTTTATGTTCAATCAAACAAATATTTTAGAAAAAATTTGCCATTTGGAGTGGTTTATATCTAAAATATGTTCAAAAAAGAAGATATTTCTATCTGAGAAGTGGCGGTTGCGAGCCTGTCCATTGCTTTTCTCATGAGTCCAATATCGATTTGACCGGGGGCGGCGGCTTTCCCGATGGAACCGTAGGTGAGGTTGGCGCCCTCCTTGAGGGACCAGATTCGGCTGATTTTGCCAGTTTCGCCCATGCCGAATGCGGCGATGAACTTGAACCCCTTTGCCTTTTTCGCGAACTTGTAGAGCCTCGTGCAGTCGTCGTCTGAGTTGCTCATGGCGGCGATTTTTATTCCGTCTGCCTTGACCCGTTTGGCGTCGGTGAGGTAGTTCTTGAGTTCGAGGTCGCTCGGGACGCGGGTGAAATTGTGTTCGGAAACGAGGATTTTTACACCCTTCGGGGTGGTGAGTTCGCGGAGTTCGCTAAAGTCGTGCAGGCAGTCGCGTTCGAGGTCAATCCACTGCGGAATTTCGTTTGCATCGAGGATTTTTTTCCATAGGGCGGGACGTTCGACGGCCCGGGCGTCGGTGAAGGAGCCGCCGTCGCGCTTGAGTCGGATAGTGCCCAATTGTATCGCTTTCGGGGCCATCTTGCGGATGCGGGCGGATAGTCCCTGCCATTCGGATTCGTCAAAAAAATCGTAACGGATTTCGAGAATGTCGCAGCTGTTGTAGTCGATGCGCGCTGGGTGCAGCTCTTCGCGTTCGGCTGCGGTAAGCGTCTCGGGGTCAACAAGCCCGACCAAGTATTTTGGTGAATCAGATGGCATGGTGTAAATTTAGCAATTAGGAAATAGGAAGTATGAATTAGGAATTCTCATTGCGTCATGTTGAGTGGCGAAGCCACGAAACATCCAGTAAAGTCTCGTATTGAACGGGATATGACTGGATCCTTCGTCGCAAGCTCCTCAGGATGACGACTTTAGAATGACGATGTTGAAATCTAGTAACTAACTTCTACCTCTAAAACACTGTCTACTTCTTACTTCCGGCTTCCTACTGCTAATTGCTATTTTTCTACATTATAAAAGAACAAAAGGATTATATATGGCTGATTGCAACGAGAATAAAGAAAAACAAGTTCCCGACATGCTCAAGAAGGCGGAAGAATATCTCGCCTCCAAGCGTAGAATTTTCTTGTGGGGCGGTGTAGATGACGAAAGTGCCGAACGCATTGTCAAGCAACTTTTGTACTTGGATTCCCTGAATCACGAAGACATTATTTTCTTCATCAATAGCCCGGGTGGCGTTATTTCTAGCGGCCTTGCCATTTACGACTGCATGAACGCGATTAAGAGCGATGTCGTGACGGTTTGCTGCGGACAGGCGGCCTCCATGGGTGCCGTACTCCTCACTGCCGGTGCGAAGGGCAAACGTGCCGCATGGCCGAACGCCCGCATCATGATTCACCAGCCGCTCATTCACGGCGAAATCGTGGCGCCTGCAAGCGATATCCAGATTCAGGCCGAAGAAATGCTTCGCATCCGTGGTATCACGGGCAAGATTCTCGCCGAAACGTCCGGACACACGATTGAACAGATTGACCGCGACACCGAACGCGACAACTTCATGTCTGCCGAAGAGGCCAAAGCTTACGGTCTCGTGGATAAAGTCGAGAGTATTATCTAATGGGTTTGTTTTCTGCAATTAAGAACGGACTTGCCAAGACCCGCGATGCATTGCTCGGGGAGTTGAAGGGTATTGTCGGTGCCGGTAAGATTACGGACGAGACGCTCGAAGAACTTGAAGAGCATCTCATCAAGGCTGATGTTGGTGTCGAAGCCGCGTTCCTTTTGACGGATGCGCTTCGCGAAAATGCGCTCGGCAAGTCGCTTACGACAGAGCAGGTGCTCGACATCATGCGTAACGAAGCGGAACGTTTGCTTAAGGATCCGCCGCCGTTCGAACTCAAGGGCAAGCCGCATGTGGTGCTCGTGATTGGCGTGAACGGTGCCGGCAAGACGACGACAATCGGTAAGCTTGCCGCTCGCCTCAAGGACGAAGGCAAGAAGGTGATGATTGCCGCGTGCGATACGTTCCGTGCGGCTGCGATTGACCAGCTTGAAACCTGGGCCGAACGTTCTGGCGCCGAATTTGTCAAGCATCAGGAAGGTTCCGACCCGGCGGCTGTGGCGTTTGACGCCTGCTCTGCGGCGGTTGCTCGTGGCTGCGACGTGGTGCTGATTGATACGGCAGGGCGCCTCCACAACAAAGACTACTTGATGGAAGAACTCAAGAAGATTGTCCGCGTCATCAAGAAGGTGGACCCGGCGATGCCGCACGACATGTGGCTCGTGATTGACGGCAACACCGGACAGAATACCATCAACCAGACGAAGATTTTCAACCAGAGTTTCCCGCTCACAGGTCTTGTGGTGACAAAGCTCGATGGAACCGCGCGTGGTGGCTCCGTGCTTTCGATTGCAAGTTCGTTGCAGATTCCCATCCGCTGGGTCGGCATGGGCGAACGCATCGACCAGCTTGTGGAATTCAACAAGCGTGACTACGTCGATGGTCTTTTCGAGAACGCTCTAGAAAACAGGGAGTAGTTTCTTGAGGCGATTCGTGTTTTTTGGTGTGGCTGTCATGGCGCTTTGCGCTTGTTCGGATTCCGCGCCGAAGCCGGATGAACGACTTGTGGCTGCGTATGTCGAAATGCGCGTCGCGGAACAAACGTATGGTGGCGAGTCCTCGGAATCCCGCACTGCCCGCCGCGATATCCTGAAAAAATACGGCTACACCCGCGAAGATTTTATCAAGGCCTGCGATAAGGTCCTCGACGATGAGAAACGTTGGATATCGTTCCAGGTCGCCGTCTCGGATAGAATCGATTCGCTGCTTGGCATCGAGAAACCGAAACCAGTAAAAAAGGACAAGAAATGATGAAGCTGAATTTGTGGATTGCGCTTGTCCTGGGCCTTGCCCTGTCAGTTTTTGCGGCACCTCCGGAAAAGCCCAAGCTTGTACATTGGATGGATTATACCGAGGCTCTTGCAAAGGCGAAGGGTTCGCAGAAACTGATATTTGTCGATTTGTATGCGGACTGGTGTATCCCTTGCCGCATCATGGACGCGAACACTTATTCGGATCCGACAGTCGCCTCGCTTTTGAATACGCGGTTCTTCCCGGTAAAGCTCGATGTGGATTCCCAGGACACGATTGTCTGTGATGGTAAACGCAAGACAGTCCAGCGTTGCTATTTCGACGTGTGGGAACTGAGCGTATTGCCTGCGTTTGTCCTGATTGCGCCGAAGGGCCTCTCGATTTTGACCATCAAGGATTCCTATACTGCCGAAGAAATGAAGTATTTGCTTTACCAGATTCTTGAAAAAGAGAAGGAGTGGATTTCCAAATGAGTGAAGACGTTCTCTTCTATGCTCAGATTGCGTTCTGGGTTCTGCTGTTCTTGATTGCGCATTGCTATCTGCTTTTCCCGATGACCCTCCCGTTCGTGAGCGAAATCTTCAAGCGTAAAAAGAAACCGGAAATGGGCGAGGCCGAACTCCCGACGGTTTCCATCTTGATATCCGCATATAACGAGGAAGCCGTGATTGAACGTAAAATCCAGAACATCCTCGAAATCGACTACCCCAAGGAAAAGCTGGAAGTTCTCATTGGCGATGACGGCTCTGCAGACAAAACCGCAGAAATTATCGCCCGTTATGCGGATCAGGGAATAACCTTGGTGAAGGCTCCGAAGAATGCGGGCAAGGCGGCAATGCTGAACCGCCTGCAGAAAATCGCGAAGAACGACATTCTGCTGTTCTGCGATGCGAATACGATGTTTTTCCCGAATGTTGTCCGTAAACTTGTGGACCCGTTCAAGGATGAAAAAATCGGCTGCGCTTGTGGCCACTTGATTCTTTCGGACAAGAGCGGAAGCGTCCTTGGTAAAGGTGAAAGTTCTTATTGGGACTTGGAAAGTGAAATCAAGAAGTTCGAAGGCGTGCTGGACCGTTTGATTGGCGGTAACGGCGCGCTCTATGCCATCCGCAGGGAACTTTATACGGAACTCCCGGTCAAGAAGAGCGTCATGGACGACTTCTTTGTGACGACAAAAATTTTGCAGAAAGGGTACTATTGCACATTTGTGGCAAGCGCCATCGGTACGGAACAGACCTCGAAGGAATCGAGCGGCGAATACAGGCGTAAAGTGCGTATCGGTCGTGCGAACTTCAACTACCTGTTCTCTTATCTGCCGTTGCTGAACCCGTTCCGTCCGCTGTTGGCGTACCTGTTCTTCTCGCATAAGATTGTCCGCTGGTTCTCTCCGCATCTTATGATTCTTTTGTATATAGTGAACGCATTACTTTTGGGTGAGGGCCTCTTCTATCAGGTGTTCTTTGGCTGTATGACGCTTGCATTGCTTGTTGCGGTGACGAAAATTTTGCCGAGCGCCTATTACTTCTTGCTCATGAACTTGGCGATGCTCAAGGGATTTTTCCTCGCCTTTAAGCGTGAACGCAGTGGCGGCTGGGCACGTGAAGCCCGCAGCGACGAGTGATTTTTAGGAGTTAGGCAGTCTGGCCCCGTCATCCTGAACGCGAAGCGTGAAGGATCCAGTGAAGTTTTGTTCTGCGCTGTCATCCCGCACTTGTTGCGGGATCGCCATTTCCTAAATGAATTAGATTTTATATATTACAATATAGACTTATGAAAAAATTTTTAACAGCTATTATATTCACTCTTGCTTTCGTCGCTGTTCCGGCGAACGCATTTACCATGGACGCTCAAGGCGGTTTCTGCAATCGCGTGAGCCATATGGGGTACTTCAACATGAGCTTTTATGGGCATCTGTGGTATCCGATTGACCAGATGGTTTTTGCAGGCGTAGGCGTAGGCTACGAAGAACTCGACAACGTCGGATACGTTCCTTTGTCCGGAAGCCTTTGGGTTCGCCTCCCGATTGGAAGAACTGTACTGCCGATTGCCACAGGTGATTTCGGCTATATGCTTGGCAAGGACAATCAGATGTTCTGGCGTGCCGGTGGCGGTCTCGACATCAAAAATGGCGACCGCTCATCCATCATCTTTTCGGGTGGCTACCAGTTCTTGAACCGCTCCGGCGACGGCTATTTGTACCTCCAGGCTGGCATTCTTATCGAGATGTAATTTGTTTTAAATAATACTTGTTTTTTTCAATAATTATGCCGCATTTGCGGCATCTCCTTTTTTTTCGTCATCCTGAACCCGTAGGGTGAAGGATCCAGTCAAATCTAGTTATCGCATATAACACTTTTATATATAAATTTACATTGGAAAATTTTAAACATAGGAGAGCCTCTTATGGAAAATAAAATGAACAAGTTTGGGGCTGAAAAAATGCTCGCTGTTTTGGCGGTTGCTTTCGCATGCATATGCATGTGGGGGTGTTCAAGTGTCTGGGATGAGAGTGAAGAGGATGTCTCTAGAATACAGTTAATTGGTTATTCCGGCGATTCTCTTGTCGTTTATATAGAAGAGAAGAAAATAGAGACTTGTCTTGCTAAACCCTTGGGTGATGATTGTTCTACTAGGGAAAAGGGGACAAGAATTGTTGTAGATAATTTTTATACAGAAGAGAATGTCTGGAAAAGCGACAAACTGAGGGATCAGTATGTTGTAAATGTTTATGACTTGGTGGATGATTCAACGGTGATTGAATTCGATAAAAATAAAAACCGTTTCTACAAGTGGACTTTAGGTAGGGGTTCTGAAGATTTGGGTTACTTTGAGTGGGATGGTTGCAATACAAAAGAAAAGGTGGGATCCATTCGTCCTTGGGGTGATGGAAAATGGCGGCTTGTGGGAAGTACTGAAGGTTGCGATTACGCCATTGTGGATGTGGAGAAAAAGAAAATAACGGGGTATGAAAAGTTAGAGGAATTTGCAGAAGGTTGTTCTGATTTGTGGATTCATGAAGGGGCTAAGTATTGTGTGGGTGTGTTTGAAAAGGATACAATCATCTCGTATTATGAACGCTATCAAGATGGAATTTTTTTGAAAGATGAAAAGGGCATTAAAGATTCGTTGTGGACGTATGAATTATTTGATGGTGTACAAGCTATGAATCCCGTTCTGACTTTTATGAATTCTTATGTGATGCTTGATATAGGAACGTTAAATCGTAATTTACTAAAAATTGATTTTGAAGAAGGAAAACTGTTGTTTTGGAGAAAAGTCTGATGAAAAGATTTTTGTTGGTTATAGTAGTGATGACTATGCTTGTGTACGCGAAACCTATGGAAAGTATAGAGCGTTACAATATGATTTTAGTTCATGGTGCTGCGGATAGTTTGTCGGGTGTTGATTGTGAAGCCTCCGATTTGAAGGCTCCTTTTGAGTTTTGAATGTCTGTTGCTGCGTCAAGTGGCCGCGTAAAAAATGCCCGCACATGGCGGGCATTGTAAAATTATGAACTGAAAGAATCCTATCGGTCGCGACTTTCCTTTCAGGACGAACCTCTAAGTTCTAAGCTCTAAGTTTTAAATTCTAACTCACCCCTTCGCAATCATTTCCATGAATTCGGAGTCGAGTAGGTCTTTTTCCGTTTATTACCTTACGCCACCAGATCCATCAAGTCGAAGTACATCAATCGTGTATGCGGATCGTTGTCTTCCAGATTCATCATGCGGAATCCGTTCTTTTCGTAGAACGGAACTGCTGCCAAGTAGGCGTCAACCGTTATAAAGCGACAGCCTGTCTTGTTGTTGATGACGAACATGGACTTGATGATGTTTAGAACTTGTGTACCGAGTTTTTGATTTTTGGCGCAGATGTCAACGGCTAGGCGGCAAAGCTTTACGGCGGGGTAGCTTTTTAGCCTTTTCTCGTTCGGGAATCCTTGTTTACGGCGGAATCTGTTGAATTCCGTCATGCTAGGAAAGTCGCTGGTTGCGATTTTGTCGTTTGCCAAGCTAAAATAGGCTAAAGGCCTGCTGGTGTCGTTGATGTCAACACAGGTGTAGCTGACCGCTAACATGTATTTGTCAAAAAGAGTTGCGCGATTTAAAATGAAATCGTTTAAATCAGCATCTCCGCAGTCAAAACTTTTGACTTTGTTGAATGGTTGCAGTCGAATAAATCGAATAGACTCGTTATCTATATATTGTCGAACCATGGATCTTTACCTCCGTTAGCGGCTTCGCGGGCACGCTTTTCTCGCATGCCTCGTTCAAAAGCTTTTAGGAAAAATTCGTAGTCCCGTAAACGTTGGGCACGAGCTTCCGGAGTTTCGGGGTGCCTCTCCTGCATACGGGCGATAAACCGGCGAGCATCCTCGCCGAACAAAATCGGAGTTTCTCTGATGGGTCTTGCCATGAGTATCCTATTTGTTAGTTGTTAGAATAAAAGTAACTGATATATTAACGCCCGGCTGGACCGGATGGCATCCTCAATGGATCCGTACTAAAAAATATATAAGCCAAAAATAAAATGCAAGGGGTCGGAATTTTGACCGTTCATTTTGTCAACAACTGTTAGCAAGGGACTGTGGCAAATGTGCTATTTGTTAGTTGCTCAATAGTAAAAAATGCCCCGGATTTAATCCGAGGCGTTCTTGTCTAAATTCTGAGTTCTGCTGGCTGCTTACTGCGGCTCCGCCGTTAACCCTTCGCTATCATTTGCATGAGTTCGCTGTCGAGGCGTTCGGGGTTGTTGTACTGCGCTAAATTGTTGTGCAGCGATTCGCCCTTCGAGACAAGACCGAAGTCCAGATTCTTGTAGTTCCAGTAGCTGTAACCTACGTCGGCATCGCGGAGAATGTCGAGGAAATCGCGCATCCAGGCGAGCTGATACTTGCGTGGAACTTGTACATATACACCGAACTCGTTGCAACTTACGGGCAAGTCGTACTTGGCGCGGAAATCGAGCGCGTTCTGGATACTTGCCTGCAAACGGGCCTTGTCCCACTTGCCGAATTCCACATGGAGTCGTGTCGAGGTACCTGCTGCGGGGGCTGCGTAGTCGCCTGGCCACGGGCGTTCAATCTTGAAGAACGGGTCGTCAATCCATGCGGCGCCTTGGTGCGTAAACGTTACGGGCGTGTATGTATGGAAACTGTAGATGGCGTTGTCGTCGTCGAGCGGCGTGAGGTATTCGAATTCCTTTGCGCTGTTCCATTTGTTGGCGCCTACGACGATGGTGTTCTTGGGCGCGTGCTTGCGGATTTCCCAGAATATTTCGTCCTTGACTTTGTCCCAAACCTTGGAATCACTTGCGGCGGGTTCGTTCAAAAGTTCCATCATCACGCGTGGCATGGAGCTATAGCGTTCCGCCATGTATGCCCAAATCTTGCGGGTGTCCTTGCGGGCATTTGCGTCGGCAAAGAAAGCTTGTTCGTGATTGCTGGCCAAGTGGAAGTCGTGACCTGGGCACTTGTGCAAATCGAGAATCACGTCCAGGTCGGCGTCTTGGATGTCTTTGAGAGCCTTGTCCAGCAAGGCAAACGTCTCTTCGTCCGGCTTGAGAGTATCTCCTTTGAACAAATTAAAGTAATCCACCGGCAAGCGGACGTGGTTGAACCCCGCCTCGTGGATGCGCTTGAAATCACTTGTTCCAAGGAACGTTTTTATGTGTCCAATGACACCCGGAAACCCGATAGGATCCTTTTCTTCGATACAGTCCACCTGACTGAACCATCCGCCCAAATTCACTCCGCGCAATCTTTCTTTTTTCATGCGTGTCATCCCATACTTTGGCTGCTGGAACAGCCGGTTCGAATGAATTAATCGTTTACGATGTTCAAATCTTCGTCGGCGATGTTTAGGTCCATGATGACTTCCATATCGTCGGGAAGGTTATAAAAATCTACAACCAGGCCTACCTTCTTGTCTTCGTCCTTTTGCTTGTCGAATTGGACAACGTCGTAAATTTTCATTTTGACGACGGCTTCCTGCGTGACAGGAATTTCAATGGTCATACCCTTGCTGATGGGCCCTTCTACAATCTTGCCCTTGAAAACCAGACTGGTCTGGTCTTCGCCGAGCGAGGTCTTCTTCACGTGAAATACAGCCATTATTCTTTAGCCATTAACTTTTATTTAAATTGGTTTGCTTTTTTATGTGTGGCCTACATTTTACCACGCGCAAAAATTTAACTTTTTTACATGACTCTCCGTGTTGGTCGAATTCCTTTTTTGGTCTGTGCGCCGTTTTTCTTTAATTCTGTGGGGCGCGAGAAAGAATTTTCTGAGGTGGAATTTGTTGATGGTCCGCCAAGTGCACATAGTATTGGGCTGAGGGACGGATCTATCCATCTTTCGCCTGCGTCTTCGATTACCTTTGCTCAAAAACCGGGTGCGTTCGTGTTGTCTCCCGTGCTTTGCACGTCTTGTTCTTTCGAGGTGCGTTCGGTCAAGCTTTTTTCGCGTTATCCAATCGAAGAACTTTCGGGTAAGCGCATCCGCATGACTTCGCAGAGCAAAACTTCTGTTACGTTATTGCGGATTTTGCTCGAAAAACGTTACGGTTTTCGCCCGGAATATGTGCAGGGGCTTGCAGCGGAAGAATCCGATGACGCGTGCCTTTTGATCGGCGACCTTGCGCTCGAAGAGAACGAACGCCACCGTTTCGCGTTCAGCTATGATTTGGGCTCGCTGTGGCAGGAATGGCAAGGGCTTCCGTTTGTCTTTGGTGCTTGGCTGATTTCGAAAGATGCGCTGCAGCCGCATTTGAGACCGGTGCTGGACGATTACATGGCAAGGCTGGAAAATGGCATCCGCGAGTTCCGCGAAAATCCGTCGAAGGCGCTGGATGTGTGGCTTGCCAAATATCCGGTGAACTTGTCGCGTCCCCTTATCGAAGACTATTTTAGCTTCCTCGACTATCATTTTACTGACGAACGTAAACATTCCTTGACAATTTTTTTCAAATTAGCCGCAGAAATGGGGCTGGTTGAGACGGTCCCGCCGATGGAGTTCCTCGAGTAATTTTATTTTGTAGTTGGAAATGAGAGTGTTAGGATGGTAAGGAGACAAAATGGTTGAGGAAAAAATTCTTATCGTCGATGATGACGAAACCGAATTGAAACGAGATTCGGATATCTTGACGGAAGTGGGTTATGAAGTCGTTGGTTGCAGATCCGGTGCCGAGGCAATGGAGTATCTGCATAATAACCCGGTGGAACTTGTTTTGCTTGACGTCAACATGCCGGAAATGAACGGGTATGACGTTTGCCTGAATATTCGCAAGCATTTTCCGCTAGATGATTTGCCAATTATATTCCTTACGAATCAAGAAAACGAGGCCAGCGTGACGCAGGGCTTCCAGTCGGGAGCTTCTGATTTTGTCTGTAAAACCGCTGCGCCGGATATTTTGCTTGCGAGAATCGGGGTTCATTTGCGCTTGTCGAGATCGCTTCGTAACTTGCGCGATATTTCGTTGACGGACGATTTGACGGGCGCCTACAACCGCAGGCATGCCATCTGCTCTCTCCGCGAATTGTTTGCACGTAGCAAACGTTACGGGACGAATTTCTCGATAGTCTATTTTGACCTGAATGGATTGAAGAAGATTAATGACCAGCATGGGCATCTGGCTGGCGACTTGCTGTTGCGTTCCGTCGTGACCGCCTGCAACAAGCTGCTCCGCGAATCGGATATGCTGTTCCGCATGGGTGGCGACGAGTTTCTGGTCATTTGCCCGGATACTGATTTGAAGGGCGCATTTGTTTGTGCTGAGAGAATGCAGGCGGCTGTCAAGGCGTTAACGATTGTCGATCAGACGGTCGCGTTTGCGTATGGCACTGCAAGCTCTTTCGAAGACTACAAGGACATGGATGAAATGCTCCACAGTGCGGACGTGTCCATGTACGAATGCAAACGCAGAATGCGCGAAGGCAGAACTTAGCACAATTCAAAAAAGCATTTAACGAAAAGTCGGCCCTCCTGCCGACTTTTTATATCGTGTCATCCCGCACTCCGTTCCGGGACGGGGTTCCTTCTCGAATTGCAAAGGATGCGTGAAATCGAATTTTCTATATTTGGACTCGTTTAAAAAACGATTAAAACAAAAAAGGAATATCATGCCAGCTTTTGATCCAAATGCGAAAAAGATGCTGATTTCGGGCAACGAAGCCATTTCCCTTTCCATGCGTCATTGCAATGTGCAGCTTGCCGCAGGCTATCCGGGAACGCCTTCCACCGAAATCTTGGAAGATTACTCTGAATTGGGCGGCTATGCCCAGTGGGCTCCGAACGAAAAGGTCGCTGCCGAAGTCGCTCTCGGTGCCGCTTTTGGACATGCTCGCAGTGTGGTCACCATGAAGATGGTCGGCTTGAATGTGGCAAGTGATGTTCTCTATACCGCAACTTACACCGGTGTCGATGGTGGCATGGTTTGGATTGTTGCCGATGACCCGGGCCAGGGCAGTTCCCAGAACGAACAGGACACGCGTAACCACGCGAAGGCTTCCGTTTGCCCGATGTTCGAACCGAGTAACTCCCAGGAAGCTTACGACTTCTTCCGCATCGCCATGCAGACGAGCGAAAAGTTCAAGATTCCAGTCATCCTCCGCATGACCACCCGTGTAGATCATTCCAAGTCGATCGTCGTGCCGAAGGAAGAACTCCCGGCAATGGTGCCGAACTTTGAACGCAACATCGCCCAGCACGTGATGGTGCCTGGCTTCTCGAAGCCGGCTGGCCGTCGCCTCCGCGCCAAGATGGACGAAATGGAAGCATGGAACGTTGCCGAAGGCCCGAACAAGGTCGAAATGCGCAGCGCTGACTTCGGTATCATCGTGAGCGGCATCAGCTACCACCACGTCCGCGAAGCCGCCCCGGAAGCAAGCATCCTCAAGCTCGGCATGACCTACCCGCTGCCGATGCAGCTCATCAAGGATTTCGCCAAGAAGTTCGAAGGCAAGCGCCTCATGGTCATCGAAGAAAACGACCCGTGGCTTGCTGAAAACATCAAGGCCGCAGGCATCCAGTGCGAAAGCAAGTTTGACCCGATTTTCCGCTTTGGTGAACTTGACGTGAACCGCGTCCGCCGCATTATCGCTGGCGACAAGAACCCGGATCCGGTTCCGGTCAAGGGCAAGCCGCCTATGCTCTGCCCGGGCTGCCCGCACCGCAGCTCTTTCGCAGTGCTTAAGGAACTCGACTGCATCGTTTCCGGTGACATCGGCTGCTACACGCTGGCTGCTCTCCTGCCCATCAGCGCCATGGACTACATGATTGACATGGGTGCCGCTATCGGCATGGGCATCGGCCTCCGTAACGTGCTCCCGCGCGAACAGGCAAAGCGTGTTGTCTCCGTGATTGGTGACTCTACGTTTGTTCACAGTGGTATTACTGGTCTTGTGGAAGCGGGTTACAACCGCCCCGAAACTGGCCACGTTGTCATTATTTTGGACAACAGCATCACTGCTATGACTGGCCAGCAGGAACACCCGGGTACGGGCCGTCACCTCGACCACAGCCCTGCCTACAAGATTGACTACAAGGAAGTCGCGAAGGTCGCCGGTTTCGACAACGTCTATGAAGTGAACCAGGTCAAGGAACCGGAAGAATTCAAGCGTCTCGTGAAGGAATCCCTCGAAAAGGACGAACTCACGCTTATCGTTGCAAAGAGCCCCTGCATTCTCGCCCTCAAGAGCATCCTTGCCTGGGACAAGGCAAACAAGGAAAAGGCCGAAAAGGCTTTGGCCGAAGCAGAAGCCGCTGCCAAGAAGAACAATAACTTTTAATAGAGAGGTTGAATAATTATGAGCGTAATGAACGTTAAATTTGCAGGCCTCGGTGGCACAGGCGTTATCAAGGCTAGTGACGTGATGGCCGAACTTGTTTTCGAACAAGGTTACGACGTGAAGAAAGCCGAAGTCCATGGCATGAGCCAGCGCGGCGGTTCCATCGCTTCTGACGTGCGTTTTGCAAAAGATGAAGAAGTGCAGTCCCCGATGATTCCGTGCGGCGAAGCCGATTACCTCGTCGTCTTTGACGAAACGCAGGTTGTGGTGAACGAAGCCTACATGAAGCAGGGCGGCGTGCTCCTTACGCCGGCGGACATCGATGTCTCGAAGCTCGAAAACGTGAAGGCTTTGAACGTCGCCATGCTCGGCAAGCTCAGCAAGTACTTCGACTTCACTGTGGAACAGTGGACGGTCGCCCTGAACAAGCTCTTCGCCGAAAAGTTCCATGAAGGCAACAAGAAGGCCTTCATGCTCGGCCGCGAAGGCTGATTAGCATTGTCTCCTGGCGCTTCGCACATTCGTCATCCTGGCGCTTCGCACACTCGTCATCCTGAACGGCGAAGCCGTGAAGGATCCAGTAAATTCTTGTTAAAGCGTCACCCCGGCCTCAGTGCCGGGGTCACCTTTTTTATAGCGTCATCTTGACCTTCGCGCACTCGTCATCCTGACGCCGAAGGCGGAAGGATCCAGTAACATTTAAAAAGGACTGCCCCCGCGCAGTCCTTTTGCTGTATTCAATCTTGCGTTATTTCCCAAATAAATCAGCGTGTGTTCCCGTTGCGGTAGCGGAAAGGATTAGTTCGTCGTTGATTATTTGGTACATCAAAAGCCAGTCGGGTTCGATATGGCATTCTCTAAAGTCCTTCAGACTGCCGACAAGTTGATGGTCGTGGCATTTGGGAGGAAGAGGAATGTTTTTAGATAGTTTGTCAAGAACAGAAACGAGCTTGTTTAAATCCTAGCCGCGTTTTTGCATAGTCTTGACGTCGTGCTTCATTCTGTTGGTGTATTTGATTTGATACAAAGTTAGTCCTCCAGCATGGAGGCTACGGCTTCTTGTGCTGATGAATAGGGACCGTGTAGATTCTCTTGCTTCCGCGTATCGCTAATCGCCTTTTCAAGAGATAAATCTTCAGGGGCGTGGCGTACGTCGAAAGGAATGCCGTTCTTTTCGATGGCGAATGTCAAAAAAATGCGAATAGCCGTGGATGTGTCCAAACCCAACGATTGAAACAAGTCGTCTGATTTTTTCTTCAATTCGTCATCTACTCTTAATTGCAATGTCGCCATATTCAACTCCTTTTTTATAAATATAATATAAATGTCATTACAAATCAATGGTTTTGTAATTAGTTGTAATTGTAATCTTTGTTAATATCCCCTCTTTTCGCTTCCTTGACACGGAACCAATGCGAAAATACTTTTAGTGTGAGGTGTGCCTATTATGAAAAAGACAAAATCGACTTTTGAAAGGGTTATGTCTGACCTGAAACAGAAGAAGGTTTTTGAAAAAGAATACATAGAATTTCTTCAGTCGGAAGTTTTGCTAGAAACGGAACGAAAAGGGATTGAAAATGGCTGAAAAGGAAATCACTTTGTCTTAAATGAAATTGAAGGATTCAGTGATATCTTGAATTACATTGTCACACTGGATTTATTCCAAGGTCTTTTTTTTGTTGCTTTATCACTTTAACGAAAAAGGACGGATTTTGCAATCTGTCCTTTAATTAAATGTTAGTTATTCACCAAAGAATGAATCGTTAGGAATTTGCACATAGACTGAATCCCATTTGGTTTCAACGGTTATTCGGAGTGTTGTGCCGTTGTCCAAATAGGCTTTAGCATTGTGATAATATCCGCTGCGAACGGATTCTCCTAATTCAACAGCCTTGCACTTTGCTGTTTCCATACCCATAGCTTTGAATGTATCACCAAAGTTCTCCTTTAGTAGATTTGTTACCAATTCACAAGCAAATTCTTCGTGTCTAGAGCAGGAAGTAAGAAAAAATGCAAGACCTAAATATAGGAACAAAAATATGGCGTTTCGCATAAATCTGCCTCCTTATTTTATTTTGAGACATTTTTTGAATTCAATTACATCTCCGGTTGCTTTGCTTTTATCCTCATGAAAACTTTTGATGGTGAATTTTTTAGATAACATAAGTTACTCCTTCTCTGTCGCCATTTCTTGTATGACGGAAAAAATGTTTTCCCCAAGTTTTTGCAAGTTACTCCCTTGCTTTTTTACCATAGGTCCAATCCAATCAAAGGCTCGTGCTTGTTTAGTTATTTTTCCGTCTTTCCAAGCCTTGAAAGAGTATTTGTGAAGGCTCTTTCCGTCTGAGGTTTCCTCTGTTTCAACATTGATATTTAGAAGCAAGGAATATGTTTTTGACATAATATTTACTCCTTGTTTTCTGGACCTAAGATGCAACGAACGTTACCTTTCCAACCGAAAGGAAAAGAATCTTTTTCTAAGTGTACTTTATAATAGCTAGCTCTTAATCGCCAATGAAAACTGTAAAGAAGTAGATAAGCGTCACTAGTGTTCTCTGGAAAAGCATTGACAAAGGATGGTACTGTGTTAGGATGGTAGTAACCCATTCTTTCCTTAAAAAACGTTTCTATATCATTGCCTGTAAATTCATCAATGAGTGTCTCAAAATAATTTTTTGATTTTCTTGACATATTGAGATTGTTTGTTAATTTTTCAGCTTCTCTCAATGTTGGTAAATGCCAGCCCGTTGGACATATTTCATCGATTTCACTAACTGAATAAAATCTGCCTTTTGAGCATTGCTTTTCGTCTTCCAAAAAACATATGCTTTGGGGTGTTTTGTATCTCAGATTTTCAGCCATCCAAACTTGATCTCCGATTTTGACCATTTTGTATGTTTGACCATCTCGAGGGTCTGTGAATGATTCACCGCCACAGGCAGTAAGGGTGATTGCTGTTGCGACAAAGAAAACAGCCGTAAAAATAAGGCGTGTTGTTTTTTTCATAATAATCTCCTTTGACAACGTCTTAAGGAGCTTGCTTTACTCAGGTGCTTACATTCTTCATTTTTTCTGGAAAAAGAAAAAGTGTGGAGTCATAAGCACCCACGGCAATTGAGGTAACGACCAAGAAACCTATCATATAGCAGGCGCAAACGACCCACACCATTGGGGTGTGAGTTATCAGCCTTATTCCTATATGATTGAAATTTTGGTCGTTTTTCAATTGCAAGAATAAGAGCGAACTCTAAAAATATGTCAATTTAAAGATAATACAAAAAGGATATAAAGGGGAAATTTTTTTGCAAAAAACTGATTAATCACTGATTAAATCGATTAATCACCTTTTTATTTGGATAAAACTGCCGATTTTTAATCAAAATCGGCAATTTTTGCGTTGGCATGGAATTTGCAAAATGCATAATGTCCCATTAACTTTAAACTATTGACATTATGTCAAATCTGATATATATTTTATGAGTACGAAACATAAACCTTTAGTTTGGCTGCACGAATTGCCGAAAACTCCACCATTGTCACAAAAAGCGAGGATAGAAACTGGATACTTGTTACGGTTGTTGCAATTAGGGATGAATCTGTCTTTGCCGCAAAGTCGTCCGATGCCGTCCATTGGAGTTCATTGTCACGAGTTACGAATTCAAGACGAAAATAAAATTTGGAGGCTGTTTTATCGTGTAGATGCGGATGCAATTATTGTGATTTTGTGGTCTGAAAAGAAAACGAACAAAACGCCTGATGAGGTGATAAACTTGTGTCGTAAGCGTTTGAAATTTTATGATATGGAGCGTTAGATTATGGATCAAGCAAAAAAAGAAAGATTGCAGAAGAAGGGCTGGGTAGTTGGGGATGTGGATGAATTCCTTGAGTTGAGTCCTGCCGAAATGGCTATTGTTGAAATGAAAGTTGCTTTGGCAAAAGCTCTCATTGCAAAAAGAAAAAAACTTGGTGAAACTCAAGTGTCTGCTGCGGCTATCGCAAAAACAAGTCAATCTCGTTATGCAAAAGTGGAGCATGCGGATGCGAGCGTTTCGCTTGAGTTGATGATTAAGATGTTTTTTGCTCTGGGAGCAACTAAGAAAGAACTGCTCAAAACTCTTTCAGCATGATGATGCGCCTTCTCTCCAAAAAATCCACCCAAATTCCCTCGAATTTCCAAGAAATCCCTAAATAACGTGCCTATATATTTGTAATTTGTATTTGTGGCACGATTTTTGCAGAATATACAGAATGTCCAGAATGCGCTTGCTCCGGCATCCTGCCCGGCGGCACCTCGTATAGCATCCCGCTTGTGGGGCGTTCTTGCTTGTGCCTTTTTTGCCCTATTCATGCTCGGCTGCGAAGAAATCGAGGAACCCAAACCCTGGATTCGCGTCGAGCGTCCGCAGATGCTTTTCACGGATACGACGCTTCTGGATAGTTACGACAAGGGGGTGCTGAACTGGAGGCTCAAAACCGCTTACCTCGAACGTTGGGCGGATAAAGAAGTCGTGACGGTGCGTCCGGTGTTCGTGGATATTTACGATTCTGTTGGCGAACGTGTGGCGTTCTTGCGTGCGGACTCCGGCAGTCTTGACATGAAGTTCACATACGTGTATGCTTATGGCCATGTCTATGCGTTGACGCCGAAGGGCGCCTCGGTTCGTGCGGATTCGTTACTTTGGAATAAAAAAGATAATTTGGTCAAAACGGCAAGTTATGTGCGTGTCGTTTCAGAAGATGGTGACGTATTGCAAGGCGTGGGCTTTGAAAGTGACGCTCAGCTCGACAACTGGAAAATTCTTTCGAATGTGACTGGTATTTTTCAGGACGCCGCCAAACGCATGAAGGATGAGGACAAACGGCAGGCCGAGGCAGAACGCTTGAACAATCCGCCTCCTTCGTCTTCGTCGCAGGTGAATTCTGCCGTGAAGCCCACATCTTCTGCTACGGCTCCGTCAAAACCTGTGCCGCAAGCCCAGCCGCAACCGACGCCTCGTGCATCATCTGCATCGCAAACGGCTCCAGTGGCAAAGGGCCTTTCGATGTCCTCGGCAGTTTCTGCACCAAAGCCTGCTTCGGCAGCCTCTGCACCGAATGCGGCTCCGAATTCACGTCGTGCTCTGCGCGGTCTTCCCTTCCAGCCTAAAGCGGGGATGCCGTGAGAAGACTTTCCCTTTTGCTTATTGTGGTCGCGGCCTTCCTCGCATCAACTCTTGCATTTGCGCAGTCGTCGCCGCTTATCATGTACCATGCGGACAACCTCGAAGTCGCCCGCAAACATGGAACGCTCTTGCTGTACGGCAACGTGCATTTTGTTCATGATAGCATCGCGTTCAAGACTCAGCGCGCTTTTTGGAATCGCAATACCGAGACGGTCGAATGCGGTGGCGGGTTCCTCTTTACGCACCCGTCTGGTTTCATCCGTGCAAAAAACGGCTCTTATCAAAGGAAAAGCGAAGTCGCTATCGCCTCTGGTGAAGTGAATGCCGCAGATTCAGCGGGCAACTACCTCATGACTGGCCAGTATCTGAGATACGACCGCAAAGAGGAGCTTTTGACGATTCCCGTTTCTCCACGTCTGTACCAGTACGAGAAACTGAAAAATGGAAAAATCGATACCGTAACGATTGAAGCCAAATCCCTTATTTTCGACAAGAGAAAAAGTTTTGCGCAGGCATATCAGAATGTAAAGCTCACTCAAAAGGATTTGGTCGTCACCTGCGATACCGGTTACTTTGACCGTAAAAACAACTGGCTCAGCATGAAGGGCCACCCGACATGCGACATGAAAAATTACCACCTCACGGGAGACTCCATTTTTCTCGTGCTTGACGAAACCGGCAAAATGCTCAAGTCGGCGCTCGTCATCCGCAACGCACACGGCGTGCAGAACGAAGGCCCTAAGCGTGGCAATCCCGGCAGCGTGACCGAAGCTTTTGGTGACACGCTCTACTGTGAATTTGTCAAAGGCAAAATCAAGCGCCTTTACGTGAACTTGAACGCCAAGGGATTTTTCTACGAGACGGATTTGAAAGAATACCGGAACTTGATGGACGGAAACCGTCTAGATTTGTATTTCAACAAAGGCAAGATGGACCGTGCGGTTGTTTCGGGCAAGGCCCAGAGCACCTACTTCTATGTGAAAAAGGATAGGACTGTTTCCGGGAAAAACGAGGCGACCGGTGACACAATCCACATCATGTTCGATCCCAAGAAAAATTCTGTGAAATCGTTGCGCTTGATGGGCCGCACGACAAACGCGAGCGGACGTTATATCGATATGGAAAAGTATCAGCGCATCAAGGACAATGCGAAGAGGGATTCCCTTGCAAGACTCGATTCGCTTTCGGGAAAGAAGTCAGAAATTGAGTTCTCGAAAGAAGAGGCTGCAAAGTATAAAAAAACGCTTGAAAAAAGGAAACTCGAAAGTCTATTCAACCGTCGTAAAACTAGGGAGAAACCGATAGGCGATACTCTGAAAACGACGGGTGAAACGGTAAAACCGACAGGTGAAACTTCGAAAACGGAGGATGCACAGTGAAAAATTTGGTCAGCACAATACGCACCGACAAGCTGCGCAAGATTTATGGTCACCGTCAGGTGGTGAGCGATGTGTCCATCCAGGTTTCGCAGGGCGAAATTGTCGGGCTTCTGGGCCCGAACGGTGCCGGAAAGACGACGACGTTCTATATGATTGTGGGCATGGTTCGCCCGGATGCAGGGCACATCTTCTTGGACGATATCGAGATGACGGACAAGCCGATGTACAAGCGTGCCCGCTTGGGCGTGGGCTACCTTCCTCAAGAAGCATCCATTTTCCGTAAGCTCTCCGTTGAAGACAACATCATGGCGATTCTCGAAACGCAGGGCCTAAAACGTCGCGAACGCAAAATGCGTTTGGAACAACTTCTCGAAGAATTCAAGATTACGCACATCCGCAAGACAAAGTCCATGAGCTGTTCGGGTGGTGAACGCCGCCGCCTGGAAATTGCCCGTGCGCTCGCGAGCGACCCTTCGTTCCTCTTGCTCGATGAACCATTTGCGGGTATCGACCCGATTGCCGTTGCCGATATCCAGTCCATCATTTCGGGACTCAAGGAACGCGGCATGGGCGTACTTATTACTGACCACAATGTCCGCGAAACGCTTTCGATTACTGATCGCGCCTACATTATGTACAAGAGCCAGGTGCTTACTGAAGGTTCTTCGCAGCACCTTGCCGAAGACCCCGAGGCGCGTCGCATTTACCTTGGTGATTCTTTCCGTTTGGATTAGGAGTTTTTATGAATCTTGGAATGCAGGCTAATATCGGACAAACGCAGGAACAGACTTTATCTCCTGCGCTTCTCCAGTCTGTGAAGATGCTTCAGAAAACTTCGCAGGAATTGGAAACCGCCATCAAGGAAGAAGTGGAAGTCAACCCGCTTCTGGAAGTCGATGATGGCGACTTTGACGATTTGCCGTCTGTTGATAAGGATCCCGAAGAACTCGACCCGCGTGCAAATGAATCTGATGAATTCCCCGAAGATATCGAGGACATGGCGCGGGGTTCCCTGGACGATACTGCCGAAGTCGATGGAAGCTACCTGGATAGCGATTCTTCGTCGGACATGAACTGGGACAGTTATCTCGGTGACGGGACCTCATACGACGACGCTCCTTTCAGGGACTTGAATGCGGGCTCCAAGGATCCGGACGAAGACTGGGACCGCCCTATCAAGGATGTGGGCAAGAGCCTCCAGGAACAGCTCGAAGACCAGCTCCGCTTCTGGAACGGCACGGGCGAGTTGCAGGAACAGCTCAAGGAATGTGGCGTCACCGATGAACATTTCCGCAAGCTTGTCCGCTATCTCATCAATTCCATCAACGATGACGGTTTCCTTTGCGATGCCAATCGCGACAGCGATTCCGAAGTCGTGATGGTCCAGTCGGATGACAAGTATATCGACGAGATTGAACGAGTCCTCCGCAGGGAACTCTCCCTCGAAGATGCTAGCCTCCCGGTGCGCGAGGCGATTCACGTCTTGCAGTCCTTCAAGCCGGCGGGCATTGGCGCTCGCGACCAGCGCGAATGCTTCTTGATTCAGGCTTATGCCATCCCGAATTTCCCGAGTCTCGCCATAGAAATTCTCGAAAAAGAGTACGACAACCTTTTGCAACTCCGTTATCCTAAAATTGCCAAGGCTCTGGATGTCTCGGTCGAAGAGGTGAAGGCGGCCATTGCAAGCCTTTCGCGCTTGCGCCCGCATCCGGGATTCCAGCTTTCGCATTCTTTTTCGCATATCATCAATGCGGATTTGAAGGTAGTCGAAAAGAAAGGGAACTACGAAGTTGTCTGCTTCAAGACCAAGATGCAAAAATCGTTGCGCATCAACCAGACGTACAAGGCGATTCTCACGGACCCCTCCGCATCCAAGCAGGACAAGGAATATGTCAAGACGCAGCTTGCGAAGGCGACCGACCTTATCAAGGCTGTCGATAACCGCTTTTCGACGATTGAACTTGTGATGCGTGCGATTGTCAAGCGTCAACGCGGGTTCTTCGAGAACGGCCCGGCGTTCCTCAAGCCGATGATTCTCCAGGATGTCGCCGACGATGTCCACATGGCGGTGAGTACGGTTCAGCGCGCCACGGACCAGAAGTACGTCGAGACGCCCTACGGCATCTACGAACTTAAACAATTTTTTACAAACGGTATCAAGCAGGGGAGTTCCCCGGATTCCGAAGAGGTCGGTTCCGCTCAGGTCATTGCTGCCATCAAGGCGCTAATCGACGAAGAGGACAAGAGTTCTCCGCTCTCCGACCAGGACATCAGCGATGAACTTTTGAAGCAGGGAATCAAGGTTGCGCGCCGTACAGTGGCCAAATATCGCGAAAAAGAACTAAAAATTCTACCTAAAAACCAAAGAAAACGGTAATAAATACTCCAAAATGGATGAATTATTTGTTTAAAATTCAATTTAGGTATGGTTTTTTAGCTGAAAAAGATATATATACTTTAATTGCGGAACAGAAGTTCCAATAGATTTTAAACGTTAATAATCATAAACATTAACATAACGGAGGTTCATCATGGATATTCAGTTTTCTGCTCGTCACTTTAACGCATCGGCAGGTCTTCAGGACCGTATTCAGGAAGAAATGGATAAATTGGCCAAATTTTACCCGAATATCACTAGCGCCTCTGTAATTCTTGACCACGAAGTCGAACACCTGCGTCACTGCGAAATTTCTGTCAATATCACGGGTTCCGTCATTAACGCTTCTGCCGACGAAGAAAATATGGGCAAGGCTGTCGATGTGACTCTTGACCGCATCAAGGTCCAGCTCAAGAAGGCCAACGACAAGCAGAACGATCATAGGTCTCAGCCGATTTCCGAACTGGCATAATGGCTGATAGATTGAAAGATCTCAAGATCCTGCACCGGGAACGTTTCCCGGTGCGGGACTTTTTTATCCGCTACGGCAGGGATTTGCAGTTGGTGAAGCACTCTCCCGACGAAGACATGGAATCTTGCATCGAAGAAAGCGGACTTCATCGCCCGGGCCTTGCCATGGCGGGTTATACTAAAGTTTATAGTTCGCAGCAGATTCAAATCGTTGGCCACACGGAATGGAATTTTCTCGAGTCGGTTGGCCCCGAAGCGCGAACGAAAATTTTTGAGAATTTATCTGTATTTCGTGCACCGATGTGGGTCGTGACGCATGCGCAGACGCCGCACGACGAGCTCAAGGCGATGTGTAACCGCTTGCATATCCCGCTTTTTTCCACGACGCTTCATACGTTTGAATTTTTCAAGATAGCGCAGCAGATACTCGAAGAGTTCTTTGCGCCGCATGCCATTATTCACGGGAGCCTCGTCGATGTCTATGGCGTTGGCATGCTCTACGTGGGCGACAGCAATGTGGGCAAGTCCGAATGCGTGCTCGACCTTGTCGAAAGTGGGCACCGCATGGTGGCCGATGATGTTGTTCACATCAGTCATGTGGGCAAGTCCATTATTGGTCGTCCCGATCCGCTGATTCGGCATCACATGGAAATTCGCGGTGTCGGCATTCTGGACATCCGCTCGATGTTTGGTATCCACGCTATCCGCAAACTCAAGAAAATCGAAATGGTCGTCGAACTCCAACCGTGGCGGCAGGACGTTTCGTATGAACGTACCGGGCTCAACGAATTGGAAGAGAACATCATGGGCGTTAGTATCCCGAAGGTGGTACTGCCCGTGGCCCCAGGCAAGAACATGACCGTCATTTCCGAAGTCATTGCGATGAACGCCCTCATGAAAATGAACGGGCAGAACGTGGCGAAGGATTTCAACGAGTCGCTGTTGCAAAAGATTAAGGCGAAGGCGAAGGGCGAATACACGGATGATTTGCTAGATTTTAATCCGCAGAACTGGTCTTTCTATGAATAGTTTGCTGATAAAACTCAAGAGCAATATCCTTGCAATTATTGTCTTTCTCATTATCGTAGTCTCGTGCGGGCTGGCGGCATATTTTTTTCATCCGGCAAGTCCATACCATAAGCGTTATACGTTCGTGGTCAGGTACGAGACTATCGGTACGCTTTCGCCAGGAAATCTTGTTCGAGTCCGTGGCATTGCGAAAGGCGAAATCGTCGATGTGAAGCTCTCGGACGATGCGGTCTATGTGACGGCGCGGGTTTATGCGGATACGAAAATCCCCGTGAATTCCGAGTTCCGCTTGGTGACTGCTGGGCTCATGGGCGAGCGTGAAATGAGCGTCTTGACGGGCAATTCGGACAAGATGGTTGCCGAAGGCGATACAGTCAGGGGCCTTTACGATGAAGGCACTTCAGGAATATCGAAGAATTTATCTGTAATCTTTGATGACATTGACAGCCTCCAACAAACTCTGACGTTCTTTACGGATTCGCTGATTGGCGGCGAAAACGGCAAGCGCATAGAGCGCGTGGTGAAGAAGGCGAAAAAAATTGTCCGCGTGACAAAAGCGGATGTCCGCCAATGGAAATCGCTTGTCGATGACTTGCTGGACGGTTTCCATGCCGCTGGCGAGAACGCTGAAAACGCCCTCAAGCAGGTTGCCGACCGCGGTGATGACACCGCCGCAAGGGCAAGTGAGATTATAGACCGTGTACATGCCTTGATGGACCGGGCTAATGCTCTGGCGGATTCTTGCAAAGCCGCAGTCGCCAAGTTTGATGAAAGCGAAGGCTCCGTACATTTGTTCCAAGACGAATCCTCCAAGGTCAATAGGGAATTCGACAAGCTCAAGAAGGACTTTGACTCATTGATTGAGGGCGTCAAGAAGGACGGTCTCAAGCTCAACGTGGATATTTTCTAGTAGACAGTAGGAAGTAGACAGTAGAAAGTAGACGGTTGAACGTGTCTTTTGGTGTTTTGTCATGCCCGTCCCGGAACAAGTCCGGGATGACAGTCGGGCATCTCTTTTTTTTACTGACTTATCAACATTTTTTTTGGAAAAAAAATATTTTAATTGTTCTTTTTGTAAAAAAAAAGATAATTTAAAGCGGTACTTATCACAGTGTAACTCACAAAGAAGGAGTTTAATATGGCTGAGAAAAAACCCGTAAAGATGAGCGATGCTGATCTTAAGTTTTTTGAGGAAATGCTTTTGGAAAAGAGACGTGAGCTTGTGACCGCCCAGAGCGAGTCCGAAAAGGCGAACGTGTTCCAGGGCCAAAAATCCCAGGCTGGTGATGGTGGTGATTCCGACGGCGCCGATTCTGCGACAGACTATAATTCACTCGAAACCAACTTCTCGTTGGCTGCCCGCGAAGGCAAGTATCTCGTCTATCTCGAAGAAGCCCTCAAGCGCATCAAGAACGGAACGTTTGGCATCTGCAAGGTCTGTAATCAGCTAATTCCGAAGGCAAGGCTCATGGCCGTGCCGACCGCGACCAAGTGCGTGAACTGCAAGGAAGAAACCAAAAAGAAGGAAATCCTTGACAACCGCATGGAAATGGCCAAGATGTTTGCCGAAGCCCAGCGCAAGGAAATGCTCCGCAAAGCCGCCGATCGTTAATTAGCCTATACTAGTGAAGGAATTGTCATTCCCGCCTCCGTGCGGGCGGACAGCACTTAGCAACTTGTTGCCTTAGTGCGCATGGCCACCTTTAGGTGGGAATCTCCTTTTGAACAAAAACGACCCGCATGCGGGCCGTTTTTCCTTTTAGCTGTCACCCCGGACACCGTTTCGGGGTCAGTTGTATCAAGTACAACCGATGCCGGCACGGAGGCCGGCATGACAACAAACGCATGTCACCCCGGATTTTATTCCGGGGTCAGTTTTTATACTGTCATCCTCACGAAGGGGCCTTTACCCCAGCTCTTCGAAGAACGCGTCGGAGAGCTTTGCCCTAAATGCGTGGATGCGGTCCGCGTTTGGTTCGCGGTGCGGGTACGTGAAGTTGCTGAGCAGCACGATGGCGCCACCCTTGTCCGGGTCTGCGACGATGCTTGCGCCCGTGAATCCCGTCTTGCCGAAAGCCTGCGGCGAAACCTTCGTGCCCATGAAGCGGGGCGCATTCAGTTCCCAGCCGAGGGCGGCACAGGCGCCGAAATCATCGGGGAATGCGTTATGGCTTACGATGTCGAGCACTCCGGCAGGGATGATTTGCTTGTCCTCGAATTTCCCGTCCATCAAAATCATCTTCACGAACTTCAAGAGGTCGGGCACACAGCTGAACATGCCGGCACTACCGACGGGGAATAGCTTTTGCAGCACCCAGGCGCTTTCGTCGTGGACTTCGCCCTGGATTTCGCGGTGCCTGAATTCGCAGAGTTCCGTGGCCGCAATTTCCGATTTCGGGACGCGTGTGAGCGGATTGTAGCCGGAACGCGTCATCCCGAGCGGCGTAAAGAATCTTTCGTTACCTTGTTCTTGCAAGTTCTTGCCCGTCAACCTTTGCAGCAAAATGCCGAGCAGCACGCTGGCCGGGTTTCCGTAGTTGAAAACGGTTCCCGGTGCCGCATCGAACTGGTAAGTGTAAAGTTCGTTCAGAATCCCTTCGGGCGGAAGTGCCGTGAGCGTTTTCATCGGGATGCGGTAATCGAGACTGTGCGTCAGCAGGTGCGAAACGCAAATGTCGTCGCGGTAGTTTGTCTTGAGTTCCGGAATAAAATCGATGACCTTCGCGTCAATCGAGAGTTTGCTTTCAAGAATGTATGTAAGTGCAAGTGTCGAGGTCGGGCAGACTTTCGTCAGCGAAGCGATGTCGAAAACGGTGTCTTCGGGAGTGTTCAGCGTGACGGTGTGACTGGAACCGTCTGGTAGCAGGTAGCCCGCTACGGCCTTGTCAAATATATCTTCTGTTTCTGCGTACTCTAAAAGTTCTGATATCTTCTCGGAAATTTCCATTTTTTCCCCAATAAAAAAAGGGCATCTCCTACGGTGCGAACACTCGAAACTACTAATCTACAATGATAGCAGCGCCTCGGGGATTTGTTTTTCGCGTCAAAGCGCGCCTAAACTGAACCACAAGAGCAACGAGCTGAATATTTCCTGTTAGATCGGGTGTAAAATCCGTGGGATGCCCGTATATAATATATCTTTCTTACATTTCAAAAACAATAGAAAAAAAGAAAAAAAATCTCGACATTTCTGTCGAGATTGTGAAAGTGTATTGATTGTCTCGTTTTTCGTTTAAATTTGGGTGTTGGCCTTAGGGAGCGCTTCGTCCAGCTGGAGCGAAAGTTCCCTAATATCCTTGTCCATCAGGTCGTGGAATGTCTTGGCCTTGCGCAATTGTTTACGTAATTCGACGATTTCAGAAGTGAGTTCCACAGCGAGCAAGCAGAGCTGTTTCTTCATTTCCAGTTTGAATTTCGAAGAATTATCGAGACGACTTTCGATGAAATCGACGATTTCCTTCAAGTCCGAATCGGGCAGGTCGGTGCGGATGTGGATGCGTTCTTGAGCGACGTTTATGCTGACAGATCTGAGTGCCTCGTTTGCCATATCACTTCATTCCTACGCCAAATGGGTCGTTATCCAACATCCACCTTAGCCGAAAAAACTGGGTTGCGAGCCTCCATTGCTCGCAAACAGGTCTGGGGTGTCGTCGTTTTGTGGGGTTTGGGCGGCAGGCTGTGCTGCGGGTTGTTCCGCGGGCGCTTCTGCAGGTTCGCTTGTCTGTTCGACAGGAGCCTCAGCCTGTTCGGCTGCCGGTTCGTTGATGTTGATTTCTGTGCCGAGTTCAGTTTCGATGGTGGAGAGAAGCTGCTGGAACTTGCTCTGAGCTTCGGCAATTTCTGTGCCTTGGCTCTGAACCTGAACATTGAGGTTGTCAATGACATCGTTCTTTTCGGCAATTTGACCGTTGAGGCAGTCAATAATATTGTTCTTTTCGTTCATTTGGTCGTTGAGCGAATCGATGATGCCGTTCTTTTCGGCAATTTGACCGTTCAGGGCATCGATAATGCCGTTTTTCTCGTTCATTTGGCCATTGAGCGCGTCGATGATGCCGTTCTTTTCGTTTATTTGACCGTTAAGCGCATCGATAATGCCGTTCTTTTCGTTCATTTGCCCGTTAAGCGCGTCAATAATGCCGTTCTTTTCGTTCATCTGACCGTTAAGCGCGTCGATAATGCCATTCTTTTCGTTCATTTGGCCGTTGAGCGAATCGATAATGCCGTTCTTTTCGTTCATCTGGCCGTTGAGCGAATCAATAATGCCGTTCTTTTCGTCCATTTGGCCGTTGAACGAATCGATAATGCCGTTCTTTTCGGCGATTTGGCCGTTAAGGGAATCGATAATGTTGTTTTTCTCGTTGATTTGTTCGTTCTCGGAATCCAAGGCGCCGTTTTTCTCGGCAATCTGACCGTTGAGCGATTCGATGGCGTTGTCCTTTTCGGCTATTTGCGCATTGAGTGCGTCGATAATGCCGTTTTTCTCGCCCATTTGGGCGTTGAGCGCGTCAATAATGCCATTCTTTTCGTTAATTTGTCCGTTCAAAGCTTCGATGGCGCTGTTCTTTTCGTTAAGCGCGTCATCTTGTGCCGCTGCCTGGTTAGCTCTTGCATTGAGTGCCGCTTCGCAGTCGGCAATCTTTGCATTGGCGGATTCCAACAGATTCTTCTGGTCTTCGGCTTGTGCCGCTACGCTTTCGAGCTGTTGTTTGAGTTTAGCGTTTTCTTCGCGTAGGGCGCGGACTGTCCCAAGGACCCCTTCCACCTTTTGCGACAACAAGGTCATGCTTTCAAAATTCATTATTTCTCCATAATTTATGTCGTGGATGCAATTATTCCTACGTAAGATATATAAAATTTTGTTGTAACGAGACTGTTAGAAAATGTAAAAATGCCGTTTATTTTCAAAAAAAGTGGTTTTCTTTCGGCTCGCGTTCCTGCCTTGGTTATTGGAATTAAATACATTTGAAAAATCATGATTCCGGTTAGTGAACATATCGAGCGTCGTCTGGCAGAACTCCCGTTGCTGCCTGGGGTTTATATCATGAAGAACGCCCAGGGCAAGATTATATATATAGGGAAGGCGAAGGTGCTCAAGAACCGGGTGTCGAGCTACTTTGACGGGAGCGACCATGCCGGTCACCGTGCGGCAACTTTGATGTTGCCCTACATCCGCGACATCGAGTGGATAATCACTGAGAGCGAGACGGAAGCGCTCATTCTAGAGGCGAACCTCATCCGAAAGCATACGCCCAAGTACAACGTGCTCCTGAAAGACGACAAGCATTTTCCGTACTTGGCATTCTCCGTGAACGAGCCGTTCCCGCGCTTGTTCTTGAGCCGTTCCGTGAAGAAGGACGGCTGTCTGTATTATGGCCCGTACATGAGTTCGCGGATGATTCGCCAGTTGCAGGATATCGCAGCGCGGCTGTTCCAGATTCGCGAATGCAAGCTCAAGTTGCCTATTAATAGGCCTGTGCGCCCTTGCCTCAATTACCACATCGGTCGTTGCGGTGCTCCGTGTGCCGGGCTTGTGACACGTGAAGAATACGCCAAGAACGTGGCGCAGACGCAGATGCTCCTGGGCGGCAAACGCGACGACTTGATAGAACTTTGGGAAAAGGAAATGCTCGAAGCCAGCGAACGCATGGATTTCGAGACGGCGGCTAAAAAGCGGGACGCCATCCAGGCCCTCAAGGCGACTAGCGCCCATGCCAAAACGGACGTGTCCGATGCTAGCCTCAGCATGGACGTGATTTCGCTGAAGCGTAACGGCACGATGGCTGCCGCGGTGATTTTCGAGTACCGCAACGGCGTGCTTTGCGGACGCCGCCACTACCGCCTGGAATGCAAACTCGAAGATGACGAGACGGAAATTTTCAGCCAGATGGTGGTGCAATGGTACATGGATGTGGAATTTATTCCTGGCGAAATTGCGACCGATGTGCCCCTGCCCGAAGATGTGGCGGAACGCGAATCGATGGAACAGGCGCTCGCGTCTAAGACAAATCACAAGGTCGTGCTGACGAATCCGCAGCGCGGAGAAAAGCTCGGCTTCTTGAAACTTGCCGCTGCAAATGCCGACATGATTCTTGTAGAAATGCGAGCCGAAGTGCAGAAGTACAGCGAAATCGACAGTAGCGTTTTCGAACTGCAAAAAGTTCTCGGTTTAAAGAAAACCCCGTTCCGCATCGAGTGTGTGGATATTTCGCACTTGTCCGGTACGAACACCGTCGCAAGCCTTGTGGCGTTCAAGAACGGTCGCCCCGACAAGAGCAATTACCGCAAGTTTATCATCAAGACGGTAACGGGCGTCGATGACTTTGCCAGCATGCGCGAAGTGATGACCCGCCGCATTCGCCGTCTGGAAGACGAAGGAATCTCCATGCCCGATTTGTGGGTGTGCGATGGCGGTAAAGGTCAGGTCGATGCTACGATGCAGATTTTGAAGGAACTCGGCCACGACAAGGACTTGCCGCTCATCGGGCTTGCCAAGCGCCTCGAAGAAATCGTGTTCCCCGATGACCGCAAAAGCATCGTGCTGCACCGCACGAGCCCTGCGCTAAAGCTTTTGCAGAACGCTCGCGACGAAGCGCACCGATTCGCGATTACTTACCAGCGCAGCAAACGCAAAAAAGACCTCGAAGTCGAATGGCTCAAAATGCCAGGCGTCGGCCACGAAACCCGCATCAAGATTTTGAGCAAGTACAAGAGCGCCGAAGCGTTCATGGACGCCCCCCTCGAAGACATTACCGATTTGCTCGGCAAAGTCCGTGGCGCAAAACTCCGCGAACAAGTCGCAAAATATTGTGCCGGCCCCGCTGAAGAAATGTAGTCGGGGATGCGTATAAATTGCATCTCCGTTATCCTGACGCAACATGCATTCGTCATCCTGACGCCGAAGGCGGAAGGATCCAGGAATTTTTTTATTTGACGTAATTATTTTTGTTGACTAAATTTATAATATTGTTTTAAATAAAATAAGCGTAAAGGCGAATAATGAAATTAGGGCTTTTGTTTAGTACATTTATGATTTTTATGATGATGGGTGGTTGTGCATCGAATCAAAATGTGTCACAGCCCCAAAATACAGCCCCCCCAAAAAAGTATATTGAAGACGCTCCGCGTGATAGACAATTAGTTTTGAATGGAGTGGTGTTTTCTGAAAGTGATTTTGGAGGTGTGGAACGATGGTTTGCTATAGATAGATATGGAAAGCCAAGTAAAGTTCGATTTCAGGTAGGATGTTTTAAAAATGGGGATGGTTTGGGATATGTTTTGTATGAAGGTGGTACGGAAGGGGTTGCTGCTAGTTGTTACCGGAAAGGATTGGATATGAGATGGGATTGGGATGATTATGCAATTATTATAAGGCCGGATGGAACTTGTTTATATTATGACTTTTCATATCAGTCAAAAGGTGTAAAACCTAAAGAATTTTATAAAGCTTCTAAATTCTAAAATCCTTTTATAGAATTGTGATAAGTGGCCACAAATGATGTATAAACATTGTTTGTGGCTTTTTTATAGATAAAGCGCGAAGATTAATGTTTTTATAAAGGTTTAAAGGGCTTTAGCCCTTCCTAAGTAAACTTTTGTAAATGTAAAAATTTCTTAATTCAATTTGAGAAATCATCAAGGCTTTTTTACCGACCCGAAAAATAATTTTTATAAGGAATAATCTATATTAGATTTGAATTTTCAATTAAAGGGGCCCCCGTAAAGGCCCTATTCTAAGAGGACTCAAATGATTGGATTGAAATCGATTGCTAGAACGGCCTTGGTGCTTTCGGCAACTGGCGCACTTTTTGGGTGCGGCGGCGCTTCATCGGAAGATGAGCTTGCTAGCGGTTCCTTGCCGCGTCAGGAGACGCTCTATTTGTCTGGGCAGCAGAATGATGCTCCTGGTACGTTCAACCCCCTTGCGGAAAGCTGGATGACGACATGGCCTGTGAGCGGTCGTTTCAACTTGATGTATGAACCGCTTCTCACGTACAACTCCTTGACGGGTGAGATTGAATCCCTCCTCGGTACGCTTGTGAGCAAGGACAACGACAGCATTGTTGTCGATTTGAACCCGGCTGCAAAGTGGAGCGATGGTGAAAGGGTCACTTCCAGGGACGTGAAGTTTATCTACACGATGGGCTCTATCAATACAAGCGAACAGATTTCTGCCATCCACGTTGATACGATTAAATCCGAACCGGCGGGTGAGGTGGAACGCATTGCTTTCCTCGTGAACAAGAAGCAGCGCAACAACCCGCTTTCTGTGATGGACTTGATGCAGGCAATCCGCATTGTCCCGGCTCACGTGTTCGAACCGCTTATCGAAAAGCTCGGCTCCAAGGACGAAGTCAAGAAGCTCCCGATGGACAAGGATCCGGTTGTTTCCGGCCCGTACGCTCTCCGCAGCGCCGACCCGAACAAGATTATTCTTGAACGCCGTGACGACTACTGGGGCAATGCTGCCCTCCACGAAGGCAAGCTCCCTGCTCCGAAGTACATCGTCCACCCGATTTACAAGAACAACGAACATAATACGATTGCTATGCGTAGCGGCAACCTCGACGCATCTCAGAGCTACATCCCGCGTATCAACCGCAAGGCTGGCGCTGGCGTGCACACATGGCTCGACAATCCGCCGTACTTCTTGCCGGGCGCAATGCCGATGCTCATCATCAACACGATGAAGGAACCGCTTAACGACAAGCGCTTCCGCCGTGCACTTGCAACCGCTATCGACTACATGGCTCTCCGCAAGTTCGCCGTGTCCGACTACACGGACCAGATCAAGCCGGGCCTCATCATGCCGACGGCTCTCGAAGGCAAGTATATCAATGACGAAGACCTCGCCAAGTATGGCGTCAAGCTCACCATCACCGACGAAAAGGAACGCGTCGAGACGGTGAAGCAGATGCTTTCCGAAGCGGGCTACAAGTCTGTCTGGAACAGCGACGGAACGCTCGACCACATGGAAAATGCCAAGGGCGAAAAGATCCCGACGATGTACATCACGAGCCCGAACGGCTGGACCGACTGGGAAGCCATGGTGACCATCGCTGTCGAAGGTATGCGCAAGGCCGGTATCGATATCCGTGAAGGTTTCGTGGATGGCGGTTCTTACTGGCCGGCCATGGGTCTTGGCAACTTCGACCTCATCATGCACAAACCTGTCGCCGACGTGACTCCGTCTCTCCCGTGGAGCCGCTTCAACGAAATCATGGCTAGCCGCGACTGGCAGCCGCTTGGCGCTTGGGCTGGCACGAACATTGGCCGTTACAACCAACCGGGCACTCCGAACTTCCGTCCTGAAGTGGACAAGCTCCTCTCCGCAATCCCGCTCATGAAGAACGCCGATTCTATTGCTACCGCTTATCGTGAACTCAACAAGATCTTCATGGAAGACCAGCCGTCCATTCCGCTGGTTTACTTGCCGGAACAGTTCTACGAGTTCAGCGACCGCGTCTGGACGAACTGGCCGACGGAAAAGAACCCGTACGCTCCCGCACAGCTTCCGTGGGTCGCTTCGGGCACGAAGACCCTTTGGAACTTGAAGCTTGCTAAATAAAGGATAAAGGACTACAAATGCTTAAACAATATCCTATGCTACGTTATGTCCTGCAGAAGGCGTTCTGGTACTTGCTGACCTTCGTCTGCGCAGTGGCACTCAACTTTGCGTTGCCGCGTCTCGGCGACAACAACCCGGTTGACATCATCATGGGTCAAGCCGGTAAGGGCCTTTCTCCGACTGAAGCTCAGAAGAAAAAGGCTGAACTCCTTGTTTCCTTCGGTATGGCCGAACTTGACGAACAAGGTAACGTCATTTACGAACCGGAAACGGACGAAAATGGCAATGTTGTGATGCAGAAGGTTCCGAAGCTCGACGCAAACGGCCAGCCGGTCGTGAATGTCGTCAAGCTTGTTGACGAAGCCGGCAATCCGGTGATGGTCGAACGCCCGAAGCTCGACGAAGCCGGCAACCCGGTGATGGTCGAAAAGGGTGCTGCCGATCATAAGGGCAAAAAACATCATCGCCATCACAAGAAAGAAGGCAAGAAGCATCGCCATCACAAGAGAGGCGCAAAGGCTGCTGCTGCCGCCCCTGAAATGGTCCCTGTCATGGAAACGGTCCAAGCCGAACGCATCGACACTGTCATGGTCGATGAACCGGTCATGAAGACCGACCCGAAACTCGCCTCGGGCTTGTCTCAGTTCTTTAGCTATATCGGCAAGGTGTTCCACGGCGACCTCGGTCTCTCCTATCAGAACAACGAACCGGTCACGAACGTTATCAAGAAGTCCCTCCCGTGGACACTCGCCATCCAGGCTCCGACGATTCTCCTCGGCTGGATTGTGGGTAACTTGCTCGGTGCCTTCGCTGCATACAAGCGCGGCATTTTCGACAAGGTATTCTTCCCGTGCGCCATGTTCTTAAACGGTGTGCCGTTCTTCGTGTTCGGTATGCTCTTGGTGGCGTTCTTCTCCATCACGCTCGGCTGGTTCCCGGCTATGGGCGCCTACAGCCCGGACATTCCGGAACTCACGTTCAGCTGGGCTTGCATCAAGAGCGTCAGCTGGTACTACGTGCTTCCATTCTTCTCCGTGTTCCCGATTCTTCTTTCGGGTCAGGCGACGGGTATGCGTTCCATGTCCATTTACGAACTCGGTACCGATTACATGAAGTACGCCAAGTGGCTCGGTCTTCGTGAAGGTAAGATTATTAGTTATGTGTTCCGCAACGCCATGCTCCCGCAGCTCACGGGTCTTGCCCAGAGCCTCGGTGCGATGGTGGGTGGCGCTCTCATTACCGAAATGATCTTCTCTTATCCGGGTCTCGGTATGGCAATGCTCAATGCCATTCAGAAGAACGACTACGCAACGATTCAGGGTTGCACCTTGATGATTTCTACTTGCGTTCTCGTTGCAAACTTTGCAGTTGACGTTTTGATCGCTGTCTTTGACCCGCGTGTCAAGGCCGGTCTCCAGATGGGAGGTAAGTAATCATGGGTAAGCTTTTAAGAAACCTTCTCAAGTCCCCGATGTTCGTCATTGGCGTGTCCATCTTCGTGATTACGCTCTTGATTGCCATCTTTGGACCTTTGTTCTACAACGTAGATACTCACGCTCGTGACATTGTCGCTGGCCCGTATGCAGGTTCTAGCTCTGCTCACTGGCTCGGCACGGATCACCTCGGTCGTGACTACGTCTCTCTCTTGATTGCAGGCCTTCGCAGCTCTCTCTATGTGGGCTTCGTTGCAGGTATCATTGCTACGACAATCGGTGTGCTTATCGGTCTGTTCGGCGGTTTCCGCGGCGGCTGGGTTGATGAAGTATTGAACATGCTCACCAACATCTTCATCGTGATTCCGCAGTTCGTGATTCTCGTTCTTATCAGCTCCGCTGTTAAGGATGGCCGTTCCCTCACCTTGATTGGTCTCATCATCGGTCTCACCGCTTGGAGCTGGTCTGCCCGTGCCGTTCGTGCCCAGGCTTCTTCTCTCCGTAGCCGCGACCACATTGCCCTTGCCCGCATCAACGGTGCATCGACACTCACGATTGTAATCAAGCATGTGCTTCCGTACTTGCTCTCGTACGTGTTCATGGTGTTCATCATGCAGGTGTCTTCCGGAATCCTTTCCGAAGCTTCCATCTCCATGATCGGTCTTGGCCCTGTCGATTCCACCAGCCTCGGCATCATTTTGAACCAGGCTAAGGACAACGGTGCTCTTTCCGACTCCATCTGGATTGCATTCATCCCGGCAACGATTGTCGTTACCCTCACGGTGTTTGCTCTGTACTTGATTAACACTTCTATGGAAGGCGTCTTCAACCCGCGTCTGCGCAAGTAAGAGGTATAAAAAATGTCTGATAATGTTTTTGAAGTTGACCACTTGGGTCTTTACTACCTCGGCCGTTTTGGAGACAAGACTCACGCTGTTACAGACGTGTCCTTCTCCATGAAGCAGGGGGAAATTCTCGGTATCGCCGGTGAATCGGGTTGCGGTAAATCGACGCTCGTTTCTGGCCTTATGGGTATGTGCATTCCGCCGCTTTATCCGGAATCCGGTGACGTTCGCGTCAAGAGCGGCGACAAAATGGAATCCCTTATGAACCGCTCCATCGAAGACGTCCGTGCAAACGTCCTTGCGCAGAAGGTCTCGATGATTCCGCAGGGTGCATTCAACGCCCTGAACCCGGTTCGCAAAATCAAGGATATCGCAGCCGACGTGATTGCTGCTCACCAGCAGCCGGGCAAGGCGATTGACAAGAACGAAGTCTATGACCGCCTTTGCGAACGTTTTGACTTGTTCGGCATGGACACGAAGCGCGTGTTGAACTCCTTCCCGATTCAGCTTACCGCCGGTGAACGCCAGCGTTCTGTTATCGGTATTTCCACTTTGCTCAACCCGCAAATGGTTATCGCTGACGAGCCGACTTCTGCTTTGGATGTCTCCACGCAGAAGGAAGTGATCAAGATGATTTTCGATCTTCTTGACAAGGGCATCTTCTCGACGATGATCTTCATTACCCACGAACTTCCGCTCCTCTACCACGTGGCAGACAACATCGCCATCATGTACGCAGGCGAAATCGTGGAAAAGGGTACTGCAGAACAGGTCGTCAAGGATCCGCGTCATCCTTATACGCAGGCCTTGATGGGCGCTATGCTCAGTACCGAGGCAAGCCAGCGTGGCCGCCATCCGGTGGCTATCGAAGGTGCTCCTCCTAGCCTCAAGAACAAGATTGTGGGCTGCCGCTTCGCTCCGCGTTGCAGCAAGGCATGCCCGGACTGCAAGAAGAATACCCAGAATCTCCGCATTGTCGGCGATCGTGACGTGAGGTGCGATTATGCAAAGTGATAAGCCCATTGTTTTTTCTGCCAAGCGCATTAGCAAGGACTTCGGCGCCGGCAAGAACCTGAAGACTGCTGTTAAGGACGTTTCCTTTGACATCTACGACGAAGAATTCATCTCCATCGTGGGTGGTTCCGGTTGCGGTAAGTCCGTGCTCGCCAAGATCATGCTCGGCCTTTACCAGCCGACTCGTGGCCAGTTCCTCTATCGCGACAAGCCAATCAAGAACCTGAAGGACCACTGGAACGAAGTCCAGTCCGTTTTCCAGGACCCGTTCGGCTGCTTCAACCAGTTCTTCACCATCCGTAGCCAGCTCGAAGACGCTCTCAACATCCTCAAGGACAAGCCGTCCAAGGAAGAAGTCCGTCGCCGCGTTGACGAAGGTCTCATGGCTGTGAACGTTACCCCGGCTGATATCGAAGGCAAGTACCCGTTCGAACTCTCCGGTGGCCAGATGCAGCGTATGCTTCTCGCCCGTATCTTCGCGCTCCGTCCGAAGGTGCTTATCGCTGACGAAGCTACCTCCATGGTCGATGCCTGCGTGCGTGCAAACATCCTCGATTACCTCCGCAAGTTGAAAGACGAACTGAAGATGACCGTGGTGTTCGTGACCCACGATATCGGTCTTGCAAACTACGTTTCTGACCGTATCTTCATCATGCACGACGGTAAAATCGTGAACCAGGGTACTCCTGCCGAAGTGCTCGACAACACGACCGAACCGCATACGCTCCGCTTGCTCGACGACATCCCGGAAGTCCACAAGACCGAATGGATCAAGAACAGCCATCGTTCTAAAAAATAATCGCTGGTTGGGGCGCGCGCCGTCTCGACTATTGTCATCCTGAACGCTGACCACTTGCGTCATCCTGAACGCGAAGCGTGAAGGATCCAGTGCTTTCTGTCACCCCGGCCTCGGTGCCGGGGTCAGTTGTTTACCTTGTCACCCCGACTCCAATGAGGAGCTGGGGTTCTTTTTATACCTTGCCACCGTGTTTTTTAGAAACAAAGTCTCCTGTACAAAGAATGTTAAATAAAATATTACGTATTTATGCAATATTTATAAACTCATGTGATATTTTGTTGTTATTTTTATAACAACTTCATTCATCAAAAAGCTACAGGAGGGCTGCGAATGCCTGATTTCCATGGTCATAATAGTTTATCAAAACATAAAAATGACACCCACAATAACAAGACGACAAAAGTAGATCCCAAAGACGCCCAAATAGATAGCTTGAAAACAGTTATTGGTCAACTTCAACTGGATACGACTCGATTGTCTGCAAATGTCGGTGTATTGACCACAGATACCGCAAACTTGCACTTGCAGTTGAAACAGCTGAATAAACAGCATCAAATAGAGGTTATGTCATTAAAAAGTCAACTTAAGACCGCCCAAGATAACGAATCGGTGTTTAAGGTCTTTGCTACGCCTTATGGTTGCTCCATTCTAATCGTTCTCATCATTGCTTTGACGATTATTGCCCTCAAGAAGGGATTCTCGGTTTCTAAAGGCGATGCGAACATTTCGGTGGGCGATAAAAAATAGCTCAATAGCTTATTTGCAAAAAAAACTCCAGCCAAACGGCTGGAGTTTTTAATTTTCGCATTAATCACAGCGGGCGCTTGCTAGATATGGTCGAAGCTTGGCCCGCTATGTTTCAGGACTTACTTGCTCGTCCAGTGGATCGACGTCTTGTCGTTGCCCTGACGGACGACCAGCGTGTAAGAACCGTTGGCAAGTCCCTTCAGGTTGATGGCGTGGCTACCGGCGGTGTAGAGGCCGGATTTCTGCATCACGCTTGAACCCAGTGCGTCATAGACGTCCACCTTCACGAGACCGGAGCTCCTGGTCGTGAACTGGAGCGTTGAACCGTTCATGCTTGCCTGAATGTTCTTTACAGCCTTGTGCATGGGCTTGATGTACGTATCCACTTCGTTACGGTTGACGTAGTTCGCGTATTCAACGACGTTCACTAGATTGTTCTGATCACCGATGCGGAATGTCACTTCTCTGTTGAATGCTTGATAATTTGCAGTTTCTTCAGCATGCGCCGTGACAACGATGATTGCATTCTGATTGCCTGCGACAAATCCGGCACCTTGTTTTGTTACGTAAGCTGATGTCGGCAATCCATTGTAAGTGTAGGTAAGCTTGCCGCCGGTAATCAATGTGTCCGGGAGACCTGTCGTAGAGGTAGCGCCCAAAGCGACGGTTTGGTCCGTGAATTGCTTGGTGATACGAGGCTCGCCCTTCGCATAGACGATTTCAAAGGTGTCCTGCATGGCGCGGAACCCGGTGACTGCCGGAGCGGATGCTACAACCTTTCCTGTGCCGTAAGACTTGAAGTGCAACATCCATACCTTCTGGTTCTTTTGGGAGTTGGAGCAGTTGCTCGTCGTACAGGTGGCTTTATTTACATCGACAATGTTTGGGGTGAGGGAGGTGAGCTTGAAGCTGCTACCTTCGTTTGTCTTGTCTTCTGTGGTGAGGACGTAATCGTTGACTTTATCTCCGTCGTAGTCAACCGTTCTGCCGCTCTTTCCTGATTCCAGTTTGCAACTGTTGCTGAAGTTGCAGGTCATGCTTTCGAGGTTTTGAATGGTCTGTCCGGCGACTTGCTTGATGGTCACGACGGACTGGGAACCGTCGTTGCCCGTGAAGATGGCGACACCATAATCGTTGATGACAATGTCGCTACCCGAAGCGGTTGCCACTTTTTCGTTGCTAGAAGTGTAAGTACAGCCGCTCTTGAGTGCGCCCGAAATTTTGCCTTCGGTCTGTTTTGCTGTTGTTGCCTTGAAAGCGCAAGAGCCGGTGTTCTTGCCCTTGACGAGGGAGTCTGCCCAGGAACGAGCGTTCTTGGTGAGGTAGCTCTTGATGAAGTTGCCCGATGCGGTGTAGGTGGCTGCGTCGAGGGCTGCTGCCGTGATGAGGGATTTGTTACCTGCGAAGATAGCCGACTTTTCGCTCTTCTGGTCAACATCGCTGGTCTGTTGACGCAAGCTCCAGTTGCAGTTCGGGATATTGTTCTGGTCCATGAACGAGGTCCAGTCGCTTGAGGCGCTGGTGTTCGGATCGCCATTGCCATCGGCATTTGTCGTTCCCCATTCACTGATGAATACCGGATAACCGGAGCTAAGTGCGCTGGAGGCGTTTCCACCGTAGCTGCCTCTGGAGTGGGTTGCTGCGTAGAAGTGCAAGACGTATGCAATATTCGTGGAATTAATAGGGTCTCTTGCGCCCTGTTCCGGGTGCTGGGACCAGTTCGGCGTACCGACGATAATCAAGTTCTGCGAATTGGCTCGGATCGCAGGGACAACGCTGTTGGCGTAGTTCTTGATGGCGCCCCAGTCGCCACCGCTACCGCTGACCGGTTCGTTGTAAATTTCGTAAATGATGTTCGGGACATCTTTGTACATTTTGGAAACCTTGGAGAAGAAGTCCTTGGCTATGGATGTTTCCAAATGGGCGCGATGGCTGTGCCAGTCGATAACAATATAGACATCGTTTTCGATAGCGGCCTGAACCATTCTGTCTATCATTTTCATTTGGCCTTCCGGGGCTCCCTTGTACGAGTTGCCTTCGTCCACCTTATTCTTGGTGCCACCATCGGAGTCGTAATATTCAATAGCCATGGCGTAACGGAACATGTCAATCTTGAGATTATCCACAGCCCATGAAATGACGGTCGGATTATAGTATGAAGCACCTGTAGCATCAGACCAGAAAAGGCTAACGCCGCGGAGCATGGCCTGCTGGTTGTTCTTTGCACCGATGATTTTATTACCGCTAGTGTGAAGGGCGCCATAATAGGATACTGGCCCAACCTTTTTGGGGGTGGCTGTTGATGCATCGGCAAAGGCGGATATTGCCGCGCATGCCAAAATGCCTGTCAGTAGCTTTGTCAATTTCATGAGTGTTTTTCCTTTTGTTTTTGACAAAAATTATCTTATTATATCCAATATAGTAAGTAAAATCGTTTAATTTTTTGTTTACCGTTGAACACGGGAGCATTATTAGATAATGTAGTTATCTGTGCGGCGAAAGAAAATACCTGAACTGTAATAAAATGGTTGCGCCTCTTTTCGTTGTGATTCAAAACACAGTGGATTTTTTGATTCGAGTTTATCTGTATAAAAATTGCGCTAAAAAGGCCGTTTTTTGCCCTAAATCAAAGATTTGCAATGGCTTACGACGATAGTGTAAATTTTTTTTTCAAGGGCTTGCAAGTATGGCATTTTTTGCAAAAATAAAATATATTGTTGTGCAAATCACCCAAAATGGGTACAACCATTAAAAAAAGAGAGAGAATTATGAATAAGAAACTCACACTTGCATCGGCGCTCCTAATCGGTTCTGCTGCATTTGCATTTGAAACCTGGATCGGTACGGACCTGGTCGAACAGATTAATACCGGCATTGGTAACGATACCGAAACTGCCGGTTACTGGTTCGATTACGCTGATGGTAACGATGGTGGTAAGTCCGGTGTTACCTGGCCTGTTGAAAAGGGTAACGAATATTCTAAAGAATCTATGTCCCCGATTATCGAACACTGCGGCGGTATCTGCGGTACGGCCGTTCTCGACAAGGGTACTTTGACCTATAACCCGTTCGTGGGTATCGGCTTCAACGTTGTCGGTGAAACCTCTACGACCGACAATACTCCGGCTGCTGGCGACGCCTCCGCTTGGGGTGGCCTCTGCATCACCTATAAGTCCGAAGCTGCACCGTCTCTCGAACTCGGTCTCGGCGACGAAGTTGACGCAACCATCGGTTATGCAAACCCGGCTGCCTCTCTCCCGAAAAACTCCGTCGGTACTTCCAAGGTTCTCGCTTGGTCTGACTTTAAGCAGCCTTCCTGGTACAAGGGCGACACGAAGATGGCCGGTGACGCCGCTTCCAAGCAGCTCGTCGCTGTGAAGTTCAAGCTCCAGGCTACTGCCGGTAGCTATGAATTCAACATCTGCGCTGTCGGTCCGGCTACGGGTGGTACCTGCCCGGCTGAATGCGGTGCTCCGGTTCCGGGTAGTATCAAGGCTGTCCGTGGCGCTTCTGCTGCCAAGGCTATCCTCTCTGGCCGTACCCTCTCCTTCTCTGGTGTGAAGGCCGGTACTGCTGAAGTTCTCAACCTCCAGGGCCAGATTGTTGCCAAGGGTGACGTTTCCTCTACTCTCAGCCTCGCTTCTCTCGACGCTGGTGTGTATATGGTCCGCGTTGCTGGCAAGGTTAGCTTCTCCAACAAGATCGTGTTGAAGTAATCTAAATCACAGAAAAGCTTAGAAAAAGGGCTGCGTAAGCGGTCCTTTTTCTTTTTTATTGCATACTGTGGTTTTTGAAAAAACTTATTTGTATATATTGGTTATGTAATTACACTTAAAAGGAGGACTTCCTATGAATAAGAAACTCACACTTGCATCGGCACTCCTAATCGGTTCCGCTGCATTTGCATTCGAAACCTGGATCGGTACGGACCTGGTCGAACAGATTAATACCGGCATTGGTAACGATACCGAAACTGCCGGTTACTGGTTCGATTACGCTGATGGTAACGATGGTGGTAAGTCCGGTGTTACCTGGCCTGTTGAAAAGGGTAACGAATATTCTAAAGAATCTATGTCCCCGATTATCGAACACTGCGGCGGTATCTGCGGTACGGCCGTTCTCGACAAGGGTACTTTGACCTATAACCCGTTCGTGGGTATCGGCTTCAACGTTGTCGGTGAAACCTCTACGACCGACAATACTCCGGCTGCTGGCGACGCCTCCGCTTGGGGTGGCCTCTGCATCACCTATAAGTCCGAAGCTGCACCGTCTCTCGAACTCGGTCTCGGCGACGAAGTTGACGCAACCATCGGTTATGCAAACCCGGCTGCCTCTCTCCCGAAAAACTCCGTCGGTACTTCCAAGGTTCTCGCTTGGTCTGACTTTAAGCAGCCTTCCTGGTACAAGGGCGACACGAAGATGGCCGGTGACGCCGCTTCCAAGCAGCTCGTCGCTGTGAAGTTCAAGCTCCAGGCCACTGCTGGTAGCTATGCATTCAACATCATGGCTATCGGTCCGGCTACGGGCGGTGCCTGCCCTACTGATGCAATCAAGGCTGTCCGTGGCGCTTCTAGTGCCAAGGCTGTCCTCACTGGCCGTACACTCTCCTTCAAGGGGGTGAAGGCTGGTACTGTCGAAGTCCTAGATGTCCAGGGACAGGTTGTTGCCAAGGGCGACGTTTCCTCTGCTCTCAACCTTGCTTCTCTCGATGCCGGCGTCTATATGGTCCGCGTTGCAGGCAAGGTTAGCTTCACCAACAAGATTGTGTTGAAGTAGCCCTGGATACGTTAATAACTTTACGAAAGGGTCGTGCAAACGGCCCTTTTCTGTATTGCAGACCTTTTGTAAATTGATAGAAACTGTTCGTGTTTGTGCTCACAAGTAAACGTGATTTTTGCTTGCAATCTTTCCTTAAAAGCTATATTTATATATATTACTTTGGCATTTACTAGCCCCCCTTGGGGGATTTTTGAGAGGCCTTTATATGATTTGCAAAAAAATCCTGTTGCCGACTTTGATTGGCTCCGCCTTTTATTTGGGAGCCTGCGGTGGCGATGATTCCCCGAATTCCCCGGTTATTAATCCGACTCCTAGTTCCGTAGTGGTTCCGCTCCCGACAAGTTCTGTAGTGGTTCCGTCTCCGCTGAGTTCTGCCGTTGTTCCGCCTCCACTGAGTTCTGCGGTGGCTCCGGTTCCGGCCAGCTCCGCTTCTGTCCCGCCGCCTCCGACGCCTGTTAATTATGCGCCACTTGCAACTTCGGCAAATCCTGCTGTGGCAACAACGCAATACGCACTTTGGCAAAGCTTCCATTTCGTCACCCAGGAAGCTGAAGCGGCGACTTACCCCTCTATTGCCGGGGAATTTGGCGAAGTGTTCACTGCGGCTTATGTGCCGGCGGGCCGTGTCGTATGGTCTAGCCAGTCGGGGTATTACAGGACTTCTTGCTCCGTGATGGATGCCGCTATTGCCGGTATGAAGTTACGCGCATGCACCGTGTCCGAAGGTATTGGCTATGGCATGCTCCTGGCTTACTTCAATAACGATTTCGATTCGTTCAATCGCATGTGGAACTACTCCCGTGCATTCAGGGCATACAATAACGTGAAACTGATGCCGTGGATTACCAAGTCGTTCCACTGGGAACAAGTCGATAATTCCAGTGCGACTGACGCCGACGAAGATATCGCGACATCGTTGATCTTGATGTCCTTCAAAATGCTCGGTATGGGCAACACGGATGCGGCGAACCTCTATTTGGCAGACGCTCTCACGTTTGTGAACGCCATTTGGGAAAAGGAAGTGAACCCGACGACCTTGCTCATTTATTCGGGCGATCAGGATGTATGGAAGGTAGGTAATCCGGTTTACAACTTGAGTTACTTCTCTCCGGTGGCCATCAGACTCTTCGCTGCGGTGGATCCGAACCACAACTGGAAGGGTGTTCTCGATGCGATGTATGCCTACATGCAACTTGTGCAGTCCAAGGGAACGAGCGTGTTCCCGGATTGGAGCGATGCTACGGGTAATGCCATTGACCCGAACAACGGTTCTGCAAAGGACACTTACTGGCAGTTCAACAAGGAATCAGTACGTATTCCGTGGCGTATCGCATGGGATTACTACTGGTACCAGGATGCACGCGCAGGTGCCATCCTGAAGCAGCTGAATGACTTTATCTCAAAGAAGGCTAACGGAGATCCGAACAATATGGCCTTGGCTGTGAACTACTCCTGGAACTTGTCTGTGGGTGCCGATTACACCAAGAATACCGTTGTCTCTAGCCAGTGGTATGCAGCGTGGTGCGCAACGGGTATTGCCGGGAATGCGGCATGGCTCAACACTTGCACGACTGGCGTGAATGGCAAGACTCCTACGAATTCCTCTAGTAGCTACTTCTCTGACATCTTGCTCACGCTGTATTCCGCCTTGCTGAACGGCTTGTACGTTCGCCCGGCCGGTGTTTAACGGCTTTTGCTGCAATGATACTTTGTGGCTAGCTGCCACATAATTATGGCAATTCTTTTTTATATGTCGCCCCGGCTATATGCCGGGGTCGGCTTTTTTTAAGCAGAATTTGTATATTCTTAACCATGAAAAAGAATACACTCTCTAAAGCTGTAAAATCAACGCTAGATAAGCAAGCCAAGGCAAAAGAAAAAAAACAGTATGTCGATTCGCTTCTTGCGGCATCGAAGAACGATTCGGCGAACGCTCTCGTGGTGGAACCGAGTGCAGGCCTTGATAGCGCAGGTCTCGTTAGCGACTCGACGAGTGGAGAGGATGTTGTTGAAACTCCGCAGTTGCCGACTCCGGAACAGCTCGGGATTTCGATTACTACGGGGCATTCGGGCGATACATTGCAAGTGGCCGTGGGCGATACGGTTGAATTTCCGGTAACGGTTTCGTGGAGCATAAACGGCAGTGCCATTTTGGTGGTGCCGATGAGTACGGCGAACGCCAAGGGCATTTTGCAGGTCGGCATGTCGCAGGAGTCTAGCCGTTCGGTGAAAAACGGCAAGGAAATTGCGCAGATTACGTTTAACTACAAGCTCGTTGTGCAGGATACGGGCAACTTGAATATTCCCGCGATGCGTTTTGAAATCCCGACGCCGACGGGGCAGTCGCTGGACTTGCGGAGCGATAGCATGCCGTTGCGTGCCGAAGCTCCGGTCAGTATGTTGCCGATTGTGGTGGGCGTTGTCGTGGCGCTATGCCTGCTTGCTGCGGGCGTGTGGCGCGTGCGTCGTCGTGCGGTGGCGCAGGCTGCGGCTGCAAAACGGAGTGCTTCCGAGAACGTCCTCCGCGAACATATGATGGTCTTGAAGCAGCGTGTGAACGTGGCAGACAGCCGTGAATGGCTTTTGGAACTTGAAAGCATTTGCAAGGAATATGCGTTTGAAAAGTTCGGAAGTGCCGGCACGGGAACTGCCTCCGCCTCCGCCGTGAACTTGGATGCTCTCGTGGCTGACGGAAAACTCGACGGCTGGAAGCCCTTGCTCGAAGAATTTGCGCATGCCCGCTACGGCGGCGGCAAACGCGACAGCTTCGAAAACAAGGAAACCTGGAAACTCGCGATGCAGCTTATGGGGCTGAAAGAGGACGATTAGGGTTTAGACGACAAATGCGTAAGGCGAGTGAAGCGTGACTGCTTGCAGGACCATTTCCGAGCCTAGCATTTGGTACTTGTACAAAGAACGGCTCTCTGAGCCTACAGACGAGAGACGAGAGAGGCGGCTTTGCCGCAGTGTTTAGTGGTTGGTGGTTAGGGATGTGTCACCCTGAGCGAAGAGGCTGAAGCCTCGAAGTCGAATGGGTCTAGTGATTGTGTCATGCCCGCCTTGAGCGGGCATCTCCTTTTTTTGTCTTGAAAATTCTGATAAGCGGATAGAATCAGCAGACGAAATGCTCTTGCATTTATCAGAAATATTTTAACTTTATAGAATGATTCGAAAGTTTTGTTCGCTTGTTTTTTGCGTTGTCGCCTTGCTTCTGCTTTTAGCGGGGTGTTCCAGCCATCCGCCTTCTGCCGCACAATTTATGAATGTGAAGATGGATGAGGATAAACAAGGTGGCAGTCTTGTTGTTGGTGGTGTATTGAAAAGTGGTGACGTTTATAGGGGGCGTTATAAATTTGAACGAGATTATATAAGTGCGGAAGGTGCCGGAAATTTGGACATATCCCTTTTTTATCGTTACAGTCATTTAGTGTTTGGTACGAATATCGAAAATCTTTCTTTTAGAGGTGTTGCAGGTTGGCGAAGCAAATATATTGGAATTCAGTTTTGGGGTGGGAGCAGCATATCTCCGGTTGATCGGGAAAATTCTCCTGTTTATGGTGGCTTAATGTTGATAGAAGAATATCCAATAAATGCAAATGTTAGAATTGGTGCTAGTGAACATATTTCTCGAAATGGATATTTTGTAGATGAAAATTTAGGATGGGGTAGTACATATTCTACTGGATTTTATAATGAATTTGGTATTGGCTCTTATTTTGGGTACAAAAACTTCTCCATTGAATTCCGTTACGGGCGCGAAATTGGGGAACCGCGAAATCGCATCTATTTTATGATGCATTACGCATTCTTTAATTAGTAAGAACTATAATTTAGCTGTATGGTTTTTGACGAAAAATCAAGTGCGAAAAAATTGAAATCAAAAAAGAAGAGAAATTATGAAAAAGAAGATGTTTAATATTATTGGATTGGTCGTCTGCATGATGGCTATACTTGCCTGTAGCGACAGTGAAAGTTCCAATCCGTCTGCAAGTCCCAATGGCTTTGTTGGATTTCGGATGCCCATGGCTTTAGATGAGGCAAATCAGTCTTATTTGGCTCTTCAAATTCGTGATAAGGATGTCTGTATTCAGAAAGATGAATCGCTAGAATTTGCTACGGTAAAGGATACCTCGCGTATTAATGGTGATTTCGCTTTTATTGGTGATACGCTTGTTACGTTCAATAAAAAAGATATGGATAGTTATGGAAGCGTTTTTGTTGGGGGAAAGAATGGGCAGATTAAAAACAAATGGAAAATGATAAATTCATGTCGCTATATCCCCAAAACAAATTCGATTAAATGTCTTGATCAGAGTCAACTTAGTGCTAGAGAGAATAGCATGATTGCGTATTATGAATATACACAAGATTCACTTTTTGTGTCTTTTACTGATTTGAATGGAAAAGAGATAGATCCGTATGCAATGATAAAGGATGAATTTGATGATTATACGAATTCCTATTATATGGAAACAAACATGTATGTTGTGCTTGCAGTGCATCAGGGAACAGTGCTGGGTGGCTTTGACCATCCTGAAGAGACTTTTTATGGTGGTGCGGATATAGAAAAATATGCTTCGACTTCAAATGTTGTTATCAATAGTCGGGACAAAAATCACATTTCGTTCACGTTTAATGGACAAACTTTTGAAATGGAATTTACCAAGGCATTTCACTCATCTTCTTTCTTTAGAGAATATTGGGAAGTTAGTGCTGTCATGAGATCAGATAACGGAACATGCACATTGGATTATGTATTTGATTCTAAAATGACTCCGGAAATCTGTAGAGATGAGAATAGAGAATTAATGGAATTTAATACGGAATACAATTTAAATGGTGATACATCGAACTTAGGTACAGATGAATATCATATAGGCAATGCCACTGAGTTTAAGGAATGTATTGAACGCCTTGTGAAAAAGTAGTTTGACGAAATGGAATATTATGCCGAGTTCTGAAAAGTTTCGTGATTACGTTGTGGCACAGTTCAATGGCAAACTGCTTGATGGCGGTTTCCGCGTGACCACCCGCAAGATGATGGGCGAATACATCCTCTATGCCGACGGGAAAATCTTCGGCGGGATTTACGATGACCGTTTGCTCGTGAAACCTGTGGCCGCTGCAAAGGCTATGCTCCCGAATGCAAAAAAGCAGTTGCCCTACGATGGCGCAAAACCGATGTTGCGTGTCACCGACGAACAAATTGCAGATAAAGGCTTGCTCGCACGCTTGCTCAACGCGATGCTCCCGGAACTGCCCGCTGCGAAAGCGGGAAAGAAAAAATAAATGGCGATTTGTTCCTCTTGAAAAAAAGACGATTATCATCGAGAGTGAAAAACGACATCGCTTATTTTGTCTTGCACGCCTCAAATGTCATTCCGGCTGGAGCCTGTGCTGAGCGTAGTCGAAGTATGCCGGAATCTCCTTTTTAAAATGAAAAAAGTATGACCATTTTCCCTGCGTGGGGAAAAGGTTCTTTCCGTCTTGTCATCCCCGACTTGTTCGGAGATCGCCCTCTTGTATGAATCGCCTGATGAGCTGTTTAATTTTGCCGATGGGCGACGTTGATTTTTTTTGAAATGAAAGCTATTTTATAACTAATGAAATGGATGTTCTACACGTTAGCCTTTATGGCAACACTCGTTTTGTCGGGGTGCAGTATTACGATTATTCATCCTCCTTCAGCTGCGTCTTTTATGGAAAAGAATGAAGATAAACTTGTATCAAATGCTGTCGGCTTTGTAACTTTGGGAGACCGGGTTAATTATCGTTCTGGTGATGTGTATATAGCTGAAGGCGTGAAAGAAGTGGAGCATTCCAATGAATGGCATGAGGATTGGGCTTATAGGAGCATTGAATGGCCTGTGGGGGCTCAAGTTTCATTTCAAAAAAGTAAGGGATATTTTAAGTATGGATTTGGATTTGACTTTGCATCGCCTTTTGTGCAAGCGGGATTAGTATCGGATTACTTTGGTATTATGGGCTGGAGCAATTTATGCCTATGGCAATTTGAAAAAATTGAATATGCTTATTTTCAATGGGGTGGTGGAGTTTCTGTGATTGAACAACTGCCAATTGGAGATGATTTACGCATTGGCTTGACACAACATTTATCAAGAAATGGTCGTGAAGCGTCTATGGTAGTACGTGGTGCGGTGGTAATTGGATATGGCCGTTCTGCTCCTGTATTTTATGATGAAATCGGTGGCGGTGGCTATGTGTCTTTTGTTCCAGGGGAAAAGACTAGGGTTGGATTGGAATTCCGATATGGTAGGGATTTAAGTTATAAGCGTGTTGATCGTGTTAGTGGTCAAAAAAGTACTTTACATCGATATACAATAATGGTCGATTTTCAAGGATGGTAATTCGGAAATCCCGAATTACCATTTCGCATGGGGCTTTTGAAGGATAAAATGTCTTATGATATTGGTCTCTGCCGTATAAACGCTGGTTGATTGTCCGAAAAAATAATGTATATTGAAAAAAGTCCATGAGGTCACGATGAATCTATCGCTTGAAATTCAGAACCAGATTAGAAAGTTCGCAAAGGATTGCGTTCTTGATAAGGTTATTCTGTTTGGATCTCGTGCACGTGGGACTAATCGCGAACGGAGCGATATTGACCTTGCTGTTTCGGGTGAGAATGTCTTGCGCTTTGAGGAATTGCTTGAAGAACAGGCTGATACTCTTTTGTCTTTTGATGTTGTGAATCTGGATGAAATTGTATCGGATAAGTTAAGGACTTCTATAGATAGGGAGGGCCAGCTTCTTTATGCAAAAGTTTGATAATTTCTTAAATAGCTTTCGAGTTCTGAAGAATTCCAAAAGGGAACTTGCGCTCTCTGATGAAATTTATAGAACGGGGGTTATTGGTCAATTTAGTTTGACTTTTGAATTGTTATGGAAAACATTGCAAGAAGTGATGCGGGCTCATGCGATTGTCGAAGCTGAAAATGGTTCACCGCGTGAAATTCTTAAGGCCGGTTTTAAATATAATTTTTTGGATGACGAATCGACTTGGCTGAATATGCTTCGCGATAGAAATTCTGCTGCTCATGTATATGACGAAGAAGCTTTTAATGCAGTCCTTGCTCGCATTTATGATGTTTATCTCGCAGAATTTGAAAAATTCTCGAATGCAATGCGTGAAAAAATCCTTGAGCTTGAAGAAAATCCGTCGTAATTATTTATGCCGAGCTCTGAAAAGTTCCGTGATTACGTTGTGGCTCAGTTCAATGGAGAACTGCTTGATGGCGGTTTCCGCGTGACCACCCGCAAGATGATGGGCGAGTACATCCTTTATGCTGACGGAAAAATCTTTGGCGGGATTTACGATGACCGCTTGCTCGTGAAGCCTGTGGCCGCTGCAAAGGCTATGCTCCCGAATGCGAAATTGCAGTTGCCCTACGACGGCGCAAAGCCCATGGTGCGTGTCACCGCAGAGCAAATTGCAGACAAAGGCTTGCTCGCACGCTTGCTCAACGCGATGCTCCCGGAAGTGCCTGCTGCGAAAGCGGGAAAGAAAAAATAAATGGCGATTTGTTCCTCTTGAAAAAAAGACGATTATCATCGAGAGTGAAAAACGACATCGCTTATTTTGTCTTGCACGCCTCAAATGTCATTCCGGCTGGAGCCTGTGCTGAGCGTAGTCGAAGTATGCCGGAATCTCCTTTTTAAAATGAAAAAAGTATGACCATTTACCCTGCGTGGGAAAATGTTTTTTTTTCGTTTTGTCATTCCCGACTTGTTCGGGGATCGCCTTCTTGTATGAAACGCCTGATGGATAGTTGAAAATTGCCGATGGGCGACATTGGAATTTTTGAAATTAAAGCTATTTTGTATATGATGAATCGGTTGGCTTACTTATTTGTTCTGCTTGTGGCGGCGATGATGGTGGGGTGCACTTCGCATGCTCCGTCGGCAGCGCAGTTTATGAATGTGAAAAAGAATGGAAATAGTATTGCTTTAGGAGGAGCAATATGGACAGGGGATGTTCATCATGGGACTTATAGGTATGAAAGTGATTTTACTGATAAGGAAAATGCAGGCGATTTTGATTTGAATTATTTTCATCGGTTTAATTCTGTTGTAATCGGAATGTATTCGGTGAATGCTCTTTCGCTAAATTATGTTACAGGGGTTCGTTCCCAGTATTTTGCTTTACAGGGCTGGCTTGGTGGTGCAATTAATGCCGTTGACCATGTTACGCCTTTTTATGGAGGTTTGATGCTGATAGAGGAATATCCTGTGACAGATAATTTTAGAGTTGGACTTAGTGAGCACGTTTCGCGTAATGCGTATGACGTGGATGAAAATTGGGGTGGCATTTGCTGTGTGGCAGCGGGCTTTTATAATGAATTTGGTGCGGGAGCCTATTTGGCCTATAGTAATTTTTCATTTGAATTTCGTTATGGTCGTGAAATCGATGAGCCGAGAAATCGATTCTACTTTATGGCAAACTATGCGTTTACATTTGGCGGAAAATCTTCCAGGGACCAAAATTTGTTGCGAATGATATCTCCTGCGTCGGAATAATTTTTTTTCAGATTTGTCAAGCAGAACTTGCCAAATATTCTTCCATAGGAGGTATTGCCTTTAGTTTGGCGCTCAAATCGCTGTTAGCGGCTTGATTGTGTCATTTTTCCGCCGTTGGGAATATGATCGGTTTGCTTTGTTTACACTTGTCTTGCACGCCTCAAATGTCATTCCGGCTGGAGCCTGTGCTGAGCGTAGTCGAAGTATGCCGGAATCTCCTTTTTAAAATGAAAAAAGTATGACCATTTACCCTGCGTGGGAAAATGGTTCTTTCCGTTTTGTCATTCCCGACTTGTTCGGGGATCGCCCTCTTGTATGAATCGCCTGATGGATAGTTAAAATTTGCCAATGGGTGACATTGGAATTTTTGAAATGAAAGCTATTATTATACGTAATGAATCGGTTGGCTTACTTATTTGTTCTGCTTGTGGCGGCGATGCTGGCGGGGTGCTCTTCGCATGCTCCGTCGGCAGCTCGTTTTATGAGTGCTAAACCGAATTCTATTTATATGGGTTTTGGCGGTGGAGGCTTTTGGGGCGACGACAATTCTCATCGTGAAGAAAAAGGAAAGGATGAGGCATACCGATATAAGGAACCTCATTTTTTACTAGATGGAGTGCTCTTTTTTAGAAATGACTATTTTTTATTTGGTTTAAGTTTAGGAGAGCATTCTCTTGTTCGTTTGAATTTGGGCTTTGTTAGTGATTATTTTGGTGTTCAAGGATGGGGTGATATTATTGTACTTGATAAAAGTGAAACGAATTGGAAGCGGCCTTTTGGAATTATGACGATTGAACAGTATCCTGTTACTTCGAAATTAAAAGTGGGCGTGAATCAGTTTTTTGCTTACAATTCTTATTCAGGTGTTTTGGACGAATGCTGTTCAATAAATCTTGATTATTATATGAAATTCTATGGGGAATTAGGTGTTGGGGCGTATGTCAATTATGATGGTTATTCTTTAGAATTCCGTTACGGGAATGAACTTGGTTCTGAAAACCAACGTTTTTATCTTGATTTTAGCGTAATGTTTGATGCGCAATCGCATTGATTTTTTTGTTCGGGTTCTTAAGGGCGGAGCCCTTAGGTGAGGGGGTGGAGGAAGACCCGACGGGGCTGAAGTCAGGGGAACAACTGTGCAAGGCGAGTATCGCAGCCATGCTCGCATGGCTATGATCGAGCCGAACAGTTGGGACTTGAGCGAAGTGAAAGTCCAATCTTCCCCCTCCTCCCTAACCACCAACCACTAATCACTAACCACTTTGTCACGTCATTTGTTTTTTTCCGCAGATTTTAGTATCTTAAAGCATGAAAAATAATCTCTCGTCTTTAGTCTCTCGTCTCTCGCCTTATTCGCGAAAGAAGATGGTCAAAAAACGAAAGTGAAAAAATTGAAGAAAATACATAGAGAGGACAATAATGGATATTCAGGAACTTTCGGAAAAGGTGAAGCAGCAGAGTTCTTTTTGCATGAACTTGCTGCGTGAAGTTGAAGATACGGTGATTGGCCAGAAGGCGATGGTCGAGAGCATTCTGACGGGTATTTTGGCAGATGGCCACGTGCTTTTGGAAGGCCTGCCGGGCCTTGCCAAGACGACTGCGGTGAAGGCTTTTGCCGATGCAGTGTCGCTCGACTTCAAGCGTATCCAGTTTACTCCTGATTTGCTGCCGGCGGACTTGCTGGGTACCACGATTTATAATGCCCGCGAGGCGAAGTTCGAAACGCGCAAGGGCCCGCTTTTTACGAATCTCGTGCTTGCTGATGAAATTAACCGTGCACCGTCGAAGGTGCAGAGCGCTTTGCTCGAAGCCATGCAGGAACGCCACATCACGATTGGCGACGAGACGTTCAAGCTGGACGAGCCGTTCCTGGTGCTTGCGACGCAGAACCCGATTGAGCAGGAAGGCACGTATCCGCTGCCGGAAGCTCAGGTGGACCGTTTCCTGTTGAAGGTGAAGGTGAGCTACCCGAACAAGGCTGACGAAATGAAGATTCTCGATGCGGTCTCGGGTGCGGGGCTGCGCCAGCCGAATGCGGTCGCGACGAAGGAAGATATTTTGAAGGCTCGCGAGCTCGTGAAGCAGGTCTATGTGGATGAACGCGTGCGCGAATACATCGTGAACTTGGTCTTGGCGACGCGCGATCCGGGTAGCATCAAGCGTAGCGACCTGGTGGGCTTTGTGGAAGTGGGCGCCTCGCCGCGTGCCTCCATCGGCCTTGCCCAGGCTTCGAAGGCTCATGCGTTTATCCAGGGCCACGCTTACGTGACGCCGGAAGACGTGAAGGCTGTCGCCATGGAAGTGCTCCGTCACCGCGTGATTTTGAGCTACGAAGCGGAAGCGGAAGAGGTCACTGCCGAAACTGTCGTGCAGAAGATTCTCGACAGCGTTGAGGTGCCGTAATAGTGAAATTAACTTGTTTGAAATTCATGGTAGAATGGAAATTTCTCGCAAGTATCTTTTTTCTTGTTTTGTGCTCCTGTGGCCATTCGTCGTCGGATCCATGTCAAAGTGCGGTGTATGACGAATGCATGCGACGAACTGAAGGTACGTGGCTTGCTGATGCCACTTGTTCCGAAGTGGCTGTGTCGCAATGTGAAGATGATTAGAAAGTGACGCCCCCAGTCGGGGCGTTTTTTTATTCTTCGATGTCTTTGTAGGAATGCCTGCCGAGGGGGTTGCTTTGTGGCTGCGGTTCTCGGGGCTTGATTTTGTTGTTTGTATTGTATTCGATTCCTTCGGCTTTGCGGATTTCTTCTTCGTAGGCTCTTTTGCCACGCTCAAGTCCGTCTGTGGGAAGATGGAAGACTTTGAAGATGGCGATGAGTGCGACAATGCCTGCGTGCCAAATGCGCAAAGTGATAGGTCTTAATATGCTTGGTCGATGAGTCCCGCATATTGGGGTTAGAAAAAGGCTGCAAACTAGAATTGCCAAAAACGAGAGTACGCAAATGCCTATCGAAAATGCGAGGATAATTTGCACCCACCAGGGCGAGGTGGCGAAAACTTGATAAAGTGTACTGAAAAAATTTTCCATTGAATTCCGGAAAGTCGTGGTTTGGAACATGGGAACGTTTGAGGCTTTCGTGTGATAAATTTAAATTTATTTGAAAAGTGCGTCGATGCATCCTTGCGCTTGCTTGACGGAAAGCGGGGTTGTGCCGCTTTCGAATGTGGCGATGAGGTTCTTGCCGAGAACATAGCCACTCGCTGCATAGTGCGTGATTTTCTGAACGGCGTTCTCGGCGTAGTCAGGGTCGCACATGAGGCCGAAGTGCTCCCAGATGATTTCTTCGCGGGTGCGAATGTCGAGGCAGGTGAAGTCTGGATAGAGCGTTCCCCAGCCTTTGATGCTTGTAGGGTATTCGTAGCGGTAGGGAATGTTTGCACGAGCGAGTGCGTCTGCAATGATGACCTCGGATTTGGATCGGACGCGCACACCGCTTGCCGTGTAATACTCGGGCGAGTTTATTTCAAAAGGCTTACCGGTGTAAGGGAGGTGCCGCCATGCGGCGATAAAATCTTCGTCAGGTTCACGCACGGGAGTTACAAGCGCGCGGCGACCTGGGTGGAGTTTTGTGTATGCGTCGTCGATTGCGTTTGGGGTGTAAATTGCGAGGAACGAGTCAATTGCTTTGATTTGTTTTTTGAGAATCGTCGCCGTGGCTTTGTTGTAATCGCGTTGTGCAATTGCCGCTGCCTTTCGGATTTGTTTGTGGGAAATGTATTTGCCCTTCGTATCGCCGCGTTCTGATACGATGTAGTATTGGAAGGAATTCCTGCATCGGTCTATTCGCAGGTTTCCGACGATGGCTTTTGACTTGGGAAACTGCGATAGCAGTTGTTGCAGTTCTGTCCTCTGAGATTGCACGAAACTTGTCAATGCGTCTAACGGAGTGTGGGTGTGTTCTTGTTTTTTCTGCATAATGATTTCCCCTTCTTGGTGAAGGCAATATACAATGAACTTGCTGTAAAAGCAAGCATTTTGGAATAGCGTGTTCATTTTGCAAACAACAGTTATCAGCATTTCAGAAAATGCGCGAGATAATTGCGTTTGCAAAATTTCGGGGAGGCTTTTTGTGACGCTTTGAACTGTTTTAAAGGCGTTAGGTGTTTGTTTTGGGCGTGTTGTTGGAGAGATGTACCTATAAATTTTGTTGAAGTTGTTTTTTATAGGTACGAATGGTGTGTTGATGCTGAGAAAAATGATGTTGTTGAGAATAAACGTACCTATAAAAATAAGAGATTGTTTTTTTTATAGGTACGTTTTAAGGAAAAATGGTGAAACTTTAACGTTAGTTTGTTTGCTAACATGAAAAATGTACCTATAAAAAGACGTATTTGTGTGATTTATAGGTACGGTAGCCTGTATTACGATTGTGCCGTACCTATAAATAGCAGAAAATGCTCTGTTTATAGGTACGGCTCGGTGTTGCTGTTTCTGAAATTGATTAAATTCGGGTGCTAAAAAATAGCATGTGTGAAGATGCTCTAATTTCCGCCGGTTCCGCCCCACTTCCAGGTAGAAGCGTCCTTCAATCCGTTGAAGTTGACTTTCGTGGTCCAATTATCCCCGCTCCATTTCTGCCAGAGGTGGATTACCTTTCCTTCTTTTGTCGAGATGACGTATTCTATTGCCGTGCTGTTCTTGTCGGACACTTCGTACATTTCGATGTTGGTAATGGAGACAGGTACGGTCTTGCTCATTTCGGTCGTTTCGACATTGGATGTGGCATAGCCGGTGTTGCCGACGGCAACTTTCTTTAATTCAGGTTCTTCCCAGATGAACTTGAACTCGACTTTGCCTTTTGTTGTTACGGGGAGGAATAGCACAACGTTGTCTTGAACATGGATCATCAAGCTTTCCCAACTGGCCGGTTCTTTCTTGGTGTATGCTTTGGCTGGTTTGTCGGCGTTTTTGTAAATGAATCCGCAATCGCCTTTGCTATTGGTGAATTCGTTGATGGCGTTTTTGATTTTGGTCGCTTTTTCGTTGAGTTCCTTGAATTGCGCTTCAGCGTTTTGTGCGCTTTCTTGCGTTTCGCTGGCGAGGCCCTGCTGTTGCATTGCCCATGCGGCTTGCTGCATGGCATATCCGGGCTGGCTTCTAATTTTCTGTGCCATTTGTTCGACCATTTCTTCGGTCATTTCGGGATTCGTGATTCGCATTTGTTCTGCTTGCGCATAGGCGGCGTCTTTGCTTTTGGCTCCGCCGCTTTTCGCCGTACTTGGGGTAGGAGGTGTCATTGCTTTCGATGCTGGCTTGGCAGATGGACTTGCAGATGCTTGTGTGCTGCTTGCGTCCATTCCTTTCATCAAATTCACGATGGCTTTTTCATTCCCCTTTACAACCTTGCAATCTTTCTGATTGGTGTTTGCTCTTAGTTCAGCAAAGGGATCGACATTCATCTTCTTTAGCATCGCCATCGTTTTTGGGTCTATGCCTGAACCGGCTCCGTTTTCGGCCAGAACGAGAGTGGCGCACTGGTTGATCATCGCGTATTTATTGATGCTGTTCGGTGCGGAAATACCGTGCTTTTGGAGGATGGTTTCTGCTTTTGCCTTTTCCTGCGCGCTTGCTGCTGTGATGCCGTCGCGTGAGAGACCGGCTTCGTTTAGGTCGGACTCTATTTGTTTTTGATTCTTAATCCAGCTTTTAACGTCGGCATCGGTAACGTTAGTGGATTTTGCGTTCTGCGCAAACGCTGCAGAAACTGTGAAAAGTGCGGTGATTAGAATGAGCGGCTTTTTCATCTTTCCCTCCGTTGTAGAAATAAATATATCATAATTTTGCAAGAGTGAAACATCAAAAAAGCCCCCGTGCGGGGGCTTCAGAAGAATTTTGATAATTTAGTTAGTTGTATTCTCGTAGGAATCCGTCATCAAGCGCTGTGACAGGGATTGTCGTAGTTGTGCCGTCAGGCCCAACGATGATAGCGACTCCGGTCAGGTAGTTTATCCAGTAATTGAAATTGTTTTCGTGCTTGTGAAATCGTAAATCGCTATTTTTGTCATCGTGAATTTGCTTGTTACTAATGGCGACAACGAATGGTACAAGGAACTGATCGTGTGATATAGCAAGGGTCATTTTGTGCATGTTATCGTATGTAAAGTATGTGTCAATGAACTCTTGGGTTCTTGATTTGATGTTGTAAAAAACGGATTTGCACGCATTCTCGATTGTGCTGTTGTCGTATTCTTCATAAGCGACTTTTGAATACATGCTCCATCCCCAGCTATTTGGCTTTCTACATGATTCTTTTGCTTCTTGTGTGGCATTTTTTTGTATGTACCATGAATCTAGAAGGTCTAGGTTTTCAGCATGAAATCCGTTGAACATGGAACTTTTCCAAGTTTGTTCGTCTGCAGTGGTTTGGCCTTTGTTGTTAGAGATGATGAATGCTGTTTGCTGGGTACGATAGACGTTTGTATGCATGTAGAAAAAGTCGCCGATGTCGAGTTCTTTGAGCGTTGTTCCAACTAGCTTAGACTGTGCCTCGCCATTGCTGTTGAGACCATCAGTTGATCCAGTTTTATTTTTGTCGCGGGCAGCATGGCGGAGGATGAATGCGACTTTTTCATAGGAGCGGAGACAGCCGAATACATCGTACATAGAATTAAATTTATCTGTAGAAGTTCGCAGGGCGGAGCATTCTGCGCTAAGCTTTTCTGGGGTTACGCTTTTGCCGTTTGTGACTTTGACAGGTTCATCATTGCCGCAGGTGATTTCCACGCCGTCTTCGACTTCTTTTGCCATGCATCCCTCGCCTTTGAGCGAGGCGAGCCATTCGTCAACAGTGAGGCTTGGGTCTTTTTCTTTTGCAATGTCGAACGCGCTCTTTCCATTTTCACCATTCTTGATGGTGACCGATTCTGCATCGCCGCAGGTAATCTGGACACCGTCTGTAACCTTTGCTGCAGAGCATCCCTTGCCTTTGAGCGAGGCGAGCCATTCGTCAACGGTGAGGTTTGGGTCTTTTTCCTTCGCAATGTCGAATGCGCTCTTGCCGTCCTTGCCGGGATCTCCGTTTTTCACGGTGACGACCTTGCCGCCGCAGTTCAAGTCGTAGCCGGTCCCGTCGGTACGCTCATTTACGGTGCAACTGGCACCATCGTTTCCTTTTTCGAGGATTTCTTCGAAGTTCGAGCCGCAAGTAATCTTGATGTTGCCGTTGGAAAGTTTTTCGCCTTTGCAGTTATCGCCCTTGAGCGCGGCGAGCCATTCGTCAACAGTGAGGTTCGGGTCTTTTTCCTTCGCGATATCGAATGCGCTCTTTCCGTCTTTTCCGTCTTCTCCGTTTTTCACGGTGACGGTGTTACCGCCGCAAGTCAGGTCGTAGCCGGTCCCGTCGGTACGTTCTTTCACGGTGCAGTTTGCGCCGGCAGCACCCTTCAAAAATTCGAGCCATTCCTTTTCGGTGCCGGTGAATCCATTGTCTTTTGCGATTTCATAAGCAGACTTGCCGGTATCGCCTTTGCCTCCGTTTTTCCCGTCTTCGCCTTTATCTCCTTTTTCACCGTTCTTCAGTTCGCCGACCTTTTTGCCATCGCAAATGACATCGTAACCATTGATTTGGGAATTTTCTTCGACTGTGCAGACGGAATTGCTTTTCCCGTCTTCGCCTTTGTCTCCTTTGTCGCCTTTATCTCCCTTATCACCTTTGTCACCCTTGTCACCTTTTTCGCCGTCTTCACCATCGGTTCCGTTTTTTCCGTCTTTACCGTTCTTGATGGAACCGATTTTTTCATCGTCACAAAAAACGTCATAGCCGTTGTTGTCAGCGCTTTCCTTGACGGTGCAGGAACTGCCATCCTTGCCGTCTTTACCATCTTTTCCGTTTTTACCATTCTTGCCGTCCTTTCCGTTCAAGACGACACCAACGGAATCGCCTCCGCAGATAATCTTGACGCCGCTATCATCGTCTAGAGTTTCTGTTGTGCAGGCGAGTTCGGACAAGTCTGGTGCTTCGGTAATTTCATCAAGACAGCCTCCGAGCATGGAAAGGCTAAAAATGGATATAATAAATAGAATTTTAGTTTTCATACACTTGCTCCCATCTTGTTTTTCGCCCAAATTTAAAAAATTTTTTTTATCATTGTGAACATGAAATATATTGTGATGGGTTTTGCTTTGTTTCTTGTCGGATGCAGTATGTTCAAGAATACGGATGCGTACAACATTAATATACTTCCTCCGATGAATACACCTGATGGCAAACAGATGAACCAGGATGGGCGCGACGCTGTGTCGTCTCGGATGGCAAAAATGCCAGAGCCTCCGACGGAATCCGCAGAACCGCCCAAACCAGTCGATGTCAAGGTGGATAACCCGAACGAACCCATGGATATTGATCATGGGCTTGATTTTAGCAAAATAAAATAGTGTTGAATTTGTACAAAAAACCGCGACTTTTAGGAGTCGCGGTTTTTCCTAATGTCTGGATCCTTCGCGGTCGCTCAGGATGACGATAAAGCGGAGCGTTGCCCAAACCTCAAAGAGCGCAACGCGACCGACCTCAGACCTCATTGCTCAGAAATAAGCTCAGCTTATTTCTGATGTGCCTTATACCACTTGATCAGTCCGTTGGTGGAACTGTCGTGGTTCAGTTCGGCGTCGGCCTTGGCAAGTTCCGGAAGAATCTTCTTCGCGAGCTGCTTGCCGAGTTCAACACCCCACTGGT
>CAMKTL010000014.1:0-86755 GCA_946415675.1 uncultured Fibrobacter sp.
GGATTGTTCGGGCGGTAAAGCCCGGCGGCACCGCCCGTCGCGACAATGACCGCGCCCGCTTCGATGGCGTAGAATGTATCGTTCTCAATCCCGAAACCAAACGCACCGTCGATTTTGTTGTCGTGAACGGAAAAATCGAAAATGTTCACGTGGTTCAGCACCTGCACGTTCGGCGCCTTCGCGACTGCCGCAGCTAGAATCGGCTTGATATTTTCACCGTTGATTTTGATGTTGCGGTTGCCGCGCGTTACATATTTTCCATCCTTGTCTTTCAAAATCACGAGGCCCAGCTTTTCCAGGTGCGCCGTGACTTCGTTGAACTTCTCCGAAATGGAATACAGCAGGTCCTCGCGAACGATTTCGTCGGCATCCTTCTTGGCGTATTCCACGTAGTCCTTGGGCATGCGGCCTTCGGTAATGTAGGCATTCAAGGCGTTCACACCAGCGGCAAGGCATCCGCTGCGCTTGATATTCGCCTTTTCGACGATGAGAATTTTGAGGTACGCGGCATTATTTGCGACATTATTCGCGGCATTTGCTTTCGCTGCCGTGATTGCCGCGTAACAGCCCGCTGTTCCACCACCAATAATCAGTAAGTCTGTCTTGAGCCGTTCTATTTTCACAGAACCTCCGCTTTATGCGATTACAAAATAGGAGGGCATAAGCCCCCCCCCCTATTTCATTCCATTAACCGTTATACACATCCTTGATTTTCTGAGCAAAGACATCATGACCGATACGATCAATAGTGTATTTAAAACGTTCACCAGGTTTTGCATTTTCAGCAAAGAACGAAATTGCAGCATCACAAACATCGAGCAACTTTTGCTTATCCTCGATAAACGGGATAATGGTTTCGCCCTTGTTGATGTTGTTGCCGAAAAGTCCACCAAAAGAGACTATGAAGCCGTGCGTGTCTTCCCAAGCATCCGTAGGGCAAGATTTGAAGCAGCGTCCGCAATAGTTGCATTTAGAATCATCAAAAATGACCTTCTTATTTTCAATGCGAATCGCCTCTCTTCGGCAAGCCTTAGCACAAACGCCACAACCGACACACTTGTCTTCAATCCATTTGACCTTGATTGCGCCCTTGATGCCCACGTCGTTCTCTTCGGCCTTGAGGCAGTTGTTTTGGCAACCGGTCACACCGAATTTAAACTTGTGCGGAAGTTCACGGGCAAAATAACGGTCATCAAGTTCCTTGGCAATTGCGTAAGTATCAATACAGCCACTCGGACAAACGGCTTCGCCCTGACACGCCGTAATGGTACGCACACGCGGTCCGCAAACGCCCGGTTCCACGCCGCCTTCAGCCAATGCATTCTTTACATCGTCAACATTTTCAAGCTTGATGAATGGAATTTCGACACTCTGTCTCGAAGTCAAGTGAGCATAGCCTTCGCCATACTTTTCAGCAACTTCAGCAATTTTTGCAAGTTGTGTAGCGGTCAAGTTTCCGCCAACGACACGAACACGCAGCGAGAAGTTGTTCTTCTGCTTTTGGCGCATCCAGCCGCCCTTTTTAAGTGTAGAATAATCTGTTGCCATGTTAGACTCCCTTTATAGCAATTGCTAATATTTTTTAGTTTATTCAAACTATTAAATAACAACGACCGGCTCGCGCATAGACTTATTCTCAAGCAAATAGGCGTTGTCCCCCACCGTCACAAAAATGCGATAGACGAATACATCGACCTTTTCACCCACAGAAACGCTAGCCTCGTCAAAACCTCTTCTTGCAGTAAGCACAACACCATTAACCAAAACAGACAACTCAATTCCACTCCCGCGGAAAGCTACGTCCGTTATAATTCCCTCTTGCGCCGATTTTCCGAATTTTTGATATTCGTTTTTCTTGGAGACTTTCACAAATTCAGGACGCACAATTGCTTGATTAGCACCTTCGATAGCATCGAACTGATTAAACTTGCTATAATCCCCGAAAATAGAAGGCTGGCCAAAAAACGATGCCACAAAAGATGTTTTCGGAGAACTATACACATCAAGGGGTTTCCCGATTTGATCAATGCGGCCCTTGTTCATGATGATAATTTCATCGGCAACTTCGATAGCTTCATCTTGATCGTGAGTCACAAAAATACTAGTCACGCCAAGCTTTGCAATCATTTCCTTGAGCCAATGGCGGAGTTCCTGACGCACTTTTGCATCAATTGCCGCAAAGGGTTCGTCAAGCAAAAGCAATTGCGGATTTGGAGCAAGCGCTCTTGCAAAAGCGACACGCTGGCGCTGGCCGCCCGAAAGCTGGCTCGGATATCGTTTTTCAAGCCCTTCGAGACCAATCAGCTTGACAAGTTCAGCAACGCGTTCCTGAATTTCATTTTCAGATTTTTTCAGCACGCGAAGTCCAAACGCGATATTTTCAAAAACGGTCATGTAGCGGAACAACGCATAGCTCTGGAACACAAAGCCAATGCCTCGCTTGCTTGCCGGAACGTTGTTGATGACTTTCCCGTCGATAACGATATCACCACTATCAGGGGTTTCAAGCCCTGCAATCATGCGAAGAATCGTCGTCTTGCCGCTACCGCTTGGGCCCAAAAGGCCGATAAGCTTTCCTTTTTCGATACCGAAGGTTACATCGTCCGAGGCTTTGAAATTTCCGAAGTGCTTATTGATGTTTTTCAGTTCTACGTACATATAAACTCCTGTTCTAAACTTTCTGCTTTCTGTTGTATTAGAATGCTGTCATTCTAGAGCAATTCTTAAGGCTATGCATTGCCTTTCTTTCGTCCTCGGTATTCTATAAGACTTCTTGCAATCAAAATGACAATGGCGAGCATAACTAGTATCGACGCCACAGCAAATGCAGGCACGTACTGGAATTCGTTAAATAGAATTTCCACATGCAACGGGAGCGTATTCGTTTTACCGCGCAAATGTCCCGAAATCACGGAAACAGCGCCGAATTCACCCATCGCACGGGCTGCACAAAGCACTACACCGTACAAAAAAGCCCATTTGATATGCGGGAATGTGATTTTGCGGAAAATAGTCCAGCCTTTTGCTCCCATCAGCGCTGCAGCCTCTTCTTCGTCGTTTCCGCGGGCTTCCAAAACGGGAATCAATTCGCGAGAAATGAACGGGAACGTCACAAAAATTGTCGCAAGGACAATGCCCGGAACGGCGAAAACAATTTTCAAATTCCAATCTTGCAGCAGCGGGAATAGCGGGCTCTGGCGTCCGAACGTGAGCAAGAAAATAAGGCCCGCTATAATCGGCGAAACGGTCACAGGCAAGTCAATAAGCGTAGTCAAAATTTTCTTTCCTTTGAATTGGAACTTGGTAATCGACCATGCCGCACAAAGACCAAAAACCGTATTGATGAGCACAGCGAGCAGCGTCGCTTCTAGCGTGAGCCAAATCGCCTTAACCGTATAATCATCAGCAACCGCCCTCGCATACACTGCAGTTCCCTGCTTGAACGCTTCAGTAATGACCGTAATCAATGGCAGTAAAAGCATCAGTATTACAAACGCAATGCTTATCCCAATCAAGAACCATTTAACCACTTTTGAAGAAGTCGTCTCTTTATACATTAAGCGCCTCCTTTTAAAATCCTCGTATTTCTTGTCTGAATCAAGTTGACAAGGAACAATGTCACGAACGAGGCAACAAGCATCACGAGCGCAATCGTTGTAGCGCTGGAGTAATCGTATTCCTGCAATTCCGACATGATAATGAGCGGAACGATTTCTGTTTCGAACGGCTTGTTGCCTGCGATAAACACGACGCTTCCGTATTCGCCGAGGCAACGCCCGAATGCAAGCCCAAAGCCCGTCAATGCGGCAGGCACGATTTCTGGGAAAATCACTTTCCAAAAAATGCGGTTTCGTGAAGCTCCCAAGACGCCTGCGGCTTCTTCGTAAGCGGGGTCTAGTTTTTCAAGCACGGGTTGAACTGCGCGAACGACAAACGGGATGCCGATAAACACGAGCGCGACCGTAATACCGATTTGCGTAAAAGCGATCTTTATGCCGAATTTGGCGAAAAATCCGCCAACAAGTCCCGTATCTGCGGTAAGTGCCGTCAATGCGATGCCCGCCACAGCTGTCGGCAAGGCAAATGGAAGTTCGATCATTCCATCAATCAAACGCTTGAGCGGGAACGTGTATTTTACAAGCACCCATGCAAGCACAACGCCCATCACAGCGTTAATGAGCGATGCGATAAATGCAGTCAGAAAACTCACCTTAAAGCTAGAAAGCACTCTATCACGCGTAATAATTTCTATGATTTCGCTAAAGCTCATTTGCGCCGAAAACACCACCAGCGACGCAAGCGGAATCAGCACCACGACGCTTAAGATAGCGAGCGTGATGCCGGTTGTAAGGCCGAAGCCAGGAATGACACTTCTATTTGTTCTCTTCATAATTGAGGTCAAATATAGAACGCGTCATTCGTTATGTCCAATACTAAATAAGTATCGCGTTTTATAAAATTTTTATATTAGAATAAAGTAATTATCAATGATGGTGGTGGTGATGGTGCATTTCTATTGTTGTTGCCGCCTTCGGAGAGTACCCGGCAATGCCTGGATCCACCATACCAAAGATCATCGCAACGTGCGAGAGAACGAGGAATGCGGCAAGCAAAAGAATGGCGCAATTCGAACGTTTATCTTCGCCTGCTTTACGGAGTAAAAGTTTCAAGTTCAACAAAGCAAGCAAAATCATCGGAATGCCTGCAAGGATGTAAGAGCCAATCGCCACAACATCAATCCATGTTCTGAATTCTCCTGTAGAAGCAAGCGGAATAACGACATTCGGAATGAAGTAGGCTATAATCCCGACGAATGAAAGTCCTGCAAGGATTCCGGCGATGCGGTTGATTTTTGAAAGTGTCGGATGTGCATTTGGTGCTCGCAACAGGAATAAATCCGTAATGGCAATCGTTTCGGCAAGAATGACAGGAATTGCCATAAAGATAATGAGGTTCCAAGGAGAGTTTTGCATTAGCAAATCCATGTAATGGGTAGAGTACATACAGTATCCTTTTATTGTTGTGTTTGACGGACTCTTCTTTTTGATAATGAATCTAAAAAAATGATTCTGCAAAACAGTTATTGAAAATTTTGATAGCGAACGATTAGAAAAATGTATTAGACGTTCTTGAAAAGTGGTTTTATATTTGCAACAAATTATTTTTAGAACTTAAAAAGCAAGGTGATTTAATGCCCGAAATCAAGAACTTTTCTGCAAAATATTTTCATAAAATAGATATAAAGAATTCAACACTTCTTGATGTACGTGAACCTAGTGAAACTATTGTTCGTCCTGTGAACGGAGCAATTCAAATTCCATTTTTTGAACTTTCTAAAAAGATAGATTCCATCCCCAAAGAAAAACCTGTTTATGTTTTTTGCACAACAGGAGATCGCTCGGAACAAGTCGCAGAAATTCTTGCGGATAGGGAATTTGAAGTGTACAACATTGAAGGAGGCCTTGATGATGTTCCTAAGGCGCACTTTGTCGATGCTAAGGGCTTGAAATGCCCAGGTCCAATCGTAAAAGTTGATGAAATCGTTAAAAAAGCTCTGATTGGTGACGAAATTCAAGTCGAAGCGGATGAAAAAGCGTTCCTCTCGGATGTCGAAGTTTGGTGCCAACACACCGGAAACGAATTAAAATCACTCACCGAAAAAGACGGAATTATTTACGCGTCCATCGTGAAAAAAGATGCCCCCGCCCCCGAAAAAAGAGAATTCGAACATGGCAAAACATTTGTCGTATTCAGCGGTGATTTGGACAAGGCTATTGCGTCGTTCATCATGGCCAATGGCGCTGCCGCGATGGGACGCCCTGTTACAATGTTCTTCACGTTCTGGGGAGTCAGCATTTTACGCAAGCCCGAAAAAGTCCGCATCAAAAAATCGCTCATCGGAAAAATGTTTAGCTTGATGTTGCCGCGAGGTTCCAAAAAGCTAGGGCTTTCACGCATGAATTTCGGTGGCATTGGAGCCAAGATGATTCGAGCCGTCATGAAGCAAAACGGGGTTTCATCGCTCGAAGAACTGATCCAGAGCGCGCAGCAAAAAGGCGTAAAGTTTGTCGCTTGCCAAATGTCCATGGAACTCATGGGCATCAAGGCCGAAGAATTAATCGACGGTGTTGAACTCGGCGGAGTCGCAACAATGCTCGGTTCCACCGAAAAATCCGATTTGACGTATTTTATTTAAGCGCTTTCCACTTGCCACGTAAATCCAGCTTCTTCAATCGTGCGGAAAGTTTTTTCAAGGCTTTCTCCACCTTCAGTCAAATAGCCCGAAGCAAAGATTGAATCGACGATTTTGAACAAAGTCTTTTCGTAACCTTTGAAATACACTTCGCGTCCTGCGGCACAACGGATATCCGATTTCGGCAACATCAAACGAGCAAGGCAAAGAACCTTGATGCAATATTCCGGAGTCAATGCCGAAATGTCACGTTCGGCAAGTCGCGTTCCATTTACAGGAAGCAGAAAGTTTATAGGAACGGATTCAGGATTGAGTTCTTTCAACTCAAACATCATATCCACGACATCTTCCTTCGATTCGCCCATGCCGATAATTCCACCAGAACAAATTTCAAAACCGATGCGTTTCAGCATACGCAAATTGTCGATTCTTTCTTGATACGTGTGCGTCGTGCAAATGCTTGGGTAAAAACGGCGGCTGCTATTCAAGTTGTGATTGATTCTGTTAAGCCCCGCATTTTTCAGAATTTGCGCTTGATGCTCGGTCAAGAATCCGATGGAACAGCATATCTGCGTCCCGTTCTTTTTCATTTTGCGAATACGTTCTGCGAGGCTTTCTATATCGCTATCCGCAAAACGAATGCCGCTAAGCCCAATGCAATGTCTAGAAAGATGGAATTCATCGACTAAATCGTTATCGCCATATAGCTTTTTGTCTTCCACATAACGATACTTTTCAATCGGGGCTTCGGAATCACGGGATTGGGCGCAATAAGCACAGTTCTGTGTGCAATTTCCACTACGGACATTCGTAAGCAACTGGATGTTGACGCGGTTGCCTTTGTATTTCGTTCGCAGTCGATACGCAACATCTAAAAGACTTTCCAACGCCTCACCTTGTAAATCCAATATCTCAAGAGCGCTACTTTTAGTCAACGGAGAATCTTCTGCAAAGGACAAAGCCATAAATTACCTATCGAAATAGTATGTTTTAGAGTGCAAAGATAGAATGTACTTTTTCAATTGGCTAATAAAAAAAAATTATGGCAAGCGCTTTCATGCAGCAATAACGCCCCCGATATTTTAATTATCGGAGGCGTTTCGCATTTTACCCAAAAATCAATTTAGAATCACTTCTTTTCGTAAATCTGGTCGAAGATTCCGCCGTTAGAGAAATGCGTATTTTGTGCCTTATCCCAACCGCCGAAGTAGCTGATGTCAATCAGGTTCACGTTCTGGTTGAATTCCTTGTACTGGTCAAGAATGGCCTTGTTAGAAGGACGGTAGTGGTTCTTGGCGGCAATGTGCTGGCCTTCGTCGCTGTAGAGGAAGTTCAGGTATTCGGTAGCAAGTTCGCGGGTGCCGCGCTTGTCAACCACCTTATCCACAATTGCGACAGAGGGTTCTGCCAAGATGCTCACGCTAGGAATTACGATTTCGTAGTCGTTAGGATAATCCTTGAGCGAAAGGAAGGCTTCGTTTTCCCAGGCGAGCAAAACGTCACCTTGGCCATTTTCGATGAAGGTTGTCGTAGAGCCGCGAGCACCGGAGGCGAGCACTAGAACATTCTTGTAGAGTTTCTTCACGAATTCCTTGACCTTGGCTTCGTCGCCATTGTACTGTTTTTCGGCCCATGCCCAAGCGGCGAGATAATTCCAGCGAGCGCCGCCAGAGGTTTTCGGGTTCGGCGTGATGACTCCGATGCCATCTTTCACGAGATCGCCCCAGTCCTTAAGGTTCTTCGGGTTACCCTTGCGCACCAAGAACACGATGGTCGATGTGTAAGGGGCGCTATTCAGCGGGAATTCCTTGACCCAACCCGGTTCAATGAGACCGGCGTCGCGTACAGCGTTCACGTCGTATTCGAGAGCGAGCGTCACCACGTCGGCTTCAAGGCCGTTGGCCACTTCGAGGGCCTGCTTGCCGGAACCGCCATGGGACTGCGTGATTTCCACTTCCTTGCCGGTCTTTTCTTTCCAGTGCTTGGCAAAGACCTGGTTGTAGTTGGCGTAAAGCTCACGAGTCGGGTCGTAAGATACGTTGGTGAGAGTTTGCTTTTCGTTTGCAGTCTTTTCTTCGGAAGAAGAGCAGGCGGTGAAAGCGAGGGAGAGGAGTGCGATGGACGCAATTGTGATTTTCTTGAAATTCATGTTGTGTACCTCTTTGTTTAAATTTTTGATGTTTTGGGGTTTCGTTTTAAAAGAAACGCCCTCAGCTAAATGGATCAAAGAAGCGTGAGTTACGCTGAGGGCGTTCGGGAATGTGCTGTAAGTTATTTGATGGTCGATGTGAAACGTGCAGCAAGAGCGACGTCAGAAGCTTTTTTCTCGCTGTAGAGGTTAAACTGGACCTTGGAACGGGAGCCAATCTTCTTGATGAAAGTGACCGTCCATGCGAGGGCATCAGCATCAGCCTGCAATTCGTCGCGGTTTGAAATGTATTCCAGTTCAGCGTAGAGGTTGTTCAGGAAACCGCCTGTAGGAATTTCTAGACCGACAAAGAACGGAACATATTTCGAATCTTGAGCGTATTCGGGCTTGATAGCGTTTGCGGCCTTGAGGTTTTCCCCATCACCGGTCGCAATCAGCGCAACTTCACCATAGAGCCCAAAATTCTTTTGGAAGTAATAGCTTGCACGGCCTGCAACGCGATGAGTGACCTGAGCCGTATGCTGGATAGGATCAAGAGCATTCACGCGATAAGCCAAACTGACTTTAGCATCTTCAAACTTGAGTGTTTCTTCAAAGCGGATATAACCCGTATTGAACTTGGCATCATAAGTACCGAGCAAAGCACTGAACGAAGAAACACCCTTTTCGTAGCCGAAGGAAACGGCATCATGTTGATAATCGCGAGAGAGGAACCCACGCTTGTCAAGCAAAACATCTACATAAGTACCGAAGTTACCGCCTACGCTCCAGTCCGTACGGAAACGACCGAATTGCAAATTGAATTTGCCGTATTCGGTATCCCACTTGTAATTAGCAAAGTAGGTATCGGCAGAAATCTTATCATAGCTCTTGCCATCTATGGTATTGCCAAACGCCGGGCTAAAAATTCGCAGGTTGATGACAGCGTTGAAATTATCGGAATCGAACTTCACGCCTACATTCGCACGCAAAAACGAATTATCAAGCGTATTGTCGGCTTTATTATCATAAAGAGACTTGATAGTTTGAGCTTGAACGTTTCCGGTGGGTTTAATAACACTTTCTTTAGCGGCTTCTTCAGCAGAGCAAATGGACGACACCAGTGCAATGGCAATCAATATTTTATATATGTTCTGGTTCATTCGTCAACTCCTTGGTTATTGGATTATTGTTTTTACTGTTGTTTTTTGACGCGGCAAAATATAGAACGCATTTTTCGTGTTGTCCAATACTAAATTTTTATGCTGAGTTATTGATTTTTGTTATCATCAAAGAACTTTTATAGAATTAGTTTATAAACAATTAAAATGAAGATTTCATCAAAAACGAGCTTAAAACGCCTATATTCAAACGATTTACGTGCAGCACTGTTTATGCATCCGTCGTAATTTACTATCTATACAGAAATCAAAGAAATATCTTACAATGGCAACGAACAAGACAAGAATAGGCTGGATTGACGAATTCAAGGGATTCGTTCTTTTGCTCGTCTGCCTGTTCCATATCGAGCAGACATTCCCGAACGCCCATTTGGGAGCATGGCACTTGAGTGCCCTCCGCATGTCGGCATTTTTCTTTATTTCAGGATTCCTTTTCAGCACCAAGCGCTTCAGCAATTTCAAGAGTTACTTTACCCACAAAACGCGCGTTCTCTTACTCCCCTATCTTTATCTTTCATTCCTCTTCTTTGCGCTAGACCCCGTTATTTACAACTTCGCATTATTTCCAAGAACCCCCACGATGATGGTCGTGAATACCATTCCCGACATCAACAACACATGGCAATACATCTATTGGAACATAGCCAAGATATTTATCGCCGGGAAGTCCTCTGTTGGCGCAGGGCCTCTGTGGTTTGTATTTACTTTATATTCAGTCAGTTTGATTTTCTATCTACTTCATGAGATGTCAAAACGGCAAGTCAATCCAAAGTTGTTTTTTGCAGTCATGTCCATAGAAGGGCTCCTTGGTGGCTGGATTCTGAACAAGAACCATATTCACTTGCCGCTAGGCATTGAACGCGACCTCACAATTCTATTTTTCTTCGGATGCGGTTTTCTTTGCAAAGAACCCATCAAAAAAATCCACAGTGCCATTTCTACGGGCGCCCCCCATGCAGCAAAAAATACGATCATCGTTGCCGCCATCGGAATAGTAAGCTTTATCGCCTACGCCTTTTTAGAATCGCCGAGTCCGAATTTTAGCATCATGAACAACGACTTGGGCAAAAGCCTCCCCCAGTTCGTTGCAAGCTCTATCACAGGCATTATCGGCCTCATTGCCATGTTCCTACTCGCAAGCAAGATTCCGAACTTTGCACCCATCCGCGTTTTCAAGGGAATTCTCAGAAACATATCCCGCAACGCGCTTGTGATTCTCGCTGTTCATTGGTGGATTGTCCTGATGCTGCGACTTTTCTGCCGTCCCGCAATCAACCAGCCGGGAATCGCCTACATCGCCATCCCGATTGTTGCACTTGGCACCATCGCTGCCATCCCGCTTTTCCGCTGCAAGCTCTACCGCCTACTCGGCAAAGAAAAAATCAGCGTTCGAGAAAGTTTGAATATTAGGAAATGAAAGCACCCCAACCGCTTTGTCATGCCCCGCTTGACGTGGCATTTTCCTTTTTGCGTCATTCTGAGCGATGTCCGAGGACAAAATCTATATACGAAACTACAAAGCGTTAATTTCTTCTACAGATAAGCCCGTGTCCTCTGCAATTTCTTCAACAGGTCTATTTCTCGCTTTCAATTTTTTTGCTATTTCACGCTTATTACCAGAAACATTCTTTGCAATCTCCGCGTTGATTTCCATCGCGAATTCTTTAAAGAAACCCCGTTTCAGGACATTGTGATCCCATCTTTCGTGATACATCTTCTGATAAGCCTCAAATTCTTTCTTACTGAATTTAGATACTTTAGCACTCTCCGTCAACTGCTTGAATTTTTTGTCCGAAAGCTCCGGCGGCAACTCACGCAACCGGCTCAAGTAGCGAAAGAAAAACAGCCATTTGCTCAAGTTGTCCTTGCCAATAAAGAAAGGAACCTTCGCAAGCTCGATAATTGTATAGTTGTAGGAATCCACAATCTGTTCGCCAGTTTCCAAATCTAACGTCGAAGCACGATGGACAATCCGTTCGTCGTTTTCGAAGATACGATACCGAGCAAGAGCAATGACGTATGTCGGCTTCACATCGTAATCCCAATCGCCGGGCTCAGCTTGATTCGTAACCAATTCACTTGCATAATAGGCAATCCGCTTTAAAAAATTATCCATTTCGCGAATTTGGACTTCAATTTCAATGAGGTTTCCATCATCGTCTTCGCAATGCAGGTCAAAAATTGCAGTCCTCGAAGCCTTGCTACCGCTCAAATTTTTCGCCACATTGCGGGTTTTCACATTCACGATAGCCCGCTTGAGTTGCGGTGCCAGCAAATCGTTCAATAGATTTATGAGATTCTCTCGACTAACAGGCTTGTCCGGGTCGAACGCTTTCTTAAAAGCAAGATCGATTAGCAAATTTGCAAACGGGCTTTCTTCGCCAGGCTTCACAAGGTAGTCTTCGAGGGACTTATGGGATATTTCGTGTTCATATTTCATGCCGCTATGTATGCAAAAACAGTGCCAACGCAAAAATCGACGATTTTGAGCGAAAATCAGCAAATTATATACAAGAAAAAAGTGATTAATCGATTTAATCAGTGATTAATCAATTTTTCAACAAGCCACGCAACACCATCTCCCCGCCTTGTCATGCCCCGTTTGACGGGGCATCTCCATTAAGTATGTCATCCCGGATTGAGCCTGTCCCGGTTTCGGACTCTTTGACCACTTAGCACATTTAATCTTTTTAAACTTAAGAACCAAATCGAGGGTTCTCGCAAGGTCAATCGTCAGCCATCGGCTGACGATTTGAAAATAAATCTCGCTTATAAATACCGTTTCACCGTCGGCTTTTGTTCTTCAGCGTTTTTTTTCTTAGGCACGTAGATTTTTACGGCATACACGTTAAAGTCCGTCTCCGCCAAGATATCGCCTTCTTGCAAATCTTCATAGACATCGATTTCAATTTCGACGCCATCGCGTGCGATGCAACGGATAGAACGTGCCGTCAGTTCCTCGCGCAAAAGAGGAACGTCAATGACTTTCTTGTAAGTGCCGTGATGAGTCGTACCAAGAATCCGATTGCAAAGCATGGAAAGAAATGTAGAAAAATAGTGGTTAGTTATGAGTTATGAGTTACTAGTTACTAGTTACTAGTTACTAGTTATGAGTTACTAGTTATTAGTTATTGGTCATTAGTCATTGGTTATTGTTAAGGGTCGCCCTACGGTTTCCTCTAGGATGATACAATTATTTTCTATCTTAATGGGTAAAGGCGATGCCGGAACAGAGTCCGGCATGACAAGCCCCAAGTCATACCTCAAAGCCACAGACCACTCCTTACTGTCTACCATCTACTTCCTACTGACTACTAAATCATGGCTCGCGCACGTAAGACTATTACTCCTGATCCGTATGCAAAACCGATAGCGAAACCGCTACCGCCATCCAAGAGCTTGCCCGGAAAGCTCAAGCAGTTCCAGGCGCCCACGCGTGCAGATTTCGACCTCGTGAGTCCTTACGGTGCCGCCGGCGACCAGCCCAAGGCCATCGAAGAATTGACCGAGGGTTTCAAGAACGGCGAACAGTTCCAGACGCTTCTCGGCGTGACCGGTTCCGGCAAGACGTTCACCATGGCAAACGTCATCAAGAATGTCGGCAAGCCGACGCTCATTCTCACGCACAACAAGACGCTGGCCGCCCAGCTCTATCAGGAATTCAAGTCGTTCTTCCCGAACAACGCGGTGGAATACTTCGTAAGCTACTACGACTACTTCCAGCCCGAAGCCTACATCCCGCACACAGACACGTTCATCGAAAAAGACGCAAGCATCAACGACGAAATCGACAAGCTCCGCCTGCGCGCCACCGCAAACCTTCTCACCCGCCGCGATGTCATCATCGTCGCTTCCGTGAGCTGCATTTACGGCCTCGGCAGCCCGAGCGAATACTTCGACTTGATGGTCCGCATCAAAAAGGGCGACATCTACGACCGCGACAAGATTCTCCGTGACCTTGTCCACATTCAGTATTCCCGCAACGACTTTAGCCTCGACCGAGGCTCGTTCCGCGTCCGCGGCGATGTCATCGAAGTCCATCCGAGCTACGACGAAGACGGACTGCGCATCGAACTTTTCGGCGACGAAGTCGATCGCCTTTGCCGCTTTAACATTGTCACAGGCGAAGTCATCAAGGAAGTCGAAGAACTGACGATTGCCCCAGCAAAGCACTTTGTTACAAAAGAAGAAAACCGCGCGGGCATGTTGCAACGCATCCAGATGGAACTCACCGACCGCCTCGCCGAGTTGGACAAAGAAGGCAAGGTGCTGGAATCGGCCCGCCTTTCGAGCCGCACCCGCTACGACATGGAAATGTTGCGCGAAACCGGCATGTGCAACGGTATCGAAAACTACTCCCGCATCATCGAAGATCGCGCTCCGGGTACCCGCCCCTTTACACTCATCGACTACTTTGGCGATGATTGGCTCTTGATGATTGACGAATCCCACGTGAGCATCCCGCAAGTGGGCGGTATGGCCGAAGGCGACAAGTCCCGCAAGACAACGCTTGTGCAATACGGGTTCCGCCTCCCCTGCGCTCTCGACAACCGCCCGATGAACTTCGCCGAATTCGAGTACATGTACCCGAAGCAGGTGCTTTTTGTGAGCGCCACCCCTGGCGATTACGAACTCAAAAAGACAAATGGCGTTGTCACAGAACAGATCAACCGACCGACCGGGCTTTTGGACCCGAAAATCGAGCTGTTCCCGATTCAAGGTCAGATGGACGTACTCCTGTACCGCATCGAAGAAGTCGTGAAAAACGGCGACCGCGTGCTCGTCACGACGCTCACCAAGAAGATGGCGCAAGACCTCACGGAGTTTTTCATCGAAGCGGGCATCCGCGCCAAGTACCTCCACTCGGACATCAAGACGCTGGAACGCCACGAACTCATCCGCGGGCTCCGCAGTGGCGAATTTGACGTACTCGTAGGCATCAACCTCCTGCGCGAAGGCCTCGACCTCCCCGAAGTGAGCATGGTCGCCATACTCGACGCCGACAAGGAAGGGTTCCTCCGCAACTACCGCAGTCTCATCCAGACGATGGGCCGTGCAAGCCGCAACGTGAACGGCACCGTACTCCTTTTCGCCGACAACATGACCGAAAGCCTGCAAAAAGCTATCGACGAGACAAACCGCCGTCGCACTTTGCAAGAGGAATTCAACGCCGAGCATCACATCACCCCGAAGTCTGTGACCCGCAAAATCGAAGAAGACCTGAGAATCATCGACCCAACCGGCATAGACGAGAGTGATGACGTCATTCTGAGTGAAACAGAGTGGAACGAAGAATCCAGTGACGAGTCTCTAGTAACTAGTAACTCTGAACTAGGAACTAATTTTGGCATCCGCCCGATGGAGCCGCTACAACCGTCGAATTTTAGACGACAACTGCACAAGGCGAGAGTTGCGACCAACGAAGTTGGGCATAACCGAGCCGAGCAGTTGGTTCTTGAGCGAAGCGAAAGTACAAAGACGAGAGACGAGAGACGAAAGAAAGCTGCAGTTCCCGGCAACCGTCATCCTGAGCGCAGCGAAGGATCCAGTGAAGCTCTATCCAAACTCGCCGATTTGGAACGCCAAATGAAGGAAGCCGCAGCCCGCCTCGACTTCGAAGAAGCCGCCCGAATCCGCGATATTATACGCTCCATGGACGGCTAAAATTCGGTTTCTCTTACAATATATTATTGTGACATTCGTCAAATTGTTCCAGCAACCAAGAAAACATGCCATTTTTTTTTGTATTTTATAGAAAAAACTAAATAATTAGTGCTTTTTTTCCGTAATTTGTTTATTTTAATTCAAAGATTACAAAAAAAAAGGGTATTCAAATGAGTTCTAAGTTCGTAACACCATTGCTTTTGAGCACCGCTCTCTCTTTGGGAGCATTAAGTTTCATTGCTTGCGGAGACGACCCTAACCCAGGAATTCCGCCCATAGGAACTCCTTCGTCATCGTCCACCTACATTCCTCCTGACGATACACCAGAAACCCAATTAACGGCAATCGTTTTTAATGACATGGGTGTCAGCTCAACCCTTCTAACGAAGGTCAAGTTTAAAGGTTCCATTACCCTCGACTTGAGCGATTCGAATACCGTTGCCGATATTAATGCCGTGCGCTTCACGGACATCAAGTTCGACATTGTCAACCCAAGCCATACGAGTAGCGGCAAGGCCGAAACAATCGTCCCGTTGGATTTCAACAGCCAGGCACTCACCACGGTGAACCTTGCTGAAGTCGGTCTCTACACAGACCTCGATGCAAACTATTCCGAATGCGGGAATTATCTCCTGATTGTCACAGCAAAGGCAACTGACGGAATCCTCGAATCCGTTTCTAGAGATACAATTCCGTTCGAACGCCCCATTGAAAAATGCCAAGCTCCGGAAAGCTCTTCTAGCGAAGTTGTCGTTCCGGGCGCACCGCTCGACACCATCAGCATCAAGGTCAACACCAAGACCGACAAATGCTTGAGCATTGCTACGGGCCTCGCCTCTGCCGAAGCAACCGGCGACATCTGCTTCAAGACCGTTGGCTCCGCTGGTAGCGTCCAGCTTTCCAGCACCACGGGCCTCAAGTTCGCCGTTTATAGCAACACGAGCAACGATACTCGCCTTGACGACTGGAGCAAGAACTACCTGCCGGATAATCCGACAACGGATTCGTTCCTCTACCTCGACGGTTCCCTCAAGGAAGTCTTCCCTGATTTCTTGAACGAAGTTGACGTATTCTTCGTGGCAATCGGCCCGAAGTACGTCCGCAACTCGGGTTCCGCAACCGACTTCTACGCATTCGTAGTCTCGGAATTAGGAACTGCAGACACCAACGGTGACATCACCTTCACGTTGCTAGTCTATAAAGCCAAATAACCCTTAAAATTGTGTTAGAGCCCTCCCCTACGGGAGGGCTTTTTTCATTATGTCATCCCGCCGGCCTGACCCCCTCTGTCATCCCGCCTAAGCCTGCCCCGGACATGTTCCGGTGTGCTGGGATCTCCTTTTCATTTTTCTATCTTTGCGCCGTAAACATTAAAATGGAGTAAATCATGCTCAAGAAGCTTTCCAATTTTCCCGGCATCAAGGGACCGGTCGTAACCATCGTGATGGATGGTTTTGGCATCACCGATAGGGTCGAGGGCAACGCCATCAAGGCTGCCCGCACCCCGACTCTCGACAACCTCTTCAAGATGTACCCGAACGTGCTTCTGAAGGCTCACGGCCGCGCCGTGGGTATGCCGACCAACGAAGACATGGGTAACTCCGAAGTGGGCCACAACGCCATCGGTGCCGGCCAGGTCTATAACCAGGGTGCAGCCCTCGTGCAGGACGCCATCGTCTCCGGCGACATCTTCGGCCGCGACGCCTGGAAGGAAATCGCCTCCAACGTGCGTGACCACGGTTCCGTGCTCCACTTCATCGGCCTCTTCAGCGACGGCAACGTCCACTCCAACATTTCTCACCTCAAGGCCATGGTCGCCCAGGCCAAGAAGGAAGGCCTCAAGAAGGTCCGCGTGCACATCTTGCTCGACGGTCGTGACGTTCCGGAAACTTCCGCCCTCGATTATGTGGGCCCGTTCGAAAAGTTTATGGACGAACTCCGCAGCCCGGAATTCGACGTCTGCATTGCTAGCGGCGGTGGCCGTATGCAGATTACCATGGACCGTTACAACGCTAACTGGAAGATGGTGGAACTCGGCTGGAAGACCCACGTGCTCGGCGAAGGCCGCTACTTCGACAACGCCACCCAGGCTATCGAAACTCTCCGTGGCGAAACCAAGGCTATTGACCAGGATCTCCCGCCGTTCGTGATTGCAAAGGACGGCCAGCCGGTCGGCACCATCAACGACGGCGACTCCGTGGTGTTCTTCAACTTCCGTGGCGACCGCGCCATCGAAATCACCCGCGCCTTCGAAGAAGAATCCTTCAGCGAATTTGACCGCGTGCGCTTCCCGAAGGTCTGCTACGCCGGCATGCTCCAGTACGACGGCGACCTCAAGCTCCCGAACCGCTTCCTCGTTCCGCCTCCGGCTATCAAGGAAACCAGCGGCGAATGGCTTTCCGAAACGGGCGTCAAGCAGTTCGCCTGCTCCGAAACGCAGAAGTACGGCCACGTGACCTACTTCTGGAACGGTAACCGTTCCAGCAAGTTCGACGGCGAAACCTACCTCGAAATCGAATCTGACGTTGTTCCGTTCGAACAGCGCCCGTGGATGAAGGCCGCCGAAATCACCGACGCCATGATCGAAGCCTTGAAGAGCGGCAAGTACCAGACGCTCCGCTGCAACTTCCCGAACGGCGACATGGTGGGCCATACCGGTTCCTTCCGCGCCGCTACGATGGCTATCGAAGCCGTGGATATCGGACTCGCACGACTCCTCCCGGTGATTGACGCCCTCGGTGGTGTCGCTATCATCACGGCTGACCACGGTAACGCCGACGAAATGTACGAAATCGACAAGAAGACCGGCATGCCGAAGGTCAACAAGGACGGTACCTTCAAGGCCAAGACGAGCCACACGCTCAACAAGGTTCCTTGCATCCTTTACGATAACGTAACGGGCGGCAAGCTTTCTCTCAAGGAAGGCGACTGGGGTCTTTCGAACATCGCTGCTACGACCGCAAACCTCCTCGGCCTCGAAAAGCATGAGGCTTGGGACGACTCGATGCTCATCATCAAGTAAGGACGTCATTGCGAGGGGCAAACAGCCCCGAAACAATCAATTAAAAATGGAACCTGAAAAGGTTCCATTTTTGCTTCGTCTAAAATGATACTGAGCAACTCACTAGAATATTACCGCATCACAGCATCGCCCATGACGACGCGGTTTCCGCCAGCCTGCATGGCCATCTGGAGCGAGGCTTCCGCTGTGTAGATGAGCGAACCAGCGTCCTTGGCGTGGGTCGGCATCACGGCGACGCCCATGCTGAGCGTAGTCGCGAGGATTCCTTCGCCGTAAGCAATTTGGAGCTGCGAGATTTCATTGCGAATGCGTTCGGCGCGATCCCTAGTAATACTGAGGTCAGCACCTGGCATAATCACACAGAACACGTCATCGGAATAGCGGCACGGGATGTCCTCGCCGCGGATGTAGCTAGGCAGACGTTGTCCTAACTCCCAGAAGAGCTGTTCCACGGCATGGCGACCTTGTGAGTTCTGCACGGCAGGGATAGCGTCGGGATAAAGCATCACGATGCCGATGGGTGACTTGTGGCGCATAGCAGCAGTGATTTCGCGGTTGAGCGACTCTTCCATATAACGTCTGTTAAAGAGTCCGGTAAGTACATCGCGAATGCTATGTTGTTCAAAACGCATATTCAGGTCTTGATTTGCGACATAGAGTCCGAACGCAGCAGAGACAATACTCACCTTCGCCTGCCAGTATTCCTTTGTCTCGGTTTCGGGGAGTTTATCCACCTGGATTGTCAAGATGCCAAAATGTTCTTCGAGACCTTCCACGGGAGCACAAATAGCAAGGCCCTTCGGGCGGTGGTGCAAGTGAGTGCAGCCACTGGAGACTTCGGGCGAACTGTAGTCGGTTACGACGATATCACCAGTGTTAAAGCTAGCGCATTCGGCGGGTAACACAGTCTCATCGCTGATGACGTTCGGGCCAAAGCGGAATATCTGCGAAAGCTCGGTCTGCACACCGCCGTACATATAAAGTACGCCCGACGCATCGGGGAAGAGTTCCGGCAAAAGCTTCTGCATAGCGTCGATGACTTCGGTGAACGGGCGGTTGCGAATGACGGCGAGTTTAAAAGCATTCCAAGTTTCGAGAGGGAATCCAACCTTGAAGGCGGCCACATCAAGTTGCTTGACTGACACGGGCACAGACTGTTTGAGAGCCTGTGCAGCGGGGATAGCCCCCGGCGGGAGGTCGGGTTTCTTTTCTTCTTGCTGGTGGATAGGCACAAACTGCGTGACTTTCGGTTGCGGCCTGTTCAAGACTTCGTTAAAATCGTTCTCAATCGATTCGATTTGTCTCTTGCAGACAGTGTAGAACACAAAGCCGAGCACTGCCCCCCAAGCACCGACAAAAATAAACTTCGCCCCGATGGACATTGTTTCTTCGGGGACGACGTAAGCGACAATGACGCCCATCAAAAAGGCGACCAACCAAAAAATATATTTGACGATATTCATATTATAAATAATATTAAAATATTACGGGCGATGGAGATAAAGTCCCTTCAAAAAGGTGTAAAATTTTCTTTTTTAAAGATTCCTTTAATTCTATATTTGTTCGCATGACCATTCTCGAAAAAATTGCGCTTGCGCTCCCGGCAGTCGAAAGCCCAGCCCGTTATATGGGAGGCGAAGCGAATAGTGTTGTCAAAGACCATAACAAGATGCTTGCTCGTATGGCGTTCGTGTTCCCGGACACCTACGAAATCGGCATGAGCAACAACGGGCTACGCATTCTGTACCATGTGCTGAACCGCGAACCGGACTTGCTTTGCGAAGTGGCTTTTGCACCGTGGGACGACATGGCGGCGGAGATGAAGAAGTTCGATATCCCGCTTTACACGCACGCAAGCTATACCGCAGTCAAGGATTACGAGGTGGTGGGGCTCACGCTCCAGACGGAGCTCAACTTTACGAACGTGCCCTACGTGCTTGAGCTTGCTGGGATTCCGGCATGGCAGAAAGACCGCGCCGAGAGCGACCCGATAGTCGTTTCTGGCGGACCTGCAATGGGAAACCCGGAACCGGTTGCCGACTTCTTTGATGCGTTCATGATTGGCGATGGCGAAAAGCTGATTGTTGAATTTGTACGGTGCGTGGGCGAAGGCCGCAAGGCTGGCCTCAAGCGTTCCGAAATTCTAGAGAATTTATCTAAAATAGATGGGGTGTATGTACCGAGTCTGCGGGAGGTCGTCAAAAACGAATTTGGCGTTATCGTTCCAAAAGAACCGGCAAAAGGTTCCTACGAGCATACGAATGGCGTGCGCAGACAGTTCATTCCGTTCCTGGATCCGAAGGATTATCCCATCAAGAACTTGATTGCAAACATGCAGCTTGTCCACAACCGCTTTAGCGTGGAAGTGATGCGCGGTTGCGCTCAGGGTTGCCGTTTCTGTCAGGCAGGCATTTGGTATAGGCCGTGTCGCGAACTCAACCCGGACGATGTTTTGGACATTGCGAAAGCAGGCATCCAGGCTACAGGCGAACGCGAACTCGGACTTTTGTCGCTTTCTACCGCAGACTACAAGCCAGTTGAAGCATTGACGGACTCCATCATCGACGACCCGTTCTATGACAACGTTGACGTGAGTCTGCCAAGCATTCGCGTGAACAGTTTCGGACAAAGTCTTGCAGAAAAGGTTGCAGCCCTCAAAGGCGGCCGCAGTGCCACGTTTGCGCCCGAAACGGGTTCCGAACGCATCCGCAAGATGATCAACAAGACCATCAGCGACCAGGACATGTACGATGCCGCTGAACACGCGTTCTCTAGCGGGTTCAACAAAATCAAGCTCTACACGATGATTGGGTTCCCGACCGAGAACGAAGAGGACATGCAGGCGTTCTGCGATCTCATCTTCAATCTCGTGAAGATTGGGCGTAAGTACAACCGCGGCATTCAAATTGCAGTAAGCATCGGCATTCTCATTCCGAAATCATTTACCGGGCTGCAATGGGCGCCGTTTATGGACAAAGAAACTGCACTAGGTCACATCCGCTTTGTTCGTGAAAAATTCTACAAGCACCCGAACGTAAAAATCAACTGGGCCGCATGGGAAACGAGTTTCCTCGAAGCGGTCTATAGCCGTGGCGACAGGAGCCTCGGGCCGGTCATCTACGCAGCTTACAAGAAGGGAATTATCTTCGAAAGCGACAGTTACCGCTTCGACTTCAACAAGTGGCTCGAAGTCTGGGACGAATGCGGGTACGACACAAGCTGGGTCTATCGCGAACGCGAGAAAGACGAAGTGTTCCCGTGGGACTTCATCCACGCAGGCACGTCCAAGCAGTACTTGCGCCGCGAGTGGGAAAAGGCATTCGATCCGACGTCTGCACCGGTGCCGAACTGCAAATGGGGCGACTGCCAAAAGTGCGGCATTCCTGGTTTTGGCCAAGAAATCGTTCTCGCCGACGACCCCGTCCGCCACAAGGCGCCCAGCCGCACCCCCGACGAAATCAAGAAGCTTGTTGCAGACCGCAGACCAAGCCAGAAAGTCCACTACAGCTACAAGATTACGTTCAAGAAGACTGGCATCAGCAGATTCCTCCCGCACCACAACATGCTCAGTTTCTTCGAGCGCACGTTCATTTGCGCAGGCATTCCCATCAAGTTCAGCGAAGGTTTCAGCCCCAAGCCCCGCATTGTGAACATGGGTGCCTTGCCACTTGGCCTCGAAACGTACTGCGAAGTCATCAGCGTTGACTTGCTGCAACCGCTCGACCTCTCGCCCGAAGGCAAGCAAAAAGTCATCCAGATGCTAAGCGCCCCGTTCCCACGCGGCATGGAGATTGTCGATATCGAACCGCTAAAGGAAAAGCTCTCGAAGCATTTCCCGAAAGCGATGGTCTATCGCCACACGCCAGAAAGCATCCCCGCCGACCTCATGCAAAAGTTCGAACAAAAGCAGTTGCCAATTGTCACGAACCACCGCGGCCAGCAGATGGACTTGAACGAACAAGTTCTCGGAATCGAGATTGTGGACGGGACGATGACAGTCCGCATCAAGTGCAACAACCAGGGCACGACGCCTAGCCCGTTCGTCATTTTCGCAGGGTTGCTCGGCATCGAAATAGACCCGACCAAACTCGACGAAGTATCGCGCCGTTTTCTCGTCGCAAAAATCGCAATCGAGTGGTGAGGGGTTAGTAGGCAGTAAGAAGTAGGAAGTAGACAGTAGGGGCTTAGACGAGAGAACGGGCGAAGCCCTACAGACGAGAGACGAGAGACCTACAAAAAACATGCTACTCCAAACTTTGGAGCAACAAAGCAAAAGTCCTTCGACTAAATCGTTGGTGAAAGCAGCAGTTATTCTGCAGGTAGAATAATTTCGATGTGGTTCGTACTGACGTTGAGGAAGTGCGTACGGAACAGATCCTTCTCGTTCCTGTCACAGACGCGTACCTGAGTCACTGCGATAAAGTCCTTGTTTTCACGGATATAGTCCGTCAGGCGCTCGTCACGCAGCGTGTCAATCTCGCCCGTAATGACAAAATTATCTGTCCACATTTTTACTAACATACCCTTAATATATAAATGTTATTCCAAGTAAGATGATAAAAACTTTATTTTTTAGTCCGCAAAAGCATTTTATCGTATATTATTCAGTAAATGTGCGAATAAAAAGAGGTTTAATATTATGGCACCGAAAAAAATCCACCCGGTTCCGGGACAGATGGCTTATCACAATCCCGAATTCATGGAAAGCGATGCAGCGCGTACTATTCGATTCCTTTCTGAATTTTTGCAGCCTGACCAGATTTTCAAGCAGGAAGATATAAAGAACACTATCGTGTTTTTCGGTTCAGCCCGAACGCTCCCGCCTGATGAAATCAAGAAGCGCCGCAAAGGATGCAAGAACAAGGCTGAACTCGCAAGACTGGATCGACTCTCCAAAGTAGCCGAATCCTACAATGCCGGACGCGAGCTCGCCGCCCGCCTCGGCAAGTGGATTAACAAGCAACACCAAGGCTATGCCATCATGACCGGCGGAGGCCCAGGTATCATGGAAGCCGGCAACCGCGGAGCCACCGATGTCGGAACGCCCTCGATTGGCCTGAACATCAAGTTACCGTTCGAACAACATTGCAACCCGTACTTGGACGACGCGCTCAACCTGCAATTCCGTTATTTCTTTATCCGTAAATATTGGTTCCTGCGCATGGCCCGTGCGTTGGTAATCTTCCCCGGTGGATTCGGGACTCTCGACGAAGCGTTCGAGATGCTCACGCTTATCCAGACCGACAAATACGCCCAGCAGATGCCGGTCGTCATCTTCGATTCGAAGTTCTGGAAGAAGGCTATCAACTGGGATTACTTCGTCGAAACCGGCATGATAAATCCCGAAGACTTGAAGCTTTTCAAGTTCTGCGACACAGTCGATGAGGCGTACGACTTCATTACTGACGCCCTTACGAAACAAAGCGAAGGGCAGGTCACGTTTGCCCGCACCCACGTCGAAGAATTCGAAAAAAACAAGAAGAAAAAGTAGTTGCAGTCACGTCATGCAGCCCCGTAAGGGGAAACTTCCCGTTAAGTCTTGACGAGTTGTCACCCCGCACACTGTTGCGGGGTCGTCTTATTTTTCTACATTTGGGCCATGTTTTGGAACAACTTGGCTGAAACGATGGACAGGGTATCGCGCAACTTGGCGCTCCGTCCGCACTACACCATGGAAGAATACCAGCGGTGGTTCGACCATAACCCGGATTTCAAGCACAACGGCGATGCCGAACGCATCGAGCTTATCGAGCCGCTTTCGCTAGAAGGCACCAACCAGCTTTACCGGGCGAAGCTTTGGTTACAGCACCCCCGCGACGAAAAGCGCTACGACGAAAAAGAAATCGTCGTGAAAATTTGCAAGTACTGGGCGCATTCCGGCAAAAACCGCCTGCACCGTTTAAACATGCTCCTGAGCGCGTTCCAGGACGAAATCCGCATCAACAACCTCGTCCGCGCCACGAACATCGAAGGCGTGGTGCAGACTTTTGGCGGAGGCATCGCGGGTCGCCACCCTTACCTCAAGCTGGAATTCATCAAGGGCTGTTCGCTCGACAGAGTAATGAAACCGAAACTCACCGAAGACGAAATTGTCAAGCGTGTGGCGCAAATGGCCTATCTCGCGAACACCATCAGCCAGCTCCATTACTATCAGGTTGTCCACAAGGACCTCAAGCCCAAGAATTTGCTCCTGTGCCAAAATCCGGCGCACAAGAACAACCATAAAATCTTGATTTGCGACTTTGGTTACGCCCAGGCAAAAATGCGAGAAACGGTCACCGAAGGCGGTGGCCTTGCGACTCCCTGCTACAGCGCACCCGAACTGACCCAGGCTAACGAAAACATCACCTACGCGGTCGATTACTTCAGCTTTGGCGCCGTCATGCACGAATACCTGACCGGGCAGAAGCTCTACCCGAAAGCAGGCGACATCTATAACGAAGACAGCCACCTCATTACCAAGCGCTACCTGGACTACATCGAGAGCGGTCGCGAAAACGTATTCTACGACGACCGTTTCCCGGAAATCCACGACTGGATTGACGCCCTCACCACGTTCGACAGCACCGAGCGCATGAAAAAAAGTCCGAACTTGTTTGCCATCGCCCACAAGCTCCGCGAAGAGGTCAACGCCCTCGGATACCGCGATGTGAACACGGATTTTCTGTGGAACCAGCTGAACGAATACGGAAATCGCACATTTTAGCCACTAAGCCAATACCACTCTGCTAATGATTTGTTTATATTCATTAGTATGAAGAAAATATTGAGCATTCTCTTAGCCCCTTTCAGGGTGTTTAAATTCCATCACTACTTGACGCTTATTGCGCTTGTAGCTATTGGAGTTTTTAACTTCAACACGACCCTCAACCCGACAATCCAACAGTTGCGGCAAGAAAAAGACATCCACCAGTCATTCGACAAGTGGTGGAACGAGGAACGCGCCGAAGAGTTCAAGAGGGTCGGACTCACTCCAGACAAGAACACCAAAAAACAGGAATTTGAACTTTACAAAGAACGCTACCGCGTCGAAAACCCCACCCCCATTATCGAGGACCGCATCGAGGAAATGAAGGGAGAGTTCCTTGACTGGTGGGAAAACCAGGGCGGCAAGGAGCAATACGCGGCAGAGCACAAATCCTACCCCACCGACAAGCAGTTCGAAGAAGAACGCAACAAATGGATTAACAATTACACAGACAAATTCATCCGCTACCGTTGGGCGTACATTCCAAGCCGTGGCAACACTGAAAGTTGGCTTACTTGCAGCCTCTTGCTCCCGAGCGCCTGGTCCTATATTTTCTTCGTCATCTTTTTCATGTTCGCGCTCATGCAGCTCGAAAAGCGCTGGAATACGCTGTATGTCTATGCCTACGCCATCGTGGTTGCTATTATAAGCGGTTTCTTTGTCGATTTGCTTGTCAATACGTCATTCTTTAACCAGTTTGCATCGGGGCGCTACATGGGCGTAAGCCTGATGCTCTGCTTCTTGTTTGGCGCCAACACGTTCGATAGAGAAAAGGACGCCATTCCGTCTTACGTCTGCAAGATTTCGGAATTCGCTCTTGTCATCAGCATGGCGATAGACTGGTTCCTGAACCCTGGAATTTTCAATGCGGTGGCCGCCGAATCGCCGATATTCTTTGCGTTAGGCGGAGTCGCGGGTTACTACATGCCTCATCGTAGCACAAAACCGTCAACGCAAAACAGGCGCGAGAACGCAGAAACAGTGTCTCCGGGCGAACGCACCCGCAAAATGATTTCCAAAGGTCTTGAAGCAGCAAACAACGGTGAAACCGAGAACGCCGCGCGGTTACTGCAATACGGGTTGACATCGCTTTTGCAAGAAGAACCGATTAAAGCCCAAGACGTAAGGGACTCCGTGAACAGAATTGTGGGCTGCTATATCGAGGTTCCAAGTACGCAGTGGATTGAATGGGGAACCATAGCAAAGCAAAAGGGTGTCCCCGAAGCCGCTATCGTGCTTCTGGAAAAAGGTATCGCCAAAGAAACCGACGCAGGGATTCTACGCCGCGCCCGCTTCGACATCGGCGAACTGCGCATACAGTCAAAGCTGGATGTGAATGTCGCCATGGAATACTTGAGCAAGGTTCTCGAGGACAATGCCGAAGACAAGCTCGCCGAAGACGCCAAGAAGCTCATGGAACAGGGCAAGGACATTTTAGCGCAAATGGCATTTGCCCCCACTAGAAAATTCAAGCCCACGAATTAGTGGAGCGAACGCCCGCTTAGCGGGCTACAGACTAGAGAAAACAACTGATGCCGTTCCCATTCGCAGATCATGACTACTAAGCAGCAAAGCTGTAAGTAGTCAAAGACAACAAGTCCGGCATGACAGCACCGATTTCGTCATCCTGAAACCGTAAGGTTGAAGGCTCCAGTGCTGAACTTAACTGGATCCTGCTCCTACGAACCTAAACGATACTCGCCACTTTAGTGGCCTAGTAGAGTTATGCTCTTTGAGTATAATTCAACTAAGGCAACAAGTTGCCAAGTTTCATATATCGCGTAGCTTAGGATGACGACTACTTTATAATGTCACCCCGGACTCCGTTCCGGAGTCAGTTTTTCACCTCAGCATTATCTTCTTAGCGGACAAACCGCCAACTTGCACGAGATAAACTCCGCTCTTGAGCGCACTCAAGTTCATCGTTTCGTTCATGCTCTGTGCAGTCTTTTGCATTTGCACATTGCCAAGCACATCGACAATCTTGACGGACTTGCCGACAACGGAACGCGGCAAATTGAGCGAAAGCGTTTTGCCCACAAGCGATACGCCGAACTTTGTGCCAGCGACATTCTTCGGCAAAGCAGACTTCGGCTCTTCAATAGCCTTCGTCACTTCGTCATAGCGTTCCACAACAGCCAACAAATACCACGTGCTATGCGGCAACCACTGTTCGTCCCAACGCCACACCTGCCATGTTTCCTTCAAGGCATCAAAGCCCACTGCAGCGACACCATCGTCAGTCCAAGCGATACCCGAACCGTCCTGGTTCTTGCCGCTGATGCCATTGGCAATGCCGCCTTCGAGAGTCGCATCGTACGTAGATTGTCCATCGTACTTTTGCGGGTTCTTGATACCCTTGCCATGCATCATGCAAGTGCCATACGGGTTCTTGCCTAAAATCCAGTCGATTTGGTCGGCAGCATACTTGTTCACCTGATCAGTGGAATTTTTGACTTGCGTTTTAAATTCCCAAGAACCTAGCGCACGGAAGGCATACTTTGCCGCAGCAGCAAGGCTTGCAATACGCGCATCTTCGCCCTGCCACCAATAATTACTTTCATTATCGTGCGGGATAAAGAAGCCATCCTTTATTTTGTCCTGAGTCTTATATGTCTGGCGGGCATACCCGAACGGATTATCGACCTTATTCGTAATATTTATAAGCCAATCATAGTGCGTTATGATGGCACTCAAAACCATCTGTAAAACCTGATTGACGCAGGAACATCCAAGACAATCCGGGCACCCCCAGATATTTACATCACCGTTGTCGTCGTTCGCTGTAATGGTCGATTCCAGTTCTGCAAAGCGAATCAGGGCAATCAACGGAAGCCCAGCATCGCTCGCATGCCAGAACGGACGTTTCCTGGCATCGTCACTCCAGAAATAGCCATCGTCACTCAAGCGACGAGCAAGGTGTTCAGCACGGGCACGGGCAGCCATTCGATAATCCTTTTTCTTGGTTGCCGCAAAAAGTTCCGTCGCGGCCAAAAGCGCCGTGTAATCGTCAATGATGTTTTCCTTGTGGTCATCGCAGTATTCGCAGTTGCCATCGATGCTCTGCTTTTTGGACAAATGTTCAAACGCCTTCTCGGCCGCCGCCAAATACTTATCGCTCGCAAAGTCGCCCTTCAGTCCAAGCCTTGCAGCACTGGCCAAAGCGGCAATCGCCATGCCACCGCCTTCGCGGAACGCCGTCTGGTAATCCGTACTCTTGACACCGTCAGAACCCGTAAACGCGCAAATTTCACGTTTGCCCAGAGGCGAGCCCCAGTTATCGAACACGGTCATGTAGAAGTAGCCTTCTTCGGCAAGCATACGCACCAAGAAGTCCGCGCCGTAAGCAGCTTCATCCGCCGTTTTCGCCTTGGTCGATGTCGAAGACAGCAACTTCGGAATGCGTTCCGACGTAAACGCAAGAGCCCAAACCGTCAGCGGAATCTGCTGCGGGTTCAAGTAGTTCGCATAAGAGAGATGACTCAAATACTTGCTCACGTCGCCGCTCGCATCGTACCAACCGCCATGCACATCAACCTTCTTGTCGGACTTATAAATGCCCATGCTCTTGTCCCAACCTTCGACGGTCGGGTTGTTCGCACGGTCGTTATAGAAATAATCAAGAACCGTTGCAAGCGTGTTCTTTGCGAGTGCAGTTTCGGCAACGGTAAATTCGCCCGATTTTTGCGGTTGCCCGTTCTCAGAAACCTGCAGCGTGTATTTTCCTGCCGCAAGGCCGCTCAAGTCCGCCACGTAAAACTTGCCGTTGTTCAGCCAGTTGTCCGGATTGGAACCTGCCGAAAGCTTTCCCGTCTTGACTGCAGAACCGTTCGACATCACGCTAAACTCAGCGCCGTCTTGAAGTTGGTCGCTCCTGACAATCACGGTAATGGGCTGGTCTGTATCGTAACCCACCTGGTTGTAGAAAAACTTGGTTTCAGCAGAAACTGCGGACGCGCCCAAAAGGATGGCCGTCGCCATGGGAAAAATCGGGGAAATAAACTTATATGTACGCATGGGCATAATATACATAAGCAACGGGCTAGAGCAAAGTAAAATAAAATAGGGTGTGATTTTTGATGACACTCCGTAATTGTAAAGAAGATAAAACAATCGATTTAATATTTATTTTACGCATATTTGGCGTAGATTGTTAATTATTCAAACTCGGGCACAATATTTTTCAGATTGAAGCCGTTCAAACAACAGCCGTATTTTAATCAAGTATCAGGGATACAGGGTCATAAAAGCTCTGTTTCCAGCTTTCCATAAAACTCAAAGAACCTTAAATCCATCAAATTTTCAGTATTGCGTTTCTTTTCTTCGCTATAATTGCGTTAAATAACGAAATATTTAAAGCTTCTGCAACGACAGCTCTTGACCATTCATTTTTTAAAACCTATGTTTGCGATGTAATTGAAAAAAGACTGGATTCTTCGCGATTTTATCGCTCAGAATGACGTCTCATGCAACTTTAACCTAAACCCAAGACATAACTATGTACTACGAAACCATCAAAGTCCTCGACTGCACCATCCGCGACGGCGGCCTCGTCAACAAGCACGATTTTTCTCTTGAATTCGTGCGTAGATTATACACGCTCCTTTCTGCAGCCGGCATCGACTACATGGAAATGGGTTACAAGAACTCCCCCGAACTCTTCGACCCGAAGGAATACGGCCCGTGGAAGTTCTGCGATGACGATTTGCTCTGGAAAGTCAAAGACGGTATCGAATCCAAGATGAAGATGGCCGTGATGGCCGACGTGGGTCGCGTGAACATGGACGCCGTGAAGCCCGCCAGCGAAAGCCCCTACCAGATGTTCCGCGTGGCAAGCTACGTGAAAAACATCGACAAGGGCATCAGCATGGTGAACGCCTTCCACGACATGGGTTACGAAACGACGCTCAACATCATGGCCGTGAGCCGCGACCGCGGTCCGGAACTCGACGAAGCGCTCCACCAAGTGCAAGAAGAATGCAAAGCCGACGTACTCTACCTCGTCGATAGCTTCGGCGCATTCTACCAGGAAGACATCGATAAGGAACTCGCCCGTTACAAGGCAATCGTGAAGAACAAGAAGTTCGGCTTCCATGGGCACAACAACCAGCAGCTCGCCTTCTCCAACACGATTCAGGCCATCATCAACCACGTCGATTACCTCGACGGTTCCGTGTCCGGCATGGGCCGCGGCGCTGGCAACTGCACCACCGAACTTCTGCTCAGCTTCCTCAAGAATCCGAAGTACGACTTGCGTCCGGTGCTCGACGCCATCCAGGAGCTTTTCCTCCCGCTCAAGGAAAAGTACGAATGGGGCTACATCATTCCGCAGATGATTACGGGCATGCTCAACCGCCACCCGCAAGACGCCATCGCCGTCCGCAAGACGGAAGACAAGGACAAATACCGCAAGTTCTACGAGCGCATGATAAACGACTAGGAGCCGAGCGTCGCGGAAAAATGCTCGCATTTTTCCATGACCGAGGCGACGAGTTGTGGACTTGCAAAGCAAGTCCCACGACTAGTCCAAAAGGCGAATCCAGCACGAAAGCTTGCTTTCGTATTGGTGAGCCGAAGGATTAGGGACTGCGAAGCAGGCCACTAATCACTAACAACTGATCCCGGAATAAATCCGTGATGACAGCGAAGCAAGATAACAAGCCGCTCTTAATGTCACCCCGGACTCTTCTTACTGTCACCCCGCACTTGTTGCGGGGTCTGTTTTTTATGCAGAACAACTGATCCCGGAATAAATCCGGGATGACAGCTCGGGCCGGGACGACATTTTGCCCTTACCCTCCCCTTTCCTAAAAAAAACTTATCCATAACAGCAATTTGAGGTTAAATTTATATTACGTATTTTGGATTCAATTCCAATAAGGAGGAATATTTTGAAGCAACCGTTCTCGCGCTATTTAGCATTTCTATTACTTTTTCCGTACTGGCTTTCTGCGCAAGACGTTACAGAACAGGCTGTACAGGCTCCTGACTCTTCACTAACGCCGACGGCAGTTCCGACACCAACGGAAGTTTCAACTACGGCAGAAAATCCCGCCCCGGCGGCCATCCTGCAAATAGATTCGGCTTCCGCGACCCCAATCTATTACGAGATTACTTCATACGAACCGACTACAGCAACGGATTCATTGCAGGCCCCCGACACCTCCGCAAACGCAGTTCCCGAAACAGCACCCGAATCGATTACTGAAACGGCACCCGCGGCGATAGCGACTCCCGCTCCGGCAACCAAAGAAGAAAAACCAGCCGAGCCCCAGCCTGCACAAGACAAGCCCAAGCGCTTCTGGGGAGGCATTACCGTAGGCATCACCTACAACGATTACTTCAGCACAAAATTTGGCCTAGACGATATAAAACCGGGCAAGGATTACAAGCTTTCAGTTAGCGGAGCCGACGACCTATTGAGCAGTTTCTGGGGCGTCGGATTTAAGGCGGGTATGAGCTGCATGTTTATCGCATCGCCGTATTTCAACTTGCGTAGCGACTTGAATATTGCACTTAGGCAAGGAACCGGCAAGACAAATGCATCTGTCATTTTGGACTGGAAGAATTCCGACAAGACCGACGAAAAGTCCGACCTGGAAATTGAATATTCCGCAACGCAGCTGAATATCGATTTGCCATTCCTCGCCCGCGTAACCATTCCCAACGCCATCTACTTTGAAGCGGGCCCGATGTTTTCCTTCAACGTTTATTCAAAGAGCGAATCCAAGATTACTGATATTTACGGAACCCAAAAGTTCGACGAAAACGGCGGTCTCAAAGCATTCGAATTTGATTTGGCAACAGGCATCGGCATTTCCCGTAGCATCGGCAAGTCCATGCTCGATTTCGATTTGCGTTTTGTATTCGGGATGACACGCCTCAGCGACGCCAACGACGCACCAAAGACTTGGCAAGGTCAGTTGAACATCACATACTGGTTCTTGTAAGGAGGGAAGGAAAATGAAATTATTCAAAACTTTATTCGCAACGCTCGTCGCTGTGGGCATAACAAGCGCATGGGCAGACCTGTTGAAATCGGACTCGAGTTCTGAAGCGTGTTCGCCCATAGTCCACTTCAAACAGCCCTACAACTGGTATAGGACTTACGTTGTTATCGGAGACAGCGTTATCACGGCTCCCGTAGCAGATGAAAATGGGTGGACAACCATTGATTTTAGTAATAAAAGGATCCCCAATGGATCGAGTTTCTTTTTCAACGCATCAAACAGACCGGATTGTCTCTACAACAAGTGCGTCACAAGCAAGGGCGTCAAGAACAAACTAATGTACGCCAGCAATGAAGGCTTTACTTGCGCCACATTCAAGACTGACGGTGCCGAAGTGTGGATTCAGGAGCACCCAGACCCGAAAAAAACCGACGAAATTTACATGACCTTGCAAGAGCCCAACGTCAAAACATTTTACGTTTTCTTGCCGCAAAACAAATATTGGATGAGTGCCACACCGATAATCAACGAGGACGGTAAAGAAAGAGAAATGAACGTGGATCCCGAAAACTGCGGATGGTATTTCAGAAGCTATGTCGATGAACCTCTTCCGGCAAGTGTCGTAATCCGCTCAGACGAAGATGCAGTGATGGAATTCGCAATCGGTATGAATGGAGCTTGGGAAGAAGACGTTGCCACGCCCATTGCTTTGGATGGGTTGTTTGAAATTTATTCGACTGAACCGGGCTATAACAAAGCGCTTTATTTCGTTGCCGATGCTGAAGAATCTCAAAAACTCCCCAGCTCAAACCAGGGCTGGTACGTAAAACGCCCTGATGTGATTGGAAAATGCTCCTACGAATTGGCCTCAATGATTTACGATACCGACGCCAGTTTGCATGGAGCATTCACCTGCGCCCCGAACTGGAACGCAGCACAGACAGATGAACAAGCTCTCGTAAACGCCTGTTTCTATCCGAACGTCAAATACCCCGTCGTTACCTCTGATTCCGCGGTCATGCCTTGCGTTGGAGTCACCACGGGCATGGTGGAATCAACACTTGACCCGAAAACGAAAAAGATGAAGTTGACCTCTAAAGGCCAAAAGTGCTTTGGAGCCCAAGCAGACTCCGCTTTTGCGGCAATGTTCAGCTTCACAAAGGGCGTCAACGAACAGTATTGCCTCGACATACCTTTCTCCAGAACTTCAGACAACAAATTCGAATTCAATTCGGACTCCTATCAGACTCCCGGTGCAAAAGTACCGGGCGGATTCTACCCCGCTGAAGAAGCCCCCGCTGCGGTCATGATGGTTTCTGAACGTTTGCCTGCAGCCGAAAGCAAACGCAAGGCCGAAGGCCCGACGTTCTTCACGACGGACTTGTACAACACCAAGACTTCGTCTCCACTCGGCCTCCGTACAATTCACGCAACCGAAGGATTCCCTGTGCATAAACTGCTTTGCAACGGTCCGGGATGGGATGGCGGTATTGACTGCGAAGGGCTCTTTGTTAGAGGTTCCGAATTCAGCATGAACAACGAACTGACGGATGTCGGCAAAACCATTTCCCAAAAATTCAACGTCACCTGGTGCGGCGATGGTTGGGGCTGGTCATGTCCTAACGATGAACCGGAAGGATGGCACTTATATACCGAAGGAACCGAAAAGCCAGCATCTTCAGGCAACCGCGGTACGTATCGCTGGACATCGACCGACGGCAAGGACGGCGATGACAGCAGAATCTTGACCGATGCTGGCCGCAACATGCACTTCTGCTCCGAAACACATGCCAAATTCCGATTCAAGGAAAACCTCAAGTTCAGCATAAACGGCAACGACGACATTTGGGTCTTTATTGACAACAAACTCGCTGTAGATATCGGCGGAAACCATTTGGCCGCTCCAGGCTATGTGGATTTGGACAAGTTCATGAAAAACGCTGAAATCGGTAAGGTATACGACATCGATATTTTCTTCTGCAATCGCCGCACACCGACGAGCAATCTCGATATCAAGACGAACATGTATATCGAACAGGGAATAGCTGGTATTACAGCTAATCCATACAAAACTCAATTTCCAGTCACAGAAAAAAGCTTCAATCTTTGCTATAGAAAGCCCCAAAGCGGCTCTTGCGCTCCAACTGTAGGCAGCACAGAAGAATTGATATGTCCTCCAGAACTAAAGGAACCTGTCACCTACATCTTCTCGACGGACAAAACCGGACAAGATCCGACCAAGACAAAGTATAGTGCCGACCAGTTCGCCGCAGACCCGAAACCGTATGATGGTGGTATCGACGTTTCCAATCCGTACGCTCCGGTTATCAATGAAGATAAGCTCAAGGCTGCATTGCCGAGTGGTAAGTACTACCTAATCATCAAGATTGGTAGTGACCAGAAGGCTATCGAAATCAACATCAAGGGCTCTCTCGCCGTCGCTAACCGCGAAGCCGTCGCTATTGATCCAAACGGCAACAAAAGCAAACAATACGCATTCAGGTTCCAAGCCATGGCTTCCCAGTTGAAAGATGATGGTACTCCAGACATCAATCAAATGATTCCGCTCTATATCGCTCCGATGATTGATCCTTGCAACAGTATCGATTGCTCGGATCCTCTCGAAATGCAAATGGCTCCAAATTCGGATTACAGTTTACAGGTAAGCAACCCTAAGGCTCAGTTCTACGCCAAGAAGGATGGCAAGCTTACAGCGTTCAACCCGACTACGAGACGCACTATCGGCGATGGCGGTATCGATACCATTTATGTGACGATTCCGTTCGACGAAATGGATGTTAACGCTGTTGAAACGGTCTTGGTCAATGTGAGCGGCAGCTCCCGCAAGGCCGAAATCAAGTTCTTCGTGCCGCGCCTCGTATTCGTGGACAGCGACTCTACATACAGAATCATTTCAGAAGACAAGGACAGCGACATCCGCTTGAAAGGTTCCGCTTATGACTTCTACGTTGTAGCCCTCAATGGCGACAACACGCCATGCACGGAATGCAGTTTCAAACTCAATCTGGGTTCCAAAACCTCAGCCGGTTTGACAATCATCTCCGGCGGCGAAGTCGTGAATGGTCGTGCAACAATCACGGTCATGTCCACCAGAACTTATGAAGCATATAACGACAACAGCGGCAATGGCTACGCTACGCTCCATGTTATTGGCCCGAGCGCGGCTCTCATGCAGGCGACTTATGTCAACATGCAGTTCACAGCGCCTCCAGTTCCAATTCCAATGTTTGCAGACATCTTTGATGTGCACGGAGCAACTTCTGCAAACAACATAAGCATTCCTACCCCATACCACAGCGCGGAACAGGAATACCTCGACGGTATTGCCGACTCCATCGTCGTATATTACCACCGCAATTTCCACAAGGATTCCCTCCCCGAAAAGATTGCCGTCTTCTGGGATAACAACGCAAAGGATTCCGTGGTATTCGACAAGGACGAAATCAAAGAGGGAGCGGCTTGCGGTTCCGCCGCCAAACTGGATAATGAAATTTGTCTGAACCAAATAGCCCTTGGCGGCAAAAAGCTTTCGAATAAAGTAAAAACTTCCGGTACAGGCAAAGTTAGATCCTGGGCTGCATATACGGCTCGCGGTAAATCTGTTTCTCAGAGCTACGACGGCGTCATCTACGACCGTATCGCACCAATTATCGTTTCTGCAAAGGCCACCAAAAACGCAGGCGCAAAGACGATGCAATTGAAACTGACGTTCTCCGAGCCACTCCAAAAAACAGAAAAGGGTGTCAAAGAAGGGAACAAGGTATTCTCGTTCTACATCACGAACGGCAATAAGCCTCAGTTTGCTGAAAGCTTAAACATTGCACAAGGCGAACTCGGAACAAAATTCGATTCTGTCCAGACAATCCTTTACGACATGAACTCGACGTATCCGCAAGCAGGCGACTACATCCGTATCAGAAGCGATAAAGGCGTTGGCCTATTGACGGACCAGTCCGAATACGCATATGCACCGAACGGCGACAGCATTCGCCCGGAGAGCGATGCCGATTACAACTGGAACTACGCTCCAGGCTACGATGCTACAAAGCGCCACCCTTCCCCGTGGGTAAAGATTACGCAGGGCTCAGCCGAAGAAAAAGACGATGGCAAGAAAGAAGAAAAAGTCTATGCAAAACCGACATTCCGCGTCGTGATGACTGGACCGTTCGAATTCACCATCGTCATGGACGAATCGCTGCCGGCCCGCGCCAAACGCTACGCCGTCATGGACATGAAGGGACAGGTTGTTTCAACGGGAACGCTGGACAACAAGGATACCCGTGTGAAAGTACAAACCACAGGCTCGTACGTCGTCAAGGTCGGACTTGGCTATAGACGCGTCAATGTGAAGTAATAACTGATCCCGGCACAAGGCCGGGATGACATTTTACTATTACTGTCACCCCGCACTTTTCTTACAGTCACCCCGGACTCCGTTCCGGGGTCTGTTTTTTTTGCTGAACAACCGATCCCGGCACAAGGCCGGGATGACAGGTCGGCATCCGGGATGACAGCTTGGCAGGGATGACACGCCACACTCAAAGTCTCACCGGAACGCGTTTTCGGTGTTTTTTCGCCCCTTGGTGTATCATGAAAATGCGTTTTTTAGAAAATTGCATAATTTTTTGATATTTTTACACTTTTTCAATAAAAAAGTATCATAGCCTATTGCTTTATTCAAAAAGTAAGTATATATTTACGATTACAAGGGGCTTCTACTGGTCTCGACAATACAAGGAGGAACATATGAAACCTTTTAAAACTTTCATCGCAGCAATCGCTGCACTAGGTATATCATATACGTGGGCAGAAACGGTCAAAGAGTTCCACGTTTTTATACCTAACAACATGACATGGAAATCGTCCGTCCCGATGATAAACGAAGACGGCAAGTCACGGAAGCTCACCATCGATCCCGACCATTGCGGTTGGTACTACAGACGCTACGTTGATGAAGCGATTCCGGAAAAAGTATTCATTTACAGAGACGACGATTCCGCAATGGAAGAAGCCATCGGCATGAACGGTACCTGGGAAGCAGGCGACAAGGCTCAGCCCATTTCGCTGGACCTTATCTTCGACCTGTATGCAACTGACCCACATTTCAACAACGCGGTCTATTTTGTCGCCGACGCGGAAGAAGCTGCAGCGCTCCCTAGCGACAATATGGGGTGGTACGCAACACAGCCTGATGTCACTGGCAATTGCCGCTTCAACCTCGCCACCATCATCTATGATACAGACGCCTCGTTGCATGGAGCATTCTCCTGCGCCCCGGAATGGTTTTCCGGGCAAACCGAAGCGCAAGCCAACGCTAACGACTGCTACAGCGCTTCAGCCAAATTCCCGGTCGCAACGTCCGCTACCGCCGAAATGCCCTGCATCGGCATGACCCAAGGCATGGTCGAATCAACGCTTGACCCGAGAAACAAAAAAATGACGCTTACCGCCAAAGGCAAGCAATGCTTTGGCTCCCAAGCGGACTCAGCCTTTGCAGCCATGTTCAATTACACAAAGGGCGTAAACGAAGAGTCCTGCTTCGACATACCCTTCGCACAAAACGCCAGCGGCAACTTTGAATTCAACTCCGACTTCTATACAAGTCCAGGTACCACCGTTCCTGGCGGATTCTATCCCGCCGAAGCACCCGACGATATCATGATGATTTCGGAAAAACTTCCGGCTGCAAGAACCAAGCGCGCAGCAGATGCGCCCCTGTTCTTCTGTGCAGACGCCACTCCGAATTCCAAGACACCGCTCGGTCTCCGTACCATCGATGAAAAGGAAGGCGTCGCCAAGAGCAACCTTATCTGTAACGGTCCGGGTTGGACAGGCGGCATCGACTGTGAAGGTCTCTTTGCTAGAGGTTCCGAATTTACAATTGGCGAGAGCACCGTCGCAAAACAAATTTCCAACGCTCTCAATGTCACATGGGACGGCGATGGCTGGGGCTGGTCTTGTCCCAACGACGCCCCGAAGGGATGGACGACTTTCGATCCGGCAAAAGAAAAACGCAATCACCACTTCTGTACTGAATCTCACGCAAGCTTCCGCTTTAGGAAGGGCCTGAAGTTCAACATCAGCGGAAATGACGACATCTGGGTGTTCATCGACAACAAACTGGCAATTGATATTGGCGGTACGCACCTTTCAGCACCTGGTTTCGTCGATATGGACAAATTCATGCCGAATGCAGAAACCGGCAAACACTATGACATCGACATTTACACATGCAACCGTCGTGCAGCATCAAGTGACCTCAGAATCAACGCCAACTTCACATTCTTTGCAGAACAAACATCGGGAATTTCAGTCAGAAGCAAGTTTGACACGGAAGATTATATCAAAAACGGCAACAACCATATGAAGATTTGCTACAAATCAGCCGGAGGATCATGCTTGTACGCTTTAGGTGGAAGTTCTGAAGATTGCGAAACGGCAACAATCGAAACAACGATTAATGACAAAATCAAGTACATATTCACTACAGACAAAACCGGTAGCGATTCAACAAAGACGATTATCAGCGAAGCTGAATTTGCCAAGAACCCGATTCAATACAAAGGCGGAATCGATATCACCGACCGAGCCAAGCCAATTGTCAACGAAAACATATTGAAAGAAACCCTCACTGGCGGTAGGTATTACCTTATCGTTAAGATAGGCAACAATTCAAAGGCCATCGAAATCGTCATCAAGGGTTCTGTCGCTGTTGCAAATCGCGAGGCAGTCTCCGTTGACGAAAACGGCAAGCGCAGTGCACCAAGCAAATTCAAGTCTATGGCAACACCTTCAACTCCGTTGGCAGATGGCTCTCCGGACATCAACCAGATGGTTCCGCTCTATATCGCAGCAATCATTGATCCTTGTTCTAGCACAAACTGCACCGACCCTCTCGAAATGCAGCAGGCCCCGGGAGCTGCTTACTCATTGCAGGTTTCCAACAACAAGGCAGTCTTCTACGAGAAAAAGAACGGAAAGCTCGTGGCGTTCAACCCGGCATCAAGCCGCACGATTGGCGCAAGCGGAATCGATACCCTTTACGTGACAATCCCATCCGACGAAATGGATTCACAAGAAGAGAAAGTATCCATCAACGTGAAGGGTAGCGCTCGCAAGGCCGAAATCAGCTTCTTTGTGCCGAAACTCGTATTTGTCGATTCTTACACCACGTATAATGTTGTAACAAAAGACAAGGATACGGACCATCGTATTAAAGGCGGTATTTACGCATTCAACTTGATTGCCCTCAACGCAGACAATACTCCATGCACGGATTGCAACTTCAAGCTCTCGCTGGGTTCCAAGACATCATCCGGTTTGACGATTCTCTCCGATGCCCTGGTAAGGTTCGGCCGCGCGATATTCGAAGTTTCGTCTTCCAAAGTTTACAAGAAAGGCACAGAAGCATCTTGCAATGGGCCAGCTACTCTCCAAGTCGTAGGGCCGAATCCGGCACTCATGCAAGTCTCTTATAGTAACTTGCAGTTCGAGGAACCGCCGATGTCTATACCGCAGCTTGAAGCAGTCAAGAAATCTACATTCAGCGTCCAGGCGAACGCTCCGCAGGAAATCTCTATCACCACAAGCAATTTCACGAAAAACGGGACAAAGACATTTGCCGTGATGGACATGAAGGGACAAGTGATTTCTACAGGTTCGCTGAACAGCAGCTCAATCCGCGTGAAAGTTCCGGTATCCGGTTCGTACATCGTGAAGGTCGGGACAAACAGCAAACGCGTGAACGTACGATAAAAAAGACTTGTTGTTAGGAGGGAACAGTAAGGGGGAAAAGAACTCCCGCTCTACGGAGCGGGAGTTTCTTGTTGAAACAACTGACCCCGGAATTAAATCCGGGGTGACAAGGCGAAAAGAATCGTGACTGGATCCTTCCGCCTTCGGCGTCAGGATGACGGAGGAAAGGCAGCGTTCAGGATGACGGACAAGGCGAATGCCGGGGTGACAAGGTTACAAGCCGTCGATTTTGAGGAGTGCGGCCATGTCGCTCGAATTGATTTCAAAATCGAGCATGGCGTTTTGACGGATGCGGTCATCATGTACGGATTTCGGGAGCGGCAACAGCCCGAGCTGCAGCACGAAACGGCTTGCGAGTTGCGGCACCGAGACGTTGTATCTTTCGGCCATCGCGCAGACTTTGGGCACTTTGATGAGGCGCCCTGTCGCGTTAGGCGAATACGCTTCCACCAGAATGCCGTTCTGTTCGCAGAAGTCAATCAACTCCGTCGGAACGTGCCCGATATGGACGCGAACCTGATTCACGGCAGGCATCACGCGGCCACCCGCCATGATGTTGTTGAGGTCTTCGATTTCGAAATTGGAGACGCCGATTGCGCGGATTTTTCCCGCCTCGTACGCTTCCTCAAGGGCCTTCCAAACTTCAATATTTTCATTGAAATAGCGGTTTCCCGCAGTCGAGGCCATTTCGCTCCACGGACGCGGTGCATGGATGAGCATCATGTCGATGTGGAGAGCGTCCAAGCGGTCCATCGATTCCTGGATGCAACGAACCGCGTCTGCATAATTTTTGACTTCGGCTGGGATTTTCGTCGTGATAAAGACGCTTTCGCGATGGATTCCGGTCGCCTTGAGAGCGGCCTTGAGGCCCTCGCCTACGCCCGCTTCGTTTTCGTATGCAATCGCAGTATCGATATGGCGATACCCGGCATCAATAGCGGCAGCCACCGCCATCGCGGCCACATCGTTTGGCGTTTGCCATGTCCCCAATGCAATTTTTGGAATGCGCTGCCCATTATTGAGCTTGTAAAATTCTTCTAGCACCATACCCTACCTCACAACTTATACTAAAGTAATATAAATTGAAAGCACTTAAATAGGTGCTAATTTTTTAAAGTTTTAAGACCACTTTGGAATATTTACTGGTGTGAATGGGGCTACGGCTGTTCATAGGTAATGTTCCAAAGATAGTTGCCGTTAAAGGTCATGTATTTGGCGCCGACAAATTCTGTAGGGATATCAATTTCGTAATCGGCGAAACATTCACATCTAGAGCCACCACTAACATCCGGCGGGAACTCCCTGTACTCCACATGAACCCATAATGTATCTTCTCGCTTGTCTAGAGAAATTTTGGATACCTCTCCATTTTCAACGCAAATAGACCCAAAGCGGTCCTTCAAAACAGCAGACCCGTCTTTGTTCATTACAACATGAACAGAATCGGTTTCACTTACGGTTTTCATCAAACCGCGCTCTCCACCACACGATCCTGCACTTGCCACAAACGAGCAAGAATCCAACTTGGCGTAGGCCAAATTTGCCGTCGGTGTTTTTTCGGGTGCACTTTGAGCACTATCAGCCCCGGAATCATCGGAGCATGCCACAAGCAAGCTAAAGCTAATGGCGATAGCGGCAAAACTGAACAGAATCTTTTTTTGCATAATAGTCGCTCCATGATTTACGGGTATGTGGAACATCTATAATATAACCTAATTCTACATTATTTTCAAGAAAAATTTTAGATGCGTATGAAAGGCATGGAAATAGCTTTTTGTTACCGCCTTCCGCTACTTCGCAATAAGCTTCAGCAACACTACCTACTTCAACTTTTTCCATTCTAACCGTTTTTTCCATTCCTCTCTTATTGCGAGTATTAACAGAATCAAAATCTTCTGTCAACAAAGAATCTAGTGTCGCTTCATTTTCAGAGTCTGTTTCATCGATCAAAATACTTTCCGATGTTATTTTCAAATCCTGCAATGCAATCCTTGCATCCCTCAAGAAACCATCCCTATCTGTACGAATCCTTAAAAAATTGTTTTTATTACGTACTACACGACCATTAAAAACTCTTTTAAAATTAAATGTATAGCCTCCTATTTTCGCACCTTGCGAAACAGAAAAAGAATGATTCTTATCAATAGAGATGAGCCTAAACTGAGTTGCATAGTCGTTTGGCAATAACTTTTTTAGCATTTCACGAGCACAAATGGCGCGATTAGATTCTACTTCTGACAAGTCCAGCTTCAATTTTTCATTCTTTACTTTAAGAACATTCAGTCTTGTCAGCTTAACGTCATTTGCATTGGACATTTTCATTTTCAAATCGTCCATCGTTTTAAAGGTATTCTCATTAATTTCGACAATATACGCATTTCTTTTTAAATTATTTTGATTGCGATTTTTGAAGAAATCCTTAGCATTTTCTGTCATAACAAGAACAGGCTTTGCGTAAACAAGCGAGCTAAGCACCATCGATATAAAAATCAAAAAAAGATTTCTCATTTTTCACTTCCATATTTTAATAAGAATAATATTCTGGAGAGCCATATTCACTATACATTACATATAATTCCAACGTTCCATTTATTGGGATTGGTTCATTAAAAGTATAGTCAAATCGTTCCATACTTGTGTCATGATAATTATTATCCGCATCCCCATCCGTAGCCCCAAAAAAACGCAAACTTTATTTTACTTTCAAGATGCCGTCCCCGGAACAGAGGCCGGGGTGACAAACGCGTCAGTTCTACTTCTCTATCGTCTTGATTTCGTTTTGGGCAGCACGTTTGGCGTTGTACGGGTCGATATGCACCATCGCATCGACGACGTTCTCGCCGGAGTCAATCAGCAGCTGTTCGACTTCTTCGGCGACATCGTGAGCGTCTTTCAAAGTCATCTGGTCATCGACGACGATATGAACATCCACATGCAAATCGCTACCGACGTAGCGGGAACGGAACCCGTGCAAGCTGATGACTTTCGGGTGCGACAGCGCCTCGCGTTTCAACTTTTCAAGGATATCGGCGCTGGCCCCGTAATCGACAAGCTGGCGAAGCCCGGGCCATGCAATTTCAATCGCGGAATGCAAGATGAAGAACGCCACAATCAACGCTCCGACGGAGTCCGCAAACCAGAGTTCCGGGAGCAATATGGCAAAGACAACCGCCACAAGTACGGGAATCGAGCTAAAGGCATCGCTACGGTGGTGCCAGGCGTTCGCTTCGAGCACCTGGCTGCGAATTCTACGCCCCGCGTTTCGCGTGTAGCGGAAAAGAATTTCTTTCACGACGATAGAGGCAAGAGCCATGACGGCCACCGATACTTCCGGGTGCGACGCATCGCCTGCCAAAAGCGCCAAAACCGCCTTGTAGCCGATCCCAACGCCCACGGCGGCAACCGCAAGACCGATACCGATGGTGACAAGCGTCTCGAATCGCCTGTGCCCGTAAGGGTGTTCCGCATCGGGTGGAGAGTTCCAGAAATGGCTCCCAACAATGACCGCGACATCGGTCACAAAATCGGACGCACTGTGGATAGCGTCCGCAACAAGCGCCTGGGAATTCCCGACGACGCCCACGACAAACTTGGCCACGGAGAGAGCGGCGTTCCAGCCAAGCCCCACCCAAGTCACACGGCGGACTTCTGCGCTATCGTCTTTTTTGCGAACACGAGTCATGCACTTTAAGCTAGCAAAAAGAAAGCACGGCTGGCATACTTCCAACGAAAAATGCAACCAGAACGGCCCCAAAGTCATCAAAATGTTTGTAATAAAAAAAATCAATGTTTCTATTTTTCCAATAGCATATGAAAAAACTTTTGAAATTTATCATCGTCATCGCCGTTTTGGCGGCAATCGCCTTCGGTGTCAAGTCTTACTTCTTTGACGGAGCGACCGCCAACCAAGTCGGTTCGCTTATCAGTACCCCGGTGGTTACGGATACCATCAAGACGACCATTTCGGCCACAGGCACTTTGGAACCGGTCGATCAGGTGGAAGTCGGTACACAGGTTTCGGGCGACATCGCCAAAATCAACGTCGATTTCAATTCCAAGGTCAAGAAGGGCCAGGTCATCGCCGAACTCGACAAGTCCAAGCTGCAATCGACCTTGAAGCAGGCCACAATCTCGTACAACAGCGCCGAAAACGACCTCAAGTTCAAGCAAAGTACATACAACCGCATCAAGAAACTCGCCGAGAACAGGAGCGCGAGCACCATTGAATTGGAACAGGCGGAATACAACCTGAACGCCGCCAAGTTCTCGGTGGAACAGCGCAAGAACGAAGTTTCGCAGGCACGTTTGAACTTAAGCTACGCGACAATCAAGAGCCCGATTGACGGTGTCGTCTTGAAGCGAGCCGTCGATGTCGGACAGACCGTGGCTGCGTCCATGAGCACGCCGACGTTGTTCGTTATCGCAAAGGACTTGAACCAGATGAAGGTTATGGCAGCCATTGACGAAGCGGATATTGGACAAGTAAAAAAAGACCAGCGAGTCACGTTTACTGTCGATGCGTTCCCGAACGATGTATTCAACGGTACGGTGCAAGAGGTCCGCCTGAACCCGACGACGACAAGTAACGTGGTGACTTATACGGTTGTCATTTCGGCCCAGAACCCGGAACAGAAACTGCTCCCCGGCATGACCGCCACCTGCACCATCGTGACGCAAGAAATTACCGATGCCGTAACGATTCCGGTCAAGGCGCTCAAGTTCACGCCCGCCGAAGGAACTCCGATGGTGGACCCGAAGGACATGCCGCGTCCGCAGCGCAAGTCTAGCGATTCTGCCGCCGTGGCAGAAGGCAGCATGCCACCCCCGCCACCGGGAATGGGACCGGGCGGGCCAAGTGGTACGCCAACCGCAGGCGCCAAGAAAAAGAACAGGAAGCCAAGACTCGAAGGCGATCACGTATGGATTAACATCAACGGGAAGGCGGCTCCGCGCCGCGTGAAAATTGGCTTAAGCGATGGCGTGAAGGTCCAGATTCTGAAGGGATTAAGCGTGGGCGATTCCGTGGTCACAAGCCAGGAAATTATCACCGAAAAGAGCGCCAGCAAGTCCAATGCAGCAAGCCCGTTCATGCCGCAACGCCCGGGCAAGAAGAAAAGGTAAGCTCAGGAACGTGTAAGGTGACCCCGGCACTGTGGCCGGGGTGACAGTGTGTTTGCTGTCATGCCGGCCTCAGTGCCGGCATCGGTTGTTTAACGGCTCTGTACAACTGACCCCGTGACGGAGCACGGGGTGACAATGCCAAATGCGGGGTGACTGTGCCAAGGCCGGAGGGTGACAGTGTGTCTGCTGTCATGCCGGCCTCAGTGCCGGCATCAGTTGTTTAACGGCTCTGTACAACTGACCCCGTGACGGAGCACGGGGTGACAATGCCAAATGCGGGGTGACAAGGCGAAAGTTGGGGGGGACATTTGACTTATTTCGCAGTGAACATTGCCTGCGAGTTCCGCAGTTCGAGCACTTTTTCCATGGAAAGGTGCGAATACTTGACGATTTTTTCAATCGGTTCGTTGTCGGCGAGCATGTCAAGAGCCATTTCTACATTACGCTCATTACGACCATCCACAAGGCCTTCTGCTTTGCCTTCAGAACGGGCACGGACTTTCAGCATAGCAAGATAGTCAAGTTCTTCTTCCGTCATAACCATATCCTTTGCCTGTTCCTTGAGCAGTTTGTCAGACGCCCTGTTTACCAGCAATCTGTTGATTGCCTTCGCGATGATATCGTCCTTGAAGTCCGGGAGGCTTTCAGCTGTTCCCGCATGCTTAAGCAGGTAAAGCCAACGGTCTTCAGCGGTCCTGATTTCTTCGTAGGGCTTATTGAACTTTGTCAGGTCATATACAATATACATCACCTTGTCGCTCAGCGTCAAGCCCTTCTCGTTGCGAACCGACCAGTCACCACGATACGATTTCTGCTTGGGCACAGGGAAATCGCAAATCCAAATGGTATAGGTGGGTGGAATTTCGTAGCGGTGAATTTCACGCTTGGCACGCTCCTCATCGCTGAGATTCGAAGGCATGTCACCGAAATTGGCCTGATCCCATTCGTACTTGCTTTGAATCAAGAATGCGCTCTGTTGCAGAAACATGCGGTCCACAAAATAATCCGGCCTCGCCTTTTGCATTTGACGCCTACGGCGTCAGCTACTTCGCCTCAGTAATAAAAACAAACAAGTTTGTTTTTGCAACGTTCGGCTCGCACGCTACTCCACGTTGATGCAATACCCATTTGAGGTTTTCGCGCGGATGTCGAGTCTGAACGGCTTGACCACAGGGAATATCATGTTGATTTCGGGATTCTTGATGACCACGGATTCAATCTTGTTGCGGTCATCCTTGAAAACCCCGTTCAAGAAACTCTTGAGAGCCTGCTCATCGCTCAGAAAAGCCTTGAAAGCCGCGTCGTAGAGCGGGTTGAGGTACTTGTGCTTCTTGATTTCTTCGACGGTCTTATCGACCCACTGTTCACGATAGAGATCCCTATCGGCCAAACTGATAGGCACGATGCCACTGTTTTCTGACATGCAAAATCCTTTCTCTTTTTAGAGACAAATTCATATAAGAAAGGATATAGATAAGTGCAGTTCATCAGAACTGGTCACAGGTAATCTAGCAAAATCGTTCACGAAAAACAACAGGACGCGTGTCAGCTATTCATTTTGTCAACAGTTGTTTGCAAAAGTACGCAAGAGACAAGGCTCCCTTAAAAAGCGGGCCGCATGACTCGATAGAGTAATCAACAAGCTCAGGAACGTGTAAGGTGCCGGCATCAGTTGTTTAACGGCTCTGTACAACTGACCCCGTGACGGAGCACGGGGTGACAATGCCAAATGCGGGGTGACAGTGCCAAGGCCGGAGGGTGACAGTGTGTCTGCTGTCATACTAAATTTATTCGCCTAGAACATATGTCAGGTACAGCACGACAAGCTGGTAGCCCCATAAGTACATGAAGGGGGCTGCCACAGCGAGGAACGGGCCGAATGGAATTTGTCCGACATCCTCGTCTTCCGGCACATTTTTATTTTTCGCTGCGCCGTTTTTTGCACCATTGTTCTTTGCACTATTCTTAATCATCCCGTACGGGAGCATCACAATTAGCCCGATCACGGCGGCGACAATCAGCGTTTCAACAGCACCGGTAAAGCCCATCAAGGCGCCATACCCCGCCAGGAGCTTGACATCGCCAAAGCCCATGGCTTCTTTCTTGAGGACTTTGGTTGCAATCCAGCCGAGCAGATAAAGTCCGCCGCCAGCGCCGACAGCACCCAGCAGACTCTGGAGCGGCGTGATACCGCCCGGAATAAGCGAAATCAAAAGACCAGCGACAATTCCGCCGACCGAGATGGAATCGGGAATGAGTTTGTACTTGCAATCGACTGCGCATACGGGATACGCCCCGAGCAAAAGCCAAAACAAGGCCGCGGCGTTCGCCCAAGCCTGGGGCGCCAAGACGGGCCGCGTAAAATCGGTTCCGAAGCCGACTGCCGCATAGAGAGCAAGGGCGCCGAGCAGCCCGCAAAGGCCTTCGCCTATCGGGTAGATGATGCTGATGGGCTGTTTGCAGCAAGCGCTTTTTCCGCGAAGCCAGAGCCAGCCGACAATGGGCAGGTTGTAGCGGATGGGAATTCTCTTTTTGCAAAGCGGGCAGTGCGAAGGCGGGTTGAGGAGCGAAATTCCGCGAGGCATGCGATAGACAATGACGTTATAGAAGCTACCGACACAGGCTCCCAAGCAAAAAAACACGATTAACCAGTACCAAAGTGGAATTTCTTCCATAAAAACCTCGTTTTTTAACGAATATATTTATAATTTAGTTAAACATTTTTCTAACACTGGGAGAACCCTACATGAATATTGAAATTGCCGCTATCTGTGACGCCGCCACCGCAAACGATGCCGGAGGTCGCATGAATATCCTTGGAGCCTTTGACCGCATTTTCGCAAAATTTCCGCTTGTGATTCCGCAATGTTCCGCCGCTTTCCGCTTGCGCTACCAGCGTTCCGAAGCGGGCACGCACCAGTTGAACTTGTCCATCGAAGATGTCGTAGGCCACCCGATTGTGCCGCCGATGCAGTCCGAAATCGAACTCCAGCCGGTCGCACAGGGCTTTGACACGGCAGCAGTCAACATGATCCTGAACATGCAGCGTTTGCAGTTCGCTCGTCCGGACAAGTACATTGTGCGCCTGATTGCCGACAACGAGGAACTGGCAGCGCTTCCGCTGTACGTGCTGGAAGACCCGCGTTTGGCACAGCAAAAGCCGCAAGAGCCGCAAACCGACGACGGTCCCGTTGACGGAAGGGCTTAGGTAGTGTTCCGCTAGGGGGACTGTGTAAGCCGTTCCCGGCACAGGGCCGGGATGACAGGTTGCAAGGACAACTGCACTGGATCCTTCACATTCGTTCAGGATGACGACGGAGTGGCATCTTCAGGATGACTATCGCGAGGCCGGGACTTAGCGCCCGGCTCTTTTGCATACTTTTAAACACCCGGCGTTTTTTCTATTTTGGGGATATGAAATCCGCATTTTTGAAACGTTTTGCCGTTATCGCCGCGGGCGCATTGAGCCAGGTCTTGTGCGCGGGCCTTACCGCCTGTAGCGGCATCAACGACAGCTGGGAAGTGAAGGGCGGTGGATTCCTCAAATACAGTATAAACGGCGAAGACGAAATTCAGCAGGAACTCGATCGCGACGACGTGGAAATTCCATACATACGCAACAGACACCATTACTTGCAAATAAGAATCCCGATGGAACACAGCGAACGCAAGGAAGCTCTCGCTGTCATGGTCAACTATCCAAAACTCGGGATGAACAACGTTGTCCCGACTTACACCTGGCTTCAATTCGAAGGCGTCCCCAAAGCATATATTACGGGAGACAGCAACTACGTCCACATCGACCAGAAAGACGATACCAAGTGGACCGCCACCATCAACCTGCATTTTGAGGATTGCAGGCAAGGGAAATGCAACGCCAACCGCGCACCAATCCATTTCAAAGGGCGCATGCACTACTGGATTGCCGAAGACGACCGGTAGTATTTTTTAGTTGGTAGAGCTTAGAAAAACATCTAAGTTCTAATATACCCTTGACAAGCGGATTTGTTTTTTCTATAATTGGTCTCACCTCGGTCGATTAGCTCAGTTGGTTAGAGCGCTACCTTGACATGGTAGAGGTCACAGATTCGAGTTCTGTATCGACCACTGAAAAATCCTCGCAGAAATGCGGGGATTTTTTTGTACTCGTATAAAACAGACCCCGGCACAAAGGCCGGGGTGACAGAGTAAAAGGGCCGAAGGACCGCGAAAGTCCTGGGCTTTTTAATTATTTTGCGGCGGCAGGTGCTGCAGCAGAAGCAGCGGCGCTGTCAACAACGACCTTTGCAGCGGAATCTGCCGGGATAGCGACGGCACTATCAAGGGCTGCCGGGGCTGCGGCTTCAGCCTTCGTTTCGGCGGCCGGAGTTGCAACAACCTTTTCAGCAGCGACAGGAGCGGCAGGAGCAGCGTCGGCGGCCTTCGGAACAGGCGTCCCGAAGAAGTTCACCTTGGCAAGGAAAATCATCATCACCCAGGAGAGGGCAAGGCCAGAAATACCCATCACGATACCGGTCTTAGCCATACCGTTCGTGTCGGTATAACCCGTCGCATGGGCAAGTGCGTTAGGCGGCGTCGAAATCGGAAGGCTCATGCCAAGAGAGCTTGCAAACGCAACGGACACGAGGAGAGCCGTCACGCCACCGAGGCCAACGAGGTTGTCCTGGCAAGCGATACCCACGGCGCAGAGAATCGGCACCAAGAGCGTAGCCGTAGAGGTGTGGCTCATGAAGTTCGCCATGAAGAGGCAGATGATGCCGCAGCCGACCATCAGCGCGAACGGAGACCAGCTTGCAAACGGAATCGTCTTGATGAGGTGAGCGGCAAGGCCAGTCGCATTGAGGCCCACGCCAAGAGCGAAACCACCAGCCACAAGCCAGAGCACGTCCCAGCTCATCGCATTCAAATCCTTCTTGGTAATCACACCCGTGAGGGCGAATACAGCCATCGGAATCATGGCAATCGCGTTATCGTTAATGCCATGGCCCGGGATAGGACCGATACCGTTCTTGCTGATAACCCACAGAACAACGCAGACAACAAAAGTAATATAGACGATAATGGCCTTGGGGCTCGTATCAAACTTGCCAGCACCTTCAATATTCAAGACCATTTCCTTCATCTTGATCGGATAAATCTTGAGGAGCAAGAGCCAAGCAATCACCATCAAAACAATCACGTACGGAATACCGAAAGCCATCCACTGACCGAAGCTCACCGGGTTTGCAACAAGGTCGCCACGGGCAACGGCGTCATTCAAAGCGCCGAGAGCAATAGCGTTAGGAGGCGTACCGATCGGGGTACCCATACCGCCGATGTTTGCGCCGAGAGGAATGGCAAGAGCAAAAGCGGCTTTACCGCGGTCGTCTTCGTCAAAGAGTTTGAGCACCGGGGCAAGGATGGCAAGCATCATGGCGGCGGTAGCGGTGTTGCTCATGAACATGGAGAACACGGCGGTAATGAGCATGAGGCCGAGGAGCACGAACTTCGGGTTCTTGCCGAAGGGCTTCAGGAGCACGCGTGCGAGGTTCAAGTCCATCTTGTACTTGGTGGCGGCGGCAGCAAGGAAGAACCCACCCAAGAAGAGCATGATGATGGGGTTTGCAAAAGTCGCCATGATGGACTTATGGCTAATCATCGTCACGCCGTCCACGCGGAACACGTTAAGTGCGGAATCGGACATCGTGATAATCATAAGCACGATGACGAGCATGGAGGTGGACCAGATTGGGAACGGTTGGAGAATCCAGAAAAGCGCGGCCATGACGAAAACGCCAATGACGCGAATTTCGAGCGGATTCAGGGGTCCCATGGGGCTTGTTGCATCGAATCCGAGGGATTCGTACGGCAAGAAGAGGGCGGCGATGGCGAGCACCGACGCGATGATGAATTTGATGAATTTTGCTTTTGTCATAACGAGCGCAAATTTAGTAATTATCGCGCCGTTCGGCTATCCCTAAAATACACAAAACCGACCCCGGAATAAATCCGGGGTGACATTTTCACGTTCTAGTAACTAGTAACTCAGAACTAGTAACTCTACTACTGAACCATGATGCGCTTGGAGGCGGACTGGCTACCGACACGCACTCTTACGAAATAGACACCCAGTTTCGGCTTTTTCATGGAAACGACGTTCGAACCGGCGTTTGCGACACCCCTGTTCGTCGCGACGACGCGGCCATCGATGCCCACGATGCTCACCTTGACGTTAGCACCCGCGAGCTCGGAAGCGGCATCGAATCCGACATTCAAGACGTTCGACGTCTGGTTCACGCGGAAGCCCGAGAGCCAGTTTTTCGCGATATTTGCCGTGACAGCGCCCTTCGTCACGCGGATGGACACCTTCTTGGACTTCGGCGAAAGCTGAACGTCCAGCGGCATGTCGTTCGTGACCTCGAACACCTCGTCGTCCACGGTCGCATAGACATGCAAGCCCTTCGCCAAGACGCGTTCGAGGCCGACAAAGCTCAAGTGGCCTGCACGGGACGTCGTTGCGCTCGCTTCGAGGTTCCACTCAAGGTTATCACTGTTCTGCTTCACGCTCTTGGCAAAGCGTTTTTTGCCCTCGACAATGGAGAGGTTCACGCGGTCGCCCATGCCTGCCGGCGGTTCGCTGAGAGACTTGGCGGAGCCCACAGCGAGTTCGTTCCAGGAATCGCGCTTGCCGTTGTTATCAGAAAGCACGACGCGGAGGTTCCAATCATCGGAGGCTGCGCTCTTGGAAAGCGATTTCTTTTCGTCTTCGAGGACAATAACCGCTTTGAGCGGAATGCGAAGCGTCCTAGACTTGTCCGTCTGCACCCAGACAGCTTCGTAAGGGCCAAGCGTATCCGTCGGAACGTATTCACTCGCGTCCGAATCCCACTTTGCAAAACGCACACCGTCTTGTTGCGGAAGCTTGACGTACCATCCGTACGGATTCGCAACGAGGTTCCAGCCGGAATACTTGTTTTGCAGTTTCCATACAATTTCCGCATTCGAATCGGGAGTTTTCAAGTTCATCACCAGCGGTTCGTTATCCACGGGGCCGTACCAGTATCCGCGAGTCGAATCGAACTTATCTTTCACGCTATACTTGCGGTACTGCCAGTAATCGCCCACCGGATTCGTTTCATCCCACCAATATACGGAAGCCTTATCGGACACGCAATTATCCGTGCCATTTTGGCAGAACGCATACATCGAGAGAGTCTGCCAGGAATGCATTACAAGATTCTTTTGTTTCGGAGTCGAGAAAATCTTCTTGTACGTCACGGATTCTTCGCCATCCGTAAACGTAAAGTTCACGCTATATTCGCCTGCGGGCGCCGGATCAAGTCGCCATGTGCCGTTTTTCGCCTTATCGATTACCTTTCCAGCGACAACGGTATCAAGATAGACGCCAGCATCGGAAACCACCTGAATATGGCAATCGACCTTGTCAGAAATTTTCGCAGTCGAATCATCAAGCACCATGCGAAGCGCGCTACCGTCCTGTTTGACCTTCGGGGCAGCAATCTCGTAAAGGGACTTTTGACTGCTGCTGGAGCCAGCCTTGCTGGAGCTGCTCTGGACAGTGGCAGAAGAACTGTTCGCCTTGACGGAGGAACTGCTCTCTGCATTGCTAGAAGCAGGCGTCGCTTCGCTAGAACTAGACGCAACAACAGAAGAACTGGACTGAGCAACGGAGCTGCTAGAAACTGCGCAGAGCTTATATTCCGGTTCGAGGGTCATATCGCTCGTCACGTTAGTCAATTCGCCCTTCCAACCGGCAAAGCACAGGTCGCCCTTTTTCTTCGCGACATCATCCGGTCCCGTCACATCGTTACCATGCACGACTGTTTCCACCTTTTCGGCATTCACGCCATCAGCATCAACATAGACAAACTTTACCGTATATTTGCAAATGTCGTATTTAGCCGTGACATCCAATTTGCCAGTCACATTGCTAAAACTAGGGTTCCAACTGATAAAGCACAGATCATCCATTTTTTTCGGAACATCAGGAGCGGTCGCGGACTCGCCATGTTCAACCGTTTCCGTCTTTTCAATGTGAGGCACTCCTTTATTATCCGTGTACATAAACCTGACCGTATAAGTGCAGGTTTTGTATTTGGCCGGAACAGTCAAATCGTCGGTTATCTTGCTATAGTCTGCATCCCAGCCATCAAAGCATTGGCCGTCATCGGTCTTTTCAGGAGCATCATCTTTACCCGGAGGCGTTGCAGACTTGTTGTATTCCACCGTTTGCGATTTTTTGCCTGGCGTTCCATCCTTTTCAAGATAGGTAAACGTCACTGTATATTCGCAAGCTTTAGAATATGCACTGACAGTCATCTCACGCGTCACATTGGTATAGTCATCCGTATTTTTGCTCCAACCTGCAAAGCATAGCCCATTCACAGGATTCGGATCCTTGGGCACAACAGCAGACTTGCCTTCTTCCACAATCTGCGGATTATCTAGATGATTTCCATCCTTATCCTGAACGTTTTTCAAAGGTTTTCCATCCAAGCCGTTGAACGTGACAGAGAACGTCTTGACCGGGCAGGCGCCGTATTGAGCCGTGACTGTATAATCCTCAGTCAGTTTTTTATAATTTTCAGGATCCCATCCAACAAAACATTCACCTTTTTCATTTTTCTCCGGCGGTTTTGGAGCGGACACACCACCCTCAATAAACGTCCTTGTTTCTTCAAACCCATTAGGACCAACAAACGTGAGTGTAAAAACACAAGCATCGTCGTTGTATTTAGCATAGACTGTCAAATCCTCCGTTACCTTATCAAATGCCTTATCCCACTTGTCAAAGCACTTGTCTGAAATTTTCGGGGGCGTCGGAGCCGTAGCGGCCTTACCGATTTCCACATATTTTTTGCTGAGAACTTCATCATTTGCAACAAACGTGACAAGAGCGTTTTTGGTTGGATCCGGAACCTCAGCAAATACAGGATTTGAGGAACCGGCCGTCGAACCCAATTTCCAAACCCTATCAGCAGCCAATTCATCGCTCCATGCATTATTTAAAAGTGTTACAAAACCAGACTTTCTCATTTCAGCAATTTTTTTAGTGCCGCAATCAGATATATTTTGTTGGGGAACATTGTGTAAATCCTCATCGTCTCCATTACGGACGTTTGCTCTTGCAGTCTTAAGGAGGTTAGAAGGTACTTTCGTAAAATCGACAACATCCTTTACACCGCTAAAATCACCAATCGCGGGAGCATTGTCATTTCCAATATGATAATTTGAGACAAACTCATTCGTCATTGTCGCCACAAGAGAGCCAAACAGATATCCCGTTTTTTCACCATCTTCTGCAGTTTTTCCTCCAAAATTATCAAACTGGCCCACAGAATAAGTGTTTTGTACATAAATAGGCCAACTAGAGAGTTCTGTTTTTCCAACGAGGCCACCCACATAGAACTTTTTATTTTCTAAAACAGCGCTAGAGACCGAACTCTTAACAATACCGCCAGCAACAGAAACTTTATACAGGCTCCGCACGGCCTGGCATTTGCCACAAACACCGCCCATATAAGCGTCCGTAGGTGTATGCCATAATGCACCCTCGCCACCATAACGGATTACCGCTCCACCCTCGTTTGAAACACTGACATCGTCAAACAAGATACTCGAATTTCCACCGAAATTCGCATGAGGGAACTTTCCGATAATTCCGCCCACATACGAGTCGAAGCCGTTATCTTCGACATCTATATTAATTTTCGAACTACCGCTAGAATATCCTTTAGCGATAACTTTTTTAATTTCTAGCGGAACTCCCGATGTGTTATAAATACTGGCCGCGCCAAAGATTCCTCCAATATTAACAGAACTCGGTTCAATCACAGATGACGGCCGCGTACCATTTAACTTATATACAATATTAACAGACGAGGTATCTTCCACAACACTATTATCGCTAGCAAGCATGGCGGTTCCGACAAGCCCACCGACAGAGGCTTCAATGTCGTAGCTATCGGTGCCACTCACATATCCGCCTTTCATATCAATTGAACCCAAAGCATGCGTATTCGTAATCGTCAAATATTGATCATTCCTGTTGCTGGCGTTGTCCGAACTTTCACAACCGGCATAACCAGCAATACCGCCAACATGATAATGATAAGTTCCTTCCTGAGAAACAGTTTCACCTATCGTAAAGTCATTTGCCCTAGATTTCGTAATTTTAAGAACACCGCCATTACAAAGATTACTGTTACCAATAAGAGAACCCATATAAACAGCAAAGTTCACTGCGTAATCTTGCTTATGCACGCTATTCTGCAAAACCAACTTATTCACAACAACGTTATTGATGAGCAAATCCGACGGATGTTCAGTAGCTGACGGAGTCGTGCTTATTCTTTCGGTTTTACCGAACAAGCCTCCCATGGTGGTGCCGCCCTGTATGGTCACCTTCTTTTTTTCACTAGATTCAACAGTAATGTTTTCCATTTTGACATTTTTCTCGGACAAAGCAGGGTTTGCATAAACAAGCAAGCCTGCAACGCCACCCAAAGCAGAAGAATCAGATTCTGCCTCATTTTTTATAATTTCAGGATAAATGTTGATATCATTAAAGCTGCTTGAATAAGAAACTCCTGCAAGGCCGCCCAAGACCGTCTTGAAATTTCTCATCTTGCTATTCGCACCACTTGTTTTGAGTACGATATCGTTTGAAGCTTCAATTTTGGATTCCCCATCAATCATGCTGATATTCGTGACTGGAGTATTTTCAATATACCCAGCAAGGCCACCCGCCAAAGGAGCGCTCACGTTGATATAACCCAAAGAAATATTATCCACCGTACTATTTACAATATACGCAGCAAGGCCACCTACCGGACCGTAGTCTTTTTCATCATCTGATACGGTTGCGGCAACACCAGTTGCCTTATTTAAAACAATGAAATTCACTTCGTCCAATTTTAAGTTTTTAACCGAACCACCTTTCGAAATAGCGTAAAACAAGCCCATTCCCGTTTTCCATTGGCCCGCATCGACTACACCGCATACATTCGATATTTTCTTATTGTTTCCATCGAATTCCTTACCGGAAAAATTAAGAGCATTGTGGTTTTCTGAGCAAGACCATACCGCTAAATCCTTTTTCAGTGTCTGGTCAAAGTCGATATCCGTAGCAAGCACTAGTTTTTCTGAATGATATGTTCCCGCATTATCGTTCCAATACTCGCCCAAAAAATCTGCAATTATCTTAGATGCGGTTCTAGATGTGGTTGAAGGATCCTTCATCACAATCAATTCGGAAGCAACGCATGCAACATTATGGTCAACACCAACAATATACATGCCGGATTCACCTGCAGTGCAAGCTGCGGATGCACCTTTTTCTTGTGCCAAATAGAGGGTTTTACCAGTACCGTCAAAATAAAGGTTTATATAAACTTTTTCTGTGAATTTAGCCTGCGCCCAAACGGACATCGGAATTATCAAACTTAATGCCAGCAACAAACGAATTGTGTATTTCATAAACCACCTCTTTTCCGGTATAAAAATAATTTTTATGCAAAATTTCGCAACCGTGAATGCAAGAAAAAAATAGTATTTGTGACTATAAACACGATATAAGCGCGCCTTTCGGGAAAAAGATTTGCAGACCATCCATTCTATTACTAAATTGGAGTTAGCCATTTTGGTGATTTATAGGAGTTACGATGATAAAAAAGGTTATTCTTCTCGCGGCATTGATTGCCACATACAGTTTCGCAACGTGGGACTATTTCGGTCTGTTGCAGAACAACCAGGGGTCCATCAAGGCTGGACTTTACTACGACAAGGATGATGACTGGTCCCAAATGGGTCTAAAAGTCGGCGCCCGTTTCAATGTTTCTCCCAAGTTCGAGCTTTCTCTGCAAAGTTTCGGTTACCAGTTCTGGAGCGAAACCGACTGCGACGCATGCGAAGACGGCGGTAACGGCATCCGCGACCTGATGATTGGCGGTCGTTTTGCCATGACCCCGATGGTCAACCTCTTCCTCGATTTCAACTTGCCCATTGGCCGCGAAAAATATGACGGACTCGGAACAACGCCTCCGAGCCATCACGAAATGTTCCTCTATTTCGGTGCCCAAATCCATAACGATATTGCAAGCATTAAAGGCGCCGCATTCGGTACTGAAGCCGGTGTTTTCTGGGGTTTCGAGCATCACAAGCAAGAGAGAGGCCTCGAACTCCGTATTGGCGGTGAATTCGACTACACCCTCCCCTCCGCCCCGGTAACGCTGTTGATTGGCGGCCAGCTGTGGCTCCGCATTTTCAAGTCGGAATACGACAACGGCAACAAGGATGTCAACCTGCATGACGACTGGTCCAACCAGTGGAAGTTCTGGGTCGGTGCCGAATTCGCTGTGACCAACCAGATTTTGATTAAGGGTAAGGTTGTCGCCCGTAGCGAAGACATCAAGAAGAAGTCTAGGGATCCGTTCACCATTAATATGGAAGGCGATGCCGTCGGATTTACCTTGGATGTGGAGTTTAAGTTCTAGTTCTTAGACGAAAGAACGCCAGTAAAGTTATTAGAACGTCCCGGACTTGTTCCGGGATTTTTTTTGTGTAAGTGGGTAGAACTGTGTAAACTGGCCCCGGTATATAAAACCGGGGTGACAATAAGGAATGACCGTCATTCTGAGAGTCCATGGGACTCGAAGAATCCAGAGATGTTCTGGATGCATCACATTGTTCAGGATGACGTTGTGCGTGCTCTCTTCTATCGAATATCGTACTCGGGCACGGGCAGGCTTTCGCCAGATTTCATCGCCTTGTCGAGCGCGGCGGACTTGACCGGATCAACCCACCAATAGACGGGGATAGCATCTTCGCGGTTGAACTGGTCGAGCACCTTTTCGGGTGTACCGTAGCGGTTCCAGTAGAGGATGCGGTGGTGGTCGCACTGCCACATGAGCACGTACGGGACGATTTCGGCGAGGCGGTTGTCGAGCGCTTTCAGGATTTCATTGCGCTTGGCGAGGTCGAATTCCGTCTTTTGCAAGTTAATTAAGCTATCGACGACTTTGTCCTGAACGCCGGCAAGGTTGTTCGTACCTTTTTCCATTGCCGTCTTGGAAATCCAGCTCGCTTCGGGGTCGCGGAGGCGGCCTGCACCCCAGTTCACCCAATAAAGGTCAAAGTCAGCATCGTCCAGACGCTTGCGGAGCGTGCTCTGGCTCATCTGTTCGATGGTCGCCACAATGCCCACCTTCTTCAAGTCCTCTTGGAACAGCGTGAGGTGGCGCAGGTCTTCTTGGCTCGTGATGAAGTTTATCGCAAACGGCTTGCCGTCTTTTTCAAGAACGCCCTGACCGTTCACCTTGTAGCCTGCCTCGGCAAAGAGCGCACGGGCCTTTTCCGGATTGTAGCTATAGACAGGCGCCGTCGGGTTCTGGTTATTCGCCCACAAGTCGGGGTAATAGCTGTTGAGCAAGAAATATTGCCCGTACATGTACTTTTCGTTCATCGCTTCGCGGTTCAAGAGGTACGAGAGAGCGCGGCGAACGCGGACGTCCTGGAATTGCGGCTTGCGGAGGTTGATGGCCATGCCCTGGAAACCAATCGGTTCCTTGTTAAAGATGCGCTGTTTGATGGCCCACCCCTTCTTGATGGCATCAAAGTCGGTCTGCTTCATCCAGATACTGCTCGTGTAAATGGCGTAGGCGTTGAAATCCTGCTTCTTGAACGCTTCGAGCGCCTTCGTCTGGTCGTTCATGAAGCGGTAGCGGATTTTCTGGAAGTTGTACTTGCCGTGGTTCCAGTTCTTTTTGAAGCCCCACCAGTCGCTGCGGCGCTGGAGTTCCACAAAGCGGTCTTCGCGGAACGTCTTGATGATGTACGGACCAGAGACCACCGGGAATTCGTAACGGATTTTGTTGAAATCCTTGCCTCCCCACACGTGTTTCGGGAACGCGAGCATGCCGGCCGCTTCCCAGAAATTGCCCCAGTGCGGTTCCTTTGCCTTCATGCGGACGGTCAAGCTATCGACGACTTCCGGGCGCTCAAAGCGGCTGAGCCCCACCTTGAAAATCGGCGTGAGGTTTTTCTCGTCCATGATGACGTCGTAATAGAACTGTACGTCTTCGGCGGTAACCGGCTTGCCGTCGCTCCATTTGGCACGCGAATCCACATGGAACGTAAACGTCTTGCCGTCTTCGGAGACTTCCCACTTGTCTGCGAGAATGCCGACTTCGCGGTCTTCGGTACTGTGCAGGCTCACGAGCGGTTCAAACATCATGCTCATGAGTTCGGCAGAAAAGCTGTTGTAGTCTTCCCACATGTTGAAGGACTTGGGCATGGCGGAGCCCCAAAGCGTGATGGAGCCGCAAGCGCGGGCTTCCTTCGAGGCAATCGGGTCGAACTCGCCGGTTGCTGTAGAATCGAGCGGGAGAATCGGGCAATCCGCTTCGGAAACGGGTGCGCCTTTTTTCGAAGCTTTCGTGGATTGGCCGGATTTGGAATCGCCAGATTCATTGCAGGCAGCAAGAGCAAATGCGAGAGCCGCCGCCATCGGCAGGGCAAGTAAATTACGGAGGGAAAATGTTTTCATGATGGATAAGATAGAAACTCAAGGTATTATCCACAGTATTAAATACTGTAAAAAATCCCTTTTGAGGATTTTTTTTCATAATCACAACGCTCAATAAATGCTGTTAGCGTTTTTTGTAAACAATGTTGTAAACCAAGCCATCATCCAGATACTTCGCACCAACAAATTTCGGAGGGACATTCAATTCAAGTTCCGACTCACATGATCTGCAACTTCCTTGAATATGCCCCGTTTTTGTAAGAACAGAATCACCAATCTCCGGATTGTAAATATTTTTCCATATATAGAATTTAGCAGAAACACTCAATGTATCATTAACTATTTCATAATCAATCGTATTTACACCACCGCAATCAACAAACAAATTCTTAGTTACTGTCGCAGACCCATCTTCATTAACATAGAAGTCTACGTTCTCATTAGTAAACCTGTCATTAAGGAACCTCTCAAAATCATCATAATCAAAGTCATCCTCATTTTCCATACCAGATTTATCTTCTGATTTGACAAGCGAAAGCCCTTTAACGTCATCACAAGATTTTAAGACCTTGAAGTCAAAGGAGGATTCCAAAGCGACGTTTCCTTTAGCGGGAACTTCTATGACATTGCTATCAGCGCTTGAATCACTGGAACATGCCACAAGCAAGCACACACTAAAAGCGATTACTACCAAATTTAATAGAACTCTTTTTTGCATGATAATCACTCCATGATTTTCTTGAATGTGGTACATCTATAATATAATCAAATTTTCTTTTCCCAGATAAATTCATTTTCGAGGCGTACGAAAGACAAAAGACGAAAGACGAGAGAATAGTGCGTAAGCAGTAGGAAGTACTGTAGGAGTAGCGGGCGTTGAGCACGCTTCGCTTTGAGCGAGTGAGGTTTTAAAAATTAAAAATGAAAAATTAAAAATGAAAAATTAAAAATGAATAATGAATAATGAATTTTTAATTCTTCATTTCTTTCGTCTCTCGTCTAAAGCCCGCCCCAGCGGGCGTTCTTTCGTCTAAATCACGGTAATCCCACGTGGTGGGCGGGTTGCTTGATTTTTGGGGCCTCGGCTTTTTTGCGTTCGGCTTCGGCGACTTCGGTCTTGAGCTTTTCAAGTGTCGTACGCGAAGCTTCCTGTTCGGCCTTCTTTTTGTTCGGGCCAATACCGCGAGTATATGCCTTGCCGTTTACAATGACCTCGATAGTGAACTGTTTCTGGTGTTCCGGACCCGATTCGTCAACAACCACATATTCCGGGGAGCAATGCAGCTTGCCCTGGCAAAATTCCAGAAGTTCGCTCTTGTAGTTCGCAAAATCGACCGCATTGATGATTTCGCTCACGCGCGGGAAATGGAACTTGTTCAAAATCGCACGGACTTCGTCCAGGCCGCCATCGAGATAGACCGCACCAAGCACGGCCTCGTAGGCGTCTGCCAATATGCTTTCCTTGCCACGACCGCCCATCTTGGCCTCGGACTTCCCGATTTTCACGAACTCGCTGAGATTCCATTCCTTGGACGACTGTGCACAGGCGTGCCCCGATACGATAGCGCTCTTACGCTTGGAAAGTTCACCTTCCGAGTCCTCAGGGTAGGTCTTGTAAAGGAACTCGGTCGTCAGCATGTTGAGGACGGAATCGCCCAGGAATTCCAGGCGCTCGTTATTATTCGCGTAAGGCACGTCCTTGCCGACGATGAACGAGCGGTGGACAAGCGCATGAGCCAGCAGTTCAGGATCGCGGAACCTATACCCAAGCTTAGCCTCAAGCCCGTCACCGGACTTCTGGCGAAACCAGAGTTTTAGGATTTTGTGGAGCAGGTTTTGTTCTTCCAATAGATTTTCCTTTTGTTTGATGCATAATTTACATTTTTATCATGCCTTCCGCAGCAGGGCTGCTAAATACAGTGTTTTGCAAAGGTGTTACGTGTAAGCCGATCCCGGCACAGAGGCCGGGATGACATGCAAAAGCGTTTTGTCATGCCCGTCACAGAACGGGCTCCTCCCTTTCATAAAGAGAAGGTGAAGCCGCCCCGGCACAGAGGCCGGGATGACATGCAAAAAAGAATCCCCGGCGATACCGGGGACCCAAAGTTCAATCTTTGCCCAACTGTTGCGGGCTAAAGCAAAACTAGATTACTTCTTGTGTGCTTCGAGGAAAGCGACAACGTCAGAAACCTTCTGGAACTTTTCAGCGTCGGAATCGAGGATTTCGACATCGAATTCGTCTTCGAGAGCCATCACGAGTTCAACACGGTCCAGAGAGTCGGCACCGAGGTCATTACCGAATTCAGATTCGGGCTTGACATCTTCAGCCTTGACTTCCAACTTAGCAACGATCACGTCCGTGACCTTCTTGAAAATTTCTTCGTTCATTTTTTTCTCCATGGGAAAAAGTTTTGTCCAAATTTAATAAAATGTTGTTAAGCGTTCAAGCCCCCATCGACACCAATTACCTGTCCGGTAATGTATTTGGCATCGTCGGAGGCCAAAAATGCGACTGCCTTGGCCACATCTTCCGGCTTACCGAGGCGGCCAAGCGGAATCTGGGCGGCATACTTGGTGCGGGTTTCTTCGCTCATGGCGGCGGTCATGTCCGTATCGATGAATCCCGGGGCGACTGCGTTCACTGTAATGCCGCGAGAGCCGAATTCCATGGAATTGGACTTGGTCATGCCGATAACGCCAGCCTTGGCAGCGGCATAGTTGGCCTGGCCGGCCTGGGTCCTGATACCGTTCAAGCTTGCGATGTTCACGATACTGCCTTTGCGGGCGCCCATCATGGTCCTGAGGACGGCTCTGGTGCAGAGGAACGTCGAGCGGAGGTCCGTTGCGATAACGTTGTCGAAATCTTCGTCCTTCATGCGAAGTACGAGGCCGTCACGGGTGATGCCAGCGTTGTTCACGAGGCAATCTACCCCACCCAGTGCGTCGATAGCCTGTTTGAAAGCGTCCTTCACGGATTCGGAATTGCTCACGTCGCAGGCGAACGTGAACGTCTTGACGCCGAATTCCTTGGCGATGGCTTCGGCCTGTTCCGGGCAGCCACCACGAGAAATGAGCACGACATCGGAACCGCGAGATGCAAGTTCTCTTGCAATAGCAAGACCGATACCGCGAGATGCACCAGTCACAATAGACTTCGTAGGCATTAAAAAACCTCCTGTATGACATTAACTGTCATTTATATACGTTATCGTCCAAGAAACCGAAAAAGCGACCAAAGCGCAACCTTCCGGTTCTTAAACAAATGTTCAAGTTTAAACTTCAAACGGCCGTCGCACCACCGGTGCCAGACGGTTCTTTCAAAATTTGTTTTATTTGTTACTCAAGATAATAAATGAGACGAGAGACGACAAATGCGTAGGTCGAGAGTCGCGTCCAAACTAGTTTGAACATGACCGAGACCAGCATTTGGGACTTGAACGAAGTGAAAGTCCAAAGACGAGAGACGAGAGAATAAAGCGTTTCGTCATTCTGAACGGAACGAAGTGGAGTGAAGAATCCAGTGATTTCTAGTAATGATTAATAGTTCATAGACAGAACTTAGTTGGTAGAACTTAGAGTTTAGTAGGAAGTTAGAAGTAGGCGAACATGCCCATACCTTTACTGGATCCTTCACTACGTTCAGGATGACAGTGCTAAATCTCTACTCTCTCGTCTGTAGGCGCGCAGCGCCGTTCTCTCGTCTAAAAAAAAAAACGGACCTAGCATTCACTAGATCCGTCTAATTGCAACTAAAGTCTTTGCAGACAAAAGCTATGCTTTAGGAGCTTCCTCGGACTTGATTGCTGCGAGGCGCGCGTTGACCTTGTTTGCAACGTCGGCTTCGGCGTACTTGGCGGCAGCTTCGACAGCCTTTTCGATTGCGATAGCATCGGAACGGCCATGCGCGATGATGCCAATGCCATTGAGGCCAAGCAACAAGGCGCCACCCGTAGCGCGGTAGTCCCACATTTCGGCAAAGCGCTTGCCAGCCGGAGAATCGATTGTGCCAAACATTTCCTGGTGCATTTCGAAGAAACCTTCCAGGAGTTTGAGAACAACGTTACCCGTATAGCCGGAACTTGCAACAACATCGGCCTTGCCAGCGATAAGGTCGCGGCCTTCGATGTTACCGATGAAGTTGACCGGAGCAGACTTGAGGAGCTGGTATGTTTCCTGAAGAACTGCCGGGCCCTTGTGTTCTTCTTCGCCCATGTTCAAAAGACCGACCTTCGGATTTTCGATTCCGAGGAAAGCCTCGGCGAAAGCAGAACCTGCAATGGCAAAGTCAACGAGAGTAGAAGCGCGTTCATCAACGTTTGCACCGCCATCGACCAACACAATGCGGCGATCCTTTGTCGGAAGCGCAACCCCGATAGGCGGACGGGAGAACTCGTCACACGTCTTACCGAGAATCATGAGGCAGCTAGCCATCATGGCACCGGAGTTACCGGCACTGACGGAAGCATCCACAAGACCTTTCTTCTGCAAGGCAACGCAAGTCACCAAGCCAGAATGCTGCTTCTTCTTGACCACCATGACAGGATGTTCATCCATCGCCACGAGGTCCGGAGCATCGACTACGGAAATCTGGTTGCCAGCATAGCCAAGCTTCTCAAGAGAAGCCTTGACCTCGGCCTCCGGTCCGCAGAGCACCACATGAATATTGGGGTTTTTCTTGACTGCGCTAACAGCGCCTTCAATACAAACACTCGGGGCGTAATCGCCACCCATGGCATCCAGTGCAACTTTGATCACGGATTCCTCCTAGATTAAGCTTCGGCACCCTTCATGTCAACAACTTCCACACCGTTGTAGAAGCCGCAAACCGGGCACACGCGATGCGGACGCTTCACGGAACCGCAATGATCGCAGGTAGCCATAGCCGGCACTTCCATCTTCCAGTGGGTGCGGCGCTTGTCACGACGGGCGGTCGAGGTTTTTCTTTTAGGTACTGCCATTTTTAACTCCTGTTTTCCATTTTGCTCTTAAGAGCTTTGAGTTTCTCCCAGCGGGGGTCCAGCGGCTTTTCGGCCTCGGCACCATCGCCGGTTTGATTGTTTGTTACAAAGATAAAATCTTCGTCAGGATTTTTCACGGGTGCAATGGGTTCCTGTAGGGTCACCAACTGTCGGACGCACTCGGAAACATCTACGAAGTTCTGTGTCTGCGGAATCGTATAGGCGAAGACGTCATCGTCGTCGTCATGGAGTTCCTGCTGAGCGCATGCACCGCGTTCCACCTCGACAACAATCTCGGTCTTGAACGGACGGTCAAAAAGGTCCAGGCTACGGACACAGGTGAGTGTTTGCACTCCAGAGAGGGTACCGGTCACAAGGCACTTGCCGTTGCCTTCGGGGCTAACCAGCACCTCGGCTACCAGATCGCCCTTGAGGTGCAGTTCGTCGAAGATTTCAGGAGCGTCGGCATGGGACCAGACCACTCGTTGGTCTTCGGAATCAGTAAGTTTTTGTGCGATATCTATTCTCAAAGTGGCACAAATGTAGTAAAATGCATAAAAGGGGTCAAGTTATTTCCCGTTTTCCTCGGCAAAAGAGGCGGCTTTATCCACGAAAGAACGCAAATCGGCTTTGTCAAAATGCTCGCGTTGCCACTTGGTATAGTCGAAACGCTCTCTTTGCACTGCAGCTATGAAATATTCCGCATCGACAATTCCCATTTCGCGAATCAAGCATTCCATTCCCCTATTTAACAATTCAATAGTAGCAGGTGGTGTAATTTCAGTTATCATTTTCTAGACCTCCACTCACTAAATCTATGAACTCTATAGGGTTTAACAATTCCATGGATTCACTTTTGTATTTCAACATCCGCTTATCCGTACTTAAAAGATAATCACAATTCATCATTTCTGCACATGCTATATGGCAAGCGTCTTTCATTTTTACACCCGTCGCCATAATTTTTTTTGCATTTAAAACGACCTGGTCCGACAGATTTCGCCCCACATAGTCCACCACATTTTCATCTAAAAATTGTTGGATAGCAGCCTTTCTATCGGGATATGGATTGCAGAAATTTTCATATTCAAGGATAAAAGACGATGCTAACATCAACTTTTCCGCTTTTATAAGCGCCTGAATTTGCAATTTAGCCAGAGTCTCTATGGATATAGTCAAATAACTTTGATTGTCGTAAGGACGATTAAAGCAGCAATTATCTAGATATACTTTCATACTAAACTTAGTGCAAAAAGTGATTAATCGATTTAATCACTGATTAATCAGCTATTTTGAAGGGCGCAAGCAGCCGTTGTCTATAGACAACCATTTATAATAATGGCAGGCTGATTTCACCAAAACAAAACTATTTTTGCAGTATATTGCAATATAGGGGTTGTTTATGGGATATTATTTTGGTTTTGAGCGAAAATTCGCGGTTTCGGCACTCAGCTTATCAATGTTTTGGTGTATAGGAGCGAGTGCCGAGCCGCTCGCGTTTCCTGAAGCTCTCGGATTCGGCGCAAACGTGACGGGCGGGCGCGCGGGCACCGTTTACCACGTGACAAACTTGAACGATGACGGCAAAGGTTCATTCCGCGATGCGGTTAGCCAAGGGAACCGCATTGTCGTTTTTGACGTTGGCGGCATCATCAATATCAAAACTGCCGTTTCGATCAAGTCGAACATCACTATTGCCGGGCAGACAGCCCCAGGCGAAGGTATCGCCATTCACGGCGGAAAACTTTCGACAGGCAAGCAGAGCAATATCATCATCCGTTACTTGCGCATCCGACCTGGAGAAAATACGGCAAGCACCAAAGACGACGCGCTCAACCTCTACGATGCAAAAAACGTCATTGTGGACCATTGCTCGGTAGAACTTGCTCCGTGGAATAACTTCGGGGGCTCTTCGGACAACGCAGATTACCGTGTCACTGGCATCACTGTGCAGAATTCGCTCATTGCAAACCCGATTGGCCAGCAGTTCGGCGCCCACATCGAATCCATTGACGGTACTTGGGCGTGGTACTACAACGCCTTCGTGAATACGCACAACAGAAACCCGCTCGACAAGATTAACGACATTTTCGTCAACAACATCCTTTACAACTTCGAAGCGGGCTACACGACACACACTAGTGCAAAATTCAAGCACGACATCGTGAACAACTACTTTGTCTATGGTCCAGAAGGCAAAAACGAGTGGTTTCAGGTCGATAAAAACCAGAGCATTTACGCAAACGGAAACCTAATCGACAAGAACCGCGACGGAGTGCTCAATGGCGGGCCAACAAGCATTTATTACTACCAGGGACCTGGCGAAGAACTGAAAAATCCGTGGAACGAGCTCACGACAAAGGGCCCGATGATGAGTGCGGCAAGCGCCTGGCGCTACGTGACCTCGCAAAGTGGTGTCCTCCCCTACGACGACATTGATTCGCTTATCTGGCACCAGGTCGGCACGCTCGGCAAGGAAGGCGCGCTCGTAAAATCCGTAGGCGCTATGGGCCTCAAAACAAACAACGGCTGGGGTGAAGTCATCGCCGGGAAAGCCGCCACGGACAGCGACAAAGACGGCATGCCGGATTACTTCGAAGAAGCGATGGGCTACGACACCGCAAAAGACGACGCCATGACCAAGGAAGACGACGGCTACGTGCGCATTGAAAAGTACATCAACTGGCTCGGTGCCATGCATGCACAAGTGGCAGGCAACGGGACGCTCGATTTTGACTTGCGCACAATCACGCGCGGTTTCCAAAGCGTCAAGCCCACCTACAGCGTTTCCACCGCAGAAAACGGCTCGGTTGAATTACAGAAAGACGGCTATACCGCCCGATTCACTCCTGACAAAGATTTCAAGGGACTTGCCTCGTTCAAGTACACCGTCAAAGGGAACGACAACACCGAATACACAGGCCGCGTAGAAATACTCGTCGAAAAGTCCGCAAACGCAAGCGAGCCGCCGGAACAGCCGCAAGACTCCAGCGAAACGGCACAAGACTCTAGCAAGACGGCACAAGATTCAACAACCGCAATTCGAGACGCTTTCCGAGACGCGCGCGCAATCCGCAACGCACCTCAAACGCACAAAAATTCGTTCCACGACCTCAAAGGCCGCCGCTTTGAAAAGCAAATTCCATACAGGGTTTTATTTTAACTGTTCTCATCGATCCAAATAATCAAGCACCTCGGCGAACGCTGAGGTGCTTTTTATTGACAAAGTCAATTCTAAGCACTGCGCCTCGGTCATGAGCAAGCAAGCTTGCTCGCGACTCTCGGCTTGGGTGCTTTTTATTGGCAGAGCCAATTTTAGGATTTGATAGAAAGATGAATATTACTTTACCGTTACCGGATAGACAGAATTTCCAATGCGGAGAATGTAGCGACCAGCACGCGGCGCAGTCATCGAGAAATTGCCCGCTTTCGCCACGCCCACACGCAAAGTTTGTCCAAGAACATTGGAGAGCGAATAATGGCTTCCATTCTTAACGCCCGTCGCAACGATATTCAAGCCGTCAGTATTCACGCGAACAAAATTGCGAGCAGCCATTCTCGCCGTCGGGATACTTAAAACGTCCGGGATTTCCATAACCGTGTAATTGGACACATCTTCGACGCACTTGAGACTATCAATCCAGAGATAATCACCAAACGCAACGTTGGTAACGCTAAAGCGGAGCGCCGTCGTCAACTTTGTAGAGAAAATTGTCGGTACATCAGCCTGCCAGCCATTATTGACCATCCAGCCAAAATCCACATAAGCGGTTGTCCATTCCGGAGAATAAGGCATGCCGACAAACGGATAATCCCAAAGCCCCTGACCGAGAATTTCGGTAGACGTATTCCAATCGCTATAGGCTACAAATTGATGGTTCGTACCTTTATAGCGGTAGCTGAACATTTTGCACTTGGAAATATCAAAATTGAAAGTAAAATCGGCATTCACATAGGGTGCATAGTCAAAAGCCGTGCCGACCGTATCAAGCTTGATTTTATCCATCTTGACCATTCCGTTTTCGGAATTATCTTCGAAACTAGAATTACCATGGTCTCCCTGTTCATCGCTACCGCTCACATCCGTAATAAAGCTCCATTCTCCGATAGCATCTGTCGATGTCGTCTTGAGAGCAAACGGGAGATCATCGTTAATTTGCGAAGCCCAATCAAGGTTCTTTGTGTAAGTCGTCTTTTGCGGAAGAACGTTCGCCTTGATATAGTTGTCGTCATCATTATCTTCAAGATACGGTTTTTCGACATCCCATTTGGCGGTAGAAAGTTTCTTTTCGTCAACCCATTTCAGGAACGCATCGGCATTCGCCTTGGTCTTGGCATCGTTGATATCTTTTTCGACCCAGCCCCATTCGGTCACGAAAACACTGAGACCCGCAGCAATAGCCTTGTTCGGGCTTGCATTCTGGCTAGTCGATGTTTCATTGATGTTATGCATATTGGCATAAAAATGATGCGTGTAAGCAACATTCTTGTCAACGACGGGATTTGCAACAGCATCGCCAGCCGCAGAAGACCACATCGGCGTCCCTACAACAATTAAGTTATCCGAATATTTACGAATTTCCTGAACGACTGTATCAGCATAAGCCTTGAGGTCATTCCAACTTTCACTCACAGGTTCATTGTAAATTTCAAAAATCACATGCGGGTATTTGCCATAACGCTGTGCCATGGTCCCAAAGAATTTTGCAGCGTCACTTGCTGTAAAGCAAGCCTTATTATCGTTAAATTCGTACTTCGGTTTTACACCCTTGTGAATGCAATTATAATAGCCACCTTCACTGTGCCAGTCCACCAAAACATAAACATCGTTTCTGATAGCCGCCTGTACGACCGTGTCCATTTGTGCGGAATAATATTCAGGACGAGTCTTGTAATTCCCTTGTCCCCAATTTCCAACGGAACCCATTGCAGAACGAACAAGTTCAACATTCCACTCGCCTACAAGCGAATCAATAAAGGAATTGCCGTAGAACGACATTCCGTTTGGCCAAAAGATACTCCAGGTAAGGCTCATTCCGCGCACCTGAACTTCGGCTCCATCTTTGACGCCTTGCACGCTTCCATAAATGCGGCCTTCGCCAGCGGAATTCTTGCCGGCTTGCAAAGCACCGTATTGACTTACGGGGCCTACGCGCGTGGGCTGAATTGTTGCAAATGCGCTACCCACAAAGGCAAACGCACACAAGGCGACAATCGCCATTTTTGACTTTTTCATACTCTCTCCTATACGTGAAAAAGAATTTTAAAAACGCATCCCGAGACTCGGCCACATACTGGGCGAAATACCGTCAAAGCGGATATTGTCAAGGTAAATTTCGGTATCGTCAATAACGAGAATGTTGATTGCATTGACCGCAATAAGTTCTGTATCGAAATCATCTGCCGTAAACGTGAAATGTTCCCATTTTTCCGTGAGCGTCACAAAGTACGATTCGTGATATTCACGTTCGCCTTTATCGCTGCGTTTAGCAATCTGCAACGAGATTTTTCCAGAACCTCTGGCATCAAACGAAATTGCAGTCGCCTTACGCAAATCATAGAACGCAAACATTTCTGCCTTATCAAAATCATCACCAATCGTAAAACCGACAACTCCATAATGCCCCGGAGTTTCCTCATCTATATCAAATGAGACGTGCAAGCTTTTTCCGCTTTTAGCGCTATCACCAGAAACAAAAAGATTTTCACTATCGACACCCGCGCTTACACGGCTTCCGCCACCCTGCAACGAGTCCGTACAAATAAACCACCAGCCCTGTCCAAAACTTTTTCCGATAAACGTCTGCTTTTTCCAGTTTTCAAAATCTTCGACAACCGTAAAAATGCTATCTGCGAGATTAATGTTGTTCGTTGTCGCACCTTCATTCAATCCGGTTTCCATCTGGTACGAGAACTTTCCGAAGTAGCCTTCGACAAAAGCATAATGCACGCCCGCAGGCAAATCATTAAATTCAAAGTTTCCGTTTACATCTGTAACGACAGACTTATCCAAAATGGAAACAGTTGCACCTTCTACAGCAGCACCGTTATTCGTTATTGATCCCTTAAGGGATTCGCTTGCCGCAATAGAAAGGGTTTGTTCGGGACTACGTTCGAGATTGACCCAGCGCATTGTAGATAATGAGTCGCCCGAACGCGTTTCCAAAAGCTGGACAGGCGCTTTTTCACCAAGAACAACGGACCTAATTTCAAGAACACCATTGTTATCCAAAGAATCTTCATACGCCACATGCATGGAGTCTTCGTCCAAAATCCACACGCGAGCAAGCGCATTCACCAAAGGTTTCCCATGATTTGTCGCCGTGATAATCCCTGCAATTTCAGTTTCACCAGCATTACTACCCGTGCCGTTTGCGATGTCAGAATTTCCGCTACAGCCAACAAGCGAAATACAAAGGATTGCAACAAAAGCCACAACACCCAAAGGGAATACCCAAGCCAGTTTTCGTAAAACATTACGGAGGTACATTACTTTACCTCCTTGACTTTGGCGCGGTTCACCAACTGAAACCCGACATGGCAAACACGGTCTGGATTTTTTTCTTCACGAGATAACGCAAGAATTTTTTCGCGAAGTTTTGCAATTTCTTCGCGGACTTTTTCAAAGCTTTCTTTAGACAAGCTGCACGTAACACTCGTAACGCTGCGGTCATCACTTGTGAACAGATCATAAACTTCACTATTCACTTCAAGATTTTTCAGATGGTATTTGCGTAAAATCGTAGAACGCACGCGAGGCGGAGTTGAAACAATAGGCAGTTCCACACGATATACACCATTTTCATCTAACGTAACGAATCCCGATTCCATCAAATAGCGAACACCACTTTCCACCTGAGGAGCGCGAAGCACTGGCGTAAACATGCGTCCTATTTTTTCCGCCGGCGTATTTGGCGGAAGCAGAGGGAGCAAGTCGCGCAACACGGGATAGTACCATTTCGAGAAAAACTTGAGCGAAGAATCCTGCAGAGCAAATTCATGATTGTTCGCACGGACCGCAAGGAGCTTTCGCAACAATTCTTCGCGTACATCTACATTCTTTTCGTTACCGAAGCGCACCAAATCAAGAAAGTAATCCGATTCATCAACAGAAAGCCCCCAAGACTTGGCGATATTTTTCGCATTCGCAATGGACAGCGGGCGCGAGCCATCTAGGATTCGGCTGAAAAACGCAGAACCGGAAACACCCGCATTTTCTTGAATAGCACGGAGCGAAAGCCCCTTTGACTGCATTGTTTCCAAAACAGCGCGAATATAATCGCGGTAATCAAAATACATAAATACACTAATTTTGGAAACATCTATCATATTTCCAAATATAAGCAATTCTCATCAATTTTTCAATGTAAATTTTTATATATAATTTACAAAATACATAATTTTTGGAAACACATTTTAAGGCTTCAGTTGCTCGTACATGACCTCAATCCACTCGGGACTGCGGGCGATTGATTCAACGCGAACTTCGTCAATCACACCATTCCAAGTTTCAGTCTCGATTTCATCGCCACCGATGCGGAAAGGGACGTTACGATTCAGCTCGTTCGGCACAAATTCCCCTGCAAATTCAGCTCCATCGGAACCCGCAATTGCTACCGCTTTACCGTTCACATACATGCTCACCATGTGATTCTTGGAAACGAGCACAAGGAAAGCCCACTCCCCGACAGGCACGGATGTTGAATCCCCGAAATACACTGCCCCAGGGTAGTCCGGCATACCCTTCATTACGGCAAACGTTCCGCTCTTCACCTCATAATGCCACTGGAATCGCGATGTAGAATCACTCCAATAAGCTCGCTGGCAAAACAACACCTGGTGTTCGCCGTTGGGGCCATTCCACTTGGTCCAAAGCGAAAGTGTAAAGTCGCCGCCCGTTGGATTAAGCGTATCCAAGTCGATAAATTGTCCCGGTTCCAAAAGCACCGCCTTGCCGTCAATCCCCTCCACATAATTTACGTTATCTGCAACGGAAGAATCGTGGTTGAGTACGTTGACATCTCTTCCCATGCCGAGAAAAACTTTTATTTCGGGGTCGCCATCTCCATTCGGGAGATAATAATCATACGGAAGGTAATAAAGGAAGCCGTAGTAATCCGCAATGACAGGCATATCGCTGCTCGTAAGCCATTCCCCATTGACCGAAAGTTCAGGCAACTTAAGCGAATCCTTCGAATCCAATGCCGTAAATTCAAACTGAGCGATTGCCGAATCATTCTGCATGTACACAAGGTCCATTCTAAAGCCCGCCGGAATGGAATCGAACGCAAATGAGCCATCTTCACTGATAGGAGAACGCAAATGCGTTCCCGGAATACGCACATAACCAGAAGTCGCCCCGGAGATTTTTCCGCTTACAGTCTTATGCGGACCAATACAAATCGTATCCTTCCTTACAGAAGAAAGTCCATCGCCACGCAAACCGGACAGCCCTTTAGATTCCGCATAGAAACGCGGCGCACCTTTCGCCGAGATCCTTGGAATCGGACCTAGCTTAAAGAACCCTGTAGAATCAGCGACCGTTTCAAGCGAATCCACAATTTCTTTTGAATTATCCAGATAAGCAACCACACGCGCAGCAGGCACGGCACGCCCCTGCAAGTCTTGCACCACGCCAAAAAATCTCAGCGTATCAGGCTCCCTTGCAATAGAATTCCCGATATCGGTCACGCCACCGGCGACATCCTCGCTACTTGAGCACGCTAAGAACGTCAAAGAAAACGCAAGCGACATCACGCACGCAACGCAATTACGCGACAACTTTAGATAAACTCGCCTATTTTTCATTTTCCGCCTCCTTCCCTATTTTCCTGCTCATCGGGAACGCCACTAGCATCATTTCGTAAATGCGTTCCACTTCCGAATCATTTGCCGCACGGGCAATAATTTTCTTGCGGGCTTCTTCCAGCACCTCTACCGCATAATTGTAGGATTTTTCGCTCATCGCAAGAGTCGTGAACGCCGCAAAGCGTTCGTTTTTGGGCATAGATTCCACGGCGCCCATCGCATGCTGCATATATTCATGACGGATGCGTCGCAACGCCATTGGCGGGATTTCCGAAGCGTCGAGCATTTGCGATGTTTCAACATAGCGTTCACCCTCTTTTTTCAGGAGCCCCCATTCCAGCAGCTTTTTCACCGCATCGCGAGCCTCGTCCGTCGTTATCTGCGGCACAACCGAACGCGCAAGCACACGAAAGTCACCTTCCCAATCCGATGACACCGCCAATTCGCGCACAATCGGGTAATACCACTTTTCGAAGTATCCCTGTTCACGAGTCGTAACATGTGTAAATTCTATCTGCTTGCGAATTTGGACAATCTGGTTCCAGGCGTGTTCGCGTTCGTCAACTTGTTGCGCCTGGTTGTACTGCACCAGCACCTCAAAATACGTTTTTTGCAACGGTTCAAATTCCATCGCCTTTGAAATTTTTTCGATAGATTTCGGGGTCAAATTGAAGCGCCCACGGATAACATTCAGGCAATAAGAAGAACTACTGAAGCCAGCTTTTGCCGCAAAAAATCGATGCGAAAACACCGACCGCATTTTCTTCTGTTCCTCAAAATAGTCTTGCAGGAACTTGCGGAAGTCGTCATAGTCAAACAGATGTTCAAGCGCAATGCACATGGTTTTAAACTAGAAAATTTTTACACAAAAATCAATAAAATTCACAAAATTACAATTAAATCAATCTATTTCATTAATTATTCTTACACACTTACACACTTCTAACACAGAAAATCATTCCATTTTTCTTAAAAATTTGCATTAGGACGCACCAAAAATTATTTCTCTAAATAGCATAAAAATGGAGTGTGTTATGCAAAAAAGTTGTTTGGGATGGATTCCGGGCACGGCATTGACGTTCGCCCTAAGCATTAACGTTTACGCGGCACCTGGCGATGCCTACACATGGCCCGGCTACCGCAGTGACCTGGATTACGATACGAAATCGAACCTAGGCGAAATCAAGCCGCCGACCAAGTTCAATAACAATTGTTCGGGCGTTACCGGAAAGAAGGCCGGTAAGTGGTGGGCGTTTTACTGGGGCAAGGATCGCGACAGCCGCATTACCGATGTGACGATTGATTCGATTCTTAAGAAGTACGATACCGATTTTGAGTATTTGTACAATGAGATGGGATGGGCGCCGGATGCCCAAGCGCAAGAAGGCCAGTACAGCGCAGTTTATTACTATGGCTCGGGTACGTGTGCCGGTGGCGCAAAGACGGATACTACGGGCGGTTGGCAAACATGGGTAGCAGGCTACACGGCCGTGGCAGCTTCGTTCTATCCGCTGTACAGTTTCAATACGAGTTGCCCCTACCGCGATCGTGTGGCGCAGATGGATGCGATGATTCACGAGGGAATCCACTCGATGACGAACGGCTACCCTGGCGCAAAGGATGCGCACTGGTTCCAAGAAGCGGGCAACACCTGGATTCAGCAGGATATGTTCAGCCACCGCGACGGCGTTTACAGCGGTATGGGATTCTTGAACGCGGCGACGGTCATTGCGCCGTTTATGCCAATTGAAACTTATTCGGGCTGGCTGATTGACGGCACTTTCGGTGGCCCTGGTGGTGGCGCCGATGGCGGTGGCGTGACCGGTAAGAATCAGCGTTACCTGCTGGGCGGCTCGCAGTATAGTAACATTTTCCCGACGTTTATTGGAACGTGGATCGGTACGGGGGCTGTTCGCTGGATTTACGGAAACGCTTACGGTAAGACCAAATACCTGCTCGAGACCTACGGCCTCGACAAGGGGCTGGGCGATGCGGGCGTGCGCAGGCTCATTACCGAATTCCGCGCAAGGCTTGCGATGCTTGATATGAAAAAATGGTCCGGCGAAATCAAGAATTTGCTAAATCAGCATTTCGGAAGCGACACCTACTGGGAACAGGACATGTGGGACAACAACAGGAAAAGCTACACCTGGAAAATGACTCCGTACCAGACGGTTTCTGAAAACGGTGGTTACCTAGTTCCGGATCAGGAAACGACTCCGGGTTGGTCTGGCTCGAATGTGGTGCCGCTGAAGGTGCAAAACGGCGCTAAAGAAGTGACGGTGAGTTTCTACCCGAACGGCGCAAATTCCAATAACAAGAACATGAATTTCTTGCTGTGCTACCGTGCAACCGACGGTACACCTGTGTACAGCGAACCCATTACGGGCGAAGGTTCCGCGACGCTTCGCCTGGACAAGACGCCTTCTTCGACAAATGGCTCGCAGATGGTCTTTGCGGTGGTCGTGAATACGGATTATCAGTACACCGGCAATACGGGAATTCGCAAGTTGCATTACGATTATAAGTTGAAATTGGAAACGGGCGTAAGTAGCGCGGGTGCAGCAAACGTCAAGTATTACAACGACTTTAAACTGGATTACAAGTGGCCCGAAATCGGAGACGCGCCGACAAGTTCGAGCAGCAGCATTACACAAAATTCGAGCAGTTCCGTATCGCCGGAATCTTCGAGCAGCAGCGAGATGCCCGCGAATTCCAGCAGTTCCGCAAAAATCGTCACGGACGGCGCAATCACATACAGCATAACAGCGACACTCCCGATTGACGACAACTATGCAACGGTTGCGGCAAAATTTGATATCAGCGAGGTTGCGAAGAAACTCGGACTCACCACAGCAACGCTCACACAGGCACAATTCTTCGCACTAGAAAGCGATGGAAACATCGTCACTAACAGTACCGCCACCGCTCCGGGACACTGGTTCGGTAAAGACGGCAAGGTGGTGGAATGGGGAGAGTCCGCCTATGTATTCAGCGAAGCAGATTTATCAAGCGGTACACTCGCAATAGGCCACTATCCCAACCGAGTCAGCAACGGCGAAAAGTTCAACTTTACGCAAGGGCTCTCGTACAACGGGAAAACGGTTCTTTTCAAAGTCACGATCAGCATCACCAACGAAACTGGAAGCGACGAAAGCGGAAAGACCACGGCACTGATGTATGGGCTCGACAAAGTTTCAACACACATGAACCTTGCGCTCCATCACGGGTATCTCGAAATCAGCTATACACTTCCGCATCGCGACAATGTGAAGATAAGCCTATTCAATGGATTCGGAGCATTGCTCGCACAAGAAATCACGGGAATGCAAAACGCTGGCTTGCACAAGCGTTCGCTCAACATGAGCCAAATACCGCGCGGCACCTACATCGTAAAAATCACAACGGGCAGCTACCGCGAAGCAAGACCGATTAACATCACAAGATAAACAAGCAAAAGCACAGCACCTCGGCGAAAGCGCCGGGGTGCTTTTTTACGTAGTTGTCCGCAGACAACGAGAAATCGAGCTCATTAGGCACACCACCAATATCCAGGTTTATATTAATCTTGCCGGATTATTGTTATTTGGTTTTTCGGCTAATAAAAGGGATAGGATATGAACAAAATTTGGTGTTTGGGATTGTCCCTAGCGCTTGGGCTAGGGAGTGCGCAGGCTACGCGACAGATGGAATGGTTGAATCGCGGCTTGGTCGCCGTAAAGACGACTAACGGAGTTTTCCTCAGTTGGCGAGTTCTCGGAACAGACGGCAATACGACCGGTTTTAACCTGTACCGCGATGGCGAGAAAATCGCTAGTTTTACGGGTTCACAGGCAAGCAACTACACAGATACAAAAGGAATAGCATCGAGCAAATACTCCGTAAAGGCTGTTGTCGGCGGCAAAGAAATAGCGGCTGACGCTGCAGTTTCTGTTTGGAGTAATCAATATCTGACCGTAAATCTTGACCGTCCGAATGGTGGGAGCGATTACACCTACAGCCCGAACGATATCGCGGTAGGCGATGTAGACGGCGATGGAGAATTTGAGCTGATTCTCAAGTGGGATCCGAGCAATTCTAAAGACAATTCGCAGAAGGGCAAAACAGGCAATGTCATCATTGATTGTTACAAAATAAACGGCAAAAAACTTTGGCGCATCGATCTCGGCGTAAATATTCGCGCAGGGGCACATTACACGCAGATGCTCGTGGGCGACTATGATGGCGACGGCAAGGCAGAATTTGCCGTAAAAACAGCGCCCGGAACAAAAGACGGCAGCGGCAATTATTTATCGCTCGGTTCTGCAAAAGGCGCAGACCACAGCAAGGATTACAGAAACTCGAACGGCTATATTCTTTCGGGACCTGAATGGCTCACGATTTTCAACGGCGAAACCGGCAAGGAAATGGCGACGGTCGATTACAACCCCGGCCGTGGCACCGTCAAGAGCTGGGGCGATAGCTACGGTAACCGCGTGGATCGATTCCTTGCAACAAACGCCTACCTCGACGGCAAAAAGCCGAGCATGGTCTTTCAGCGCGGTTATTACACCCGCATGGCGATTACCGCCTATGATTGGGACGGCAAAACCCTTTCGCAACGCTGGTATTACAACGCAGCAACAAGCGGACAGGAATGTTACGGGCAAGGCAATCACAACATTTCCGCAGGCGACGTGGATGGCGACGGCTTTGATGAAATTATTGAAGGAAGTTGCGCCGTTGACCACGATGGAAAATTCATGTACCGCACAGGCAAGGGCCACGGCGATGCGATGCACTTGAGCGATCTCGACCCCGATAATCCCGGTCTTGAAGTTTGGCAAGTTCACGAAGAAAAGCCCTACGGCTACGATTTGCACGATGCCCGCACCGGCAAGTTGCTTTTTAGCGAAACGAGCTCCGGGGACAACGGGCGCGGTGTCGCAGGCGATGTGGATTCGCTAAACCGTGGACACGAACTTTGGTCTGCCGCTAATTGGAACACCTATACCGTAAAAGGAAAAATTTGGAAAGCAGACAAGCGCCCCGCTTATAACTTCCGTATTTATTGGGATGGCGACTTGCTTGATGAACTGTTGGACAATACGACCATCAGCAAGTGGGACCATGCCAAGCAACAGAGCAATACGCTTTTTCAGATGCAGGGCAACAGCTGCAACACCACCAAGGCAACGCCGAACTTTAGCGGTGATATTTTAGGTGACTGGCGCGAAGAAGTCATTTTGCACGATGGCGCATCCAAGCTCTACATCTACACAACTACGATTCCAACAGAACATCGAATGTACACGCTTGCGCACGACCCGATTTACCGTCTCGGCATGAGCTGGCAAAACACCGCCTACAATCAACCTCCGCATTTGGGATTTTGGTTATACGGCAATAAGGACAAGTTCCCGAAGCCTGACATTACGCTCGTCGGCGATCATACACCGAAACCCGCCGCGATTATCAAGCAGGGCGCAGGTTCCAGCAGTCAAACTATCGCACTCGGGGATTCAATTGTTCCGTTCACTTTCGCAATTCAAAACGCCGATGGCGCAACTGTTGAAAATCTCCCTGCAGGCGTAAGCGCAAAATGGAACGCACAGACAAATTCGCTATACTTCAGCGGAACGCCAACCGTCAGCGGAGAATTCACCTACACGATCACCACAAAGGGAGGCAACGCGGAATACGGCGAAGCAACCCGCAGCGGGAAATTTACCATTGACGATCCGAATGCTAAAACAACTTCGCTAAAGCCTAGAGCGAAAAGAGCTTTGCTGAACGGTTCTGGACACGTTTATGATTTGCGAGGACGTCTTGTGAAACAACGTAAACATCGTGGTTTTTATCTAACAAGATAACGAAAGCTAATCCAACACCCAACCCATCCTCCCCCCGGCGAATGTCGAGGGGAGAACTTTTGTTAACTAGTATTTTTGCAAAGCTGACTCGTAACGGTTCACGCGTTCAGTAAGCCAGCTTTTGAGGCTTTGAACTTCGTCAATGTAACTGCGGACAGGCGTCCATTTTATCGCATCATTTTCAAGAGCCTTTTGTGTTTGCAACATATAATCGTCTAGCTTTGAAAATACATCAGCCAGAATACTTGTTTTAAGCTGACCCCAGCGAGCCTTGTAATCAGCCAGGAAATTTTCATTTGCAAACAAGTTTATAAAGAATCCGGAAACCGCCCGATTTCTATGTAAAATCCAGTCCTGATCAACAAAGTATTTCTTGGAATCTTCATCCCAGCTATAAGCAAACCCACCATCAAAATCCCATACAGGCCCCATGTGATACAAACCCGAAGAATCCTTATACAAATACATACTGCGCGGGGCTTCTAATTCAACATTGTGCGTCAATTCCTGCAAGATTAGAAAATCCATAAAGCTGCTGATATCCATGAGTTTTTGAACGCTGTCATAGTCGGAATTTGCAATGGCCTGTTCCAAAACTGCAAGGTTCGCAGATATGGTATCGATTTGCGTTGCGGTCACATTTTTAGGGTACTTGACGGCAACAGGCAACTTGTAAATTTTGCTATAGAAATTATTCGTGGCACTCGGCGAAAGTTCCGGTCCATCATCCTTGTCAAGACTCAACAACACCCCTCCATTACCCGTATTGACTCGTGATACCCCATGTTCAATTTGCTCGGTAAGTTGATAGATGCCCATATACTCGCCATTGATTTCAACTTCGACAAATCGGTTGGCGTTCACAAAAGCGAAGCTCCCCATGTAACGCGCCATATCAAAAGCAACCGCATTCATGAATTTGCTTTGATCGCGATAATTCGCAAGCAACACCCAATCTTTATTGGCAGGGAGTCCGAGAACAGAAGTCTTTGCATCAAGTTTGACGCGGTAAGGCTTTTTAGGGTACCAGAGGCGCGTAGAATTTCCACGAGTTCGGATTTTACCACTTGCAGGGGCTAAATCCTCATAAATTCCGTTCCCAGCAATTTCAACAGAACAAAGAGCGTAGGCGCTATCGACATTTGCAGAATCATAAGTTATAATACGAATGTAAGGGACTCCGTTATTGGGAGGCGAAGGGAGAACCGAAGATGAGGATTGTACGGGAACCCGCGAAGATGACGATTGCGCGATTACCGATGAGGAGGACGACTGCGTGATTATTGACGAGGACTGTATAATCGTCAAAGAAGATGAACTTTGCAAAAGTTCACTGGACGAACTCTGGGCTTCGCCGCCAAACGAAACGAGCGATTCGTTCGGCGAAATGAAATTCACCGATTCAGAGTTTCCACAAGCAAAAAGAAATAGCGGGAAAAGAAGGGCTACGCCCTTCGCAAAGTTACAAACATATCCCATAAACAACACCTCTAAAGGAAAATAGATTTTTTGTTGATTAAAACAAGGAATCTTGAAATTTTCCGTGTAAAAGGTGTTTAAATGGGCTTTCCTGCTTCTAATATACCTTCGCTTATTCCCTGTTGATGCGGAATGTCTTTTGCACGTTTTTGCCGTGGATGCGAACTAGACAACTATCCAAGCCAACATAAAGAACCAAATCTTTCGCCGCAATAAACGACGCAACATCCTTGGTGGATTTTTTGGAATTACAAGCCGTTACAATCTGCTCCGCACCCTTAACAGAATCGGGAACCTCCGTAAAAGTAAGGTAGCGTAGTCCACGGACAACCTTAATTTTCAAGAGCTCTACCCTCGATGTTGAATCAAAGGTATTTTTATATGCAACAGGGAGTATGTTATGGGATATTTTAAATCAATGTTGGTTTTGGGACTCGCTGCGCATGCCTTCGCGGGTTCGCCAATCGTCAAAGTTGATTTCGACATGAGCGGACGCAATTCGAGCGAGGTGACAGAGCCGAATTATGTGCCGTGGGTGGTTTCGGGAGTCACTTCCAAGGATACGACGATTTCTGGTGTAAAAATTGGAATTGCCGGTAGCGGAAATCTCAAGGCGAACTGGTACAAAGCCGGAGTGCAGTCTCCGAGCTACGCGCGTCTTGTGTGCGACGGCGTGATGGTCGAAGGTGGCGGAAACATCACTCTCACATTTTCGAATCTTGCAACAGGGACGCATAGCCTTCTTTTGTATCTGAACAATGTCGATGGCGTTGCGGCAAGCAACAGCATTGATGTCTATGTGAACAATTTGAAGCAAGCCTCGGTCAAACCAACAAATCGAGCGCTTTCGACAGGCGAGGCGGCGATCGCGTATGTAACTTTTAATGTAAGCGGTACGGGTGCCTCGACCACGATAAAGTTGAATACGGGCACGGTTACCCTGAACGGTTTTGAACTAAATGTTCCCAATGTGGCAGCACAGGCAACAAGTCCTTCTCCGACGGATTTGGATTACCACGTTCCACACGACAATGGCGCTTTGACCCTTTCATGGACTGCAGCGAAATCCGCAAAAAAACATCAGGTTTATTTTGGTACGGATTCTGCAACGGTTTTAAAGGCGACAGCCTCGACAGCCGACGTTTACAAAGGCGAGCAGACGGCAGCGACATACAAAGTTTCGGACACAAATCCATTGCAGACCTACTATTGGCGCGTGGATGAAGTTGATGCGAACGGAACGGTTACAGCAGGAAATATCTGGTCTTTCAAGCCAGGGCGTTTAGCGTTTGAAGGAGCCGAGGGCTATGGTCGTAACGCGGTCGGTGGCCGTGGCGGAAAAGTCGTGTACGTAACAAATCTGAACGACGATGGCGCCGGCAGTTTGCGCGAAGCGTGTACAGCAGATATCGGTCCACGAACCATCATGTTCAAAGTCGCAGGCGTAATACAACTCAAAAGTCGTTTGGTCTGCAATCAGGATTACGTGACGATTGCTGGGCAAACTGCACCCGGCAAGGGAATTACGATTAAAAGCGCTCCCATCGGCTTTACGGGCAAGGATATGGTTATCCGCTTTATGCGCGTGCGCTTAGGTTACGGCACAACTTACGATGGCATGGGCCTTACAGGTGGCGACCACAGCATTCTTGATCACGCAAGTATCAGCTGGACAATTGACGAAGCTTTTTCTAGTCGCGGAGGCAAAAACCTGACGCTACAGCGCACTTTGATTTCGGAAGCCTTGGATGTTGCTGACCACCAAAATTATGCAGCAGGAACAGGGCATGGATACGCAGCAACAATCGGCGGCGACATCGGGAGTTTCCACCACAACTTGCTGGCGCACAACGCAGGGCGCAACTGGAGTCTTGGCGGTGGGCTAGACGGTAACGGCTATTATGCAGGTCGCCTGGACATTTTCAACAACGTGGTCTATAACTGGGAAAGTCGCGTGACCGATGGCGGAGCGCACGAAGTAAACTTCGTCGGCAATTACTACAAGGAAGGCGCAGGCACAGCTCTTCACGGCTATACGTTGCGCGCCCAATTTGAAGGAACTGGCAAAGGTTCGCAAGCTTACTATTACCACAACAACATTTTGCAAGCTGCAAACGGTTCATTCACTTGCAATGGGAACAACGACAACTGCGGACGCGAATACACACTGAGCGGCGGGCAAGTTCTCGATTGGGAACCATGGAACAGCAAACCTTTCTTCGCCTCTTACGCCACCGTACAAAGCGCATCGGCAGCTTACAAGGACGTGCTGAGCGATGTAGGCCAAACCATGCCCATTCTCGACAATCATGACCAGCGCATGATCAGGGAAACCAAAAACGGAACTTACAGCGTCGTGGGTTCAGTCGGCAAAACCAAGGGAATTCCCGACCGCGAAACGGACGCAGTTGACACAGCGAATATCAAGGGCTGGGAACCGTATCCGAGCACAAGCTGGGCAAACGATTACGACTCCGATCTCGATGGTCTTCCGGACTGGTGGGAAAATATGTACGGTTACAATCCGAAATCCAAGAGCGGTGACTTTAACGACGCAAACAAAGACCGATTGGGTGACGGCTGGACTGAACTCGAACGTTATCTTGAATGGATGGCTCGCGCCCACTATACTTTTGCAAAAGGTGAAACCCAAGTCATTGACCTTGCTCAATTTACCAAGGGCTACGACAACGGCTCCTATACCGTGAACACCCCGACAGGCGTGACTGCGACCGTGAGCGGATCCAAACTCACCATAAAACTCGCCAACAACTTCGGTGGCGTGGGCTATATCAAGTTTACGCTCAAGGACAATGCAGGCGATACCTTTAGCCGCGACATCGGCGTGACGCAACAGCTCGCAATATCAACTATTGTTGCAGGAGACTCCACCGAAGTCGGTGATTCAACAACTACCACAATTATGAATCGCCAAGCGGCAAACCGCAATGATTTACGTCTGTTCCCTCGCAAGCAAGGTTTCCACGACTTGAAAGGCCGCCACTATAGCAAACAAGTCCCGTACAGGGTGCTGTTCTAGTAAGCTCAATTCAAAGCCATTTTTACTACACATTGTACTACTTTTCATTCAAAATTATAGTATATTTTGTAGTATGAGCACTTTTGTGAACATTTATGACTTTACTCGGTTCCGCAAATACCTCGCCGAATACCAAGAACGTAGGCAAGCCGCAGAACCGACATTTTCGCGCACCGAATTTTGCAATTTACTAGGCCTCCCGAATACACGCAGCTATTTTAACGATGTGGTACAGGGTAAGCGCGTGACCGACAACATGCGCGAGCGTTTTATCAATGTCATCGGGCTAAAGGGCAACGAAGCCAAGTATTTTGAGGCGATGATCGATTTTGACCAGAGCAAAACAGCCGAGGTCCGCGAACAAGCCTTTGATGCGATGATGCACTTGAACAAGACGCCGCAAGCGATTGTGGATCCGGACAGCTACGAATTCTTTGGAAACTGGTACAACAGCACCGTCTATGCGATTCTCGAAGTGATGGATATTACGGACGACGTCTCTGAACTTGCCGCAAAAATATTCCCGCCGGTAAGCGAGAAAAAACTGCAAGCTAGCCTTGAGTTGATGAAAAAGATGTCGCTGATTCGCCGTGATGAACGCGGATTCTGGAAGCCAACCAAAGACAGTCTTGCCACAGTGCAACAAAGCAAGAGCCAAATGGTTTTACAGTTCCAAAAGCAATGTCTAGAACTTTCAAAACAGGCTTTGGAATCGGCAGGCAAGGAATCACGAGACATGACCACATTCACATTCTCGGTTTCCAAGAAAGCACAAAAGCAAGTCGAAGTTGCTGCAGAAAAATTCAAAGCTCAAATACGGCACATCGTAACTGCCGATAGCGAAAAGCCAGAAATCGTCGAACACATCAACCTGCATGTGTTCAGCAATATCCGCGAAGACGCGAGCAAAGCAAGCGACTACGACACCGCCGCAATCTCGGCAAATCAAAAGCGTCGTCCGTTTGAAAAAGACTTGGTTCAGGGAGGCTAACATGTTTTGGGAGTTTTTGGGAAATCGTAAGACCTGTTTAAAAAGCATTGTATTGGCGCTATCGGCGTCTTGCACACTATTGCTCATCGGTTGCGGAAATTCAGGATCCGACGCCGCTGGAATTTTCATTGAAACAAACACAGGCAACAAAGTCCTTATTGAAACGAATACCGGCAGTGGCATGGCTCGCGTCATGGTCATCGTCGATGATTTGCAAATTTCGGAAGGCGACACATTGCAACTTTCTCGCACCGTACGGGATACTGTTGGCGACACCATATTCACCACTACAGAATACCTAGAAGAAATAGCCGATAACGCAGACATTGTAATGGGATACGTAACCATCAACAATGTTCCAGTGCAGAATTACGACACTTTAACCATTGTACCCGTAAAAGGAAACGCCATTTCTATCGCTCTTAATTTGGACACCGAAGACGGCGAAACCTACCGCATCGACGACAAGGGTGTAACAACCATAATGGTTAAGGAAACGAAACGTTTTTATAGTTCCGATTATCCCGAGGATTCTACAAAAAACAAAATCAATCAAGTTTTCTTTGATACAAAATCGTTTGGTTTAAAAGGCGAAAGCTTTATATCATGCAACTGCAAAAAAGAAGTGTTTAGAGGCGATTCCCTCATTGTATACGATGCAGGTTTTGGTCTCCGCGTTGAACCTTACGAAACAGACATGGGCATTGCATATTTTGGAATCTTCGATTCTGATTTAGATTTAACCTTGCAGGGTGGTAAAATTTGCGACTCCATTCTCGTCAAAACAGACGGAAGCAAGAAAACTATTCCCATCCATTTTGAGTTAGGCAACTGCCCTAATTATCTCATTGATTCCACAGGCGCAAAATGCGTCGAAATATCCGAGAAAGAAGTAACCGAAGGGAATGCTAGCGCCTATTTCGATTTCAGAGATCTCGATAGAAAAATCGGGGACACGCTGAAAATCAAAACGGTCATGGACAGATCGTTAAAGAACAACACCGTCTATTCCACATTCGGCGTCATCAAACACGTGCTAGATTCTACTGATGCCGCAAACGGTTTAATTAAATTGGAAAATACGCCCGAAGCCCCCGAAGGTCCATGGAGTGTTTTCATCACAGACGAAGGTATGTTCTGGGCTGAATTTCCCCTTAAAAAAGATGAAACCGTATTTGCATTTGCCTCAAACTACACAAACGTTTCAGAAATAAGCGTAAAACTCCCCGACGGTTTCGAAGACCTATCTTCTGCAGACGAAACATTCAAAGACATGCCACTCCCCATCCATTTGGAGAAACCTGCCGCAAGGCCATGCCTTGTCGATGCGAACCGAAACGTAATTGCGTTGGAAAAAAGTGATGGTGATTCCCTATTGTACTGGGGACGTTTAAACCAAGTTAATTTTAGTGCGGACGGTTCATTGAACTTTGACTTGTTAGACAGTTGCTATCGCGATAAAGGACCTGAAGTCGAACTTTCGCGCCGCACATTACATTTGGATAATGAAAAAGTTTCTGATGCAGCTTTCGCAAAATTTAAATCAAGCGAAATGAGGGCGGCTTTAGGTGGAGCTTTATGGACGGATTCTACAGACATGTGGATGCTAGTCAATGACTTTACACCCTTTACCGAAAACGGCAAACAGATGTCCGCATCCATCTGGATCAAGGGCGATAGTGCATCTCAAGCATCTCTCCCCGAAGGCAAAGGTTACACACGCTTGCTATCCTGCAAAAACGATAGTATTGGATTTATCTTGCAACAGCGAGCCAATCAAGCAGCAGTGAATTTGCGCCTCGACGCACGCACAAAAGGCAAAGGCGTGTACAATTCAACATTCGGAAACGCTCGCATACTTGATGGCAAATGGCACAATTACTCCTTCACCATCCGCGGAGACAGCCTATTCACATTTGCCGACGGCGTAAAAATTGGAGCTACAGAATTTGATTCCGGAGAAGGCTTTGGCGCTTGCAAAAATCCAGCCATTGGCTATGAAAGAAATTTCGTAGGTGGAATGGATGAAATATTCTTCTTCGACGGTACGCAGAGCGTAAACTGGATGCGACTTTTTTACGCATTGCAAAAAAGAATCCTTGAAAAAAATCAAGATTGAAGAGAATAAGCCCCTTCAAACGGGGCATTTTTTTTGCAAAAACAAGGAATCTGTAAAAACGACGCATTTGCTTAATTTTTTTATTACAGGTATTGATTTTTCGAAAAAAATATAGTACATTATTTAGTACATTTAAAGGAGTGTATTATGTTTGGTGTGATGGGATTGAATTCTCGCGGAGTGGTGTCCGCGGCAATTTTC
>CAMKTL010000015.1:0-75770 GCA_946415675.1 uncultured Fibrobacter sp.
AGGCCACTGGCTACAGCGGTTACGACATCTACAGCAGTGGAAATATCACGATAAGAGGCGGCAACGTCACAGTCTCAGCCACTTGCGAATCCTGCAACGGCATCTATGGTAATAATGGTGTCACGATAAGCGGCGGCAGCGTCACGGCCAAGGCCACTGGCTACAGCGGTTACGACATCTACAGCAGTGGAAATATCACGATAAGCGGCGGCTCAGTCACGGCCACTGGCAACTACGGCATCCGCAGTTATAACGGAAACATCATCCTTGGCTGGACGAACAGCACCGACTTCATCAAGGCAAACAGCTACTACAGCAAAAAAGGCGTCTCCATCACCGAGGGCAAGTCGTTCAAGGACGAGAATGGCAAAGCGTATAGCGGCACGCTCACTGATGAAAATCTCGAATCTATCAAAAACAAAACGCTTACGCCGCTCATGCCTTTCCCCGACAATATTGTTATCGCCAATATTTCCGGCGCAACCTACACCGGGGATTCGATTCGCCCGGAACCTGTTGTAACCATCGGCGAAAATGTGCTTGAACTGGGCAAGGACTACACGCTTGCTTATAAAGACAACTTGAACGCCTCCGATACGGCTAAAGTAATCGTCAAGGGGGCTGGAAAATATTACGGCGAAGTCCAAAAGTTATTTACAATCAATAAGGCTCCGCTCAAGGTTACTGCCTTGAACGATACGATTGTCTATGGTGACGAGCAACCGAACGCAGGCGAAGTAAAATATAGTGGCTTTGTAGGCGGCGAAAACGAAAAGAACTTAAAGGGCACGCTCGCCATCAACTGCGATTACGCTCAATACGGCAATGCCGGCGAATACGCCATTACGCCGAGTGGCTTGATAGCCGACAACTACGAAATTGAATTTGTCGCAGGCAAGTTGACGGTTGAACCGAAAGCAATTTCGATAACTTGGGGTGAACAAACTATGTTCCCTTACGATGGCGAGGAACATGTTCCGACGGTAACGGCAGATGGCTTTGTTGAAGGGCATGAGGTAAGCCTGATGGTGACAGGTGCTACAGCAGATGCAGGCGAGCACACCGCTAAGGTTGCATTCGATGAGAACGATGTCAATAGCAAAAATTACAAGTTGCCCAAGTGGAACCTCGAAAAGGAATTCGAGATTGTTATGCCTATTGCCTACATCGACGAAAACGGTGTCGAACAGACTGTTACGGATTACACAGTGCTCACAAGCGATGTCACAGACTACATCGAAAATGGAGTCATCAACCTCGACGGCGGCTGGTACGTGGTTGAAGGCGAGGTGAAATACACGAGCCAAGTCAAGTTTAGCGGTGACGCACACCTCATCCTTGCGGATGGAGCGAAGATGGAGATTGAAACTAAAGGTGAAACAGAATATGGAATCTACGCATCGAATAATCTGACCATCTACGGGCAGAACGGGCAAAGCGGAATTTTGAACGACACCGCAAAAGGCACAAACGGTATCGGCATCTGCAGTAAGGGATCTGTCACGATAAGCGGCGGCAGCGTCACGGCCACTGGCGAAAACGGTTCCGGCATCTACGGTAATAACGGAGTCACGATAAGCGGCGGCACGGTCACGGCCACTGGCAAAAACGGTTCCGGCATCTACGGTAATAACGGAGTCACGATAATCGGCGGCAAGGTCACGGCCACTGGCGAAGGTTCCGGCATCAACGGTTATAACGGAGTCACGATAAGCGGCGGCACGGTCATGGCTTCTGGGAACAGCTCTGGCATCAACACTAACGCTGGCCATATCACCCTTGGCTGGACGAACAGCACCGACTTCATCAAGGTCAGCAGCATCCATCTCGGTGCTGATTCATGCACCGTCTCCATCGCCGAGGGCAAATCCTTCGTCGATGAAAACGGCAACGAGTATAGCAGTAAGCTCACTGAAGAGCAACTTTCCGCTATTAAAGGCAAGAATCTTGTGCCATTGTCGTTTCTCTCCGACGTGAACGTCGCCGTCGCCGACATCCCCGTGCAGAAGTACGCAGACGGCAAGCCCGTCTGCCCCTCTGTCGTCGTGACCGACGGCAAGGACACGCTCACAGCCGGCACGGACTACACGGTTGTTTGCTCCAACAACAACGCAGTCACCTCCGCTACGCTCGACGAAGCCGCCGTCGCGCAAATCATCGGCAAGGGCAACTACGCAGGCGCAATCCAGAAACGCTTCTTCATCTGGAACAACATCCGCGACTACGCCGCTGTGCAAGTGTTCCAAGATGCTGATGGAAAAACTCACGCCGAAATCGACGGAGCCTACGACGGCACGGATGCAGTCGCAATCGACGAAGATGTCGCGGTGGATACCGTCGTGTTCAGCCGCGAATTCACTGTGAACCTGGAAAATGGCGGCTTTTCGACCATCGTGCTGCCGTTCGACATCAAAGCGGAGAATCTGACCGGCGTGAAGTCGATTTTTGAATTCGCGGGCGTTTTTAAAAACAACGGCAAGAACGCGGTAGGAGTGATGTACGTCTGGTGCAACGCAACAATAGGCAAGCAAGAGCTTGAAAAAGGCAACCCAGATTGCAACGACTTATCAGTCGAACTTAAGGCCTACACGCCGTACATGGTCGAAATGGAATCGGCTACGCTCGGGATCAAGGATAACGTAACGCTCAAGTCAAGCAACAACGCCACCAATTCCGTCGTGCGCAAAAGCAACTGGGTGTTCCGCGGCGCTCTCGAGAAAAAGGAATGGTCGAAGGAAGACGAAGATATCAAAAATGGCAAAATCTGGGTTTTTGCCTCTTTCTCCAGCAATGGTGCTTCTATCGGCAAGTTCGTGCAACTTGATGGCCAAAATAGTGTGAATCCGTTCCAAGCATACCTGTACAACCTGAACGGAAAACAACAGGCTAGCCCCAACGAACTCGGTTCAATGGACATCGTTTTTCTCGCCGACTACGTCAACTACACAGCTGTGCAAATTTTCACAGAAGCGAACGGCAACAAGCATGCCGTCATTGATGGAAATTATAGCGCTAGTGCGGATGAATCTGAAGCAGTCTCTATTCCGAATAATATTGGAGTAAATAGTGTTGAAATGACACGCGAGTTCCCGATCGGAAAATACTCGACGACGGTGCTGCCGTTCGATGTGAATACGGCAAATGTCGAGGGGTTCGATGCGGTGCTCCGCTATAATGGCATTAAGACCGTTAGTGGCGAGTCTTCTATCCGCATGAAAGTCGTGTGGGCTACAGATAATTGGGTTAAGAGGAATGATCTAAGGGATAAAAACAATAATTTGATACAGTATGATCATGCGGACTTGACAGCGAACACTCCGTACTTGGTACAGATGAACGATGCTACGCTCAAACTCAAGAGTGAAGCCTTCCCTCTGATGCTTGAGAAGACCGCTCCTGCAGATGTCTCTATTGACGGCTGGACGTTCCGCGGCACTTGGCAGTACAAGAAGTGGGGCCCCTCCTGCTCAACTGAAGGACAAAATTGTGATCGGGAAACAGGCAACGCATACGGCTTTGCGGCAAGTTCGTCTGATGACGATAAAATCAATGTTGGCGATTTCGTGAGGGTCGGCGAAGGTGCATGGATTCTTCCGATGCGCGCTTACCTCGTCAGTACGGACATTCTGGAAGGTACGTCTCCAGCGAAACTTGTCCGTGCGAACGGCGCTTACGTGAAACGTCCTTCCGTTATGCAAGAAGAACTGCCGGAATTCATGAGCATCGTTATCGATGTTGACGATGAAGGCAAGGAAACGACTGCCATCGGCCAGTTCAACACCCGCACGGGCGAAATCAAGATGAACTATGACCGCGGCAAGTTCGACCTCAAGGGCCGCCGCGTGAACGGCACGAACAACGCCCGCGGCGCCTACTACGGGAAGAAAGTTCTGAAGAAGTATTAAGTACCGTGTAAGCCGATGCCGGCACAGTGGCCGGCATGACAACAAACGCATGTCACCCCGGCTCTTTCAACATTGTCACCCCGGCCAAAGTGCCGGGGCCAGTTTTTTTCGTCATGTTGAGCAACGCGAAACATCCAGTGCAGAACATCACTGGATTCTTCCTCCCTGCGGTCGTCAGAATGACGTAAGAGGCCTGTCTCCCCGCATTCACGATACGCAATTGTCACCCCGCACACCGTTGCGGGGTCAGTTTTTTATACGGAACAACCGATGCCGGCATCCTTCGACTACGCTCAGGACAGGCTCCGGTCGGCATGACAGCAAACGCTTTGTTCACCCGCATTCGCGATACGCGATTGTCACCGTCTTCCGTGGTCACCACGGCGTGACGGGGGGGGCGGGGGCGGATTATGCGAACCTTGATGGCGTTCTACCCTACGGGAATCGCGGCTTTCGCCATCGTTAGAACTTGAAGGCGGCGGTGGCGGCGGCACGGGACGCTTGTAATTAGGCGGCGGTGGCGGTGCTGACGGTGCCGATTTCCTCAAAGTGTTCGATGGAACCGGAGATGGCACAGGCGAAGCCGAATGCCTGTTCCATGTCGCATTTGAACGCGGCGGTGCCGGAGGTGGCGTTGCAGGACGCCTATCCCACGCAGATTTCGAATGCGAAGGAGGAGGTGGCGGCGGCGGATTGTCAAATCGTCCGACAGGGCGTTGTTTCGGCCTTGCATGGTGACGCGGAGGCGGTGCGTAACGTCTCGGATGGCGGTATAGCGGGCGGCGGTGCACCCAGTCGTAATCAAACGGATCCCATCCCCAGTAAACAAGTCCCGCCCCAATCCAGGCACCATTCGCATAGCGGAGGCGAATATTGCCCGTAGAAGTCACGTAATAAACAACATGCGGGTCATATTCGGGAACATAAATATATTCCTCGCGAACCGGCTGAATCACAACATTTTCGCCAACCGTCACGGAAACCTTGTCGTCGCTCTGCAAATAGCCATTCTTGTGGGCGGCCTTGCGCATGCGCTGCACCGCATCCATCACGTCAGCCTTCTGCATTTCGACGGCTTCGCCAAGCTGATTCGACCACGTAGCGTACTTCGCGAGCTTTTCCAAGACATCGGGGAACGCAATCAGCGCTATGACCGATTCGTCATAACCCAATTCCGCATCTTCAATGGATTTCGCAAGGTCATCCCCCTTCAAGTTCCGATGGGCCTTGGCAAAAGCGGATGCGCTCGGAATGTCATCACCATGCATCGTCGCATTCAAGACATGCACCAAAAGCGGATCCGGGTAAAGCGCAATCGTCGCCACAAGTGTGTCCAGTTCCGCTGGCGTGTAGCGGGATTGGGCATTTGCCATCAGAGGGAACGCGATTACCGCAATGAGCAATGGAATTAAACGTTTCATAAAACCTCCTTCTATCCAGAAGTCTTTTTCAATCTACAAAAAATCATCATTTTTTGCCTTATAATACATCTTTTTGGATGCATATAACAATCATTTGGTTTCGCGGAACTTTTCTTCCCGAAAATAAAAAAAAGCGTAGAACAAATAACAACACTTTACAACATATAAAGCAAAATTAACAAAACATTCTCCACATATACATATAGATTTAACGTGATTGTTGGAGGATTCATTTATGAATAGGTTGGTTAAGGCAGCTACCTTAGCGGGTTGCATCATAGGTTCGTCATACGCACAGACATATGATTTGCCTATTGTTTTCGTTGACACTAAAGGCAAATGCCTAGACAGCAAAGTCACAGAAAAAATTCCGGCTACCATGAAAGTATTGGACGGAAAGATGAATAACGTGGCTGATAGCGCCAAGGGAACCCGTTACGATATTGGTATCAAAGTCCGTGGACAATCCTCGGCTTTATTCCCCAAGCCAGGTTACGGCGTGGAAGTCCGCGACGAAAAGGGTGAAGGCAAAGACGTAAGCCTGTTCGGGCTGCCTCCCTCCGACGACTGGGTTTTCCACGGTCCGTATGTTGACAAGAGCTTGATGCGTAACGCACTTGCCCATTGGCTCTTTAGGCAGGCTGGCCATTACAGCCCGCGTAGCAAGCATTTTGACCTGTACATCAACGGGGTCTATCGTGGCGTCTATGTGCTTCTCGAAAAAATCAAACGTGACAAATACCGCGTCGATGTAAGCAAGCTCAAAGAAACAGACATTAGCGGTGAAGACGTGACTGGCGGCTATATTTGGGCATTCGACAAGACGGGCACCAACACGGGGGGCGCTGGCAGTGGCCCCATCGAAAAGGAAGGTTTCAGCACCTCCGACGGTTTAAATGTCATTTTACACTATCCCAAGAAAGAAAACATCAAGAGTGAGCAAGAAGCCTACCTGAAAAAGTACTTGAACGACCTTGAAGGCCTATTCAAGAACGGCAAGAACGGTCAGGGGTATGAAAAGTATGTCGATATGACTTCTGCGCTGGACTACGTGTTGCACGAAGAAGTGACCAACAATGCGGACTCCTACTGGTGCAGTTTCTTCTTGCACAAACCCAAGGACAAAACCGACAAGAACGGCGTCAAGACCGAAGGCAAAGTAACGCTTGGCCCGGCTTGGGACTTCAACCTCGCCATGAGCAACGGCACCCAGCCTGAAAACGGCGGCGGCCAGGGCCAGGGCGGTTGGAACCAAGGCGGCGGCATGTGGGGCGGCGGCTTCGGCGGCGGATTTGGCGGCGGCATGGGCGGCTTCACCAGTTCGGGCAACGGATGGCAAATTGAAAACAGCATGAAAAGTGGCCAAGGCATGATGGGCATGGGCAGCTCATTGAAGGCTCCGAACTGGCTCCTTGGCATGTGGAAGGACAGCCATTACCAAAGCGAACTCAAAAAACGTTGGGCGGAACTCCGTAGTGGCGTTTGGCACACCAAGACAATGGACAAGTATCTGGATTCCATGAAAACGTACCTGAAGAGTGCGGCCGACAGAAACTTCAAACGCTGGCCGAACTTGGGTAAATCAAGCGGTCAGGGCGACAACGATCCAGAGCCAATGAAATTCTGCAACCAAGGTGGTGGACAGCAAGGCGGCATGTGGGGCATGGGCGGTGGTATGCCCATGGGCGGCTACAACGCAACCACATGGGACGGCGAATTCGAACATCTCCGCAAGAAGATGAAAGAAAGAATGGCCTGGATGGACCAGCAGCTCGGCTTTACAGAACCGGCCCAAGCCATCGTAACAGAACCGATAATTCACCTTCCTGACTGGCAGAAAGAAGAAGAAGAAAAAGCCAAGGAAAAAGCAAAGGAAAATGACCCAGGTACCACTAGAATGAATGAATTGGGCAGGCTGTCACCGACAAACTACTTTGAGGTGAACGGCAACATGCTCGAAGTTCAAACAGATATCGGTGGAACTTTTGCCCTTATCGACTTGAACGGTGCCGTTCTGTACAAGACACAAATCAAGACCGGAGTAACAACGGTGGAGATTCCTGCCAAGGCAAGGAACAAGCATTGGATTGCAACACTCAACGGGAAGATGATGAACCGCTAATATAAGCAAAGGTTGCCAGAATGTTTAAAACGCTGGTTTGTACTATAGCGCTCTGCCTCTCGGCGGGCGCTTTTGCGCAAATATATGATTTGCCCATTTTATTCATAGACTCCAAACAAAAATGCCTTGACTTTTACACCTTTGAAAAAATACCCGCAACAATAAAAGTCTTGGACGGTAAATCCAACAACGTCGCAGACAGTTCCAAAGGCACGCAATACAACATAGGCATCAAAGTTCGTGGATTTAATTCAGCAGCTTTCCCCAAACCAAACTACACCATCGAATTCCACGATTCAACGGGCAAAGACATAAACGTGAGCCTGCTCGGCCTCCCGCCTTCTGATGACTGGGTTTTGCACGGGCCTTATCTCGATAAAAGCATGATAAGGAACTCCTTTGCCCACTGGCTCTTCCGGCAAACAGGACGTTATAGCCCGCGCACCAAATTTTTCGATCTGTACATCAACGGGGTCTATCGCGGCGTTTATGAACTTACCGAAAGAATCAAGCGAGGTAAATACCGCGTCAACGTGAGCAAGCTCAAAAAAACCGACATCGAAGGCGAGGAACTCACCGGAGGCTACATTTGGGAATTCGACTATATCATAGACAGGCACGGTGCAGGGTTTCCATCATACAATCCAGCAGACTTTCAAACTTCTGATGGAGTAAACGTCGTTTTGCGCTACCCCAAAAAAGAGAAAATTACGAAAGAACAGGAAGAATACCTAAAAAATTATTTGAACAATCTCGAAGCTTTAGTCAAGGACGGTAAAAACGGGAACGGATACGAAAACTACGTGGATGTAGCATCGACAGTGGACTATATATTGCATCAAGAACTCACAAACCATGCAGATGCCTATGTCTATAATTTTTTCATGTACAAGCCCAAGGATAGAACGGACGAGCATGGCAACAAGACCGTAGGCAAAACAACACTAGGCCCACCGTGGGATTTCGAACTAGCTTTCAAGAACAGTTTTAAGCCAGATAGTGGCAATAATGATAAAGAGGATACGAATTCCACCATAGGCTTCTTCCGAAGCAATAGTAGCTGGATAATAGAAAACAACTACAACAACATCAATGTTTCAACGGGTTTAGGTTCGTACACACTAGCAAAATGGCTAATTGAAATGTGGAGGGATAGCGTTTTCCAAATCGAGGTGTCAAAACGTTGGGCGGAACTTCGCAGTGGCGTTTGGCACACCAAAACCATAGATGCCTATCTGGACTCCATGAAAACGTACCTGACGAGCGCCGCCGAAAGGAATTTCAAGCGATGGCCAAATTTAGGGAAAGCAAGCGGAACCAATGACGAAGATCTGGAGCCTATGAAATACTGCGACACAAACAGGCCTCAAAAAGCGAGAATGATTATGGGCGGATACAACGCAGACACCTGGGACGGCGAATTCGAACACGTCCGCAACAAAACAAAAGAAAGAATGAAATTGATAGACGAACTACTCGGGTTTAAGGAACCGGAAAAACCTGTAGTCTTCGAGCCCATCATTCATGAACCCGACTGGCAAGCTGAAATGGGCGATACAAATAAAGCCCACATCTATCCCAATAATTTCAGCAGACTTTCTCCGACGAACTACTTTACTGTAAACGGCGACCATCTCGAAATCAGCACGAGCATCGGAGGCACATTCGCCATTGTCGATTTGAACGGAGCAGTTCTATACAAGACTCAAATCAAGACCGGGGTAACGACGTTTGCGGTTCCGGCCAAGGCGAGGAACAAGCTCTGGATAGCAACACTCAACGGCAAGATGATGATCAGATAGCCGAGCTTAGATTCGAGCAGACCAGAAGGACCTCCCCCGCGGGATGTCCTTTTTTGTGAATTTTTGCCACTTTTTTAAAGAAATTTGCGGATGTCAGACTGTCAACACTTATAATGCATAATCTGTGACAAACGCATACTCCACCGACCTCATTATATAGATTACTATATGGAGTTTGGTCAAGGAGTATAATATGTTCAACAAATCAAAAATTTTCTTTTTTTGCATCGTTCTAGCGATGGCATTACCGATATTTGCGCAATCTTACGATTTACCGCTGGTTATCGTGAACACACAAAACGGGCAAGCGCTCCAGAAGGGCGCCGACAAGATTCCCGCCACCATGAGCATCCTGGACAAAGGCACGAACAGCGTTGCCGACAGTTCCAAGGGCGAAAAATACAACATCGGCATCAAGATCCGCGGGCAAACCTCCGCCGACTTCCCTAAAAAGGGTTACGGCATCGAACTCAAGGCACGCTCCTGCACGAACGTCGCCGATACGGCCTGCCACGACACAAGCCTCAAGGTTTTAGGCATGCCCAAGAACGCCGACTGGGTGTTCCACGGACCGTATGTTGACAAGACGCTCATCCGCAACGCGCTCGCCTACTGGCTCTACCAGCGCACGGGCCGCTACAGTTCCCGATTCAAGTTCTTCGAGCTCTATCTGAACGGGCAATACAAGGGCGTTTACCTGTTGCTAGAAAAAATCAAGCGTGCCAAAGCCCGTGTGCATATCGCGAAACTCAAGGACGAAGATATCAGCGGCGACGACGTGACCGGCGGTTACGTGCTGAGCATCGACAAGGTGGACAACAACTCTACACAGGGGCTAGACAAGGAAGGTTTCAAGAGTAAGGACGGCTCCCCTGTCGTGATGCGTTCCCCGAAAAAAGAAAATACGAACAAGGCACAGCAGGACTACATCAAGAACTTCTTCAACTCCATCGAACAGAAGTGCGATAATGGCGACATCACCAGCAACGGATGCCTCGATATTTTGGATATAGAAGCCGCGGTGGACTACATCATCCACGAAGACGTGACCAACAACACCGACGCCTACATCTGCAGCTTCTACATGTTCAAGGACAAGGACAGCAAGGGAGGTAAGCTCCAGCTCGGTGCACCGTGGGACTTCAACCTGGCATTCGGCGCCTACCAACGAGTCGGCGGCGAAAAGGCAGACGGCTGGCGTGTACCGCAAAGCGCAAAGAGCGGTGCCGGAGAATGGTTCGTGGCAAAGTGGATACAGAACTTGTGGAGCAACAACACTTTCCAGCAAAAGTACAAGGAACGCTGGGCGGAACTCCGCAGCGGTGTATGGCACACCAAGAACATCGACAAATTCATTGACTCGCTCAAGACCGTACTCAAGAATGCTGCCGACCGCAATTTCCAGCGCTGGCCGAACCTGGGCCAGTCTAGCGGCACCTGCGACGCCGACCCGATGGAATCCGGCAACAATAACGGCGGAAACAACGGAGGCATGTGGGGCGGCTGGAGCATGGGTTGCATGGGCATGAAGATGAACTACTACAACGAGCCCACATGGGATGCCGAAATCGAGCACCTGCGCAAGTACGTGAAGCAGCGTTTCTCATGGATAGACCAGCAGATGAGTTTCAGCGAGCCCGCCTCCCCCGTAGTCACCGAAGCACTCATCATTGACGACTGGAATTACTACGACAAGGACGACGATGATACCCCGACTACTCCGACAAATCCGAGTTCATCCAGCAGCAATACGAGTTCGTCAAGCCATTCCAGGTTTTCAAGATCTTCAAGCAGCTCAAATCCTGGGAGAGACGCCATCATAGGCCATCCGGAAATAACAAGACTGAACTTCTACACTCTCAACGAAAACAGGATTACCGTCCAGAGTGAGAGAGGCGGCATGTTCAGGCTCATGGACTTCAACGGCAACGTTCTCTTCGAAAAGCAAATCAACGCAGGCATGCAGTCGTTCCATATTCCGCGAGCGACCCGCAACAAGCATTGGATTGCCACGCTGAACGGCAAGATGATAAGCCGATAAACGAAACTCATCAACCCCAAAAGGGACGCCCACATGGGCGTCCTTTTTTCTAAACATTTTATTTCTTGTTCGCCCAGATTACATAATCTTTCAAACTTTCAATCTGTTTCTTGTCTAAATAAAAAATAAGCGCAGGATTGTCAGGAAGAATGATCTCGTAAAAAACAAATTCTTCAAGTTTATTCGCAGTTAGAACCTTGTCTAGCCTCTTGAGTACTTCCACGGAATCCTTTAAAGATTTGTTTTCCATAAACGGCAATAGTCCCATCAGGCATTCACGAAACATGGTCTCCGGCATTACCGACTTTTTCGCCCTTTCCTTATACTTCGGTTCATACAACCACGCCGCCTGAACAAACGCATAATAGGTCCAAATGGAATCGGACTGGATATTTACATTCCCTGTCGCAGAGTCACGGGCAATACGTACCTGCGGGTTAAAGGTCCAATTCTTAATATTCAATCCATTTAATCCGTAAATTTCCTTGCGCAGAGCTTCCAATCGTGGGTTATTGCGGTTCAGGATTTTCGCAATAGAAATTTCTTCAAGAGCTTTTTCCTTTTGACCTTTAACTTTATAGACATCGGCAAGCAACCAATGAGCGAGAAAATCTACATAATTTGCTTCAATCGCCTTTTTATACCAAAGTTCAGCTTTGTCCCAATTTTGTTCAATACCATAAGTCTGCGCAATATAGGTCATCGCGCTATACAGCTTAGGGTCTTGTTGCAAAGCAAGCGTATAAGCATCGCGAGCCTTAGCATACTGATGCGAACCAAAAAAGCTTTCTGCCTTATCGAACAATTTTTTTGCTTCGCCCGTAGCCTTAATCGCTTTCACGTCATAGCCATCGTCTTTTTTTTCGCGATAGACCTGAATGTTTATCAACCGACTTCGATCTGGCGCTGGAAATATTTTATCCACAATTTTCAGCGAGTAAAGAGTCTTGGATTCGTTCACAAGATCCATAGCCTCTTGCAAAGGATTTTTATTTTGGGCAAAAGAAATCGTGGCAAACAAGCAAAGCAATATCAGGAGTTTATTCTTCATAAGCTCAACCCTTCTTAATTTAGTCTATAAAACAAAATACAAAAAAAAGCCTGCACAAAGGCAGGTTTAGTTACGAGTTACTAGTTTATAGTTACTAGGATATTCAATATGAAATTTTCTAGTAACTAGTAACTCAAATCTCTTAACTCAACTTACTTTGTAGGATTAAAACTGTCTTTAAGTCCCACCGTGCGGTTGAACACCAGGTGGCCCGGCTTAGAGTCTTCGCTATCGAGGCAGAAGTAACCTTGACGCATGAACTGGAAGCGGTCTTCGAGCTTCGCGTCGGCGAGAGCGGGCTCCACCTTCGCTTGCTTAATGACCATGGAGTTCGGGTTCAAGTAATCGTGCCAGTCTTCGCCTTCCGGGACCTGAGACGGATCTTCCAGCGTGAACAAGTTATCGATGAGACGTACTTCGGCATCCACAGCGTGTGCTGCAGAGACCCAGTGGATGGTGCCCTTGACCTTGCGGCCATCTGGAGATTCGCCGCCCTTGCTCAGCGGGTCATAGACGCAGTGGATTACCTTGACCTTGCCGTCCGCATCCTTTTCGACGCTCTTGCAAGTGACAAAGTAAGCGCCCTTGAGGCGGACTTCGCCTTCCGGCTTCAGGCGGAAGTACTTCTTCGGCGGTTCTTCCATAAAGTCATCGGCTTCGATGTAGAGTTCTCCGCTGAACGGCACCATGCGCTTGCCGGCGCTTTCGTCATTCGGGTTGTTCTCGACTTCAATCATTTCGACCTTGCCCGCTTCCCAGTTGTCGATCACGAGTTTGACCGGGTCAATCACGGCCATCACGCGGTTCGCCGTCTTGTTCAATTCTTCGCGGATGCAGAAGTAAAGGAGGTTCACATCGACCATGGAGTCGGCCTTAGAAACTCCAATACGGCTGCAGAACTCGCGGATGGAGCTGGGCGTAAAGCCACGGCGGCGGAAACCGCAAACGGTCGGCATACGCGGGTCGTTCCAACCAAGCACAGCCTTCGTCTGCACAAGTTCGAGAAGTTTGCGCTTGCTCATCATTGTGTAAGTGAGGTTCAAGCGGGCAAATTCAATCTGCTGCGGGCGGTTCTGCAAACCAAGTTCAATGAGGAACCAGTCGTAAAGCGGACGGTGGGCTTCGAACTCCAGCGTGCAGATGGAGTGCGTGATGCCTTCAATCCAGTCGCTGAGCGGGTGCGCAAAGTCGTACATCGGGTAGATGCACCACTTGTCGCCCGTGCGGTGGTGCGAGCAATGCTTGATGCGGTAGATGACCGGATCGCGCATGTTCATGTTCGGGCTAGAAAGATCAACTTTCGCACGGAGGCACTTTTCGCCATCGGCGTACTTGCCATCGCGCATTTCGTGGAAGAGCTTCATGTTCTCTTCGACGCTGCGGTCGCGGTACGGGCTCGGGCGGCTGGGCTTACCGGCGTCGTTGCCGCGGTATTCCTGCATCTCGTCGCGAGTCAAATCTTCGACGTAAGCCTTGCCCATTTCAATCATCTTTTCGGCAAAGGCATAAATCTGGTCGTAGTAGTCGCTTGCGAAAAATTCTTCTTTCCATTCAAAGCCGAGCCACTTCACGTCTTCGCGGATGGAATCGACGTATTCCACATCTTCCTTGGTCGGGTTCGTGTCGTCGAAGCGGAGGTTCGTAAAGCCGCCGAACTTCTTGGCAGTGCCGAAGTTCAAGCAGATGGACTTGGCATGTCCAATGTGAATGTAACCGTTCGGTTCAGGCGGGAAACGCGTAAGCACATGGTCGCGCTTGCCCGTCTGGAGGTCGTTAACGATAATGTCCTGAATAAAATTCGAAGATTCGGGGATTTCCATAAATGGGTCCTTTTAAAATTTTACGAGGGAAATGTAGAAAAGTAGGAAGTAGGAAGTAGGAAGTAGGAAGTAAATAGTGGCTATAAAATGTTAAAATCATACTCCCAAATCAATTGTCAAAAGAACCAAATGCGGTCATCCAGGTTTCTTCAATATTTCAGCATGCGGTGCATGTTTCAAAAAAAAAGCCGTTCTTTATATTTTCTTATAAAAAAAAATAATACAAAAGTCAATAGAGACCTTTTAATTTTTAAGACAACAAACAAGTCTCAAATGACCGGCAAAACTTCAATTTCCGCCTACTTCCTACCGTCTACCGTCTACTGTCTACTTCCTACTAATTTCATCCTTCACGCAGCGGACAGACAGATTCGCATCCTCGGATATGTATTCCCAAACAACCGAATTGTAATTCTTCGGCAAACAAAGATCTTCGTTCTTCAAGACATCTATATCATGCGAAGAATCATAGCGATGCCATTGAAGCAATTTTGATGTTGGATATCTATTCTTTTCTTCTTTTTCCTTTTGCAATTCACATCCTAAATCATCATAAGCCCCTCCAAATTTTATAGAATACGTTTTACCATCATTTGTATAGCCCCAAAAATACGCTTTATGCCCCAAATCACGTGCAGAACCATTTATATAGCCACCCGGAAGCGCAGAAAAGCCGTAATCATCCGTACCATTGCCATATTCATTTCCCCTTAAATCTTTCCAGTCGCTAGACGATCTGAGCACACGTCCCACAGATAAAGTATCTTTCACAGTAAAAAACAAAGTCATCCAATCTGTCAGCTTCGGCACATGCCAACCTGTTGGGCAAGCATCCTTAGCACCCTCCCACGAATAAAGGCGACCATATTTAAGGCACTTTGTCGAATCGAAGCCATAGCAATAACTTTTTTCGGTCTTGTAATTCAAATTCTCCGCCATCCAGGTTTGCTTGCCGATTTTCACGGTCTTGTAAGATTGCCCGTCACGAGAATCTGTTATCGATCCAATCGCCTTTGAAGAAACCTTTGTTTCTGAATGCATAGAATCACTCCCTCCGGTCGAGAATGACGTGGCCAGGAATGACGAAGAATCCGGCCCCAGCACGGCCTGTGAAACATTTAAAGCAGTGTCCGGGATGACAATTTTTTCCATGTCCTTCACGCAGCGGATAGAATACGCTTGATTCTTGTATTCTTCCGAATAAGTCCAATGTACAGCAGAGCCTCGCAGCCAAACGCTACGCCCATGATTCCAAGAGGAATACGGGAGTTCTCTATAATGTCGTCCGCAGTTTCTATCTCTGTAATGTTCAATACTGCCTACCGATGAACTCCAAAAATAAGCCTTATCACCTTTATCTGTATAAGTTGATTCAAAATACCCCGCAGGGAGTGCAGAAAAGCCATAATCATCCGAACCATTATCACTTATTTGCCACCATCGGGTCGGCATCCAGCCACTCTTTGACCTGAGCGCATCGCCAGCCGAAGAGGGTCCGCCCGCCATCAAGAACAAATTATCCCATTCCAATTGTGTTGGCAAATGAAAACCTGCTGGGCAAGCATCCTTCGCTGCTTTCCACGTATAAAGCCTTCCGTATTTAGCACAATTTTCTACACTATCGCCATAACAATAACTGCTGTCGGTTTTATAATTGAGATTCTGAGCCATCCAAGTTTGTACTCCGATAGCCACCGTTTTGTAAGTTTGACCATCACGAGCATCTGTTATGGAATCACGGACAAGTGAAGAGGGCGACACCTTTTTTACATTATTTTTTAGGCAGCGAACGGAAAAGTTTTCAGTTTTATAATTAGCATCAATTTTTGCATGTGCATTCATTCCTGATAAATTCAAAATATAAGCTTCATAGGAACTATACTCCGTAGAACTCCAAAAAGTCACTTCATCACTACGACCGGCAGGGATTACCGAGAAACCATAATCATCCGAGCCATTGTCTGAGGCATAATAAGCACGCCCCCCCCCCAGCGCAACACAATTAAAAAAAGCCCCTACAACACCCATTCCACCCCAATCACCCATTGCCCTTAGCATTTTGCCAGCTAGTTTTTTACCACCAACAGAAGCAATCAAAGTATCCCAATCCGCTTTCATCGGCAAACGCCAACCCGCAGGGCAAGCATCCACAGCTTCGTTCCATGGATACAGACGACCGAATTTAACGCAATTGCTGTCAGCATTTTCATAACAGGAACTCTTTGCCGATTTAAATTTCAAATTTTCCGCTATCCAGGTTTGATTGCCTATCGTCACCGTTCTATATTTCCGACCGTCTCGTTTATCTTTAAAAGTCCCTTTGACGACATCCGAAGGCGGAACAAAAGATGCAACAAACAACGCCTCCGATGAAGATGAAATCGCTCCCGCATCATTTTCTCGTCTTGGATGGCGAGCCTGTCGAACCACATCACTCGCCTGTAGAACCGAAGTTCCGTGCGTTTGTTCAACATCGTCCTTAACGCAACGAACAGAAAGCCGATTATCATGATTCATGTCAGACCAAACTGCTCGTTCATAGTCCTCCGGCAAGCTGTAATCATGTTCTATTTTTAAATCGCAACGATTAAAATAACGTTTTTGACGTTCATACTTTTCATTATCATAATCGCCCCCCAATTTCAAACAAAAGAAAAGATTTTCATAATAAGACGGAGCTTTGCTAGAACTCCAGAAGTAAGCCTTATAATCTTTATTTTCGAATCCACGCGAAAAATAGCCTGCTGGAAGAGCGGAAAAGCCGAAAGCATCCGTACCATTACCGAAATTTTTCCCTTTCAAACTTTTCCAACCCCGCTTAGACTTGAGCATTTTACCAGCTAAAAGCGCTCCACCAGCATTAGAAATCAAGGTATCCCATTCCGCTTTTGTCGGCAAATGCCAACCCGCAGGGCACGCATTCATAGCATCAGCCCATTCATAAAGACTCCCATATTTTGCACAGTTTACGGCACGATTATCATAACAGAAACTGTCATCCATTTTGTAATTGAGATTTTGAGCCATCCAAGTCTGCTTGCCGATTTTTACCGTCTTGTAAGATTTACCATTCCGCGGGTCTGTCATGACCCCCATGATTCGGCGATGCTTACGAACAGTTGCGTTTTTCCCAGAAGTCTTTACTTTTAACGATTTTTCTACGCCCTTATTCCCATTCTCCTCCCGTCTCTCGTCTTTAATCTCTCGTCTTTCGTCTCTTACACAACGTACCGATTTCAACTCACTTTTGTATTGCTTCGCATAATAAAGTTCACTACCATCCAAAATGAAAGATTCCGCAGTAGGGCACCCATACCCCTCATTTTTTCCATAACATTCTGTTGAGCTCCAAAAACGAAACACTTCACTGGAATTACCCCAACCGCTTGCCTTCTTAAAAAACTTGCCCGCAACCTCGTTTCCGCCCAATAGAGAAATCAACCGTTCCCATTCAGACATTGTCGGCAAGTGCCATCCCGCAGGACAAATTTCCATGGCTTCTTCCCAATCGTAACGACGACCGTATTTAGCACAACTGCGTTTGTCATCACCAAAACACTCGCTATAGGGAGTTTGAAAGTTAAAATTCTGAGCCATCCAAGTTTGATTGCCAATCGTCATTGTTTTGTATTTCTTTCCATCGCAGCGATCTTTCATAAAGCCGTATTTGATTTTGACTTTTGACGGAGCCTTTCCGCTACTGGATAACATTTCCGTACTCAGACTACTCGAAGAAAGCTCCGAATCACTAGATGAGAAAGTTTCAATCGCCTCGCTGCTACTAGACAACATCTTTGCAATATCGCTAGCCTTGCCGTCAGAATCACCGCACGCAACAAGAGCCGCAAATACGCAAAAAACGCCCAAAGGCAACAAGGCAACTCGTTTACTCATGATTTCCATCCTTTATTTAGGACATAATTACAAATTTACCAAACATGTCGCAAGGATATTTTGGTAAAAAATATTTTTTGGTTGTTGGGCAATTTCTATTTTTACGCTAGAATGGCAAATTTCGGATATAGCTTTTTATTGGTTCTGGCGGCGTTCCTCGCGGATTTTTTCCAAGCGCTTCTTGTACTCCATATTTACCGCTTGAAGTTTCTCGCCCGATACGGTCTTCTTGAACGACGGATCAATCACTTCGTATATGGATTCGCGAACGCCCTGAATAAAAAATCGGCCCTCGAAATTTTCACTGAAAGTTTCCCTCATCCCGTTAAAGAGAATGTCTATTGACACGCCTTGCGCATAAGAATACTTGACAATTTTGGACGTCGTATCCGTAATGACAACCTTTTGCCCCGTAATCGGCCCCGCAAGGACGATCGGTCGGGCATTCTCCCCCAACGCCGCGCGGTCCTTCGCAACCTGATCATAATGGGCATCGAGAGACTTCTGTTCTTCAAAAGGAACCTGGAGCACCCAGTTCGAATCCTTCAGAGCCTTCTCGTTATCGACGATTCCCTGCACCATCGCATCAAGATCCAGCATTTCGCCAATGCGCGGAGGCGTGTTGAGATACAGAGATTTAGCGTATTCTTCACCCAAGATGTAGGCAAACACCTGAGATTCCGTCATCGATTCCCTTGTAGGAGCTTGCTCTGTCTGGGTTCCAGAATTTTCATTCCGAATTTCTTCCGATTTTTCACCCGACCCGCAGGCAAGCAGCGAAAGGGCGCAAATGCATGTTGTAACCAAATTTTTCATAATCATTTCCTCCATAAATATAAATAATGTCGTTTTTATTTATGCATACTAGACCAACACCGCCCTCCCATATTTCTGAAATAATCGACGATAGTCTCTCCTCTCTAGTCCCTCCTCTAACCCAATTATCTATATTATTGGCGGGGTGCCGTACCCATCGTCGGCTGAGATTATACCCCTTGAACTTGGTTCGTAATTGAACAAAAGGAACGTTTATGTCTGAATCCAATGGCTTTTTCAAGCCGTTTCCGCAGTCTCGCAAGATTTATGTACCCGGTAAACTTTTTCCGGACTTGAAAGTCGCCATGCGCGAAATCACGCTCGACGACCCCAAATGCCCCGTGCTCCCTGTTTACGATACGAGTGGCGCTTATGGCGACCCCGACAAGATTATTGATGTAAAGAAAGGACTTGAACGCATCCGTGAACCGTGGATTCGCGAACGCCAAGAAAAAGACGGCGGACACAAGACGCAGATGCAGTACGCCCGCGAAGGCATCATCACCCGCGAAATGGAATACGTCGCCATCCGCGAAAACCAGAAAATGGACGAAATTTTTGGCAGCAACGGTGATGCCATCACGCCGGAATTCGTACGCAAGGAATTAGCCGAAGGGCGCGCCATCATCCCCGCGAACGTGAACCACCCGGAATGCGAACCGATGATTATCGGCCGCAACTTCCTCACGAAAATCAATTCCAATATCGGCAACTCCTCCGTTGCATCTTCCATTGAACAGGAAGTCGAAAAGATGGTCTGGTCCGTGCGCTGGGGTGCAGACACGGTGATGGACCTCTCGACCGGCAAGGACATTCACGAAACGCGCGAATGGATTTTACGCAACAGCCCCGTGCCTATAGGAACGGTTCCGATGTATCAGGCTCTCGAAAAGGTGAACGGCATTGCTGACGACCTCTCGTGGGAAGTGTTCCGCGATACGCTTATCGAACAGGCCGAACAGGGAGTCGATTACTTTACGATTCATGCAGGTCTTTTGCTCAAGTACGTGCCGTTTGCACTGGAACGCACGACGGGTATCGTAAGCCGTGGCGGTTCTATCATCGCCCGCTGGTGCATGGTGCACAACCAGGAAAACTTCCTTTACACGCACTTCGACGAAATCTGCGAAATTCTCGCGAAGTACGACGTTTGCGTTTCTTTGGGCGACGGACTCCGTCCGGGGTCCATTGCCGATGCGAACGACATGGCTCAGTTCTCCGAACTCGATACCCTCGGCGAACTCACGAAAATCGCCTGGAAGAAGGGCGTACAAGTTATTATCGAAGGCCCAGGTCACGTGCCGATGCACAAGATTCGCGAAAACATGGACCGTCAGATTGAAATGTGCCACAACGCACCGTTCTACACGCTTGGCCCTCTCACGACTGATATTGCACCGGGTTACGACCACATCACGTCTGCAATCGGTGCCGCCATGATTGGCTGGTTCGGCACCGCCATGCTCTGCTATGTGACGCCGAAGGAACACTTGGGACTCCCGGACAAGAACGACGTACGTGAAGGCGTGGTGACATACAAGCTCGCCGCCCATGCTGCAGACCTTGCCAAGGGACACTTTGCCGCCCACTTCCGCGACGACGCGCTTTCGCGCGCCCGTTTCAGCTTCCGCTGGAACGACCAGTTCGCACTTTCGCTGGACCCGGAACGCGCCGTAGAATTCCACGACGAGACGCTCCCTGGCAATAACGCAAAGTCTTCGCACTTCTGCTCGATGTGCGGCCCGAAGTTCTGCTCGATGCGCATTTCCCGTGATATTCAGGAATATGTGCGCACTGGGAAACTCGACCCGAAAAATGACCCGCTAAAGTAACAAACCATCTGGAGGTGTCTATGGAAAACGCAAAAAAAATTCTCAACGAATTTGCCAAGAAAAAGTTCACCGACCTGAATGAACTGAGAAGAGAATTGTACAAGGCGGGTGTCGCCGCTTTAGACGAAGGCTGGACATTCATGGACGCCACATTCCAGCTAGGCGGCAAAGCTAGGGATGACGGGCTCTCGGCAGAAGACGTCGAGAAAATTTTGCGCAATGCGTTCTCCGAAGAAAAACGCCGTTCAGAACGCGAAGAAGAAAAGAAAAAAGCGACATCACAGACGCAAGCACAACCCATTGCAACAGCGCAAACGCAATCGGGTATAGCTCCGGGCGTTACCACCATGGGTCCCACCATCATCTCGCCAATCCCCGCAAACATGATGGAGCAGATGATTTCGCTTGGGCTCGACACGCAATCCCTTGAGCTTTTGCACAACTTCAAGATTGACCCCGAAGCGCTTTCAATCCCATGGCCGGCAGCGGACTGGCGCAAAGATTTGGCAAAGCTCCTTGCAGCCACATTCAAGTCAGACGAGACTGTCGAATTCAAGATTACGAACACGCCGACAAGTTCCCATGAACTTGTTTCAAATATCATCGGGCAAGACGACGCACTCAAGAAAATCATGAAACAGCTCGACAGCCCAGATGGCGCACTTCTGACCATCAACGCTGTAAAGGGTGGCCCGGATGCGACCGACGAATCTTGGCACTACCGTTATGTTGTCGTCGATAACCCGAAGATGACGCTTGCAAAGCAGCTCGCCTACTACAAGGCGCTGAACCTCCCCTGCGCGGCTCTCGTCAATACCGGTGCAAACTCTGTGCAAGCCTGGATTAAAATTGAAGCGAACGACCTCGACGAATACAACGAGCGCGTTGATTTCCTATTCCAGACGCTAGAATCACAAGGGTTCAAGGTCGATGACGCCAACCGCAACCCGAACCAGATGGTCCGCATGCCGGGCGTGTTGCGTAACGGCAAGCAGCAATACCTCATCGCCTTGGAACAAGGCGCAAGCAACTTCAAAGAATGGCGCGAATGGGCTGAATATTCGCTAGACGGTAAACCGCTTATCGAACTAGCAAGCGATAGCGACGAAGCACCCAAAAAAGACCCCTGCATTATCGAGAATATCCTCCGTGCAGGAGAATTTTTCCTGTTCACGGCACCGCCAAAAAGCGGAAAGTCGCTTGCCCTCATGGACATGGGACTTTCTATTTGCTACGGTGAAGATTGGTTTGGCAACACGACGAATTCTAATGACGTCTTGTTCATTAATATGGAACTGACCAAGTCCGTATTCCTGAACCGTCTCTTCTTGTTAGGCGCCAAGCGCAAACTCAACGCCAGCACGCCAAAGTTCGGCTTTTTGAACCTTCGTGGAACTGCGCTCTCACCGCTAGAAATCGCACAGCTTATCGCCAAGCGCATCCAAGGCGCCAAGAAACTGGAAAATCACGATTACAAGGTTGTCGTAATTGACCCGATTTCAGCAGTCCTTCACAACCCGAAGTCCGCAAGACTGAGCGGATCCCCGCACCAGATTCTCATGCAGATGGTCGATACGATTATCGCCCTCACGGGTTGCGCTGTGGTATCTTCGTGCAACATCGATGAATACCCGTACCTAGAAGCCAGAGCCGATAGCGTCATGTCGCTTTCTCCGGTGGAAGGCAGCCTGAACATGTACCAGATTAATGGTTCGTTCCGCGAATTCCCCAAGACTCTAGCCAAGGAATGTTCCTGGATTTATCCAAGATTTATAGTATAAACTTATTAGCTCAAATTTGAAAATGTATAAACAAAACAACCGTTTTTCGCGCCGTACTGAACAAAACAGAATGGGCAACAGAATAGGCAAGCCCCTAACCGCAGGCAAGTTCCACGCTTCTAGGAAATCCGATGTTCGCAAGGACGATGAACTCGAAAGGAAAACCGCAAACGCAGACAAGCCTGTAGTCCGTCGCGTTCTCTCGTTTGACGACATCAAGGCACAGGTCACCGCATGGACGGAAAACGACCGTATTCCAGGAAAAATGCAAGCCTGGTTTACCGCCGATGCCGTTCCGGAACACTCCGACTGGCGAATCGTCAAGGAATACCGCGGAAAGCAGGAATTCTTGACCATCGACGCTCCGGCCCGCGATATGAAGCCGATTGAACTTGTGAACCGGGTCATGGAGCAACTCCATAAAGAACACCTGCACATTTTCAAGAAAGCCCTCCGCCAAATCTGGTTCCGCGCCACCGGCGACGGACGCTTCGCGCTCCTTGTTCAAATCAACGTGAAAGGGAAACTCTCCGCGCACGGTTACAAAACGTTCGTCGATTTCATCGAACGCAGTTGCCCCGAAGTCATCAGTTGCCACCAAATCCAATGTCTGCCCGACCGCCTCTTCGACCCCGTCGAGGCGCAGGGTATGAAAGTCGAATCTAAGTGCTCGCTCGGCAACGACTTTATGCCCATTGCTGGCTCCGGCTTTTGCATGCACGTTCTGGACTGGACGCCCCGCATCAAGGATGCCTGGCTCGCACTCCCAATGCGCATCAAGGACGCCATCCACCCGAATCGCGAAGACCGGTTCTTTGAATTCTGCTCCGGCTCCTCCTACGTTTCTGCAACGCTCGCCCCTTGCTTCAAGCAAGTCGAGGCGTTGGACTGCCGCGAATCCGCCATGCAATCGTCCAAGATAAACATCCGGAATATCGCAACATCGAACATGCGCTTCCACCGCAGCCATCTAGATGCAAACTTCATATCGAAGTTCTTTTCGAAAAGCGACAACGCCGAAGGCCGCTGGACATTCTACATCAACCTGAACGCAAGCGACAGCCTCCCCTCGGAAGTCGAACACACGCTCGCCGCTTCGCGCCCCGAAAGGATTCTCCTCCAGACAGGAAACCTCGAAACGGCCTCTCGCGAAATCAAGGCTTTCCGAAACGAGGGTTACATGCTTCGCAAAAGCATCCCGCTTTACCTGGAACCGGGCAGTGGCAAGTTCGAAATTCTATTTCTGTTCGTCCCGGACAGGGCGGGCCTTTTAGGGCAAAATCCTGCATTGGCACACCGTTCCAGGAATATCCAGCGCCCCAAAGAACGTCCACAACGCTCGAAAATGTCCGAAATTCCGCATTTTGTGCAACAAATACCATCTTTTAAGCAAAGAAAAGATTAAATTAGTGATTGGTAACTAAAAAAACATTTAATTATTTGGCTAAGGGAAAAGTATGCGATTTTTTAAATGTGCGTCGATCTGTCTCGGTCTTTCAGCTTTGATTGCATCAGCCTATGTGGTCAAAAGAGGCGATACCCTTTGGGACTTAAGTGATGAGTTCTTGCACGATCCGTTCGCTTGGCCGGACCTTTGGGAAAATAACAGGCATATCGAGGACCCGCACTGGATTTATCCGGGCGATTCCATCTATCTGGGCGAAGGCATCGACGAAGGTTACCGTCTAGCCGGTACTAGGCCCTGCGAAGCGGCTGTCGCCGATTCCAACCTACCCAAGGGCATTAAGGCCGTCGGTTGCGACGAAAGGGATGCCCGCGATGGCGATTTCGAGAGCATGCTCGGGAATCTCCGCGACAAGGACAAGAAGCAGAAGAAGAAAAGGGTTGCCGATTCCTACTTCTACCAGAAGCGTCCCGAGCCCAAGATTTTCAACGGCTACTACCAGATTCTCGCTCCGGAAATCTATACGCTCGACTCCATCAAGAAGGACAAGAGGTTCTTCTCTATCCAGTCCGGCGAAAAGAAGGTGCCGATCATCCATATTCCCGAATCCGAAGTGGTCGTAGGCATCGGGCGCAAGACGAACCCGGACATCAAAAAAGGCGACCTAGTCGAGATTCTGGATGCGCGCTCCATCGAAGTGCCGACCCACAAGGGCAAGAGTTTTGATTACTTTGCGTTGATCAGGCTTTCGGGCTATGCACAAATCACAAGCGTCGGCGATACGCTTTCGAGAGCGAAGGTCGTCCAGAGTTTCAAAGAAATCAAGCTGGACCACGCCAAGGCCCGTCTCAAGCAACCTCTCGACATCCTGAACGTTTCCGGCTACACCGCCGTTCCCGAGGCGAAGGTCGAAGAGATGGCTATGGTCCGCTACACGATGGACCCGATGCTCATCATTGGCGCATACGCCTATATTCTTATTGACAAGGGAACAAAGCAGGACTTCAACACCGGTGACGCCATCGCCATCTGGGAAGAAGACAATTCCGATGCAGGCCTTGCACCGAGACTCCTTGGACGAGGCGTTATCGCCAGGGCGAACGACAACGAATCTACAGTTCTTGTGCGCGAAGTCTATTCTAGCAGCCGTCGCATAGAAGCAGGCCACAAGGTATCCGTAACGCACAAAGCAAATCTGGCCCCGTAGTGACAAAGAGCTTATTGATAATTGTCGGTATTGCCATTTCGATTTTAGCGATACTTATGGCCGGGAGTGTTCTTATACTGGATTTTCCTGAATTGTCGGCGCATATTCCATTTTAAGGAAGTGGGCTTTCGATGCGGATATCTCGAAGCAATCTTCTCTTCCTCTCGTTTTTCGCTGGGGGGATTGTCCTTCCGACAGCCATACTGTCGTTCCTAAGCGTCCGGAACATCCAAAACGAAGCCTACCTTGCACAAAAGAACTTTAACGAAAGCACGGCCTCGTTCAGGGAAGAAGTCGAATCTTCGGTCAGCAAGGAACAGAGCAAGATATTCCAGGAGATCAAGTCCGCATCGCTCTACCTCTACGAACAACCGCATAATCTGCTCGACTTCGGCAACGCAACACAGTTCAAGACGGTAAGCGGAATCGAGGCGATGTTCCTTTACAATAAAGGAACCCTCATCTACCCCGACATCTCGTCAAAACATTTTTCAAAAACTTCGGATTTTTCAAACAGCGTTGCCAGTCCTTTCGAAAAGTTGCTTTTCCGCGAAGAGGTCACGTCTGCCATCCCCCAGCCGGCAAGCATGACTAAATCGGCAAGGCAGCTGCGCTTTTCATTCGAGACCATCGACGACCAAATCCAGAACATCCTAGGCCTTATTCGTATCGCCTATAAAACTAAAGACTACGACGAAGCGCTCCGTCTCCTCAACATTCTCGAAGAACACCCGCACCAGCAGGGCTACCTGCATTCAGACTTGACGCGCTCTGTAAACCTTTTGCACTTCGAAATCCTAGTTGCCCAAAAGAAGCACAAGGAAGCCGAAGACTACAGTCTCTCCGTCTTGAATCAATTTTTGCAAAGCAAGAACATCGAAAACCTGCCCTCGACAAAATTTTTCTTCGAAACGATGTTCACGCAGATTCTCTCCTTCGAGAACCTCAGCCAGGAGAAGCGTGAAGCGTTCTGGAACCTGCGGGAGAACTTCAACCGCCAGCTCGGCTACATGGACATATTCTTCAACAACCAGGAATTAGTCCAAGCGCTTTTGAATAAAGAAACGACATCCAAGAATGGCATCAGCATCCTGAGTGACAGCAAGGTAACGTTCCTCAAGATGAGTTACCCCATCCTCTCTGGTGACCAAGTTGTGCTTGCCAAAGTAAACACCGACGAATACCGCGAACGCATGCGTTCCAAGCTCAAGACTGTAGTGCAAGGCTGGAAAGGAATCCCCTACTCGATTACTGAAGGTCCCGACAAGACGCTCATCCTTGGACATGTTTCGGATAGCTCCGCCGTACTCAGCCAAAAAACTCTAGATAAAGCTATTTCTTGGACTCTTACCTTATACGAAAAAGGGCTAAACGAAATCAAGAAAGAAACCCGCAAGCGCATGTTCCTCATGTACGGGCTTTTGTCGTTCTCGCTTATCACAGTGCTACTGGGATGCATCGTCATGTTCCGCTTCTTGACACAAGAGCACAAACTTTTGGCCATGAAGGCGAACTTCCTTTCGAGTATTTCTCACGAACTCAAGACACCGCTCACCTCCATCAAGATGTTTGCCGAAATGATGGCCCGGGGGCGAGTGCAAAAGGTAGAGAAGGTGCAGGAATATTCAGGGCTTATCGGCAAGGAAGCGACGCGACTGGAGAACTTGATAGGCGCCATTCTGAACTACACGCGCATGGAACACGGCAAGAGCGGATTCCATTGGGAAAAGCTAGACTTTTCCGCCTGCGTCCAAAAGGTTTTTGACAACGTAGAAGACATCGGCGTCGAGAAGGGACTCATGTTCAGCACGAAAATCGAGCCAGGGTTATTCGTTGTCGGGGACTATACGGCTCTCTATAGCTTAGTCCAGAACCTTATCGAAAACGCCATTAAATATACGAACGCCCCAGGAAATATTACTATAAGCGTAGAACCCGACGAAGACAGGGTACTTTTCTCTGTCGCGGATACGGGTATCGGTATTCCCTCTTCGGAGCAAAAAAATATATTTAATGATTTTTATAGGGTCGGTGACGAAATGACCCGCAGCACGAAAGGCTCCGGACTAGGTCTTGCCATCGTGAAACGCGTCGCGGAAACGCACCATGCAACCATTTCCCTCACCAGCAAGCCCGGCAAGGGTTCCACATTCACCGTCAGATTCAAAAAGGCAGAATGATTATGCAGCAACACAGAATTCTCATTGTAGAAGACGAAGAAATCATCCGGCTTGGGCTCCAGGACAACTTCGAGCTCGAAAACTACGAAGTCGAAACAGCCTGCGATGGCGAAGAAGCCATCGCCAAGACGGACTCGTTCCAGCCACACCTGATTTTGCTGGACGTGATGCTCCCCAAGAAGAGCGGTTTTGAAGTCTGCCGTTTCATCCGCAAGAAGCATCCGGAATGCATCATCATCATGCTTACTGCCAAGACGGAAGAGACTAGCAAGGTTGCAGGCCTCGACATGGGCGCCGACGACTACGTGACTAAACCATTCTCCATTTTGGAACTCCTCGCTCGCGTCAAGGCTTTCCTCCGCAGAATAGACCTCCAGAGCCAAGCCCGCCCGGCAAAGCAGCTCGCCTCGGTCGATGCCATTGATTTTGCAGACATCCATCTGGATTTCAAGAAGTTCATCGCCACCAAAAACGGCGAGCCGCTCGAACTTTCGACGAGGGAATTCCAGATTCTCAAATATTTCTGGCAGCGTCGTGGCGAAGTCGTGCTCCGCGAAGACCTGCTGCAGGACCTTTGGGGCTACACTCCCGACAACATGCCCTCGACGAGAACGATTGACAACCACATCGTGAACTTGAGGCGCAAACTGGAAGACGACCAGGCCAACCCGAAAATCATCCTTTCTATCCGTGGAGCCGGCTACAAGTTCGATGCGTAATCTCAGACAAAAAAATAGCAGATTCAGCAAGACGTGGATTGTAACAATCCTCGCCTTCTGTTCGCTGTTTTCGAGTCTCGCTTTCGCAAACAAGATGGCATCCCAGCTGCAAGAAGCCATCTACCTTTTCGAAATGAAGGGCGAGGTCGATGATGCCATTAGGCTTCTTGAAAAAATTTCACGCCAAGGAGATTCCGACGACAAGGAAACCGCATTTTTCTATCTCGGAAAAATCTACGATCTCGCTAACAACAAAGCACAGGCAAACCACTTCTACAACCGTAGCCAGGCCATAAACAAGACGACAAGCAAGGCCTATTGGCTTGCCGAACGTGATGCCGCTACCAGTTTTTCCCCGGAAAGGCTATTACAGAAGACATTCTCTTTCCGCAGCCCCATCCATAAATTCTTTGACGGGAAAAACGCCAACATACTATTCGAAAACGGGCACATCGCCAAAATCGAAGACGGGAAGATTACAGAAATTCCAGCCACATTGGGCGAAGACAACCAGCTTTTGCACATCGATTCCGACGGAATGTGGTATCAAAACGCCACTCGCGATTCCGTATTTTACAAGCCACACAGTTCGCCAAAACAAGAAAAGTCATACAACATCAGGAATATCACGCAATTCGCGGCAAACAATAACGAAGCGCTTGCCATGACGGACAGAGCCATCTACATTCTCGACCGCAAAGGGACCCTCGTCAAAGGCAACAACGACTTCAATTCCTGCCAAATTCAACAAGAATCTTTCATCGACAATTATTTTATCATCAACTGCCCCGACAACGCCCTCCACTTTATTTCAGCCACATCGGCTACAGAAACGTTCACAATCGCCCAGTACGACATTATCCAGCAGACTTTTGTCAGCAACGGCTATATTTATCTCGTTTCGGGCAACAACCTTTTCTGTTATTCGCAACAGAACCCCAAGACGCCACTGTGGAAAAACGGAGTCGGAAACGTCGAAAGCATCCAATCCTTCGAGAACCATATCGTCACGCTGGAAGCTTCCGGAAAAATCACCCTATACGACCAATCCACAGGCGCAGTCCTTTCAAGCATACGCGCAAACGCCTCGAACATGTATCCGCTTGCACAAGGGACTCTCGGGCTTTTCTCAAACGAAGGTTCTGTCATCACCGTCGATACGCTGCTCCGCCCCCTGTGGAGCTTCAACTTTGCAAAATCCCCCATAGCACGCCCCATTACCAAGAACAAGTCCATCTACATTCCTTTTAGCGACAGGAAGGTTTTCGCCATCGATGCGCACTTCTACGGGCAACGGCCGCTATACACCAGCAAGCTCGCAACAAAAGCCATTCTACAGGCGAAACAAGGCTATTGGAACAATATCAACCCCATTCTCGATTCAATTCTAAAGAACGAACCAGGCAACGCCGAAGCGCATTTTCTCAAGGCATTAAATCTAGAACAAAAGCACTCCCCCGAAAGGGAACGCCAGATGGCATGGGCCGAAGCGGTTCGACTTTCCATCGGAAGTCCGCAAATAGCAAACACCGTTCTAAGCCATTACAGCAAGGTCATCGGGGCACTTTTCGTGAGCCCGCTAAGCATTTCGCCCAAGACCATGTACCCGCAGTTCCTGGGTTCCAAAAAGAACCTTTACACGGTCGATCCCGCAACGGAACAGCTGATATGCATCAATGCCGAAACTGGCGAACAGCGCTGGAGCAAGTATATCGGAAAAATCGGAAACGCCCCCGTGATACAGTCCGACGAAAATGCAATCGTCATTTCGACAGGCTACCAGATGAACATCTACGACATGAACAAAGACGCCTTCAACAAGCCGCTACAGCTGCCAGGAAAGGCGTTCAACTTCACGATGTCTAGCGACTTTATTTACGTTTCCACCTGGAACGGGTTCCTGCTCAAGATTTCACGTGCGACAAACACCATCGCATGGTCCCGCAAGGTCTATGCCATGCCTTTCCATGTCGTCAAGTTCCCGCGCTACCTGCAGCTCTGCAACTTGGACGGAGAACTGATACGCTTAAATGACGATACCGGGCTTGCCATCGAGAAAACCACGAACAGAGTCCAAGTCAACATCACCAGCATGGACGGGCTCGATTCGACACTTGTCCTTGTTTCGAGTACAAATAAGCTTTTCTTGCAAAACACCAAGAAAAAAGACTTCAGCCCGACACAAGTCCTTATGGAATATCCCATCGTATCCATGCAGGTTTTCAGGGACCAAAACGACGACAAAATCATCCTCTCGCTATCGGACCAGTCCATCCTGCTTTACTCCAGCATCGGGACTCCCCTCTGGAAATACCAAGGCAAAAAATCCATATTCTCCAAGCCGTTCATTTACGACGGGAAAGCTTGGATAGATCAGGGGAACGAACTCATCGCCCTTTCTCTCAAGGATGGAAAAATCGTCAAGACGTTCAACACACCTGGTGGAGCAGGCACACCTTTTATTTTGAATCACACTTTGTTCAGTGCATCCCCCAAGCGAGTCCTTTACGGATTTCCGCTCTAATTTAGAGTATAGTAAACTAAAAATTATTGGTCACTTTCACAAAATCGCACTACTTTTTTGAATAGGTTTTGCAGGAAATAGAATGATAGTTAGCGTCAAGAAACTCGTCACCTTGTGCAGTCTCTCCCTCGTGACTGCGTTTGCAGTCGTAGGCTGCAAGGACGAAGTTTCGAAGGAGTCCAAGGACGAAATTTCGAAGGTCACCAAAGGTGCGCTTCCAGAATTTCCGCGAAACGAAACTCTTTATATCGGCGGTTTCGACTGGGCTCCCCCCACGACGTTCAACCCGCTGGACCCCGACCCGAACTTTCCAACGGACGGGAACATCCGCATCATGTACGAATCGCTCCTCGCCTACAACCAGCTTACAGGCAAACTCGACCCCATGCTTGCCGATTCGTTTAAGCGGACCGATTCGAGCATCACGGTTCACCTGGACACATGCGCAAAATGGAACAACGGCGAAAAGGTTACCCCCGACGACGTGATTTTCACATTCAAGTTGGACTCCATCCTCCCGACGTCTCACCACAATAACTGGAAATTTATAAAGACTGTAACAAATGACGGGAACAACAACATCACGTTCCACCTGACACCAAACAAAAACCCACTCATTGTCCTGAACGCCATCGCCGAAACATCGATTATTCCCAAGTCGGTGTTCGAGCCGCTCATCAAGTCGGCCAAGAACGGTAAGGGCTACAATATGGACAAGATATTCATGTTCAAAAACGATTCACTTCCGGTCGCTTCGGGTCCATACATCCTAAAGAAATACTCGCCAGACCAGATTGTACTGGAACGCTCAGAAAACTACTGGCGCCAAAGCAAGTTCGACGGAAAGAAGCCCGCCCCCAAGTACATCATCCATTCCATCTACAACGGGAACGACAACTTCAACAGCGCGATGGTCCGCGGAAACCTCGATGTTTCGTCAATCTACTTGCCCAGGATCTGGGAAAAATCAAAAGACAGCATCCGCGCCTGGAGCCGCGATGAGCCCTACCAGCTCCCGACAACCATTACATCCCTAGTCATTGCCACCCAAAAGGAACCATTCAACAAGGTCGAGTTCAGACGCGCCCTGGCGCATGCGATAGACCTCGACAAAATCAAGGCCCGCGCATTTTCGAACTACACGCCAACCGTGCAGCCCGGATTTATCCTCCCCTTCGGTCCCGAAGGAAAATACTTCAACAAAGAAGATGCAGAACTCTACGGCTACAGATATAACACCGACAAGGCACGGGGAATACTCCGCAAAGCAGGCTTCTCGTGGAATTCCAAAGGGCAGCTTCTAGACAAGAAAAGAAAGCCCGTCCGCACCATTTCCGTCGAATGCCCGCAAGGCTGGACCGATTGGGAAGACGCCATCAACATCATTGTCGAATCGTTCGCCCAAATCGGAATTACGGCTGTCCCAAAATTTGTGGATTACGGGACATGGGACATGGACCTCCGCCGAGGCACATTCGACCTCGCCATGAAGACGCCGCCTTCGGAACACTCCATTGCAAACCCATGGAACAGGTTCTACCAATTCATGTCCAACAACGCCTACAAACCCATCGGAGAGGAATCGTTCGCAAACCACGGACGTTTCCAGAACGCAGCAATAAACGCCCTTTTAAACAAAATCCCGACAATTACAAACGAAACCGAACTCATACAGGCCTACCAGGAACTCAACAAGCAATTCATGCTCACGGTTCCTGTCATCCCCATCATGTATAGGCCATCAACCTACTACCAGTTTTCGACGAAGCACTGGACGAACTTCCCTACGGCAGAAAACCCCTACGCACCGCCCAATAATCTCATTGTCGCCGCAGGAGTTACCGCCCTTTGGGAGATAAAATCGGTCGATAAACAGGGTAATTAATAAAAAAGTTCTCTTTCTCTCCAAAAAAAATTATCTTTAGCTCGTTATTTAAAGGAGTACATGGTGCAAAAGCTACGTTATATTCTGCCAAACACATTCACAAGCCTGAACTTTTTGCTGGGTGTTTTTTCCATTTGCTGGACAACCGGAGCATTCAGTTCTTTCAGTACGGCAGACCAAATCCGCATGGGTGCCTACTTTGTCATGTTGTGTGCCCTTTTTGACAAGCTTGACGGCTTTGCAGCCCGCCTTGTGAACGCCAGTTCCGATTTCGGCGCCCAATTCGATAGCCTTGCCGATCTGGTTGCATTCGGCCTCGCCCCGGCATTCTGCTTTTTCTTCACCTACAAGATATACGCTCCGGAATGGTTCCAGAACCACGGTCTCCTGATGACATTGGCCCTAGCCATCTACGTGCTCTGTGCAGCCATGCGCCTTGCCAAGTACAATGCCTGCGACTCGGACACATATCATCACCACTTTTCCGGGTTGCCCTCAACGTTTGCAGGTATGGTCAATGCAACGCTCATCGTGTTCCTCATGACCAAGGGCGTTTTCGCCGACTCGAGCACGTTCCTCTTCTGGCTTCCGATGATTGTTTTTGTCGCCACCGGATTCCTGATGGTAAGCCCGCTGTTCCTCCCGAAGCTCCAGCCACGCAAGAACAAGGCGTTCAATATTTTCCAGATCGTGCTGATTTTGCTCACCTACGTTGCCGGAATCCTCTTCTACAACCCGAAGGTGCCGTTCATCCTTGAATACCTGCTCCTCCTCGGCGCAAGCTACATGCTGATTGGTTTCGGTGTAGGTCTCGCCTACCGCAAGCAGATTATTGAAGAAGCCAAAGCGGGTAAAAAGTAATCGGTAGATTTTAGAACTTAAAGCCTAGAATCGTCATCCTGAGTGCAACGATATACGAAACTTGGCAACCAGTTGCCTTAGTTGAGTTAGGTTCGAAGGAGCAGGATCCAGTAGAATTTAAGAAATGCCCGCCGCCGGCGGGCATCGTTTTTTTAGACATCTTAAAAGTATTAGCGCGACTCTACGACTTCCAGCCATTCCGCAAAAGCACGACCATAGCGGTCGAACAGGTGTTCCAGCGACATCCGCGGGAGTTCCAATGTAACACATTCGATTCCACGCTCACCGCACCACGTTCCAAGGCTCCCTGGAGTCTTGTAGCCGATATCCGGCACCCAAGGCAAATTGAACACCCCCATCAAGTCTTCGACAAGCTTTGTCTTTTGCGGAGCATCAATGCAGCCCATCGGAGCATGCATCGAAAGAATCGACTTCGGTTTCAGCTTATCAATTATGGCGACAAGCGCTTGCGTTTCCGGTTCGCTCTCTGCAGTAACCCCTGACGACAACATCGTATCGCGAGGCGCTTCGAGGATAGAACGCGAACCGACTTTAGCCATCGAGAAGTTTTCCGTTTTAAAATTGCGGTTCAAATCAACGCCATTTGCGTTACCGCGTGTCCCAAGAGCAACCCCGTCCGGATTCGCACACAAAATAAAAGCCACCGAGTCAAAGTTTTTGTCGAACGCCCGCAATATGCGACTCAAGAGGAACGTCGTTTCCGGTTCCTCCCCGTGAATTCCGGCAATCACGAGCAATTGACATTCGCGCTTGCTAGGGAAATACAAAAGCGGAGAGCCGAGCATCGTACGGCCGTAAATAGATGATTTCAAACGTATTATACCGCGAGATTCAGGAGAGAACATAGGGAGTATGGGTGTGGGGTGTGGAGGGTGGGCACGGACCTGCGGTCCTTTGAGGTATGAGCAATTGGGGTATGGGGATACTGCAATTAGAAATGCTCAAAGGCTTGTGAAACAAGCCGTCCTCAAAGCGAAGCGACTTCATAGCCCACAACCTCAAACAAAGTAAGGATAAATGTACTCCTCTGCGAGTTTCGGAAGGTTTGCAAGCACAGCTTGTTTACATTCCATATCAGAGCGTTCGTAAATGTTTCGCAGAACATCCAGGGAAAAATGTTCCAACCGTTTGCGCGATGTCGGCAAGTGCGCGATATGCCAGCCCTCCGGCTTGATTTTACCGCGACCGGGAACAAACACGCGGCTAAACCCAAACGATGTTCCCGCCTCCATGTGCGCAGTCAAAAAAGCGTGGAATTTCGCGAACATGCCTTCGCATTCTGCGGGCGTGAGCTGCACTTCGTACCCTTCCGGGCACGCAGCGCCATCGACCACGTCGATGTCCGTCCCCAAATGGTGACGGCTCGCCCCCGGCAGCGCCGACCACGTGAGAATCGCATACATCAATTCCTCTTCGTCCGTCGGGCGTTCCATCGGTTCGCCAGTCGCGGACAACAGCTTAAGTTCGCCTCGCGCCTTGCGGTTCCAAATGGAGAGTTGCTTTTCGAACGTGCGATACGCCGATTCCACGCGGAGTTCAAATCCGTTCGCCTTGGCAGCATCCGCCAAAGCCTGCAAATCACCGACAATTTCCCTATCCACAAAGTATCCCGGCTGGAACTCAACTAAATCGGGAGTTCCAAGACCATAGGGCAACAAATCCGTCATTGCACCGTCCCTCCCATCTTTTCAATTAGGTCTTTCCACTGCTTTACCGAAGCTTTTTTCTTCCTGGCGGGCGACTTTTTTTTCACAAGCGCCTGCGCGAGGGGCGCCGGGTTTGCATGAGTCCACGCAATGGCAAGGGCATCGGTCGCATCGAGCGGGAGTTCCGCTGCCGCAATTCCAAGACGAGCAAAAACCATGTTTGCCACCTGTTCCTTTGACGCAGCCCCGTCTCCCGTAACCGCCTGCTTCACGACTCGCGGCGGGTATTCCTCGTACGTCATCCCGCGACGGCGGCACGCCACAAGGACCGCCCCGCGGATATGTCCCAGCACAAGGGCACTCTTCACGTTTTTCGCAAAAAATACACCTTCCATCGCCAAAGTATCCGGATGGTAATGGTCTAGGCGCTCTTCCAGTTCCGAAACAATATGCACAAGCCTATCTTCAAGATTCTTAGTGGCTTTTGCATGGAACGTGCCATATTCGAGCACCTGAACTTGATTGCCCGTCTTTTTCAAAAATGCGTAGCCGGTCGTTATGGACCCCGGATCGATACCTAGAATAACCATGACTCAAAAAATAGATAAAGAATTACATTTTTTTGAAAAAAATCACTATTTACGGGAGCGTTCTTTATTAGATTTCTTAATATGGAGGCTACCATGCTGATTGACCAGGAACATGCAGATTATATGAGAACTAAAGCTCACCCAAGACAGCTGGGGATTCCTCTCAGCCGTTGGGGGCGTAATCTTATAGCCTGCTGCCCATTCCACGCGCCAGAAGAAACTTCGCTGTTCTTCTACGATGCCTTGGGCTACTGGCGTTACCGCTGTCTCCAGTGCGGAAGCGAGGGCGACCTTGTCGATTTTCTCATGAAAAGCCGCTTTAACGGTCTAGACGAACAAGCCGCCCGTTCCGAAGCGTTTGAATTTCTTGGAGCGCTCGACAAAGAACTTGTAAACGCCCAGGATAGTGAACATCCCTGGATTAAAGAAGTTGGTGGCGAGAAATCCAAAGTATTGGAATGCTTTGTGCGTTACTGTCACTGGGCCGCCTGCAAGAGCCCATCCTTGGCAAAATTCCTGGAAGCCCGCGGCTGGAATATCGGGCAGGCGCAACTGTACGGACTCGGTTACTACAGCGGCGACCCGGAACCATTCATCAGCTACTGCATGCTTTCGGGCATCGAACGCCACCAAATCAGTTTTTACCTCGACAACCTCGATGCTTACCACGAGCCGCGACTCACCATTCCGGCCCGCAATTCCAAGGGATTCATCCATTCCGTCTATGGAAGGCTCATCGAAGACAACGAAAGCAGCCACACCTATATCACCTATGCTTCGGGCCCGACCGTCATCCCGTTCAACATTCAGGCCGATAGCGAGCAACCCCTGATTGTCCAGGGATTCTTTGACGCCCTAACGGCAGACCTTGCCGGCATCCCCGGTGTAGTCTCCACGATGTACCAAGAACTGAACATCAACCACCTGTACAAGCTCAAGGCTTGCGGTGCGGAATCGTTCACGGTCATATTACGTCGCGATCAAGACCGCAGGAAACAGGAACTGAGGATTCAGAAATACCTCAAAATGGCCGAACAGTTGCACATGAACCTCAAGTCCATCGTGCTACCGAAAGGCGAAACCGTCGATACGCTTGTCCGCAAAAAAGGCGCAGACCAGCTCATTGACCTCATCGCGAACACCGAAGTCGATACAATCCATTCCCACCGCAGGTCCATGCTCCTGCAAGACATCAAGGACAACTTTGACACCGCGATGGCATGTCCGCCGGACCAGAACGTTGGCTACACACTGAAATCGTTCCCCAAGCTCACCAGGGATATAGACGGCGTACAGTCCGGATGCTTCTTTGTCTCGTCCAATCCATTCGGACTCAAAACAATTTTGCTATCTAGCCTGGCGCTAGACCTTATCGAAAGCAATCCCAGTCTCAAAGTCATTTACGTAGCCTACGAAACCCCGCGGCGCCAAATCTTCGACAGGTTTGTTTCCATGCTCATCGGACAATCGCTATTCTCCGTCCGTAAGCAGAGCACCGACAACGAAATCAACAAGAAAATTCTGGACGCCACACGCGAACTGATGGGATACGTGCGCAGCAACCGCCTTGAAGTCTGGGAAGACATGCCCCTCGACTACGGCGAAATTCTCAAAACGCTAAAACAGGAAATCAAGGAACATCCGGACTTGGTCCTTGTGATAGATGGTATCGACCACCTGAAAGTTGCCGACCGCCCAGAACTCCCGGATATTCACGAGAAACGCTCCTCCGTGATGCTTGATTTATACAAGGCTCTCGACATCCCCATATTCCTCGGAGGCGAACTGATAGACTCCCCCAACATGGGACTTTTGGGTCCAAGGGCTTATCTCCGCGATTCCGACGCCATCTACTGGCTCACCTCAAACGGCGACAACCTGACTCTCACCGTTGATTCCAAGCGTCTAGGAACGAGTCACATCTATGAAGACAGCATCTTGGCGGACCCTCAATCTAGCCGCATGCAAGAAGCTTAATGTTTACCATTGTCGATTTTAACAACTTCTGGAGTCCGTCTGGCGGCGGAGTCCGACGCTACCACTTGCAAAAGATGGCGTTCTACGAGCGCCAAAGCGAAGTCCTTTCAGTTTTCGTCATGCCGTCTTCGGAAACCTATACGGAACGAAAGAGCGATGGACTGATTATAGAGCATGTGAAGGCGTTCCGCTTCCCGGGGAACTGGGAATACCGCTTTATGTGGAAGCCCAAGCAAATCCGCCCCATACTCGAAAAATACAAGCCCGACGTAATTGAAGTCGGCTCACCGTACATTTTGCCCTCGGCCGTGCGACACATCGCCAAGAAAATCGTCCCGAACGCAGCACTGTTCAGCTTTTGGCACGCTGACTTCCCGGTCACCTACGTAGGCCGCCCTGTCGCCAAAAAATTCGGAGCAGGAGCAGGAACGTTTTTCCGCAAGCTCGCCTTCAAGTACGCCAAGAAGGAATTTAAAGGTTTTGACTGCGTACAAGCTTCATCCAAAGAAGCCATGGCGCGACTCAAGAAGAACGGGCTGCCCGACCCGCGCTGGATTCCGCTCGGCTGCGACATCGAGACGTTCTCGCCCAGCCGCCGCGACGAAGCGCTCGTCAAAGAACTCAAGGACGGCGAACCGGACCGCCTCACGATATTCTTCCCGCACAGGCACTGCAACGAAAAAGGCATCGACCTCATACTCGGAGCCTACGACATCCTGACGCAAAAACTTGGACACGAACCCGCAATCGTCTTTGCAGGTACAGGCCCAAGCCTCCCGCTCGTGAAGGCCGCCGCCGAGAAATACAGGCACGTGAGCTACATCGGATTCGTAAATTCCATCGACGAGATGGCCCGCTATTACGCCAGCGTCGATATAGGGCTTGCCCTCTCCGGCTGGGAAACGTTCGGGCTTTCAATCTTGGAAAGTATGGCCAGCGGAAATGCTCTCGTCGGAGCCGCTGCTGGAGCCGCCTACGAACACGTCACGGAATCGGGTGCAGGCACAATCCTCAAGGAACGCACGCCCGAAGCACTGGCCGACGCCATTGTCGAACTATACCATTCCGACCTTACAGACAAGAAAATCAAGGCTCGGCAATACGCCGAAAAGTTCAGCTGGAACGACTGCTTCAAGCGGCAGCTCACTTTGTACAAAGAAATTGCCGCCCAGAAAAATCCAGCAACTCTGCAACAGTAACGTCGCGAAGATCAACTTTGCAAAAAAGACTCGTCAATGACGAGTCTTTTTAGTCGGGATGACTGAATTCGAATCAGCGACCTCTTGAACCCCATTCAAGCGCTCTACCAGGCTGAGCTACATCCCGAGGTCTCTTACAAGAGTATGCCAAAGTTAGTTAAACCACGGTCTTTTTTCAAGGCAATTGCGCGAAAAAAACAAAAATTAGCCCATTCCGCCAGCACTAGTCCTTCCAGTAACCGACAATCAGCACTTCGGGAGTCGCCTTCGGGAACTTCTTGCTCTTGAAGCCAACAATCTTGCGAAGGCTCTTCTGCTTGAGTTCCCAACCCGTGCGAGAAAGCCCCTTCGTCGAAAGCGTCACCTTGAGGCCAGGAACCTTGCCGCCTTCCTTAATCTGGTCCATCTTATCGACATTGAGCATCACGTTTTTCGTCTTGATGGAAAACTCCTTTTGAGCTTCTTCGTCAAGAGCCAAATCCGGGCGTTCCTTCTTGTCGGTTCCCCACACGTAGAACGTCCATTCTCGTTTCTCGTTCGACGTATAATAGCCGGCATCGAACATCTTTTCGCCAAAGAAAATCGGATTCTTCACATAGCCATCGAGCTGCGCCGGATACGGATTTCCCTGATTGTCGATAATCACCACGACTGGATTGATTTGACCGTCCATGCCCGCAAAATCCATGTCAAATTCAATCGTCACCGGAGCATTCGGAGCGATCTTCGCCGGAAACTTGAAGTTCGACATGCCAACGCCCTGGCCAATCACGTTTTCAACCGTAATTTCTTTATTCGTAACATTGGCGCCCTTGATGACAATATGCTTGACATCCCCCTGGTCCGCATAGCCAATCGGATATGGGTCAGGAACGAAACGGATAACATCATCGGCCATGGCTGTCGCTGAAAATGCGAGAGCCGCCACAAAAAGAGATTTGAAAATTTTAGACATCATAGTATGAATATAGTAAATATGTTTTTTTGATATTAGATATCAGATATCAGTTATCAGTTACTAGTTACTAGTTATTGGTCATTGCATGTTTGTTAACGCTTCGCCGTCATCCTCACCTCGCACTGTCATTCCCCACTTGATGGGGAATCCCCTTACTTTATGGAATCTACAAAAAAAAATAACGGCAAGCAATTTTTACATTTGGCGCCATGACTCCACGCGACGAACTCAAAGCATTGCTTGCACAAAAGGAACTGTTCATTTTCGATTTGGACGGCACGCTATTCAACACGCTTGGCGATTTGGCTCCAGCCGTCAACTACGCCATGAAGCAATTTGGTCTGCACACGCATTCGAACGATGACGTGCGGACATTCATCGGGAACGGTTCCATGAACTTGATCCGCAGGGCAGTCACTGCAAATTTCATTCCCGTCGCAATCACCCGCGACATGGAAAAAGTCGCCGCCGAACTAGAACGCGAAGGCTACAGCGAAGAGAGCATCAAAGAGATTCACAAAGTTTATTCAGAATTCTATTGGAAACATTGTACCGAAAACACGGAACCGTACGAAGGCGTCGTGGAACTACTGCAACGAATTTCAAACCGCGCGGAAAATTTCAATCGTAATGAGGACTACGCGGAATGTGACAAGAATGGTGCGCAGCCCGTAAACTGCGTCGCGACAAAAAGCGCCAAAGTGAGATGCGCAGCCATGCTCACGAACAAGCCAATTGCCCCCGCACAAAAAATTCTTGAAAAATTTGGACTCGAAAATTCATTCGCAACATACCTCTGCGGCGACACCACCCCCGAACGCAAGCCAAGCCCAGCCGGGATTTACGAGATTTTCCGCCAAACGGGAATCGCCCCCGAAAAAGCCGTAATGATTGGCGATGACACGCCCGATGTTCTCGCCGCAAAGAACGCAGGCATCGACTGTATCACGCTTTTCGAAGGCTTCGGCAAAGCGGAAAACTTGCTTCCGCTAGAACCGCGTTACACTGCAGGCCACATCAAGGACTTCGCCGAGTTCATTTAACCGCAGAAGGTCCCTCCCATTTTTCTATCTTTTTGGTAGTTATGTCCTACTTCGACTACACGGCAAATACCCCGGCATGCGAAGAAGCCTTGCAACAATTCTGCGAAGTTGAACGCAGGTTTATAGGCAACGCCAATTCGAATCACGAAGCAGGGCGTGCGGCAAAAGCATTTCTCGCCCAAGTGACAGCTTCCGTCGCGAAACTTTTGGGCGTAAACCCCGACGAAATCATTTACACCTCGGGCGCCAGCGAAAGCAACAATACCGCCATCCGCGGCATCGTCCAGGCCAAGCGCCATGTGGGCAAGCACATCGTCACGAACCCGCTGGAGCATTCTTCGGTAAGCGCCACGCTCACGGCATTGCAAGAAGCGGGCTACGAAATAGAGATGGTAAAAATCGGCACCGATGGAAAAATCGACCTGGAAGACTTGCGAAGCCTGCTCCGCAAAGACACGGTGCTCGTGACGGTGAACGCGGTCGATAGCGAACTCGGAACCGTGCAGCCGTTGGAATCCATCAGTAAGATTGTCCGCGAGTTCCCGAACTGCAGCCTTCACGTGGACGCGACGCAGGCCATCGGGAAAACGCCCGTGAACCTGAATTTGGCGGACACGGCAAGCATCGGCGCACACAAGTTCTACGGGCTTTCGGGCAGCGGACTTTTGTACAAGAAAAGCGGAATCGCCATGGAACCGCTCATTTACGGCGGCGCAAGCACAACGATTTACCGCAGCGGAACTCCGACGCTTGCTTTAGACGCTTCCCTAGAAACAGCACTGTCGCTTGCCATGGAGCATTTCGAAGAACGATTTGTACGCGTCAAGAATCTGCGAAATGTTTTGCAAGAAAAACTCTGCGGCTATCCGAAAGTCCGCATCAATTCGCCCGCAGGCGCCGTCCCGCACATCTTGAACCTGAGTGTCGCAGGGGTCCGCGGGAGCGTTTTCCAGAAAGCGCTTTCGGACAAAGGAATCTGCGTGTCGGTCAAGTCCGCCTGCAGCGTAGATGCGCTCCCCTCCCGCGCCGTTTTTGCCGTCAGCCGCGACCGCAAAAATGCTTTGAACTCCTGGCGCATAAGCCTTTCGCACCTCACCACCGAAAAAGAAATCGACGAATTCATGGCCGCATTCGACTGCTGCTACAAGGAACTTTGCGAGTAACCGCAAAAAGGTAATGAAAATGGCACGAGAACTTTCATTTGTCCAAAGCGTAGAACGGAGCATTTCGAAGACATACCGCGAAAGGCTCTGGACGCCATTCATTACCGCCATCAAGAACTACAAGCTCATCGAAGAAGGCGACAAAATCGCCGTCTGCATCTCTGGCGGCAAGGATTCCATGCTCATGGCGAAGCTCATCCAGATGCTTCACCGCCACAGCGACGTGAAATTCGACGTGGAATACCTGGTGATGGACCCCGGCTACAACGAAATCAACCGCCAGAAAATCGAAAGCAACGCGAAGCTCCTGGAAATTCCCATCACCGTTTTCGAGACGAACATTTTCGACGTGGCAAACAACACCGAACGTTCCCCCTGCTACGTTTGCGCCAAGATGCGCCGCGGGCACCTCTACCACAAGGCAAAGGACCTGGGCTGCAATAAAATTGCGCTAGGTCACCACCTCTCCGACGTCATCGAGACCACCGTCATGGCGATGTTCTACGGCTCGCAACTGCAGGGCATGATGCCCAAACTCCACAGCCTGAATTTCGGCGGCATGGAACTCATCCGCCCCATGTATTGCATCAACGAGCAAGACATTATCAACTGGAAAAATTACAACGGGCTGCAGTTTATCCAGTGCGCCTGCCGCTTTACCGAAAGCTGCACCGTCTGCGACAACGGCGGTGGCGGCAGCAAACGCCAAGAAATCAAGGCGCTCATCAAGCGCCTCAAACGCGAAAATCCGAACATCGAAAGAAGCATCTTTAACAGCCTGCACTCCGTCTGCATCGAGACATTCCCCGGATTCAAGGCCGGCGGCGAGCTGCATTCGTTCTTGGAAGACTACGAAAATCGCAAACCGCAGAAAGGCTAGAACATAGCGACAAGCTACTTGTTCTTTATTGAAGACGAATCATCAAACATCGATGGTTGCGGAAGCATCATGTAAAATGAAATCGGGAACGAGAATGTCGCCCCGTTTTTCGATTTCGGAAACACCCAATGGCTGACAGATTCCTTGACTTCTTCATTAATAGCGCTAAAGGGGCTATTTTCAGCAATTGTTGTCGATTTAATTTGAACATTTTCAACTTCGCCGCTTGAAGCAATTTTCAAAGTCAAGACAATTCTTCCTTCAAATTCACTTGCTAAATCTGATCGACGCTTTACATTCTTATCGCAGATAAAGCGTAAACCATGAACTCGTTGGCGATAAACCTTTAAAAAAGTCTGAACATCAATATCACGACCTTCAACGACAACGTTTTTTGCAGACAAAGGCTTAATACGGCATCGAGGAACAGGCTTGCCATCATCCCCTTTGCGAACAACATCCGGAAGGACTCCATAAAGGAGTGCTTGATGAAAGATCTCCTCACGAGGCTTTACAGTTATTTTCCGAATACTATCCTGATATTTAGAGGTATCAATCTTTTTCAATTCTATCGGAGAACAAACCTTTTTTTCTTCAGTATCGTTACAACCTGCCCACAATGCTGCGGCAGTCATCAACGCAAATTTGCCAAGATATTTGCTAAAGAACTTGGACATACTTTGATTCTTCAATTTTCTGTCGGCGACAAAGGTTGTTCTGATGTACTTGACGAAGAAGAAGGGAATACTTCGTACAGATTAACAGGGAATGTAAACGTTCCACCTTTTTTTGTTTTCGGGAAAGCCCAACGAGCTATTGATTTTCTGATTTCTTCGCTAAACCGAACCGTCGATGATTTAATCTCAATATTTTCGACTTCACCACTTGGAGCAATCTTCACCTCAAAAACAATTTTTCCTTCAAATTCCTTTGTACGTTTAGCGCGATACTTTACATTTGTATAAAGATTCTTATTGCAGATATGGCGTATGCTCGGCGAACGCTGTCGGAATACTTTCATAAAATATTCAACATCAATGTCGTTATCCTTCCCTGCGACAACATCCTCTTCAGTCAATTCTTTGACAAGGCAACGAGGAACAGGCTTGGGCTGATGAATTTCGCGAGGACCATCCGGCATAATAATCTCACGGGGAGGCCGAACTCCATAAAGAGCAACAGCTCGACCCATATCTTCTTCGACAACACCATACAAAGCCCGAATCATACCGATTTCGGATTTTACTTTGGCTATGCGGACCGCTTTTTTCAATAGCGAGTCCTTGGGTTGTTCCGGAACAGCAAAGCTATCCGACGCAGAGGATTCAGCAATATCGCTTGCCGACGCAACCGAATCTACAACCGCAGAATCTTCCGCCGGGAATTCAGCTTTTTCCAAAATCCGTGCTTTCGGGGCATCTATAACCTGAGGTAATTCCGCCTTGACATTTTTCAGCGCTACAGCGTCATCTGCTTTTTTTTCGGATTCGCTACACCCCGCCCACAGCACAGCCGCAGACATGAGCGCAATCTTGCTAAAACATTTGCTAAAGAACTTTGCCATGATTAAAAGTGGTTAGTAGTGTTAAGAGTTTTGGGAGTGTCGCAACGAATACAAACGAATGATAACAGCAACGGTCGCCCCGATTAAACACATGAACATATCCGTCTGCGTATCCCAAATGTAGCCTTGCGTCCCCAAGAACGCTTCAGTATCCGTCGGATTGCTGAGCGATGCAAGCCATTCGATAATTTCGTACAAAGCAGAAATCGCCTCGGCTACGCACACCGACAAGAACCCCGTCCAGCCCACCGTCTTGAGCGGAGTCGTGCGGCGTAAAAGTTCTATCATCAAAAGCGCCGGCGTAACGCCTTGCATCAAATGCCCGATTTTATCGTAGTTGTTGCGCGTCCAGCCGAACCAGTCCTGCATCCAGAATCCAAGTGGAACATTCGCATACGAATAATGCGCCCCCAGCAAAAGCACCGCCATATGGAACGCAAGCACCACATAAAGGAACGTAGGCAACCGAAATTTCCGGTATGTAAAAACAAGAACAAACAGCCCGACAATCGCAGGCGCCGCCTCAAGAATCCAGGTGAGATAAGTATCCTCGACCCCGACAACAGACCAAAGCGTCGTCAGGAGAACAAAGGCTAGCAAAAGCAGATGTGATTTAGCGATATTATTCATACTCAGAAAATACAAAAAAATCACTCCACGCCGTAATGCGTTTTCATCATTGCCGCTACTTCGGGAAAGACGCGTTCATCCACAACAAAAGACCCTCGGTCTTTCTTGAAAAAGAACTTCAAAGCGCCCTTTTCATCGCGCTTGGTCTTTTGCAGTTCCGACTTGTCGAACGAGAACGTCTTTTCTCCGAAACGGGTGCAAAGCACAAACTTGTCCTTGTACCACCGGATTTCGAAAACATCACTCAAATGATAAAATGCACAGATAAGGACTATGGCGGCAAATAAAAAAGCGAACGCAGCATAGCCCAAGTCCGAAACCAAAATATTACCAAGACCTAAAAATATATTGAAAATAAAGGCTACGACATACCAGCCCATGGCGACGGGGCGCTTCAGCGGTTTGAATTCCGCGTAAACCGAACCATTTTCGCCCAACACAAGGTCTTTCGGATTTAACTCGTCGTAAATTCTGCACAACATCTTTGTAACTTCTGGAAACGCCTTTTCACGAAGTACAAAACTCCATTTTCCCTTTTTCAGGCAAACGCTAAAGCCTTTGTCGTCTTCGTGTCCAAACTCCGCAAACACCGATTTATCAAACGAGAGTTCCGTTTCTCCATAGAGTGTCTTTAAAATGAATTTATCCTTACACCATTTGACGGCAAGAACAGTTCTTGACAAAATAAAAATACAAACAGCAAAACTCACACTCACAAGCAACCATAACGGCCACAAAGACTTCAGTTCTTCGACAAAGAACATCGCTGCAACAGAAAACAAAAATGTTCCAAGACAGAAAAGCATTCCCACAACGGTTTTAACAAATTCAAACTTGGCAACCTTAAACACAACAAAACCACTGGTTCTTTGGGCAAAGTCCACCTCATCGGAATGCTCAAGATAATCAAAGCCGTTTATTTCACCCTGATTCCGTTTCTGGACAGAACCTACTTTACATTCGGCTTCCACAACACGGCCATAATTCGGATTCGGCGCATCGCACCACAAGCAACACTGCATGTCATCTTCGTATTCTTCACCGCATTTCGGACAAATCATGAAATTCTCCTACAACGAGAAATATAAATTTTTTTATCCAGGTTTCTCAAATCCGAACACCCCTCCATAAAAAACTATTTATGCAGCAGTAATTTATTGTTCCCTTGAAGGCCGTCGTTGTCGAAGCGGACTGTCGGATTCTTGCCACTCTTGTAAGCATCTTCGCTTTCGTAGAGGGAAAGGGCTACAGAAACGCCGGGCAGCGTCGCGAGATTCGCCCCGCCCGCCGGAAGTGCGCCGCTGAATGAGAACTGCTGCGAAGCGCCGTCCTTGAAAGTTCCCTTGGGAATGCGAACGCTCTCGCCGATTTGTGCAAGAGACACTCCCGTGCTATCGACGAATTCCGCCACCAAATAGACATCGAAGAAACAGGGCGCCACGCCGGTGTTCTTTACGGTGATGTTCAAGGTGTTCGTCGCAGCATCGCCCGTGGCAGTGTTGGCAACCGTAACTGCCAACAACTCCGCCCGCGTCACGGTAAAGTTGTACCCGATGACTTTGCTCATGGAATCGGCCAGCGCCTTGTTGTCCTTGTAGAAATAGTAGCCGCAGTCGTTGTCCTGGTCCAGAACGTAGTAGGTCAGGTGCGCCGTGGTAATCGCATCCACCCAGCGTTCCGCAGTCCACTTCTGGGTGCCTCCGGGAATCAGGTCGTCATTGGCCAGCATCGTCTTGTAACCGGCGATGTTCTCGGCGATGGTCGGGAGGTTCGCATTGTACGCCCGCAGCAAGGTATCGGGCCTGCCGGGAATGCCGATGAACCCGTCGTCGCGCTTGGTAATGCCGAGGTCGAGCGCATGCGTATAGACATCGCCAAAACCGTTGGATGGCAGCACCAGCTGGGTCTTCTTGAACACGGACGCATAATAGTCCAGCATATCCTTCAACACCGGGTCAGCGGGAATCACGCTCCCCAACATGTGCGAGGTGTGCCATTCGCCCCATTCGCCAAAAGTGCGGACATCGATGTATTCGATACGCGGGTCGCCATCATATTTTTCGGCCAGGGCCTTCGCGAACTCCTTCGCCGCCCAGATATAGATGGAATCGTCCCAGACGGGAGCGTACGCATGGTATTCCGTCCCGCGCAAGTCAATTTGGATTTTCTTCGCGCCCATCTCATAGACAAAGGGCGGAGTCCAGTCGTAATCCTCTTGGGGCGGAAAGTCGCTCTTGATAAAGGATGGCGTATACGGCAGCACGCGCAAGGCATAGCCCATGTTGTGTTCGGCCAATGCATTCAAAAGTTTTTCCAGTTCCGTCCAGTCGTAAACGCCTTTTGCCGGGTTCAACTTGTTCCACTGCTGGTAACCCGAGCCATACGAAACTAGGTCCCACGCCCTGTTGTTCAGGGAACCGTAAGGGCCGTATTCGAACTCCGGCACGAACGTCCATGCGCCACCGGTCGGCACCGTGAAACCCTTGTGCGGGTTAGAAAGCGGGCCATCGAAACGCTTGAGAGCGTAGGTGATTTTTGTGGTGTCCGCGACATGAACCGCGGAAGTGTCCTTTCCGTCATTGCGAGAACTCGAAGAGGAAGCCTGCCACGAGCTCGACGAAGTGGTCGCAATCCATGACGAACTACTTGAAAAAATGTCTGCCGACGAACTCGACTCTTCAACGGTGCTGCTTTCTGTATTCTCGGGTCCGGAACCGCTCGAGTCATCGCCACAAGCGACAAACATCGCAGCAAATGTGAAAGTGAAAAATGCGTGCAAAAGGCTTCTGAAAAGCATATCAATCCTTTTTTGCGCTCAGCCATTTTTTCCCACAATCATCAATTTTCATAAGCATATAATCATCACATCCAAAATCGCCACAAATAGAAGAAATCAAATAGCCCTCATCTTTTAGAGTAATACTAATCCCGTTAATAAAAACAGGAAGTTTACCCAGCTTACAATTTTCATTCGGTTTTTCACGAGTTGTTTGCACACACACCAATTCACCTGACTCGCATTTTTCATCTGCCAACGAAAATGAAAATTCATTTCCTTCTTCAGCACAAAAAACTTTTCCTCCGCTCATTTTAAGCGATTGTCCAAAAGCACAAAACAGCAAAGAATCCAACCTTTCGTCAAGTCCCAGTTTATCCAAATGACACGTAATCAAATTCTCAGGCGTTAGAGAATTCAGCCAAGCCAGGCACTCCGCCTTGCGTTCTTCTTCAGACACCGCATTACGATTTTTCGAAGCCTTTTCCGATGATGAACACGCAACAAGCAAGCCTACAAGCACCGCTGCAACCATCAGAACAAACTTCCCAAGAAATTTGCTAAAGGGTTCCGTCATATTTTAAGTATAACAAAAAAATTTTCGTGAGCATCAGGGGTGTTGCAGAAACCCCTGCGGCTCAGCCATGACAATTCGCGCAAGCACGATTGTCACGGCATTCGCCTTTGAGGGTTTTAGGGGGCGGAGCCCCTTAGGCGAGAGGGTGGAGAGCAACGAAGTGCGAACCAGGGGGACACCTTCCCCTTTAGTTATCAATAAAATCGACCCAAATTTTTGTAAAAATAAGACACCAATTGCGTTTCTCAAAAGTTTTTGTTATATTAAACAAAGAGATTTTTGAATAACGGTGGAGGTTTCTTGAAAATTGAGTTTAGAGATAAGGATTTGGAACTTTGCGCAATGGATGAGGCTTATGCAATACGGCGAATGGGCAAAAAACGGGCTAAATGCTACAGGAATCGAATTTTCTCCTTGCACTTAGCTAAAAATTTTGCCGCTCTGCCTTCGCTTCCGGGACATTTCCATGAACTCGTAGGCAACCGAAAAGGACAATGGGCATGCGACCTTGATCAACCATACCGATTGATTATTTGGGGAGCAGAGCCAAACAAAGTTGTTATTTGGGCTGAAGTTGCCGAAGCCAAAGTCATAGAAATTGTAGATTATCATAAATAGAGAGGAATAACATGGCAGAAGAAAAAGAACTCCTTTTGTGGGGAGCAACTTCCCCTGGAGAAATTCTTGAAGAAAAACTTCAAGAAATGAATGTGGATGTTAACGATTTCGCCGCCCGAATCGGCTACACTCCCAAGACGGTGAACGAATTGCTCAGAGCCAAGTGCAGGGTGACGGCAGAAATGGCCTACAGCCTTGAATTTGGGACAGGAATTCCTCAGTATTGTTGGCTAGAAGCACAAAAGCTGTACGAACGGGATCTCTGGCGTGAAAAAATCAAGAAATCCCTCAAGAAAAGTGTTGTTTGGCGCAAGCTCTTCCCTATCGGTGAACTCAATCCGCGCACATGGATCAAGGACTTCAACAACAAAGAAGACGGCGTGTCACCCATCCTCAAGTTTTTCGGAGTGGCTAGCCCCAAAGCGTGGGAAAATTACTACTACAAGAACCGCCTGAAGGTGGCCTTCCGCATTTCGCTGGCCGAAACCGAAGACCCTTACGCGGCCTCCGTGTGGATGCGCCGCGGCGAAATCCTCGCCGACGAAATCAAGATGGAAAAGCAGAACGACAAGAAAGTGCGTTCCGCCATCAAGAAGGCGATGCCGCAATTCGTGGAACTGGCCAAAAACGACGTTGCCGCGTGGGAAGATTTACGCCGCAAGAAGGCATTGCCCAAGCCGAAGGTGGGCGAAGATTTTATTGACGACGGCATGCACAAGTTGCAGGATCTGGGCGCAAAACTCGGTATCAAGGTGCTCTACGCGCAGAACTTCAAGTCGGCGCCGATTCATGGCATGGCCCGCTGGTACAAGGACATCCCCGTCATCCAGCTGCACGACCGTTTCAAGGACCGCAACGCGTTCTGGTTCACGTTCTTCCACGAGCTCGGGCACATCGTGCTCCACGGCAAGAAGGACATCTTCATCAAGAACGTCTATTACGGCAACAAGAACCAGCAAAAGGACGACGAGGCAAACGCATTCGCACAAAAATACATGGTGCAGGCAGGGCTGGAAGTCTAGGAAACATTCTCTGCTATTGGGCTCCGGTAGCGGTTTTCCGCCCACAAGCCACGTTCGACTCGAAATGCCGACTATTGACGCCTTCGGCGTCCGTGGCAGCGGCTCAGAAATAAAATCAAACTAGTTTGATTTTGCTTCATTCGCCTTGCGCACTTTTGATTATATCCCATAAATTCTAATCCTTTTTTATAAAAAAGGCTTTTTTTGTTTTTTACTCTTGACACTGTATCAAAAAGGAGATACATTTGGAATGAAGGAATATGTTGCCTATGAAGGCCCATGCTTTACAATAGAATGGTTCTATGACGAACAAGGAGTTAGCCAGGCTTTAGAATATTTTAACGGGTTAAACGACGCGCAAAAGCGAAAGGTGCTGATGCTTTTTAAGCGGATTGGCGATTTCGGAAGGATTTCGGATATTACGAAGTTTAGGAACGAAGGCGACAAGATTTTCGCATTCAAGCCGCAGCCAGATCGTTTCCTGTCGTTCTTTTACACGGGTAAAAAAATCATCGTGACAAACGCCTTTCAAAAAAAATCACAGAAACTACCTGAAGAAGAAAAAGAACGGGCTCAACTAGCAATGCAAAATTACACTGAACGAGTTTTAAAGGATGCATACTATGAAAAAGACTAAATCGACTTTTGAAAGGGTCATGGAAGACCCAAAACAGAAAGAAGCTTTTGAAAAAGAATATGCGAATTTCCTTCTGTCGGAGCTGTTGCTGGATGCCATGTCCGAGCAGAATGTTAGCGTGCGGGCCTTGTCGAAGGCTTCGGGCATATCGACATCGGTGATTCAGAACCTACGTGCTATGCAACCCGTAAACATCACACTGAAAACGCTGAACGCCCTGCTTTCCTCTTTGGGCTACGAACTTGTCGCCCGGAAAGGCAGGCATTGCGTAAGCCTGACTAAACAATCTGCGTAAGGGGGACGCCCAAGATTTTTCTTTTAACGAGAAATCACTTTCCCAATATCGGCTACAATTTTTTTGAGAACGTCTTTTTCTACACTTGAAAATTTGCCGATAGACAAGACTCTTGTTTTCCAATGTTCAAAATGTTGTTGTGGGAGTTCCTTTTTATTGAACGCTTTGGCGATATCAGCTTTCCATTCGTTGATCTTTCCTATTACTTGCGGAACGTTCACTCCATTTACGACCGTGCGACCGCCAGCGGAAAAATTATCGCGGAATGACGGACAAACAACGCCTTTTCTCTGTAACAACCATTGACAGGCGTATTCATAATCGCCCTCCAAAACGCTCGGAGAAGCGATAAGCATTTCAATTTTTATCTCCTGTTTTTCATCTGCAGAAAGTTTATTCCAAAATTTCACTTTATTGTTGACAAGTGAACTTGCAAATTTTTCTTCCGCTAAATCAAGTTTTGAAAATTCATCAATATTTGGGCTAAACCACCATAAGTCTTCACCATCACTTGTTGCGTTACGCTTCATTTTAGAATCGACCATATAGGTTCTGAACGCATCAAAAGGATTTTTCATATGACGGATTTCATCAATGAACAGACTGATTTTTTCAACTATATGATTGACAATAAATTATTCAAAAATCGTCAAACATATCATGACTATATAACAAGATTGCGGTACGTATCTCATTTTTATAAATTAGATGAAACCCTAAATTTTGAAAGAATATCGGATATAGCGAATGAATTAAAACAAACAATTTCTAAACGAGATCGGTATAACACATTAAAAGGTGTTAGCGATATCGTTTCTGGTTTAAAACGATTTGCCGAATACATACATTCGGATTACAAGAAAAAAATAGAAGAATCAATTCTGTCAGAAAACAACCACATAAACAATGATAGTTCTCTTGATATAACAGAAAAAGATGCTATAATAAAATCAAGAATTGGACAAGGCTTATTTCGTCAAAAAATCATTGAATATTGGAAAGGATGTTCCGTCACAGAATGTCAAAATTACTCTCTCTTAATGGCTTCGCATATAATGCCTTGGAGAAAAGCAAACAATCTTCAGAGATTGGATATATATAATGGTTTATTGCTGATTCCGAATATGGATAAATTATTCGATAGAGGTTACATCTCTTTTTCAAAAACAGGGAAAATTATTTTTTCTGATTTTTTATCAAAAGAAGATAAAAGGATTTTTAATTTAACTCCGTCCTTAAGACTCGTTCATTTAGAAGAAAGTCATTTGCCTTATTTGCAATATCATCGAGAATATTGTCTTTTGTAACATGCAAACGACCCACGCCCTAATTCGGGTGTGCGTTGTAAGCCTTATTCTTATTGCGTAAAACTTTGGTCGTGTTTTAAGGACGCGAGAATAAGAGCAAATCACTCTAAAACCGGTCGCCCTTCACCTTGCAGTTCAGGGCTATGTCTATGAAAAATATACATAATTAGGAATGAAAAGAGATGCCGGGTCAAGCCCAGCAAGAGAATTCGCACAAGCACGAATGGCGTTTTTCACCTGAAAACGCCATTTTTTCAAAAACTCCCTTGAAAAAGTGTATTCAAAAGCACAAAAGTGGGTTGAAAAAGTGCATTCGGGGGTGTTAGGGGGCGGAGCCCCTTAGGCGACCTTTGGACACTTGGCCTTTAGGCCTTAGTGTACATGGCCACCTTTAGGTGGTGGGGTAGCGGCCCTTCGACAGGCTCAAGGACCTTTGTCACTGGGACTGGCGATGGAAGCGAGGGGGATACTTCCCCCTCCTTAGCACTTTTGCTTTTTTGAAGCAATCTCTCGTCTCTCGTCTTTCGTCTCTCGTCTAAAAAGTTATCTTTGCTCGCATGAAAAAATACCACTTGGCCACATACGGCTGCCAGATGAACGAGTACGACTCGGCGATGATTGCGCAGGAGCTCGACATGTGCGGTTGCGTCGAGACGAACAACCAGGAAGACGCCGACATCATCATCGTGAACACCTGCAGCGTGCGCGAAAAGGCCGAGGAAACCGCCATCGTCAACATCAGCAAGCTCAAGTACTTGCGCAAGAAGAATCCCGATGTGAAAGTCGTGGTATGCGGTTGCATGGCAAAGAACCGCGGGCCGGAACTGATGAAACGCCTAAAGAACGTGAACTACATCGTAGGTCCGGACCAGTATCGCAAAATTCCTGAACTTTTGCTTGGTGACGCGAACAGTCCGTTGCACAAGACGCACCACAAGATGTTCATCGACGAAGACCGTGACGAGAACTATCTCGGCGAATACGCCAAGTTGAACAACAACTTCAGCACTTTCGTCGCCATCCAGCGCGGTTGCAACAAACGTTGTAGCTACTGCATCGTGCCGTACCTCCGCGGTCCCGAAAAGTACCGCGACATAGACGACGTGCTGACAGAAGTCAAGAGGGCCGCCGACAAGGGCGTCACCGAAGTAATGTTGCTCGGCCAGACGGTGAATGCATACAAAACGCCAAATGCGGACTTCACGACATTACTAACAAAGGTTTCCGAGATTGGAGGCATCAAGCGTATCCGCTTTACAAGTCCGCATCCGCGTCACTATACGAACGAACTCATCGATGTTCTTTTGAACAACCCGAAAGTTTGCCATTACGCGCACATCCCGCTCCAGAGCGGTTCCGACGCGATTCTCAAGAAGATGCGCCGCCAGCACAACATGGAACAGTACATGACGGTCATTGAGCAGCTGCGTAGCCGCGACCCGTATTACGCGATTTCGACAGATGTCATTTGCGGATTTGTCGGCGAAACTGCGGACGATTTCGAACAGACTATCAAGGCTTTTGAAGCTTGCCAGTTCGATACAGCTTACATGTTCATCTACAGCCCGCGCAAAGGAACGGAATCTTTCAAAGAGGTCGAAACGCTTACTGCCGAAGAAAAGCTCGCCCGCCACACGCGCCTAGTGGAACTGCAGAACGCGATTACTCTCAAGCGCAACCAGATGATGATGGGCCGCACCGAAGAAATTCTCGTCGAAGCAAGTTCCACCCGCGACGCCACTGAATTTGTCGGCAAGACGGACAACTTCAAGAAAGTCATCTTCAAGCCAGAAGTTGGCCGCATCATCAAGCCGGGCGATTACGTCAAGGTGAAAATCGACGATATCCGTGGCTGGACGCTCCGCGGCACTCTCGTGTAGAACACTTTCGTATAGAAAAAGCGCCAACCCCGCCCCCAGGTCTATTTACGTAACTTACGAAAATTCAACGACTTACACGTCTTTTCCCAGTCGTATTGTAAAAAATTTTGTATTATTGCACTAGAGGGTAATTAGAGGGCAATATGGCTAAATACTTTATTCAAAATTTGGTTATTACAGGCGCATTATGCGCGTTTGCCACTACGGCATCCTTTGCAGAGGCAACCCCGACTCTTGCCACCGCCCAAAAGGCTTACGTGAGTGGTAAATGGAAAGAAGCGGCCGCCGCCTACGAACAGGTCTGCCCGACGCAGGCCGATTCCGCGCGTACCGAATGCTACCTTTGGAATATCCTCGCCCTCTCGCAAACAGGTGTCGCCGCCGATTTCAGCAAGGCTGGCAAGCGCCTCGACAGCCTCATCGACAAAACGAGCACGCAAAAGCCCATTTATGCCGACCTCATGATGACGAAGGCTCAATTCCAAATGTACCTCGGCCGCTACAACAAGGCCGCCGAATCGCTCATCCACGCCATTGAAACATCCCAGCCGCACCAAGTTACCGTGCTGCAAAAAGTCTGTTCCGCCGTGCGCGAACGCACCCGCAACGATGAACTGAACGAAGCCTGCAATAATCTCGGCAAGCCGAAAGTGGCTAAGCCAGCTAACACCAACGCAACCGAACAGGCCAAAGCGACAAGCGCAGAACAAAAGCCGCAAGTCGCCAATGCCCCTGCGGCATCAACCTCCCCCGCAGCAAACACATCGGCAAACGCTCCGGCAGCCCCCATAGCAGCAACTTCGGCAGCAACAACGACAACCGCCCCCAAGGCGCCAACACCGGTGGAGACAAAGTCTCTAGAACAAAGCACAGAAACTTCATCTGCATGGCAACTGCAACTGGGGGCGTTCGGAGTCAAATCCAATGCCGATTTGCTTGTCAGCAATCTCAAAAAGAGAAACATCGCCTGCACAATTACAGAAAACACCCTCGAAAGTGGAAAAACGCTTTACATTGTGAGAACAGGTCCATTTGATACAAAAGAAAGCGCTGTAGATTACGGAGCAAAGAAACTCGCACCTCTGAATGTCGAGTTTAGACCCATGCCCTTAAAGCAGGCTCTGTAAGCAAATAAAATTATACTCAAAAAAATTTTTTACAGTTTTTCGCCCATAAATGGGCGTTTTTTGCTCTATACACCTACAAAAAAAAAGAAAAATGTGCTATATTTGTGTTACTCCCCCGCCGGGGTGGTGAAATTGGTAGACGCGCTGGACTCAAAATCCAGTACTCGCGAGAGTGTGAGGGTTCGATTCCCTCCCCCGGCACTAAACGTTTAAGAAAGAGATCAAAAAATGAGTAACATGTTCAAAATGCTTTCTGCTGTTTTATTCGCGGGTTCATTAGCGTTTGCTCAGTCTGATGACCTCTTCTCTGATGATTTCCAGGATGCCGCCACAGCGGATTCCATAGCTCATGCCAACGCCGAAGCGACCACGCAAGCCAACGAAGCTGCAGCACAAGCCGCCGGTATCGGAACAGCCAAAGCGACAAGCGGACAATGGGACGGATTCAATTACGAAGACATGGGCCTTACCCAGTGGGAATACCAACAGGCTAAAGAACAAGGCGTGTCTCGCGAAAAGTTGACAAAGCTCGTCGAAATCGGTATCCGTCCGACAGAATATCTCCAGAAGCCGTGGAACAGACTCGGCGTGAGCGAAGAAGATTGGCTCAGCCAGCGTGCAGAAGGCATGGAAGATGCCGACATCGACCGTTCCTACCGTTACCACAGCGGAGACCAGAAGAGCGCTTACCTCTCTCTCTTGATTCCTTCTTACTATCAGTGGAAGACGCACGCCGTAGCGAAGGCCACGTTCATGGATGTCCTTGAAGTCGGCAGTATTGCGGTCACGATTGTTCTCAAGGTTCAAAACAAGAGCTACTGGTGGTACGGATTCCTCGGAATCGCTGCCGCTCACCTTTGGTCTTTTGCAGACGCTTTCATCAGCACCCAATGGGACAGCAATCCGGATGCAAACCGCTTCAGCTTCGGCGTTATTCCTACACCGGATAAGGGCGTTACAAGTTTCTTTAATGTCAAGTTCTAAGCAGCACAATGCAGCTAGAATTACTTAAAAGCAAAATTCATCGCGCAACAGTCACCGACGCAAACCTCAATTACGAGGGTTCCATTACTATCGCGCGCGATTTGATGGATGCGGCTAACATCCTCCCCTACGAAAAAGTCGGTGTTCTTGACGTCAATAACGGTTCCCGCCTTGATACCTACGTTATCGAAGGCAAGGCCGGTTCTGGCGTTATCTGCCTGAACGGCGCAGCGGCACGTTTGGTACAGCCGGGCGACCTGGTCATTATCGTGACTTATGCGACAATGTCCCCGGAAGAAGCCAAAACGTGGAAACCTACAGTCATCCGCGTCAACGGCAAAAACGAAATCATCGAAAAAATCTAGACACGGCACCTCAACTTTACTTTATGTTTCCCGGTAAGCCAACCGGGCTTTTTTTTGCAGTTTTCCCGGCATTTGGGCCTAGTTATCCAATTATGGCCATTACCACTCGAGTACAAGTTCCAATTTTCACAGTTCTAGAACATGATGTTTTTTTAAAAAAAATGTTTTCAGCACACTTTGAGACACTATAAATGTTGTATATTAAAGAAAACAAAAATAGAGGACACCAATGCCAGAAAACTTTATCATGCCAGCGATTATTGCTGTAGCCGTATTTTTTTTCATCATCGTCTTCACGATGTCTTATATCAAAGCAGCCCCTGACGAAGCCATCATCGTTTCCGGTATTCGTAAAGAACCTAAGGTAATCATCGGCCGTGCCGGTTTCAGAATTCCGTTCTTCGAACGCGCCGACCACCTTTCACTGCAACTCATCCAGATTGACGTGAAAACGGGCAGCCCGGTTCCCACAAAAGACTACATCAACGTATCGGTCGATGCCGTCGTGACCGCAAAGATTTCGGATAATCCAGACCGACTCAAATCTTCGGCGCAGAACTTCTTGAACAAGAAGCCCGAAGATATCCGCGCCATGATTGTCGATATTCTCGAAGGTAACATGCGTGAAATCGTCGGACGTATGCAGTTGGTCGATCTCGTGGGCGACCGCAAGCAAGTGTCAGAACTCGTGCTCGAAAACGCCATTCCGGACTTGGAAAAGCTCGGTATCGTAGTGCAGACATTCAACATCCAAAATTTTGAAGACGCAAATGGCGTGATTGAAAACCTCGGTGTCGATAAGACCTCCGCCATCCGCAAGGCTGCCGCCATTTCCAAGGCGAACGCTGAACGCGACATCAGCGTAGCGCAGTCGCAGGCCAAGAAAGAAGCCAACGACGCCGCCGTGGCCGCAGAACTCGAAATTGCCCAGAAGCAGAACGACCTCGCCGTGAAGAAGGCGAATCTGCAAAAGATTTCGGATACAGAAAAGGCCGTCGCCGACGCAGCCTACGAAATCCAGAAGCAGACCCAGCAAAAGGCAATTAACGTAGCCCAGGCCGAAGCCGAAGTCGCCAAGCAGGAAAAGGAAATTGAAATCCGCGAACGTATGGTCATGGTGACCGAAAAGGAACTTAAGGCCCAAATCGAAAAGAAAGCCGAAGCCGACCGTCAGGCCCAAATCCAGCGTTCCGAAGCAGAACTCTTCCAGCAGCAAAAGGACGCCGAAGCCGTCCGCTACAAGGAAGAACAACGCGCCAAGGCCATCAAGCAGATTGCAGAAGCCGAAAAGGAAAAAGCGTTCGCCGAAGCCGAAGCAACAAAGGCAAAAGCCTTAGCGGAAGCAGAAGCCACAAAGGCGAAAGGTCTCGCCGAAGCTGAAGCTATCAAGGCTCAGGGTCTCGCCGAAGCTGAAGCGCTCAACAAGAAGGCCGAAGCCATGAAACTTTATGGTGACGCCGCCCGCCAGGAAATGCAGCTCAAAACCATCGAAAAGTATTTCGAACAGATGCCACAAATTGCAGCCGCCATCGCAAAGCCAATGGAAAAAATCGGCAACATCACCATGTACGGAGAAGGCAACACGGCAAAACTCACGGGCGATATTACCAAGACGCTCACACAAGTAACGAACGGTCTCACGGACTCGCTCGGCATCGATCTCCGCACGGTTCTCGGCTCCATGTTCGGCGCAAAGCTCGCTGGAGTCACGAAGGACAATTCAAAGGATGATGAAAAAAAAGAAAACTAGAAATTAGGTATATGTGACCTAAAACCCAACCTCCACCATGCGATTCCTATTATTGACACTTGTTCTTGCTATGTTCGCTTTCGCGGAAACGCCTGCGAAAGCAGATTCCACAGCGCTCTCTGAAACCCTAGTCGCAGCGCAAGACACCGTTGTCGATACGATTTACGTTATCCAAGACGATGGTATTCCTTGGAATCGTGAGCACTTTGACCCCGAACGTCTCTTACGTCACGACACCTTCGACCTAGCCCTGAAAGTAGCCTACACCTACTCCGTGAGCTTTATCGGAGGATCGCTCGGTTCGTTCGCCCAGCAAAGTTTCATGGCTCATTTTGCATACGAGTTCACACCAAATCTGCACTTGTACGCAAACGTTGGGCTATGGATGCCACTATATTCAAATCTGCGTTTTGGAAACCGCATAGCGAGAGAAGACGTGAAGCAAGGAAACGTAGGCGTTCTCATTCCGGACATCGCGCTTGAATACAAACCCAACGACAAAGTGACGTTCAGAGTCATGTACGTCAACGAAAGGGATGCGTTCAGGGCTTACGGCCCCCATGATTATTTCTACGGGTCTTGTTCCCCGTGGAGAAATTCTATCTTTTGCAGGTGATGAATGTTCGGTCAAATCCAGCTTGCAAAAAGCTTCACCAAGCCTTGACTGTATTGACGCTGTTGCTTGTCGCCACAGCGTTTTCGAGTTGCAAAGAAGAGAAGCAGGCACCCGTCGCTAAGCGCGAGGTTCGCCGCATCAAAGGCGAGGTGGAAGTACTGAACAGTTGCAGCATGAAGGGAGCCGCCGTCAAGATGCGGACATTCTTGCGCGACAATGGATTTGACGTTGTCCACATCGACAACGAACGCCTTCAAAATTACGACGAGACCATCATCGTGCTGAGGAATCCGGAATGGGAAGGTGCGAAGGCGCTTGCCGCAACATTAAAGACGAAAAACGTTCTTGTTCTCCTCAACAAGAACGCCACAGTCGATGCGGTTGTACATACCGGTAGAGATTTTCAACAAATAGTAGAACCCGATCAGGGAGAAAAAAATGACAGCAAATAACAACCAAGACATGACAGAAACCGTAAAGCTTGGTGCAGGAATCCTTTTCGAGCTACGCGCCCAGAACGTGCAGCTCATCGACCTCCGCGGAGTCAAGAACGAAGCGGACTACTTCCTCATCGCCACTTGCGAAAGCGAAGCCCAAATGCAGGCGATTCTGAACGAACTCACCAAGGAGTTCAAAGCCCGCAAGCTCCACTTTGTCGGCGTAGAATACAAAGAAGGAGTCCGTTGGGCTATCTTCGATGCAGGTCTTGACCTGATGGTTCACCTTTTCGAAGAAGAAAAGAGAAACGAAATTTCCTTTGAACGTTTGTACGCAGACGGAAAGATTATGAACCTCGACGAACAAGACTTCGTAGGCGACGCCGTCAAGAAGTCTGGAGACGACAATGAACTCATTTAATGCAGAAATCGCAAAGGCACTCGCCGCAACCGGAGCTTTTGCCGAAGATGCCGCATTGAAACTTATTTCCGTGCCGCCTGATACAAGCCACGGAAACTTCACCATCCCGTGTTTTTCGCTTGCAAAGACACTCCGCAAGGCGCCAAAGCTTATTGCCGAAGACCTCGCCGCTCAGGTGAAACTCCCTGCAGGTCTTTCGAAGGTCGAAGCGGTCAACGGTTACTTGAACTTTTTCATCGACCGCAACTACCTCGCCAAGAAAACGTTGGACGAAATCGCAGCCAAGGGATTGGAATACGGTCACGCCGCCCCGAACGGGAAAGTTGTCTGCATCGACTACAGCTCCCCGAACATCGGCAAGGAACTCGCCTTCCACCACCTGCGTTCCACAATGATTGGAAACTCGCTTTCCCGCATCTACAAGGCTGCCGGTTACAAAGTCGAACGCATAAACCACCTCGGCGACTGGGGCACCGCCTTCGGAAAGCTCATCGTGATGTATCTCCGTGAAAAGCTACCGACCGACGATGCCACTCTTGATGCACTCACCGTGAAGGAACTCAATATCCTTTACGCAAGTTTTTCCAAGGTTTCTAAAGAAGAACCCGGTCTCGAAGACGAAGCTCGCGCCGCATTCACAAAGCTTGAACAAGGCGATGCTTTCTATCGCAAGCTTTGGCTTGCATTCCGTGCGGCAACACTCAAAGAACTCATGCGAATTTACGACATGATGGGAGTAGGCTTTGACCACTACACCGGCGAATCATTCTTCGAAGACAAGATTCCGGCAGTACTCGACGAACTCCGCGAAAAGAACTTGATGGTTCGAAGCCAAGAACGCGACGTGGTGCTGCTCGATGAATTCGATTTGAATCCGTGCCTTATCCGCAAGAGCGACGGTTCAACGTTGTACGCAACACGCGACCTTGCCGCAGCCATCTACCGCAAGAAGGAATACAATTTTGACAAGTGCCTTTACGTGGTCGATTTAGGGCAAGCCCTCCACTTCAAGCAAGTTTTCCATGTGCTCAAGAAGATGGGGCGCGAATGGTACAAGGACATGTACCACATTCCGTTCGGCGTGATTTTACAGATGGTCGATGGCAAGTGGGAAAAGGGCAAGACCCGTACTGGTACCGCAAGCCTCTTGCGCGACGTGATTGAAGCCGCCCAGAAGAAGATTCTCGAATTCATCGACGAAAAGAATCCGGGACTCGAAAACAAGGAACTCATCGCACGCCAGATAGGCATCAGCGCCCTCACCTTCAACGACTTGAAGAACAGCCGCCTGAAAGATGTACGCTTTGACTGGGATGCCGTGATGAGCTTCGAAGGCGATACGGGTCCGTATGTGCAGAACGCCCACGTCCGCCTCTGTAGCATCATGCGCAAAGCAGGCTATACCGTGAACGTTGCTGACGTTGATTACTCTCAACTCACCGATGATGCCGCATACAACCTCATCAACTTGCTAGCGAAGAAGGGCGAAAAGATTCTTGGTGCCGTCAAGGACGATGAACCTAGCGTGCTCGCGCAATACGCACTCGAAATTGCCGAAGCCGCACACAAGTTCATCCACGAAGACCGCGTGCTAGGATCTGCCGAAGAAAAGTCTAGGCTCTTCCTTGTGCAATCCACGCAGATTGTGCTCGAGAACGTTCTCGACTTGCTCGGACTATTCCCCATCCGCCAGATGTAATTTAGACGAGAGAACGCCCGCCACGGCGGGCTACAGACGAAAGACGAAAGTAAAAAAGCAAGAACATTCATGTTCTTGCTTTTTTCGTAAATGCTAAACTAAAAACGCTCTCTCGTCTCTAGTCTCTCGTCTTTCGTCTAAACTAGTTACCGTTAATGCATCTAACAGAATAGCCGTTGTTCTTTGCGGTTGCCGGCACGAGCTGGCGAACCATCTGATCGCTCATGCGGCCCATGGCCCAGAGCCAGATTGTTTCGTTGCGGCCATTCTGAGCGCTCCAGAAACCAGCGTATTCGCCCATATCCTCATAGCGAATTGTTGATTTGCCAAGCACCTTACGATAACCAGATGAGAAAATAGTGAAACCATATTCATCGGTACCGCCGCCGCCCTGCCAGCCAGTCGTGGCTTTCATCTTGGTAGCAAAGTTTCCGCACTTGTCAACGCCATCGTAGCAACCAGTAAGGCCCTTGAGCATGTCGGACCATTCGCGGTCACGCGGCAAGTGCCATCCTTCGGGGCAAGCCTTGCGAGCGCCTTCCAGGTCGTACAAACGACCGCTACGGACGCAATAGGAATCCTTGTCTTCGTAGCACCAGGAATGCCCCGGAACATCGTAGTTCACGTTCTGGGCAAACCATTCACGGCCTTCCACCTTGATGATTCGATAAACTTGTCCGTCACGCGGATCCGTAAAGGATGTTGACTTGTCGCGGATTTCAGCGCGGTGTTCCTGCTCGGCCTTGCGGAATTCCGAGAGCTGTTCGCGCTTGAACTTCTGACGACCTTCAAAATCGGCAACCCAAAGTTTCTGGGCCTGCGGATTAGTAAACTTTATACGTAAATCATGGACGTTGAACAAATCGTTACCGCAAGCCAAGTCCACGCCAGCGATATTGATAATCAACGTTTCATCACCAAATTGACGTGGCTTGTCGAAGTACGAAATCCACGCTTCCATGGTATTGCGGCAATTGTCATAAAAGCCCTTGCTTTCGACCATCTTTGCAGGAACCGTCATGTTACCGGCAACAGAAAAATCGAACTTGTCGTCAAGCACGCGGAACGATACAGGCAAAACACTTTTGTAATGAGTATATTCGCCAAAGCGAATGTTTCCATCAATCTTGGCAGCGGAGTATTCGCCCTGGCCTTCGGCATTGAATATGGCATCCCAGGTTTTGGGAGGAACCGCGAATACCTGTGCAACAGACATCATTAGCACAGAAGTAATCCCCAATTTGAACAATTTCATTCGCTCCATAGAATCATCCTTTTTTATTACTTTCTAGGAATGTTGTATTGTTAGTTATTATTTATCTACAATAATACAAAATATTTAAAAGTAAGATTTGGTGAAAAGTCCCATTTTTTTTAATATTGTACTATGTCTATGACTCGTTATATTCTTCAAATCCATTGTCCCGACCAAAAAGGGCTTATTGCAGGCACTACGCAAGTTCTTGCCAAAGCCGGAGCGAATATCATCGACCTCCAGCAGCATACAGCAAAAGATATCGAAACATTTTTTCTTCGTGCCGTATTCGACATCGAATCAGATGGCGTCCCTGAAGTCAGAAGACACCTCGAAACGATTGCCCCGCACTTGCAACTGAACTGGAAGCTGTTCGACACCTCCAAGACGGAACGCGTCGCCATATTCGTCTCCAAAACGGACCATTGCCTTTACGACCTGCTTCTCAAGCACCGCGACGGAGACCTTCCCTGCGAATTCAGCTGCATCGTCGGCAACCACCCCGATCTTGGCCCCGTGGGCGGAACCTTCGGCGTCCCGTTCTACTATGTGCCGTCCAACCCCGACAAGTCGATTCCCGAGAACCGCTTCCGCGAAATCATCGCCGAAACAAAAACCGATACCGTGGTCCTCGCCCGCTACATGCAGATTTTGAGCGAATCCTTCACCGAAGAATTCAAGTACCGCATCATCAACATCCACCATGGGTTCCTGCCAGCATTTAAAGGTGCGAAGCCCTACCACCAGGCATGGCACAAGGGTGTAAAGATTATCGGTGCAACGGCTCACTTCGCTACCGAAGACCTCGACCAGGGCCCCATTATTTGCCAAGATATTCAACGCGTGCCAGAGACTGCGAGCATCGATGAACTCGTGGAGCTCGGCAAAGATATCGAAAAACGCACACTGTCGGCCGCCCTCAAACTGTGGCTGGAACACCGCGTTTTCGTCTATGCAGGCAGAACATTCATCCTCTAGGAGTAGAACATGTCCGAAGAAATAAAGAATGAAGTCCCCGCTCAAGAGCCGACCGCAGTGACCGGCAACGAAGTGAAGACCGAAGCTACAGCCGAAGTCAAACAGACAATTATCGAGCCCGATAATGATAAAGAAATCGTCAATCCTTTGACTGGCGAGGTAATTCGTCCCGCAAAACACAAAGAAGGGTCTTCGAACTCTCCTTACAAGCAGTTCAAGCCCGAAACGTTCGTCAACCCGATGACCGGCGAAGAAGAACAGACCACCATCGGTTCTCAGGTCATCGTCAAAAAAGACCGCGGACTGGCCTACTACGTCGGATTTGCATTGCTCGTTGTCCTCAGCATGGCATTCTTCTTCATGCCGGGAATCGCGATAACATTCGCCGTGAGCCGCATTGCTGCTTTGAACACGACTGCAGCATGGGTCTTTAGCGCCATCTTGAGCTTTATCGTCTGGCTTCTCTTCAAGATGAAAATCAAGGGATTCGAAAAATCGTTCCATTGGTATTTGGTGCTTTGCGTCATCTGCCTGGTCGCCATGTTCGCCATCCAGTTCATCACCGAATACAATATCATCTCTGAAGTTATCTCCCTCCTCATCGGAGCCAAAGCTTAGGACTTTTCAATGAATAATACAGATACTTTTGTACACTTTCTCGTCGAATCTGGAGCACTCAAGTTTGGCGACTTCATCACCAAGAGCGGTCGCAAAACGCCTTACTTTATCAACACCGGAGAGTTCCGCACAGGCGCCTCCCTTTCGAAGCTCGCAGAATTCTATGCAGCTGCATTTATGAAGCACTTTAACGGCAAGGCGCAGAACCTCTATGGTCCGGCCTACAAGGGAATTCCTCTGTGCGCAGCGACAGCGATGAAGCTTTCGGACCTCTATGCCCAGAACCTTACGTTTACATACAACAGAAAAGAAGTTAAGGATCACGGCGAAGGCGGTTCCCTTGTCGGTTACAAGTATTCCGAAAAGACAAACGTCGTCATCATCGAAGACGTGATTACCGCAGGTACTTCCGTGAACGAGACAATGCAGGCGCTTTCGAAAATCGAAAACGCAAACGTCATCGGCCTCCTCATTTCTGTTGACCGCAAGGAAAAGCTTGAAAACGGCAAGTCCGCATTGCGGACGGTTCAGGACGAATACGGCATCGAAGCCCATTCCATCGTGAACATCAACGACATCATCGCGTTCCTCGAAAGCGAAGAAAACCGCAAGGCCATCAACGCCCCCGAAGGAATCCTTGACCGCGTCTATGCATACCGCGAAAAATGGGGCGCAGTCTAACTTTCGCCGTAAAATAAGTTATTGCAAATGATGTTCAAGAAGTCGATACTTTCCATCGGATTTGCAATCTGCATGCTCGTCGGGTGTGCAGATTCTTATCATTGGACAGCGAGCCATCCGCTTTACAGCAAAGCGCCCTATAGCGGTATTGCCGTAACCGGTCTCGAGAACGCATTTGTCATCACGCGGTCATCTTGGTTTGCCAAACGTTTGGAAATCGACAAGGACAGCATCCAGATTAAAGGAACGCTTCACTGCCGAAACACATTCGAAACCGAAATGCGCAAGTCTTACGGGAGTCTCCTGGTCCTTCCGGATTCGGTCAATGCGAATTCTCCCGAAGAAAGTCTAAAGCTCGACGAGCGCATTTTCATCAAGGGCCATATTCCCGAGCAAGGGGTGTCCCTCAAGGATTCTGCTGGGAACGTTCCCCCCGTCATACTCATCTTGCACGAATTTATCATCGGCACGGACTTGAAGCGCGAGAATTTCTTTGACTACGCCCTTATCCACAACGAGAGCGGCGGCATCCGCAAACCGGACAATGTCAGCGCCATCTTTTCTTATACGCTTTGGGACAACTTGAAGCAGCGTCCGCTTTTCAGCGCCGTTGACGAAATCCAACAACCCATCACAACATATAAGTTAAATAACTTGACAAATCTCATCCAGATTGCGGTCCAGAAGATCCACAAGAACCTTAATGCAGGAGTTTCGAAATGAAAAGACTCTTCGCTATTTTAATGGTTCTCGTTGCCTGGGCTAGTGCGTCCGAAGTTTACTTCGACTCGCGTTTTACCCTCTGGAAAGACGCCACCATCTTAATTTGGGCGTTGGACGGGAACTCCCCCGTCAACGCAAACGAGTTCTGCCTTTCGCTCCGCCGCAACAACACCGGCATCGGGGAACCCAAGTGCAGACAACTCGGCGAATGGGAACGCGACTCCATTGCTACACGCTATGGTTCTTGGCTTTCGAACAACCTCGAAAAAGGCTTGCCGTCAAGCTACTTGCGTGTAAGACACCCCGGCATGGCAGCCAAGCTCCAGGCACTTGAGGACAACATCGTACTGTTCCTCGCACCGCAAGGGAAAAACATCCAAGTCGCCATTTTTGACGAAACGGCACAGGAACCCAAAGCCGCAGGCATCGTCAGGGCAAACAACGACAAAATCGCCCTCAGTGACGACATCGCCGCCACGTTCTTCGACAAGCGCACCAAGCGCCGCCTCACCAAAGAAGAACGCCTTAAACAGCAAACGGAACCCGATGACCTCTACAAAGAAGTGCCCCACTTAAAATTTTGGGCAGGCATGGGTATCGGTTACTCGCAGGCTCATTTTCCGCTCACACCGGACAACTGGACAAGTAGCCACACCAGGAGCCGCGTCAAAAACTACCGCATCACAAAAGACTCCGTGAGCCTATGGAATTTCATCGAAGATGACGACGCATTCCTGAGCATTTACGCAGGCCTCACCTGGCACGGATTTATCGGCGTCGAATTCATGTACCGCTATTCCAACCGCGACATGAAAACAGACAATTCCGATACAGTTTATAAGGAACTGGATCATTGGAATTTTGGACAGCACGACATCGGGCTCAACGTACTGTTCTCCATGACGTACCCCATCAATCCATGGCTATCCATCACGCCACTAGCTTTTATCGGGTTCCAATACACATTCTACAACGAAGATATCGAACACAAGAGCGACGTGAAGACGCCATCCAGAGCATACCAGTACCGCGTCAAGTTCGAAGACGTCTATAAGGGCGCCCTGCTTGGAGTCGGTGGGCAATTCGTCTTCAAGAAGCATTACGGCGTTGACCTCCGTATGGGACTTTCTAGCCGTGGCAGAGATCTCTACGAAGCGCCCTCTCCAGATGCAGGCGCCGCCGCCACGACCATCGGAAGATTCACCCTCGATTGCTTTATCAGCCTCGGGTTTGAATACCATTGGACGCTGTAATTAGTTACTAGTTATTAGTTACTAGTTATTAGGAAAAAAGTCATTCTTAACGAAGTGTTGCGAAGCATCCTCAGTAACTAGTAACTTGGAACTCTTAACTAAAAACTTCCTACTAGCATTTTTTCTATCTTTGCCACCACTATGAGTGAAGACATTAAAGAAGAAACGAAAGAAAGAGTCAATCCGTTTTTAACACCTGTCAAAATTATCGAGCCAAAGAACAAGCTCCCCGACTATACATTCGACATGCTTCCCGAAGAGCAGAAGGTAATTCTCCGGGAACACGGCTGGACCGAGCTCATGCCCGTTCAGCGCAAGTCCATTCCTTACATGCTTGCCGCCCGCGATATGCTCGTGCAATCGAAGACCGGTTCGGGAAAGACCGGTGCATATGCCCTCCCCCTTCTGCAGGTCATCGTCCGCGACCATCCGTATCCGCAGGCGCTTATCCTTGTGCCGACGCGAGAACTCTGCATCCAGGTGCAAGAAGAATTTGAAAAACTTTCGAAGGGCACCGGCATCAAGTCCGTCGCCATTTTTGGCGGCGTGAACTACGAACCGCAAATCAAGGCGCTCCGCGCAGGTGTCCACGTCATCGTCGCCACTCCGGGCCGCCTCATGGACCACATCCAGCGCGGCAATGTCGATTTGCTCTCCATCCGCGACCTCGTGCTTGACGAAGCCGACGAAATGCTCTCGATGGGATTCTACCCCGACATGCAGAAAATCCGCAAGTACTTGCCGAAGGCCATTTCTTGCACGATGTACAGCGCCACAATTCCGCAGACGGTCAAGAGCCTCGCCCGCGAATTTCAGCGCCCGAGCGCCGAATTCCTTTCACTCAGCTACGACAAGGTCATCGCAAACAACCTCGAACACCGCTACTACCTCTGCGACGTGATGGAAAAGGATTCCATGACCATCAAGGTTCTGGAATACTACAATCCCGAAAGTTGCATGATTTTCTGCAATTACAAGCGCGATGTGAGCTACCTGGAGCAAGTGCTTTCCGGTTATGGCTTTGAAGTCGGCGCTCTCAGCGGTGATGTGGCCCAGAGCCTCCGCGAAAAGACGCTCAATGCCTTCCGCGACAAGAAACTGAAGATTCTCATCTGCACGGACGTTGCCGCACGCGGCATCGACGTCGATCATGTGACGCATGTTCTCGTCTATGACCATCCTGCCGACCACGAAGTCTATGTGCATCGCAGCGGGCGTACCGCACGTGCTGGCCGTAGCGGCCTTTGCGTCTCGCTCATCACGCCCGTCGAAGAAATCGAACTCCGCCAGACCGCAGTCGATTTCGGCATCAACTTCATCAAGATGGACCCGCTGACAAACGAAGACATTGCGAAGAAGGTAAGCGAACGCACCCGAGTCCGCCTCGAAGAAGTCCGCAAGCACTTCGGTGGCCAGAAGGCAACGGAACGCATCAGCCGCATGCTCCCACTCGTGAAAGACCTTGCGAACGGCAGCACCGACGACCAGATGCTGCTCGCGTACCTGTTAGATAAATTTGCATGGAGGAAGTGATTTAGACGAAAGAACGCCTGCTGCGGCAGGCTATAGACGAAAGACGAGAGATATAATTTGGCGGCGCAGCCGCGATTATAAAACTTCCTACCGCCTACTTCCTACTTCTAACTTTTAAACCTCAAAGCGAGCAACGCGAGCGACCTCAGACCCCAAAGCGCGAAGCGCAAGCTCAAATCCCTAAAAATGGCTAAAATCAAAGTAAAATCCGCAAAAGAAATCGAATTGATCCGCGACGCAGGCGCACTCGCCGCCGAAACACTGATCCGTGCGGGCGAAATGTGCAAGCCCGGTGTTTCCACACTGGAAATCGACGAATTCATCGGCGACTACACACGCCAACACAAGGGCATCTCTGCCTGCATGGGCTACCACGGTTACCCGCGCTACGCCTGCATCAGCCTCAACGAAGTCGTCTGCCACGGCATCCCGAACGCAAACACCATACTCAAGGATGGCGACATCGTGAACATCGACATCACGACGATTCTCTCCGGCTACCACGGCGATACCTCCGCCATGTTCTGCGTCGGCAAGGTCTCTGACATTGCCCGCGAACTCGTCGATACCGCCAAGTTCTGCATGGAAGAAGGCATCCGTGCCGCTGGTGAACAAGGCGCACATTGGAACGACATCGGCTGCGCTATCCAGGACATTGCCGACGAGCACGGCTTCAGCGTCGTCGAAGACTACTGTGGACACGGCATCGGCCGCGGCTTCCACGAAGAACCGACCGTCTATCACTTCCGCAACTACGAACGTTGCCCGTTCATCGAAGTCGGAAACGTGTTCACCGTCGAACCGATGATCAACGTCGGCCGCCCTGGCACCAAGACTCTCAGGGACGGCTGGACCGCCGTGACCCGAGACGGAAGCCTCAGCGCCCAGTGGGAACACACCGTCGTAAAAACCAAGGACGGCATCGACATTTTGACACTCCCGCGCTAGCAAAAATACAAGTTCGGAAGCATTGATTATTAAAGCACCTCAGACACCTTCTCTGGGGTGTTTCATTTTTTTTGATGTAAGGCTTTACAATATTTTTTTCCAGCAAGACATAACGCCCCCCAAAAAAAACCGATATTTTTGTTGACATGAAAACAACAAAGCTATCAGCATTTTCTTTAGCCCTGTTGCTGGGAGCCTCCGCAGCTACAGCAGCCGATTCCAAAATATACACAGGAACCTTCTTTGACGAGAAGAATTCCTACTACGGTCCGGATTGCGAAAAAGACGGTTCCCAATCGACTGGCGCCTACTACACCGGCGATTACACCAGCCCATTCAAGACCGTCCTGGGTAAGACCGACAAGGATATCCAGGACAAGTTGGACGAACTCTGGAACCACTATTTTGGCGGCCAGAACGACAAAACCGTGTATTACGAAGACCGCGATGGTGGCTACATCGTCGATATCAACAACAACGATATCCGTTCCGAAGGCATGAGTTACGGCATGATGATTGCCGTGCAGACCAACCACAAAGATGAATTTAAAAAGCTCTGGAATTGGGCCAAGAGCCACCTCTGGCATGATCCCGCTAGAGGTGGCAACGGCTACTTCTCCTGGCAGGCAAACCGCGATGGTTCTACGCGAGACCAAGGAAATGCACCCGATGGCGAAATTTACTTCATGATGTCGCTCCTGTTCGCAGCTCACCGCTGGGACGACGAAAACTACATGAAGGATGCGCAAACAATTCTGAAAGCATGCTGGAAAGGCAATGGCGGCTCCCTGTACAGCGAAAGAGATTTCATCGCTACATTTCAACCGACAGACGGCAACAACACTTGGGGTGATGCCTCCTACAGCCTGCCAGCATTCGTCGATTTGTTCAGTCGTTGGTCCGATACCAACAAGGACAAATGGCAGAAGGCGACAAAAGCCACCCGCGACCACATTTACAACTCCGCTAACCCAAAATCGGGTCTGTGCAGCGACTACAGCAACTTTGATGGAACGCCGCACTATGCATTTAGCGACAATTCCACGAAGTATGCGTTCGACGCCATCCGTTGCCCCATGAACTACGGCATGGACAGTTACCTGTTCGGCGTGGATATGCAGCGCCAGACAAAGATTGCAAAAGTTATCACCGACTTCTTCGAGAAGGACGGCTATAAACACGGGCACTTCAACTGGGATGGCACCAACGGATATGGAGACTTCACCATCGGCCAAGCCGGAGCAAACGCCGTGGCGACCTACGCGTTGCTCGAAGAAAATGATTACAAGGACTTGGTCAAGAAGGTCCTGCAGAAAGCCTGGGACTCCAAACCCATTGTGGGCAGCCAGCGCTACTATGACGGCCTAGTCCATTACCTCGCCATGCTCCACCTCACCGGCAACTTTAAAATCTGGAAGCCTAAGCCGCAGGTCGAGAAAAAGACTATAACAGCAAACGAATACAACGGTGTGAAATACGAAAAGGATACCACATTCCACGCATTCGAATCTTGCAAGCTGTACGAATTGACCGTAAAGCCTGAACCGCAAAAAGACACAACCGTGAAAGACACATCCTCTGCAATTCATACAACCATGAGGATAAGCAGCCTTGTCAAAGTAAGGACGACGAACCACTCCATCGTCATCGAAAACGCTCCGGCAGGCGCTAGGTTTGCCATCACGGACCTCAACGGACGCGTTCTCGCGACATCAAAGATAAACTCAGCAACGCAAGAAATCCGCATCGACAATAAAGGCGTCATGTTAGTCGTTGTCGGCGATAGGGCGTACAAGGTCATGAAGTAATCCTCCGCAAAGCGAAATTGATTGGGGCGTGCCGTGATTGCGCGCCCTATTTTTTATTTACGCTTCATTTTTCGCACCCAAACTTGCAGTTTTCCGCAAAAAAGATTAGTTTTACGGGCACCACCCACCACTCCAAGTCTCTAGCCAATGTCATTTCTCAGCAACGCACGCGACAAAACCATCAAGTTATTTTTCCAGCGGAACGATTTCATCAAGAAGTTTGGCGAAATCGAGAACGTCGATATCGACACGCAAGAAAACATTGCAACCATAGCCATCCTTCTACATGGAGAAACGGAACCGACCACACTTTATGCCCATTATTACTTTGAAGACGGGGAACAAGGGACCGAAATGGTGATAAGCAAAGTAGATTGCGAAAGAGAACTGATTAACGTCATCGCCGCATGGTGGTTCAAGGGACACACAATCAAAAAGACACTCCCCAAAGGAGCCGGACTATTCGCAAAAATTCTGTTCTAATGCATCACAGAAAGGATTCTACATGGACGAGCAACTTCAAAAAATCCTAAACAACGTCAATTTTAGCGTCAACGCGAACAAGCAAACAATGGACTTGACCGTTCTCCCCCACGGCGAAAGTTCCCCCATTTCGTTCCATATGAACTACAAGCTCGTCGAAAAAGGGGACGAAACCGAAATTTTCATCCAGAATGTGGCTTCAGACCGACTCTGGATTGACGAACTCATCAAAATGTGGCTCGAACGGCGCAATTTTCAATACAAGATTCCCCCAAACATCGCTGGATTTGTTAAAATGTTTTTGAAATAGGAGTAAAAAGAGGCGCCCATGTTGAATTTTAAAGAATACAAAGACAAGAAAGAAGAATCCATCCAGGAGATGGTCTATTCCATCATATTCAACTTGATAACGGACATTCCGGACTCGCTCCTAGCCCCCAACACCGATCCCGACAAAAGGGTCGAGATTTTAACTAGACAGGCAGCATTGAAGGCCGCCACCGTAAGCACATCTCTTTCCATTCCGGCTGGATTCACCGGAGTCCTCACGTCCATCCCGGATATCGCCGCTGTATGGCGCATCCAGGCGCAGCTCGTTTCCGACATCGCCTGCACCTACGGCAAGTTCGCCATGCTTTCACGCGAAGCCATGGTCTGGTGCCTATTCCGCCACAGCGCGGCCTCTCTCCTTCGAGATGTCGCCGTCCGCACCGGCAGCCGCATTGTCGTGCAGAAGCTCTCGCTTTCGGCGCTCCAAAAACTGCTCCAGAGAATCGGTGTCAAGGTTTCCACGAACTTCCTCGGTCGCATCGCCCTCCGCGCCATCCCCGCCATCGGGGCCATCGGCAACGGAGCCTACACATTCTTTGATACAATGGAAGTCGGTAAAACCGCAGCCACTTACTTCAAGGCACTAGAGGGTATGGAAAAGCCGGAACTCGTCGAAAATTCCATCGACAAAGAAGCAGCCTCCGACGAAGACGATACCGAATTCAACAAAGACGAAGCCATCTAGTTTCTACGTATTTAAATTGCCCACCCGCCTGTGACCGCTACCTTAAAAAACAAGGAGTTTTTCAAGCGACACGGAGTTTTCGTACTCCTCACGCTGACACTTCTTTTTCTTTTTACGTTGTCTTGTATCGTTGAACGGACTCCGCTGAACGATGGCTCTGGTTACGACGGCGCATTCTACTACAGCGTCGCGCAGAATTTTTCTACGGACTTCTGGACTACGGGTTACGACAGTTTCCGCATTTTCCGTATTTTCCCGTTCTTCCTGATAAACTTGTTCTTTTCGCTTTTTAACATCGAGGCGACGCACGCAAACTTGATGCTCTCGATGTACGTGCTCCATTTTGCAAATCTCGCCATCCAGCTGGTGTTCTTTTTCAAGCTTATAAAGCTTTGCGCCTGGAAAAAGGCGACTTCGGCCATCATTTTCGCCTGTTTCTTTTTCAATTACTTCGTCCTCAAGAACTGCGGTTATGAACCGTTCCAAACAGACGCTTTCGCCATCACGATTTTCCTCGTTTCTTTTTACTATTTGCAGTGCGGCAAGTTTACGCGCTCACTCCTAGTTTCGTTCCTGGGAATTCCTACGTGGCCGACGATTACATACATGATTTGGCTCCTGTACTTTTTCAAGGACCCGTTCCCGCAAACGGCCAAGCGCCTAAACGTCCACACGGGCAAAGCCATCGCCATCGCGTTCCCGCTGATGTCTGTCGGGGCGGTTGCAGCGCTCTACCTGCTTCACAAGCAGCCGCTCCTCGAAAGCATGCTTTTCTGCAAGGCATCGCCCCCGCTAATCCTCGCAAGCGCTATCGCCTGGGGAGCGTTCCTGTATTTAGCCTTGCGATGCTGCGATTTCCATTTTTACAGTCCGCTCACCTACATCTGCGAATTTTTCCGCCAGTCGATATGGAAAAAGGCTATCATCGTCGCCCTCCCCTTTGCCGCGATTTCATTTTTCCTGAAATCGCACACGAACGACGAATTCTACTTCAACGAGGTGGCTTTCATTCTCCAGACACTCCTCCGTCCGCTCAAGTACCCGCTAGTCACCCCGGCCGCGCACATCTGCTATTTTGGAATTCTACCGTTACTCACCCTCTTTTATTTCCGCGATTTTGCAAGAGATATTTTCAACCGCAGACCAGGCTACGCACTCGCATTCCTCGCTTTCCTCTTCTTTGCCACAGACAGCGAAGCACGGCACGTCATTCCGCTCCTCCCGATGGTTCTCGTGCCGCTTGGATGCGTTCTCGACAAGGCGAACCTGGGTGCAAAAGCCGCGACATCGTTAATTGCCCTGCAACTCGTGCTCAGCCATTTTTATATACCGATTAACGTCGAAGGGACTGCCGAAGCACTCGCCACCAACGATTACTACGGAGTCGCCCAGCGGTATTTCATGAATTTTGGCCCTTGGATGTCGCCTTTATTCTATACTGTTTGGCTCTCGATTGCCGTTATATCAGGCTTTTTAGTCTATTTAATTGTGAAAAAGCGCAAAAACTAGTCTTTTTCAACCCGTTTTGTTCAATCAAAAGAAAAACCGCCCTTGAGCCAGCCCCGATTTTTTTCTATTTTTGGGCGCAACATTCAATAACATCAACTCCATCAGTGGAATAAAATATGAAAAACATTGAAAAGCACAGAAATATTGGTATTTCTGCACACATCGACTCCGGTAAGACAACCCTTACCGAACGTATTCTCTACTTCACAAAGCGCATTCACGCTATTCACGAAGTCCGTGGCAAGGACGGCGTCGGTGCCACGATGGACTCCATGGAACTTGAACGCGAACGCGGCATCACGATTCAGTCTGCCGCCACGTTTGCAAACTGGACCCACACCAAGAGCGGTGAACAGGACTCCATCAACATCATCGATACCCCGGGGCACGTGGACTTCACGATCGAAGTGGAACGTTCTCTCCGCGTGCTCGACGGTGCTATCCTCGTGCTCACCGGCGTCGAAGGTGTTCAGTCCCAGTCTATTACCGTTGACCGCCAGATGAAGCGCTACCATGTGCCGCGCGTGGTGTTCGTGAACAAGTGCGACCGCTCCGGTGCAAACCCGCTCCGCGTGGCTGTCATGCTCAAGGAAAAGCTCAACCACAAGCCCTGCGTGATGCAGATTCCTATCGGTCTCGAAGACCAACTGAAGGGCGTGGTCGACCTCGTCGAAATGAAGGCCTACTACTTCGAAGGCGCCAACGGCGACGACATGATCGAAAAGGAAATCCCGGCCGAACTCGTCGACCAGGCCAACGAATACCGCACCAGGCTCGTTGACTGCTGCGCCGACTACTCTGACGAAATCATGGAAAAGGCCATGGAAGGCCAGTACGGCGTCGACGAAATCGACAAGGCCCTCATCAAGAAGACCATCCGCGAAGCCACCATCCGCCTCGACATCACCCCGGTGTTCATGGGTTCCGCCCACAAGAACATTGGCGTGCAGAAGCTCCTCGACGGTGTCATCGACTACCTCCCGTGCCCGACCGACGTTGAAAACAAGGCCCTCGACCTCGACAACAACGAAGCCGAAGTCATCCTCAAGAGCGAAGACAACGCTCCGCTCGTCTGCTACGCGTTCAAGCTCGTGAACGACCGCTATGGCCAGCTCACCTACATCCGCGTCTATCAGGGTACCCTCAAGAAGGGCGACATGATTACCAACATGGCCACCGGCAAGAAGGTTTCTGTTGGCCGCTTGGTCCGTATGCACGCTGACGAAATGGTGGATATCACCGAAGCCGGTGCAGGCGACATCGTCGCTCTGTTCGGTATCGACTGCGCTTCCGGTACGACATTCACGGATGGCAAGAACCACTACAACATGACTTCCATGCACGTTCCTAACCCGGTTATCGAACTTGTTATCGAAGCCAAGAACCGTGACGACCTGGACAACATGTCCAAGGCCCTCAACCGCTTCACGAAGGAAGACCCGACGTTCCAGGTCGAAGTCGATAAGGAATCCGGCCAGACCATCATCAAGGGTATGGGCGAACTTCACCTCGACGTTT
>CAMKTL010000016.1:0-70939 GCA_946415675.1 uncultured Fibrobacter sp.
GCGTGTTTGTACCGGTGGGCCTGTTGAACGAAATCTCGATGGCGTTTGTTCTGCGTGCGGGGCAGACCTGCCCGATGTTGAATAAGGTCGAGCAGAGTTATTTCAAGTAGTAGGCCTCTCTGTAAGTTTCCCCATGAACAGTTGCAAAAAATGCAACAACTGCAATTCTTGCGTTCTGCGTTAGGGATCGAAGCCCGAAGGGCCGGGAGGGCCGCCCGTATCTCGCGCACGGCCCTCTAGGCGGGGAAGCCGTGGCCCCGGAACAAGTCCGGGGTAAAGTCCGCGCCACGGCTTCATGCCGCGAGAGCCCGCCCCAGTTCGTTAAGTACTTTTGCCAGTCCATTTTATTGAACCGAACAAATGAAAAGAACTCTATATGGATGACTTGAATTGCTAGAGCGTTTTTGATGGTGGCGAATTTTTTTTATATTTGTTCTAAAATTTGGAGATTCTAATGGCTGATAATGAACAACAGAATAATGTCTCAGGGGGAGGACAACCTTCTGCCAATAATTCGATTACATTGCTGGATGCCCTTTTTATTTTGTGGAAACGCCGCTATTTCTTGCTGCTGTTTATCTTGGCTGGTGTCGTTGTAGGCTTGGCTATTGGCCAATGGATTCGTCCGCAGTTTACCAGTGACGCTATGTTGCAGATTGACCCTAAAGGGAACAAGGCGGCAAACCGTGCTATGGGCGAGATGGGTGCCATTCTTGATGTGGCTAGCCCGGCCGATGCTGAAATCGAACTTATCAAGAGCCGCTTGGTTCTGAGTTTTGTGGTGGCTGAAGAACACTTGGAATATTCGGCCACTCCGGTGAGTGCTCTGAATCGCATGTTGCACCGGGAAGGCCGCATGGATATCGGCTATCTGTTTATCCCGAAAGAGGCTCGTAGCGAAAAATGGTATGCCGTCGTAACGGGAGAAAACACTTACGCTGTCTATTCTGAAGATGAGTCCAAGCTGGTTGAAGGAAATGTGGGCGAATTGCTCAAGGCTCCGTATGAAGGTGACACCTTGCAGATTCGTGTGGACCGTATTCGTAAGGCATCGGTCGGAGAAAAATTCAAGATAAGTCAGTTGAATCCTCTGCTTGCGGTCCGAAAACTTGCGAAATCTCTGAAAGTGGCCGAAAAGGGGAAGCAGACGGGTGTGATTGGCGTTTCTTATTCGCACCGCTATGCCGACCGGGCCGCTTCGATTTTGAATACGATTGCAAATACCTACGTGCGCCAGAATGTAGAAATGCGTAGTGCCGATGCCGCAAAAACTTTGGAATTCCTGGAATCGCAGTTGCCGGCTATTAAGGCAAAGCTGGATAGCTCCGAAAAGATTTTGTCGGACTACCGCCACCATATTGGTTCCGTCGATATGACGGGCGAAACTCGCGCTCATTTGGACAAAGAAATGGACTTGCAGCGCCAGTTGCTCCAGTTGGAACAGCAGCGCCAGCAGGTGACCCGCTTGTTTAAAGAGGAACATCCCTCGGTACAGACGATTGTAAAACAGCAAAACCGTTTGCGTGGTGAGCTGGGCCGCCTGAGAAAAAATGCGGAATCGATGCCTACCACGCAGCAGGAACTTATCCGCTTGCAAGAAAATGTGGCGGTCAACAATTCCCAATACACCACCATGCTGAACAACATCCAGCAGTTGCGCGTGGTGCGCGCTGGTGAGGTGGGGAATGTGCGCGTTGTCGATTTTGCGCAGATTGAACCGAAACCGAGCAAGCCCAAGAAGATGAATATTTTGATATGCAGCATTGCGGCCAGCTTTATGATTGGCGTGTTAATCGTATTCTTGCGTCGCATGATGCGTAACGGTGTGCGTAGCTCGCAGGAACTGGAACATGCGACCGACGTGAGCGTGTATGCCAAGATTCCGGAATCGAAAAATCGTCTCTTGCGCGACAAGCACCATAAGCTCACTTTGGTTGAATCGTCGCCGAACGACCAGGCGTGCGAGGCCTTCCGTACGTTGCAGACGGCTCTTGATTTTTCGCTTTCTGAAGAGCATAATGTGGTCATGGTATGCGGGCTGGTGCCGGGTGTGGGCAAGAGTTTTGTGTCTAAGAATCTGGCGGCGGTGTATGCCATGAACGGCAAACGCGTGCTCCTGATAGATGCCGACATGCGCAAGGGTGTTATTCGTAGTTCCAAGCATGCCGGCCTTACCGAAATATTGTCGGGCAAGGTTTCTTGGCGCGAGGCTGTGACAGACACTAGACTTGAAAATCTTTTTGTGTTGGGTTGCGGCAAGCGCTTGATGTCGCCAAGTGAACTTTTGCGTCACGACAGGTTTAAGAATATCCTTGCCGAGATGAAGGCGGAATACGACATGATTTTGGTAGATACCCCGCCGGTAAGCTTGGTGACCGATGCCGAGTTGATTTATCCGTTGGTGGATTTTGCCTTGATGGTTGTGCATTACGGAACGGATTCGGTGAGCCAGATTAAGGAGAGTATCTCGAATTTGCGCCGGTATGCCGACAAACCTTGCGCCTTTGTCATGAACCACTGCGAGTACGAACCTGGCCATTACGGTTATGGGTACGGATACTATGGTGGTGGCTATTATGGCAAGGGTTATTACAGCAAAAGGTAAAACGTTATTCGTAACACTAGTTCCTGCGGCTAAAAAAGTGATATAATATATGGAACCACATTGTTGGTTCCGTGTCAAGTTGTTCATTTTTTTCTAAATTTTCGTCGTTAAAACTTAAATACAGGAACCGTTATGGAAAACATTACCCAGATTTGGAAAAAGATTCAGGCCCCGGAATTCAACCCCGCTACGGACATGAATCTGGTTGAACAAGTGAAACAGGTCGCTCTGACTTCTCAAGAACCGGCTAAGGTGAGTTTCGGTACTTCGGGCTGGCGAGGCGAAATCGGCTCTGAGTTCACTCTTCGCAATCTCCAGGTCGTGGGTGCGGCGATTGTTCGCATGTACCGCGAAGCAACTCCGGAATTGTTAGAATCTCTCGGCGTGAAGGACTTTGCCGAACTCCAGAAGAAGGGCGTGGTCGTAGGTCACGATAACCGCTTGTTGGGTCACGAATTCTGCGAAGCCGTCGCGGACCAGTTCGCCAAGGCCGGCGTGAAGGTCTATTACGGTGGCGAAATGCCGACTCCGGAATTCTCCGCTGCAATCGAGATGCTTGGCGCCGCTTGCTCCATCAATATGACTCCGAGCCACAACCCGAGCCACTATAACGGCATCAAGTTCAATCCGGCCGACGGCGGTCCTGCGGGTCCGGAAATCACGAACGTCATCACGAAGCTTTCTAACGAGATGATGGCGACCTGGAAGTTCGAACCGGTCTCCAAGGTTGACTGGGAAATCATCGATTCTCTCAAGATTTACAAGGAATTCCTCGTAAAGCAGGGCACTATCAAGTTCGACCGCATCAAGGACTTTATCAAGAAGGGTCGCCTCACGCTTGTGTGCGACCACGTGCATGGTTCCACGCGTCGCCGTCCGGCTGCACTCCTCGACAATCCGGAATGCCTTATCACGCTTAGGAACGAAGACGATTCTTTGTTCGGTGGCATCGCTCCGGAACCGTCCAGCAAGAATTTGGAAAAGGTCCGCAAGGTCTTGGACGAGAGCAAGTCCTGGTTCCGTCTGGGCTGCATCTTCGACCCGGATGGTGACCGTATCCGTTTCTACGACGGCACTCGCGAAATTGACATGAACCAGTTCGGCGCTATCGCTTTCCACTACATGGCTACCTGGCGCAAGGAACAGGGCTGCGTGGCGAAGTCTGTCGCGACGTCCAACTTCGTGAACATCATTGCCGAAAAGCTCGGCGTGCCCGTGATGGAAACGCCGGTGGGCTTCAAGAACTTCCGCCCGTGGCTCAGCCGCAATGCCAAGCAGAAGGCTCTCGTGGCGTTCGAAGAATCCGACGGTATCTCCGGTCTCAACAACACGCTCGAAAAGGATGCCCAGTTCGGTCTCCTCATGGCTCTCGAAATTCTCGCGACGACGGGCAAGAACCTCGGCGAATATCTCGATGCTTTGTACGAAGAATACGGTCGCTTCTATCCGACGCGTTCTGGTTTCGAAGTCGATAAGTCCCTCGTGGGCGCTCCGCTCAAGGCGAAGGTTGATGCCATTGCCGATATCGCTAAACCGGGTGCCAAGGTCATGGTCGGTGCAAACGAAAAGACTGTAAAACAGCTCCTCACGCTCGACGGCGTGAAGGTCATTTTCGACGACGATTCCTGGATGCTGGTGCGTCCGTCGGGTACGGAACCGAAGGTCCGTATTTATACGGAATGCCGCAACCCGGACGAAAAGGATCCGATGTTCGAAGCAGCAAAGGCTCTCTTCTTCAAGAATTAAGAATAAGTTAATGGAGTGGATGAGGAAATGAAAAAAATTCTAACGGTAATCTTCCTCGCATGCGCGTTAGTGTTTGCGCAGGAAGGCTCCATCAAGCCGGGATTTCAGGCTTTTGCCGGTGCGCTAATCAAACTCAAAAAGGCTGAACACGGTTTCCACAAGTTTAGGCTCAAGGTCGATGTGGCCCCGTGGGCTTTTGTTGCGGAAGGCGAGGTGCTGGCACCTGGTGGAGATTCCGACGTCCTTATTACGGCTCTTTTCGACAGGGCGCTCTACGCTGTGCTTGCCTACATACCGGACAAGATTGCTGCCGGTTCCGATGGCGATGAATACAACGTGGGCTTCTTCGACATGATGCTTTACTATGACGAGGAACCGACTAGTATTCGTAACTTGTCGTTCAAGCTTTTGCCGCCCGCAAACGATAGCTGGGCACAGAGCATTTTGGATGATGCTCTCCAGTCCGGTTCGCTCTTGGGCAAAATCTGGAACGGTAAGTATGAACGCGAAATAACCAAGGCTTCGGCTGTTCCTATAGACAAGACGAAACTGGTCTCCATGCGTGAAAAGCGCCTGGAAGAGAAGCGTTCTCAACGTGCTGCGGAGCGCTCGGCTAGACCAAGTAGCGACAAGGTGTTGTTCAAATCGACAAGGAACGACGACCTTGACTGCAATAGCCGCAAGCTTACCGTGAAGCAGAGACGCCTCTGCAAGATGAACAAGAAGTAGAACTTTTTTAAATTTTATCAAAAACCACCTAGAGGTAAATTATGTCCGGTCACTCCAAATGGGCCACTACCAAACGCAAGAAAGCCAAAACCGACGTCGCTCGCGCCAAGGCTTGGAACAAACTTATTAAGGAAATTTCTATCGCTGCTAAGCTCGGCGGTGGCAACCCTGACGCTAACCCGCGTCTCCGTGCTGCAATCCTCAAGTCCAAGAGCCAGAGCTTGCCGACCAAGAACATCGAAAGTGCTATTGCCAAGGGTACGGGCGCCAACTCCGGTACCGAAATGACGGAACCGCTCTACGAAGGACGCGGCCCGGCAGGCATCGCCATCATGGTGCAGTGCATGACCGACAACAAGGTCCGTACGGTTGCCGAAATCCGCAACATCTTCAACAAGAACAACGGCTCCATGGGCGAATCTGGTTCCGTTTCTTGGGCTTTCACCTACAAGGGCGTGATTGTCGTCGATGCCGAAAAGTATCCGGAAGACCAGGTGATGGACCTCGTTCTCGAAGCCGGTGCCGAAGACATGAGCACCGAAGACGGCGTTCATGAAATCTCTACTTCTCCGGAAGCTTTCGACGCTGTTTCCAAGGCTCTCGAAGCTGCTGGCATCGAAATGATGAGCGCTGAACTCAGCTACGTTCCGAATGACCCGGTCAAGCTCGGTCACGACGACGCTGTGAAGCTCCTCAAGCTCATCGACAAGTTCGAAGACCACGACGACGTCCAGGAAGTCTATCACAACGCCGAAATCGACGAAGCCGACATGGACGCGGAATAGTCCGTAAGGCGAGTGTCGCGACGGCAAGCTGGCTTGCCGGCATGACCGAGCCGAAGGATGGACGCTGAAGCCGAAGGCGTAAGCGTCAATAGTCCGTATGGATTTGTCATTCCCGCCTCCGAGCGGGAATCTCCTATAAAAAGCCGATTGCCTAAAAGCAGTCGGTTTTTGTTTGGATAAAATTGCACAGAGTCTTGCCTTTGTTGTTTACATTTTGTCAACGCTTTTTATTAAAAAAAAGTCCACATTTTGAACTGTGTAAACGTTATTTGTATATATTATGAAAAAGGAGGAATTTGTATGAACATTCGGAAATTTTGGCGTTTAAGTTGCTTGACTGTTGCATCACTTTTCTGGGCTAGCTGCACGGATTCAAATCCGCAGATTCCTGTAGCTCAAGCGACAAATCCAGACTCGTCGGCGGATGTGGGTAATCTCTCGTCTGCATCTTCAGAAACTGAATCCAGCGCGTCGGTGGAGCCTGAATCAAGCTCGTCGCAGATTGAGCCCTCAAGTTCTGCGGAATTCTCTGAATCTTCTAGTTCGACAATTGTCCCACCAACGAGTTCCTCAGACACTCCTGCATCGAGTTCTTCAAGTGTTTCTAGTTCATCTACAATACCGACTTATATTTTGGCTCGCGATTCTTCTGTGACTTGCACAAAAAGCTGGCATACAGTTTCAATTTGTGCTAAAGATTACGATTGCAATGATTTAAAAAATTTCTTAGAGCAAAAACAATCCGTATCAGAAAAACTTTTGACATATTGGGAAGACGAACTAGCGTCGTGTGAAGCTGTTATTGAACAGTTCGCTCCATTATATGGAATAGGTCCCTGTGCTTCTACTCGTATGAAATACGAGATGAAATGTTCTAATGACAGTACTTATGAAGATTTTAGAATAGATGGAGATCTAGCTTATACGTGCGAGAAAGAGTACAATGACGCTCATGGAATTGTTCCCGAAGATTTAGTTGAATCTTGTCCACAAGAAGGCTTTGCTTTGTTTGTCGATATTCTTGCCGATGTGCAAAAAGCATTGTACGAAAAAATAGTCAATGAATTGATGAAGGATTCATCCTTGACGGAATCCCAAACCGCATATTTAGAAAGTCTTTTAGATCGCGAAAATAAAACTTTAAAATATAACCTTGCTCCATATTTTACGGAAAATGGAGACGTTAAATATACGAATGGCTTGAATTATAAATCAAAAAACTGGTTTGGTGGCTACATTGCAAAGACAAAGACCTGTGCTGGTGGAACGCCTGAAACGACAAAACGTTATCAGGAAAAATACAATGCCATTCTCGCGGAATGCCTTGAAATTATCGAGGCAAATTTAAAGCCTGTTAGCAAATAGGTATCCTAACCACTAATCACAAAACACTGTGCCGTTGGCGCTATCTTCCCAGCGTTTCGCGGTAGCTGTGGACGGCGTCTTTGTACTTGCTCACAGCTTCTGCAATGCGGTCGGCGAGGTCCTGCTGGCCAGTCTTGGTTATCATGTAATTTTCGTCTTCTTCGTTGCTGATGAATCCGAGTTCAATGAGCACGGCTGGCATCATCGCACCTACGAGAACCATGAATCCTGCACCGCCGACACCTGTTCCCATTCTCTTGATTTTCCCGTCTTCAAAACTGTCGAGCAGTTTCTCTGTAAACAGGTAGCTAGTTTGTTTGTACTGTTCGAGGCGGGCTTCGAGCTTGAACCATTCTAACGGTGAAAGTTCGTCCTTGGCGTTCTTTTCGCCGTAGAGCGTGGCGACCGCGTTTTCACGGCGGGCTATGGCTTTGTCTTCTTCGCTTTCCGGGGCGCGCAGCACGTAGAACTGGTAGCCCTGGATAACCCGCTTGCGTTCTTCGCTGGCGTCGATGGCGTTGCAGTGCAGGCTGATGAACAAGTCGCCGTCCCACTGGTTGGCGAGGTTCGCGCGTTGTCCGAGTTCGATGAACACGTCCTTGCTGCGGGTGAGCTTCACATTGAAGCCTTCGTCGGCGAGGTTCTTGCGCAAAAGCTTTGCGACGGCGAGAACGATGTCTTTTTCGTTGGCCTTCTTGCCTTGCGCACCGGGGTCCTTGCCTCCGTGTCCGGGGTCAATGACGATGGTGCGGACTTCACGGCTACCTGCAATTTCTTGCTTGGGAGGCTTGGGCTTTACGACGACTGGCGTCGCGGGTTTTGCGGGTTCAGCCGGTTTTGCATCGGCGGGTTTGGCTGGTGCTGTCTCGGCTGTTACTGTTGCGGCTTTCGAAGTGACTTTCTTCGCGTCTTCTTCGGCAATCCACAAGTGTCCGTTTTCGAGTTGCGGGGCTTGAGAAAGCTCAATTGAACTGCCGTTGCGGGTCATGTACGGAATGCCAACGGCGAACTTGAATGTGTCCTGTGGAGCGACAATCGTAAACGTCTTTTGCACCGGGTACCAATGGAACGCTCCCTTCGTATCCCGCGCAAGCGACTCCACATCGACCCTAGCCGGTGCGGCGAGGGTGAGGCTACATGCGAACAGTAGCAAAGCAATAATTAGCGATGGGCCTTGGCGGCGCGAGCCATTTCCATCTTGGCGTCGCGGACTAAGATGTCCTGTCGCTTGTCGTGTTGATCCTTGCCTCGGCATATTCCTACTTCGAGTTTTGCAATACGGTTCTTAAAGTACATTTTTAGCGGGATGATGGTGCACCCCTTCAATTCCTTCGCCTTGCGCATTTTCTGGATTTCGTGCGTGTGGGCGAGGAGCTTTCTCCTGCGTGCAGGGAAATGGTTAAAGCGGTTTGCGAAAAGGTATTCGTCGATATGCGCACCGACGAGCCAGAGTTCGTCCTTTTTTTCGTCGATGTCAATCCATGCTTCGCCCAGAGTGCATTTGCCGTTGCGGATGGACTTGACTTCGGACCCGATAAGCATGATTCCCACTTCAAACGTCTCATCCACAAAATAGAGATGGTTCGCCTTGCGGTTCTGGATAACGGGCGTACTAGATTCTTTCTTGGTCATCTTTAGGGACAAAAGCCTCATTATCAAAGTCGAAAGGAACCTTGTTGATTTTTTCGACGAGATCCTTGCTCGGTTCGAAAACCGGACGCGTCTTGGCGGGAATATTGACCAACTCGCCAGTCTTTGGGTTCCGGGTACGGCGTTCCTTACGTTGCTTGTTCTTGAAGCGACCGAATCCACGCAATTCGATGTTATTGCCCTCAATAACAGAATTAGAAATCGCGTCGATGAGTTCTTCCACGATGACCTTGGTCTTTACTTGCGTAAATCCAGTCTGGGAAGCGATTTCATCAACGATTTCCTTCTTAGTTATGTTGGACTGAGTCGCCTTCATGTTAATGAATTTACAATATTTTTTGGCAACAGTTAGCTTTTTTTGCTCCATCCGATGCTTTTTTTGTGCATATGGGGCACCGCATCGTCCAAAGCCTGCTGCAATTCGGGGCATCCTTCGCCGGTAACCGCCGACGTGATGACCACTTTTTGGCGGTGTTTCTTGAACTCCTTGATGGCGTTTTCGATGCCGAGGTCACTCTTGTTGAGGGCTACCACGAAATTCTTTTCGGCCAGCTTCGGGTGGAACGCCTTGAGTTCTTCTTTAAGCACCTTGAACTGTTCGTAGGCGTTTTCTGCAAAACCGTCAATCACGAAGAGCAGCGTATGCGTGCGTTCGATATGCTTGAGGAACTGGTGCCCAAGGCCCTTGCCTTCGCTGGCTCCTTCCAAAAGTCCCGGAATATCGGCAACAACAAAACTGTGGCCGTTCACCTGCACGATGCCGAGCACCGGTTCAAGCGTCGTAAACGGATAGTCGCCAACTTTCGGGCGACCGCTGGAAATCTTGTTCACGAGACTCGACTTGCCCGCGTTCGGGAAACCCACGAGGCCCACGTCAGCCATGAGTTTGAGTTCGAGGAACAGCTGGCGGACTTCGCCCTTTTCGCCGGGAGTGCACTTGCGTGGTGCCTGCACCTTCGGAGTTGCGAAATGCTGGTTGCCCATGCCGCCCTTGCCGCCGCGAGCCGCAATCCACTTCTGGCCCGGTTCGGTCAAGTCCGTGAGGATATGACCTTGCTCGTCCTTGACGATTGTGCCGCGCGGAACGCCGATGATAAGGTCATCGGCAGAAGCTCCGGAGCAACGCTTTGCGCCGCCGGGCTGCCCGTTCTTTGCCTTGTAAATTCGGGTATGGCCCATGTCAAGGAGCGTCGTATATTGTTCGTTCACCTGCAAAATCACGTGACCGCCACGACCGCCATCACCGCCATCGGGCCCGCCGAGTGGAACAAACTTTTCACGATGGAAACTGCAGATGCCGTCACCGCCTCTGCCGGAGCGAACTTCAATTGATTTTTCGTCTAAGAACATGTATCTGTGATTCGTGGTTAGTGGTTGGTACGCCGTAGAATTGTCATTCCCGCCTCCGAGGGGGCGGACAGCACTTGGAACTTTGTTCCATAGTGCGCATGGCCACCTTTAGGTGGGAATCTCCTATTTTCAGTGTAAAATGTAGAAATTTTTGCGATTTGGGGAAGAGTGCTCGTGCTTGTCTTTCCCCACTTGATGGGGAATCTTGTAAAATCAGTCGATTCTTGCAAACGGTTGTTGACAAAATAAATGCCCTGAGGTTCGCCCCCTTGTTTTTGAAATTTCAACATTTTATATTATAGACACCACCTTAGTAGTGTGTTGCCGGGTTTCACCTGTCTAGTGATGCTCCAGAGTTAATATATCCATTACTTATTATGAAATAACAAAGGACAAGGCTATGGCTAGACCGATTCGTGAAACTCCGATTCTCTATGGCGAGGATGCTCGTCGTTTTCTTGAAAACATGAAGATTCGTCGACCGGAAACTCCAGAAGCTCGTGCTCAGCGCTTGCGCGATTACGAGTTCATGAAAAAGGCTTACGAATTGGGTATGGCTGAGAAGCGTGCCCGAGAAGAAGCCAATGGAGGTATAGATCCATGTTTTCGAAAAGTTTAAATGCTAATTATCCATTAAAATTCATCCGCTTGAACCCTACAAATGGAGTGAACTCCTTTAATTGTGGTGATGTAGATTTAGATGATTTCATCCTTAATCGTGCATCGAATTTTCAGAAACACTTGCTTGCGGTAAGTTATGCTTGTGTTGATGTTGATGACGCAAGTAAGGTTTATGCTTATTGCAGCCTTGCAAATGACAGGGTGGCGTTGGACAATTTCAAGGATAAAACTGAATTCAATCGATTCCGCAAAAAGAGCGGGTTCCCGAACGACAAACGCTTAAAAAGTTATCCTGCCGTCAAGCTATGCCGCTTGGGCGTTGATATCTCGGCTAAAAAACAGCGAATTGGGACGACAATCCTCAATTACATCAAGTCTATGTTTGTGATTGACAATAAGACTGGGTGCCGATTTTTGACGGTTGATGCGTATTTAAATGCAGTTCCTTTCTATGAAAAGAACGGTTTTCGATTTATGAATGCCGAAGATGACGATCCGCATACAAGGTTGATGTACTTTGACCTTATGGATTTGGTCGCTTGAGTTTTTCACCTCAAAAAAAACGCCAAAAATCATGTAGCTTTGGCGTTTTTCTGAAATTTAACTGGTGACGGTTCGCGGATTAAACTAAACCGAGCGTTTCGTCCAGTCCGAGGGCGATATTCATGTTCTGGATGGCGGCGCCGCTGGCGCCCTTGCCCAGGTTGTCGATAATCGTCGTCACCTGCATGATGTTTTCGTTCCCAAAAACCTGGATGCGGGCGTTGTTCGTGTCGTTGCAGACTGTCGGGTCGAGGCGGCCGTTGAACAGCACGGGGGCAGCCTCAAAGGGCATCACCTTCACGAAGCGGCTTCCTTCGTAATGCTTCGCCAAAATTTCGGTCAGGTCTTGCGGGCCGACCTTCTTCGTGAGCATGTTCGGGAAAATGGCAACGGTCACGGCCATGCCCTTGTAATAAGGGCCAAGCACCGGGTTGAAGAACGGCGTGTTCTCGAGTTCGCAGTACATCTTCATCTCGGGGAGGTGCTTGTGGGCGAGCGCGAGCGCGTACGGGGCGGGAGCCATGATGGCCTTCGATTCACCGGCCTTGTGGCTCAAGTTCTCTTCGGCTTCGTATTCCGCGATGAGCTTCTTGCCACCGCCGGAGTAACCGGTGATGCTGTAGGCGGCGAGGTTCGCGCTCTTCGGGAGAATGCCCGCGGCGACCAGCGGATACACACCGAGGATAAATCCAGAGGCGTGGCAACCGGGGTTCGCGATGCGCTTGCTCTTGGAAATCGCTTCTCGCTGTGCTGCCGAAAGTTCCGGCATGCCGTAGGTCCAAGCTGGATTTACGCGATGTGCGGTAGAAGCGTCGATAATGCGCGTGTTCGGATTCGTGCAGAGGGCGGCGCTTTCCATGGACGCTGCATCCGGCAGGCAAAGGAACGTCACGTCAGATTCATTAATCATCTTCTGGCGTTCGTTTACGTCCTTGCGGAGTTCCGGATTGATTTTGAGAATTTCCAAGTCGTTGCGCTTGGCAAGTCTCTCGAAAATTTGCAGGCCAGTGGTTCCTGCTTCGCCATCTACAAAAATTTTGAACATTTTTAGGTATTAGGTTTTAGGTTGTAGGTTTTAGGTGTGCTTATCGGGGTTTTAGGGGCGGAGCCCCTAGGCGAAGGGGTGGCGAGCGACGGAGTTTTCGGAGTGCGAGCCAGGGGAAGGCTTCCCCCTTCCGCTGACAACTTCCTACCGTCTACTTCCTACTGCCTACTTCTTACTTATTCGCTCCGCAGCATTTCTTGTACTTCTTGCCAGAACCGCACGGGCACGGGTCGTTACGTCCGACAACCGGGCCTTCGTGACGGACGGTTTCCTGCTTCACGGCACGGCCATCGTAGAAGAACCATGCACCGCCGACCTTGTGGAATTCGCCAAGTTCGTGGTGGTTGCGGGTAATGTTGCCCTGCTTGAAACGGGCGACAAATTCGACCCAGCCGATGTTCTTTTCGTCTTCGGTCTTGGTCTGCTTGATTTCGATGCCGAGCCATTCGGACTCACGGCTCCATGCTTCCACGCTCGGTTCGTCAAAGTCGTCGCGCTGGGTGACTTCGAGGGAATCCTTGAGCCATGCGATTTCGTGCTTGGCATAAGCGGTGTAGCGGGAGCGCATCAAAGCTTCCGGGGTCGGAGCGAGAGTCATCTTTTTAATAATAGGTTCGCAGCAGTCGCAGTATGCTTTGCCGGAACCGCAGGGGCATAAATCGTTTGCCATAGTAAAATCCTTATTTAAAACTGGGCAAAAAATAAAAAAATTTGGTAAGCCTGTGGAGTGCTCCGTGTATTTTTTACAAGCTCAAAGTCTATAAAAAGGAAATGCCCGGTCGGCGCCGGGCATGACAATTTAATGCTCTGGATTCTTCGCGGTTATTCACCGCTCAGAATGACCTCGGAACACTTTGGCGATTCTGCACATTGTAGGCCCGAGGAGTTCTCTGTTCAAACTACAGGCACTTCTTCATAATCCAGAATTCTTCCTTGCCTTCGCGGCCCGGAATGCTGTTCGTGGGCTTGATGCGCTCGACGATGTCGAATACGCCGCCGAGGCGTGCCATGAGTTCGCCTTCGCTCATGCAGTGCGGAGGGCCCTGCATGGTCTTGCCGTTCATGAGCGGGTACATGAGGCAGATGAATACGCCGTCATCCTTCATCATCTTGTAGCAGACTTCGAAGAATTCGTCGCGGCGGCCCGGGTGGATTGCCGAGAACGTGCCGTAGTCGTAAATGATGTCGAACTGCTGGCCGCCACGCTTGGCGTCCTTCGGCGAAAGCGTGAACAGGTCGAGGTCCAACGAGCGCAGGTTCTTGTGCTTGCGGCTCAGATGGTCCAGTTCATCGACTGCGGTCGGGGCAAAATCCACGGCCAAAACTTCGTGTCCACGCAAAGCCCAAGCCTCGGCATCGTAGCCGAACCCGGCGCCTGGAATCAGCACTGAGCCCTCGGCAGGGCAGGAGGGGTGCTTGAAAAACTCAAGCAGGGCGGGAGTAGCCTTCTTGAAATTCCAGTAGTCCTTGCCTTCGGCATAAAGATTGTCCCAGAATTCCGGGAGGTTTTGCGTTAACATTCTTTACCTTCCTTTTTGTACGCTAGTTGTCCACAGGCGGCAAGGATGTCCCTACCGCGTGGATTGCGGATCGTTATTTGAATTTCGGCAGCTCGCACGGCGGCGAGAAAGTCTTCCACCTCTTCGGGGGTGGGCGGGTGCAGCGTCGGGTCGTCGCCGTCGTTAAGCACGATGGCGTTCACCTTCACGCGGCGCGGGGCGCAAATGCGGATGAGTTCCTTGGCGGCCTTGGGCGTGCAGGTGATGTTCTGGATGAGCACGAACTCGAACGTCACATAATTATCGGTTCGACGAATGTATTCGTCAACCGCTTCCAAAAGTTTTTCGATGGGCCACGTCTTGTTCACCGGCATCACGGACGAACGGTATTCGTTGTTCGTGCTGTTGAGGCTCACGGCGAGGCAGCAGGGCGTATTGCGATCGACGAGTTCCTTGATTTTCGGGACGACTCCCGAAGTGCTCACGGTCATGCGCTTTGCGCCCATGTTAAAGAGTTTCTGGTTATGGAGCGTGCAGCAGACGCGATGGACGTTTTCCAGGTTGTTGAGCGGTTCGCCCATGCCCATGAAAATGATGTTCGTGACCTGGGCCGTGCCGCCTTCTTCGTTCTTGAGGCCGGAATCCTTCAAGTACCAGTTGACGTTGATGATTTCTTCGAGAATTTCGCCCGCTTCGAGGTTACGCGTGAACCCCATCTTGGCGGTACGGCAGAACGCGCAGTTCATGGCGCAGCCGACCTGTGTCGAGACGCAAACAGAATAGCGGCCGTTTGCCGGAATCATCACGGTTTCGATATGGTGGCCGTCTTCGGTCGCGAATAGCCACTTGACCGTCCCATCGACAGAAACGGAGCGCTGGTCCTCTTTTAGGCCGCAAAGCGAGAACTGCTTTGCCATTTTTTCGCGAAGAACCGGGGAAATGTTCACCATTTCGTCGTAAGAGCGCACCTGCTGGCAAAATAGCCATTTTTGAATCTGGTCAGCGCGATAGGGCTTTTCGTCAACATCACGAAGCCAAGCTTTGAGCTCGTCGGTTGTCAAAGTTTTTATGTTGCGCTGCCATTCCATGGCCATAAAAGATAGAAAATTTTAAGATTTTTGTTAAGGGCTACGGCCTGCGCAATCCTCTTGCCTTGCGTATGTAGTTTAAGTTCGGACTAGTGTTTTCTGCGGCGTTTCTAGCGTGATTTTCCGAGGAGTTTCGCCCTTGTCTTGGGTATCTTTGCCAAAGAAGATGCTGGTAGATGCGGTCCAGTTCCTCCATCAGTGAACTCATGTTAGTTTGCAACGCCAATGCAAGCTGGGAGAGGGTATCGAGAGATGGCTGCTTCTTTCCGCATTCCATTTGGGATATGAATTGCCTAGAAATCCCGGATTCTATGGATAACGACCGCTGCGTATGGCTCCGCTGCTGTCTTATCGAAATTAAAAGAAGTCTAATGGCTTCGTGTAATAGGATTGACTCATAATTCATCGCCATAAAATTTTAAGAATATCTTAAAGAAATGAGTGCATGCTTTAGTTTGCAAAATGCGATATTTTTTTGATACTAATTGATTTTTAAAAAATAGTGTCGATAAATGACAGTATGTGGTTTCTGTTTAATTATATTTTAATTCTAATATACCTTTTGTAATTTACGGACACGCGAATAGGTCCTTTTACGGTTGTGTACGGAATTTTGCGTTTTTATTGCAATTTTAGGGATTTTCTTGATTATTTTTCAAGTACCAGAGAAAAAAGTATCTTAAGGGGTCTTCAATGATTGACGTAAAAGGAAAATGGTGCCTTGTGACGGGCGGATGCCGCGGTGTCGGGCGCCTTATCGCAATAGAAATGGCTAAACTCGGTGCAAACCTTGTGTTGCAGGGGCGCGACAAGAGCCATGCCGAAAAGGTGATTGCCGAACTTGCTCCGTATGGCGTCGAAGTGCGCGCCGTGGGCTGCAACCTCGAAAATGAGGCAGAAATTGATGCTGCCCTCGCCGAAATCGATGCACTTGGCGTGCAAATTGATCTCGTGTTCAACAATGCGGGCCTCATGAGCCACTACTTCACCGACTACCTGACCAACACCATGGAAGATTTCCACCACGCGATGGCGGTGAACTTCTTTGCCCCTGTCAAGATTGCGTACCACTTCTTGCCGGGAATGATCAAGCGCGGATTTGGCCGCATGCAGCTCACCACGAGCGGTATCGCCAACGAGCCTGAACTGATGGGCTATGCCTGTGCGAAGGCGGCGCTCACCAAGTTCGTGAAAGATTTTGCCTGCAAGCTCAATGGTACGGACGTGATGATGAACGTGATGGACCCGGGTTGGCTCCGCACGGATTTGGGTGGCCCGAACGCCCCGAACGCTCCGGAAAGTGTTATTCCAGGAGCCCTCGTTAGCGTGCTTCTCGACGATAAAAAGAGCGGCCGCTGGTTCAGTGCGCAGGATTACGTGGGTATGACCATCACGGACGCCGTCGAAGCCGGCCGCAAGGTCTTGGCTTAAAATTTATCCTTGTTACATGGAGCCTCGCTGGAATGCGGGGCTTTTTTTGCGTTTTTTTGAGTTGATTGCACCGTCCTTGGGCTGGATTTGTTGTGAATATGTGCATATTTGCGCTTTACTTGTAAAATATTTCTTTTATTTTACGGCAAACTTTCAAAAAGCTTGCAATTTTGTAAATAATAATTTAGGTTTAAAAGAGACCTGGTCTTGAAATGCAAGGTGTGTGCGATGTCTTTTTTGAATAAGTATTCATTCTCCAAAGAGACGATAAAGGAATTGGAAAATTCCGACATCCCGCTTGCGGTCTATCAATTTGTTGATGGATCTGTCCAGACTATTCTTGTTTCGGACGGGCTTGTCCGCTGGCAAGCACCCAGCATGACTCGCGAAAATTTGCTTCACCACCTTAATACGGACATGTACAAGAACGTCCATCGCGAGGATATTGTCTTTATTGCGACCAAGGCGAAAGAATTTGCAAAATCCAAGGACTCCCGCTACGAGGTCATCTATCGCGAAAAATTGTATGGCAAGGACGAGTTCCGCGTTGTGCACGCCATGGGCTATCACCGTTGTTTTGACGACGGGACTGTCTATGCCGTTGTCGTTTATGATGACGTGACTACGGCGCTGGAATCCAATGGCGGAAAGAGCCGTGATTTTGACAACAGCATTATAGAGTTCTTGAATACGGACAAGGTCGAACCGTTTGTCATTATCGATGCGGAAACGCACGAGATTTATATGATCAGCGCTTCTGCCGAGAAAATCTGGACGCCGGTCAGGGCTTTTTTCCCGGGCATCACTTTCGAGGAATATTTCTTCGATGCGGGAGATCGCCCGCTGATTACTATAGAAGAAGTCCTTGAACAAGGCGAAGTGCTCGTGCAGAATTCTCGCACTGGCGGTGATTTGATTCTGAAAGCGACTCTCATCAAATGGCATGGCAGGGACGCAATTTTCCATCGTATAAGCGAACGGACTGACCGCTACTTTGATTCCTTGACGGGGCTTCCGAATTTGGAATACTGCCGCATGCGCGGTGAAGATTTCGTTGACGGTATAAGGAAAGAGGGGGGCGTTCCTACGGTTGTTTTCTTTGACGTTGTGGGGATGAAACTCTACAATAACGCCAACGGTTTTGAGAAGGGTAACGAGTTCTTGAACCTTTTTGCGTTGTTCCTTAAAAAGCCGTTCCCGAAAAAACTGATTTGCCGTATCGCCGACGATCATTTTATCGTTGTTGTGGGCACGGAGAATCTTGAAGAACGACTGAACGAAATTCGCAAGGATGTCAAGGCGACCGTATCGAAGATTTCGATGGACATAAACGTCGGCATCTGCAAGATTGGCGAAGGCGAATCGATTCTGGAGGCTTGCGAGAAGGCGAAAATTGCTTGTAAAGTCCAGAAAAAATCAGGTGATAATTTTATCCGCTATTACGACGAGGACTTGCGCAAGGCGCTGATATTGCAGAACTACGTCGTGAACCATATCGACGAAGCGATAAAAAATGGCTACATCAAGGTGTATTACCAGCCGGTCGTTCGAACGATTACGGAGTCGTTCTGCGGCATGGAGGCTCTAGCTCGTTGGATTGACCCGCAATACGGATTTTTGAATCCTGCGGCTTTTATCGGCGCATTGGAGGAATCCCGTCAAATTCACAAGCTCGATAGCCATGTCATTCAGGTCGTCTGCAAAGAATTACGCGAGGAATTGGACCGCGGAAATCCGATTGTCCCGGTTTCGTTCAACCTTTCGCGTTTGGATTTTATCGGTTGCGATATTTTCGAGATTGTCGAACGGGCGCTTGAAACGTACCGGATCGAACGGGAGTATATTCGTGTCGAAATTACCGAAAGCATCATGGCTTCGAATGCTTATGTCCGCAGCGAAATCGAACGGTTCCGCCTTGCCGGTTACGAAGTCTGGATTGACGATTTTGGGAGTGGCTATTCATCGCTCAATACGCTCAAAGATTACAAGTTTGACGAACTGAAAATCGACATGGTGTTCCTCTCGAACTTTAACGAGGCTTCCCGCACCATTATCCGTTCGACTGTCCGCATGGCAAAGAATCTGGGGCTGAAGACTCTTGCCGAGGGTGTCGAGACCAAGGAACAGATGGAATTTTTAAAGGGAATCGGCTGTGAAAAAGTGCAGGGCTTTTTTTACGGAAAGCCGTTGCCTTTAAAGGAAACGCTCGATCACATGGCTTCCATCGGAATGCGTGTCGAAAACCGAAAGACCCGCCATGTGTATTCTCGTCTCGGCAAACTCGATTATCTGGTGGATTCGCCCAAGGCGATTGTGTCCTTTGAAAATGCGGCGTTCAAGTTCCTTTTTGTAAACCGGCAATTCGAAGAGCAACTCCAGAGTCTTGGCTACAAGAACTTTAAGGAAGTCGAACAGGATTGCAATGACATGCAAAATTCTCTGTACCAAATACTTTGCAGAGCGGAGTGTTTTGCGTACAAGGCGCCTCAGCAGACGACTTATGCGACTCATGGAACGTATGTGTTCTTGAGTGCCCGCCTGATTGCCGATATCAATGACTGCCATATTTATGATTTGTCGTTCCGCAATACGCACGTGAGCGCCGTTGAAACGGGGCCGGGTAACCAGAATGTGGTGAAGTTCCCTGCTGATGTCAAGACAATTCTGCTTTCGACAGTCAATATGCAGAACCGCTCTATTCTTGAGGATATCCTGAAGGCGGATTACAATATCTTGTTTGCAGAAGATGGCGATCAAGTTCTCAATATTTTGTTAGAATACGGGAACCGGTTATCCTTAGCGCTGATTGATGCGGCGCTCCCGAAAATAGATGGTTTCAAGATTATCCAAAAGTGCAAAGGTGAAAAGCGCGATTTCCAGATACCGTTTATCATCATGACGGACAACATGGAACTGGCTCAGGAAAGCATTCGCTTGGGAGCTTATCAGTTTATCCACATGCCCATAACGAACAAGGATAAGGTCAAAGCGAAAATCGATGGGGCTATCAAGAATGCCGAATTGCTCCACCAACTGGCTTTGAATTACATGGAATATGTTCCTGGAGGGCTCATCCTCTTGGACGCCATTTATGGCGATGTCCTTTACGTGAACGGTCGTGCGCTTGAAATTCTTGAATGCGACAGCATGGAGGAATTCTGTCAGTTGGCTGGTGCGCGATTCAAGGGCGTCATCGATGCCGAGGATTACGCCAACGTGAAGGCGGACACTCAATCGCTAATCCGCAGTGGCAACATGGCCATATCGCAAATCACTTATCGCGTCAGGACCAAGAGCGGGGCGGTCAAGCGTATTTATCATGTGGGCAAGTTCTTCAAGGATACCCCGTACGGTCGAGTCCTGTCCATATTCGTTTCTGAAAATGCGTGGCGCTAATTTTTTTGCTTTTTTGAACACTATTTTTGCAAATGTCACCTTTTGACATGTTGTTTTTATTATATTAGTGCACATGGTAGCAGTAAATAAGTCGAAAAAAGAAATTGAGTATATCTGTACGGAGTGTGGCAATTCGACTCCCAAGTGGGCAGGCCGGTGCCCGGTTTGCGGAACATGGAGTTCTCTCAAGGAACATGTGGTTGAGAATATCGTAGAAGGTTCCGGGCGTGTCGGGCGAGGGCTTGGCGGTCCGGTCCATAAAGTTGTTCCGCTGAAAGAGGTTGCTTCGGAAGATACGCGTCGGTTGAGCTCTGCGAATGTGGAATTCGACCGCGTGCTCGGGGGCGGCTTTGCTCCGGGGAGCCTTGTGCTGATTGGCGGCGACCCTGGGATTGGCAAATCGACGCTCGTGCTTACGACGCTTGCGACGATGAATGCGGCTGGCGTCAAGGCGCTATATGTGAGTGGCGAGGAGAGTGCGTGCCAGGTAAAGCTCCGCAGCGAAAGGTTGAACGTTTCCGGGAGCGACATGCTGCTGCTATGCGAGACGAACCTGGAAAAGATTCTGGAACATGCGCGCGAAGTGAAACCGCAGGTGCTCGTCATCGACTCTATCCAGACGGTTTATAAGAGCGAACTTGCCGGGACACCCGGATGCGCGACACAGCTGCGCGAGTGCACGCTCGACTTGATGGTCTTTGCGAAAAATACCGGCTGCATCACGATTTTGATTGGGCATGTGACGAAGGACGGGCAGATTGCCGGTCCGAGGATTCTGGAGCACATGGTCGATACGGTCGTGTATTTCGAAGGAGACCGGAACCATCAATATAGGCTTTTGCGGACTATCAAGAACCGCTTTGGCGCAACCGACGAGGTTGGCGTTTTCGAGATGACGGGGCATGGGCTCAATCCGGTGCAGAACCCGAGCAAGGTATTTTTGCAGGAGGGCGTGCCACCGACGCCGGGCAGTGTCGTTTGCTGCACGATGGAAGGCTCCAGGGCGCTGCTGTTCGAAACTCAGGCGCTTGTGAACCAGACGAACTTTGCGGTACCGCAGCGCGTGGCTGCCGGCATTGACCCGAAACGGCTTACGATTATCCTTGCGCTTTTGGAAAAGTTCGGCGGCGTGACGATTGGTGCCTCGGACGTGTTTGCAAGTATTGTTGGCGGGCTGAAGGTGAACGACGCTTCGTCGGACTTGGCTTTGGCGCTTGCCGTCGCGAGCAACCACGTAGGCATTCCTCTTTCGAGACAAACCATTGCAATCGGCGAACTTGGACTGTCGGGCGAGGTGCGCGGTGTAAGCCTGCTGGACCAGCGACTCAAGGAAGCCTCTCGTCTGGGGATGACGGAAGCGGTAGTTCCTGCGTGCTGTAAGCTCTCGGAGAATTTCGGTGAGATGAATATCGTGCAGGTACATTCCCTGGCCGATGCGATTACATGGCTCATGGGTAAGAGGTAGTTTTTAGTTACTAGTTAGTAGTTACTAGAGTTTGCAATAAGAATATCGCTTGATAAAAAGAAAAAAGGGGCGCTCAGTGAGCGTCCCTAATTTCCGATATTCAAAGGGCTTGGTTAGCGCTTTTCACCCGGTCTGGAGAAACCGAATGCACGAGGATCGAAACCGTTGGGGAACTTGGTTCTTTCGTTGTAAAGAACGCGTTTTGCAGTGAACTTTTCAATCTTTGCTCCGCTCAAGTCTGCACCAGAGAAATCGACATCTTCCATCTTGGTGTCGGCGTCGATCTTGACACCTTCCATCTTGGCATTGATGAAGGTGACCTTGATGAGCTTAGCACCAGAGAAGTTTGCACCGGAAAGCTGGGCATTGTTGAATGCGGAGCGTTCGATGGTGGAGTTCGCGAAGTTCGCCTTGGTGAGGTCGGCGTTGTCGAAGATGTCCTTGAACACGTAGGCTCCGTCGAACACAGCCTTCATGAGTTCAGCGTGGTTGAACACGTTCTTGCTAACGCTGGCGTCAAAGAAGGAAGACTTGTTGAGCTTTGTCTTGTCGAAGCTGCTCTTGGAGACTTCGCCCTTGTCGAAGATGACACCGTTCAGGTCTTGGTTGTTGAACTTCATGTTCTTGACCTTGGACTGGGCGAACTTGGCCTTCTGGAGCTGCGTTCTGGAGAGGTCCACGTCGTTGAAGGTGGTCAAGGAAAGGTCTGCTTCCTGGAGGTTCACGTTGTTGAAAACGGCACCGTCGAAGTCTGCCTGAGAAAGACCTGCCTTAGCGAAGTTCACGTTGTTGAGCTTTACGCTGGAGAAGTTTGCAGCGATGAGGTTGCAAGCCGTGAAGTCCGTCTTTTCCATGGTGGTCTTGCGGAGGTCGCTGTTAGCCATCAAGGAACGGGAGAAGTTCGTGTGTGTAAGGTTAGCCTTGCTGAAGTCGGCACGGGTGAGGTCCATGTCGGTCGCGGAAGCCTGCGTGAGGTCAGCCTTGCTGAAGTCGCATTCATCAGAGACCTTCATAGCATCCATGCGGGCATTCTTGAGGTTTGCCTTGGGGAATTTGCTATCGAGGAGCGTTGCACGATAGAGGTCAGCGCCTTCGAGGTTTGCGCCTTCGAAGGAAGCCGAACGGATGTCGGCGCCGCTAATGATTGCTCCCTGGAGGTTTGCGCTTTCGAAGTTCGCCTTGCTGATCACGGCGTTGCGGAAAGAAACGCCGGGAAGGCTTGCACCTTCGAAGTCCGGGGATTCACCTGCAGAGCGCTGGAAGTCCGTAACGCCCTTGATTGCCCTAGCCTTCTGGAACTGGTAGTTGTCGATACGCTTGTCGCGGAAGGAGGTGTTCAGGTCTTTGCCTCTGAAGTCCTGAGCCGACACATTGAGTGCGAGAGCACTAAGGAGGCAGATACCAAATTTGTAAACGTTCTTCGTATTCATAATCAATTCCCTTTATAAAAAAAGTAAAACAAATATCGGATAGCCCTAAAATAACTAAAAAATTTGCAAAATTCCAAGCGAAAAATAAAAACTGACCAAATAAATACTAATTTTACGATGTAATGACAATTTTTCATTAATTTTACGATGCGATGACTGCTTTTCGTTCAAATTCTTACAAAGTGGTGATTTGTGGTGCTGGTCCTGCGGGTCTCATGGCGGCTTATCAGCTTGGAAAATTGACTCAAAATGCTGGACAAATCCTCCTTGTTGATAAAAAAGAACCTTGGAAGGAACCGATTTTCTGTGCCGAAGCCGTATCGAACCATCGTTTGAACAAATTGTGGCCTGTTGATGAATCCTGGGTGCGCGGAACCATTTCCGGCATTTACTTTACTTCACCTAAGGGTTACAAGGCCGAGTTTTACAGCAAAAATTGCGGATTGCTTCTAGACCGTTCCAAGTTCCACCGTGCGATTGCCTGTGCTTGCGTCGATGCGGGCGTGGAATGCCGTTTCGATGCGCTTGTCAAGAATATTGCACGTAACGGAAATGGCTGGAATTTGGATGTAAAGGTCGGGAATGAGATTGTTTCGCTCTCGACTTCTGTTGTTATCGACGCGACGGGCCCCGGTTGTCGCCTTACGCGCGGGATTCCGTGCCTTGAAGGAATCGAATCGGGCAATACGGATTTGGAGCCTGCAATTTTTGCGGTAGCCGAAGGCATTGAACACAAGCGCGACCATATCGATTTGTTCTACGGCAGCGAGTTCCCGGGCGGTTACGGTTGGATTTTCCCGCGTGACGGCAAGGAAGTGAATATTGGTTTTGTGCTTTCGAAAGAGGCGAAGCCCGATATGCCATTGCGCGAGAAACTCAAGCAGTTTATTGCAAGCCGCTACCCGAATGCCGATATCAAGACCATTTGCGGTGGAATGATTGCTTGCGGGCAGTCGAAAAAGCCGCTTGCGAAGTGTGGACTTTTCAAGGCGGGCGATGCTGCGAGTTGCGTGAATCCGATGAGCCGTTCGGGCATTGTCGAATCGCTGATTAGTGGAAAAATTGTGGCAGAAGCGGCCCAAGAATGGCTCGCCGCTACCGATGATGCGGCCCGCTCTCGTATCGAAGCCTCCGTCCTTGACCGTTGGATGGCTACTCTTGGAAAAACTCATTTGCAAATAGCGAAGGCGAAACCTGGATTTGCCAAAGTCAAGGATGAACAGTTTGACAAGGCGGCCAAGCGTTTGTCTGAACTCCCGCGTGAGAAACAGACTTTGTTCAAAATTTTCTTTGCGGTGCTGAGGTCTTGCCCGTCATTGATTTGGAGAATGCGTTCTTTTTTGCGTTGAGATGTGTATGTCCGAAAGTATTGTTGATCGTCAAGAAAAAATTAGAGCGAAGTTCGCCTCGTTCGCGGATCCGGATGACAAGTGGAAATTCCTCTTGGATTTGGCCCGCGAGCACAAGGGCATGGACGCCGCACTCAAGGCGGAAAAGTTCATTATTCAAGGTTGCGCCTCGACGATGTATCTTGTTCCGAAGTTCGAGAACGGAAAGATTCATTTCGAGATGGACGTGGAAGGCGGCACGACGAACCCGTTGATTAGTCGCGGTCTTGGTGCGCTTGCCTTGCAGGTCTTTAATGATATGGCTCCTGCGGATATTTTGTCTGTGGATCCGACATTTTTCCAGCAGATTGGTTTGAATGTAGGGCTTTCGCCGACGCGTTCCAACGGATTTGCTAGTCTTTTAAAACAAATTTATTTATATGCACGCGTCTTTGACGCAATTTCAAAAAAATAGGATTAATCTATGTTTAGTTTCTTGAATGGAAAGAGCCCGTTTGACGAGGCCGAAGAAAAATTGGAAGCCGGTGAAACCGTTAACGGTAGGCCGAAACTTCCGCAGGCTCCGATTATGGGCTGGCAAGACGGTGTGTTCTTGTTGGTTCTTGTCGGATTAATTGTTGGTGGCTATTACTACTACCAGCATACCAAGCAGGTGAGTGCCGATACGTTCGCGAAATGCGATGCTTTGTATGTTGCTGCAGAATCAGATGCTGCTAAGTATGTGGAAGCCGAAGCTTGCTATAACGAAACTTGGGAACTCAGCTTTGTGAGCGATTCCATGGAAATTCTCCGCCAGAACCGCTTGGGCGCCATTGAAGATTTGCGCAACCATCAGAAAGATTTGTATGCGGATGCGATGGGCGCCATGGCGGCCAAGGATACCGTCGCTGCATTTAACGTTGTGAATGAATACAAGGGCCCGATGCTTTTGAACAAGGGCGATGCCAAGGATTGGAATAGCATTGTGGGTAACGAAGCAATCAAGGCTTGTGTGGCTGCGGCCGCTGCTCGCGCCGATTCTATTGCCAGGGAAAAGGCGATTGCGGATTCATTGGCTCAGGTGGCTGCGGAACTCCGTGCGAAGGCTGTTGCCGATTCCATCGAAAAGGCGAACAAGAGACTTGCTCGCAAAGGAAAGCGTAAAAAGGTTTAAAAGGTTGATCTCGTCCCCATTCGCGGATCATGACCACGTAAGCGCTAAAGCGCAAGTGGTCAAAGAGCACAGAGGCCGGGGTGACAATAATGCGGTGTCATGCCCGCCGGAGCCTGTCCTGAGCGAAGCCGAAGGATGCGGGCATCGCCTTTTTATGAGCGAGATGGAGATTCCCGATTATAATCGGGAATGACAGTTTTTGCAAAAAACGTATTACTTTGAAACTTTTGTAACGGTAATTTCTCGTTCGGTTTCGGAAAGAATTTGAATTTTGACGACGTGGGTGATGCCTGCGTCGTTTTCTTCTAAGCGCTCGGGCCATTCGATGAGGCTGATGCCGCTTTCGAGATAGTCCGGGTCCATGCCGACTTCGTAAAGGTCTGCGCCGCCTTCGAGACGGTACAGGTCGAAGTGGAAAATGGGCGGGTTGTTCGGGTATTCGTGGAGAATGGTGTAGGTGGGGGAGCAGACTGTGCCTTCGAAACCGAGCCCTTTGCAGATGCCGCGGCTGATGACGGTCTTGCCTGCGCCGAGATTCCCATAGAGGGCGACCTTGTCGCCGACTTTGAGTTCCTTCGCGAATTCAATCGCCCAGTTGTATGTGTCGTCTTCGCTTTTGAATTTCATTTTTCGCTCATAAAGTCTTTCTTTGTCATACCCATCTTCGATATCTTTAACCACTCAAGGAGATTCCCACCTAAAGGTGGCCATGCGCACTAAGGCAACAAGTTGCCAAGTGCTGTCCGCCCGGTCGGAGCCGGGAATGACAGTGAGAAAAACTGTTTTGACATTGCGTTTCCCTGTCTACGGCCTACTGTCTACTTCCTACTACCTTACAATTTCTCTTTAAATTGTTCGTACGTGAATTTGTGCAGCAGGTGGAACTTGCCGTTTTCGTCGAACTTGCCGATGCTCGGATGGCGAACTCCGTTGAAGAACGTGGTCTTGACCATGGTGTAGTGGATCATGTCTTCGAAGATGATGCGGTCGCCGACCTTGAGCGGTTCGTCGAAAGAGAAGTCGCCGAGCTGGTCGCCGGCGAGGCAGGAGTTGCCCGTGATCTTGTACGTGTGAGCCTTTTCACCCGGGAACGCGGCTCCGATGACGTTCGGACGGTACGGCATTTCGAGGCAGTCCGGCATGTGGGCGCTGATGGAAACGTTGAGTATGGCGATGTCCATTTCGTTGTGGACAATGTCGCCAACACTTGCGACGAGTTCACCGGTTTGCCAGCCGATGGCTTCGCCCGGTTCCATGATGACCTGCAAGTGCGGGTAGCGTGCGGAGAAATCCTTGAGGATGCGCACGAGTTCGTCGCGGTGGTAATCCTTACGCGTGATGTGATGGCCACCGCCAAAGTTCACCCATTTCATTTGCGGGAGGTACTTGCCGAAGTGACGCTCGAATGCGGCGAGAACGCCTTCGAGAGCGTCGGCATCCTGTTCGCAAAGCGCGTGGAAGTGGAGACCGTCAATGCCGTCAAGGAGTTCGGGCTTGAATTCCTTTTCGGTCACGCCGAGGCGGGAGTATTTACCGCAAGGGTTGTAAATGTCGGTTTCGACTGTCGAAAATTCCGGGTTCACGCGGATGCCGGCACTCACGCCGTGGGCGAGCGTCTTGTCCTTGAAACGCTGCCACTGCGAAAAGCTATTGAACGTGATGTGGTCCGCTGCTTCGAGGATGGCGTCGATTTCGTCGTCTTCATAGACGGGAGCGAAGACGTGGACTTCCTTGTTCATCTCTTCGCGGGCGAGGCGGGCTTCGTTGAGGCTAGAGGCGGTGGCGCCGGCGAGGTATTCGCCGATGAGCGGGAAAGAACGCCAGAAGCTGTAACCCTTGAGGGCGCAGATGATTTTCACGCCGGTCTTTTTCTGGATATCGTCGAGGATTTCCATATTGCGGCGGAGACGTGTTTCGTCAAGTACGAAACAAGGACTTGGAACTTGAGAATAGTCGAGCATGGTGGGAAAGATAGAACTTTTTTGATGTTATATTTTATATGATATAATCAGATTTATTTGTTTTTCTGATTTTTAAAATTGGCATAAAATGAATAATAAGATATTTTTCTTGTTTCTTTTGGTCGCTGGTCTGTCGCTTGCTTTGGCCAACGAACAGCTTGGCGTGCAAGACATGCCTAAAACGGATGTCCCATCGAAAGGTGAATATGTTTATCTAGTTGAGCTGGATAGTATTGATATTTATAAAGAGTTGATAGAACGAGAGAATAAAGATGCTTCGTATGGAGCTAATATTGAGGGTATTGTATTTGGCGGAGGACTTGTTGGTGTGGGTACATTTTTTCTTGTTACTGCAATTTATGCGGTGAATGAATCAAGTAATGATGGGTGGGATGAGGTTGGCAATAGGCTTGCTGGTGGAGTGTTGATAGGAATCTCTATTCCATTTTACCTTTTGGGGATTCCTGTTCTTATTTACAACGTTAATAAATACAAAGTTCATAAAAAACATGCTATGAAGCGTGATGAATATCAAGAGGCTTTGGATCGTTATAAAGTAAGGATGCAGGAAGAAGGATGGAAGTCTGTTCAGTTTATGGTGGTACCTACGCTGAATTTGGCGAAAGCCAGCTTTGGTGCGAATGCGGTATTGCAATTTTAAGTTCTATCGTTTTATAATAGAAATTTCAGTATAATTTTGATAAAATGAATCAATGGCTAGACAGATTTCTGTTTAGCTTTTTTTAAATTAAAAAAGTCTGATCGGAGGTTCGTTTGCGTCGTTTATTGATTGGATTTGTAGCGTTAGCTGTTTTGATTGTGTTGCTGTGCGTGGCGACGCTTTGCTTTGGTGCGGTAAGTATTCCGTTTTCGTCGGTGGTGCAGGCGTTGTTTAGCCCTGGCGCGGATATTTCTTCGAACATTTTGTGGAACTTGAGAATCCCGCGGATGATTGCTGCGATTTTGGCGGGTGCGTCGCTTGCTGTGTCGGGCTTGTCGCTGCAGACGGTGTTCCGGAATCCGTTGGCGGGGCCGTTTGTACTTGGCATTAGCAGTGGCGCGAGTCTCGGCGTGGCGCTTGCGCTTTTGGCGGGTATTGGCTTTGGAAGTGTCGGCGTGCTGGGTTCGGCGGCGCTCGGGGCTTTACTTGTGACGCTTGTCGTGATGTATGCGGCGACGCGCTTTGCGCAGACGGGCGTGCTTTTGATTGTCGGGCTTTTGACGGGTTACTTTATCGATTCGATTGTGAGCGTTTTGATTGCAGGGAATTCTTCGGAGTCGCTACGCGTTTATGTGGCGTGGGGCATGGGAAGTTTTGGACGCGTGACGCTGGGTGATGTTTGGATGTTTGTGATTGCGGTGATTGTGGGCATGGCGCTGATTAGTGTTTCTCTGCGGTACTTGAATGCTGCGCTTTTGGGTGATGATTTTGCACACGGGCTTGGGTTGAATGTGAAACGCTCGAAGATTTGTGTGCTGCTCGGTGCGAGCCTTTTGGCGGGGGCGACGACTGCTTTTTGCGGGCCTGTCGCGTTTATCGGTATAGCGGTGCCGCATTTAGCTTATCTGCTTTTCAAGACGACGAACCATCGCGTGCTTTTGCCGGGGTCTGCGTTGTGCGGTGTTGTGCTTGCGCTTTTGGGCGGGCTTTTCCCAGCCTCGGTTCCGTTGAATGCAGTGCTTTCGTTGGTGGGTGTTCCTGTGATTATGTGGGTGCTTGTGCGCGGCTCCGGTGCGCGTTTTTAGGGGGCTTTTATGACGAATGCTGAATCGCAGAATGTTTTGTTGGAATGCCGCAACTTGCTGGTGGGCTACAATTCCGCACTTGAAACGATGAAAATCCCGTTTGATTTTTCCCTCGTATCGGGAACGGTTGTGGCCTTGATGGGTGAAAACGGGTGCGGCAAGAGTTCGCTTCTGAAAACTTTTGCAGGGCTTTTAAAACCTGTGGCGGGCGAGGTTTCGCTGGAAGGGAATTCCCTTACGGAATGGGCTCCCCGTGAACGTGCTCAGAAAATTTCGCTGGTACGTATGTCGAGTGCGGTTCCGCCGCGTATGAGCGTGAGTGAATTTGTGCGTTTGGGACGTTCTCCTTATTCTGGAATTTTTGATAGCCGCACGGATGAGGACAACCGCATTGTCAATGAATCGATGGCGCTTTTGGATGTTGCAGATTTTGCAAATCGCCCGATTGCAGAACTGAGCGATGGTGAACGTAGCCGTGTGTTTTTGGCAGAAGCTGTGGCGCAACAGGTGAAAATATTGTTGCTCGATGAACCGAATGCTTTTTTGGATATCCCGCGTAGCCATGCGCTATTTAGGTTGCTGAAGAAAATTGCGGCGGAACGTAAAATGGGAGTTGTCGTCTCGACGCATTCCGTGGAATACGCGGAGCGCTATTGCGATAAGATTATGGTCGTGAATGGCGGAACTGTGAAGGTGGCTGCGGCTCCCGATGCTCGAAAAGCGGGTTTGTTAGATTGGACGGAAACGTTTGAATAATTTATATTTAAATTGTTTAAATTAAAAGGAATTTGTTTATGATGAATAAATCACAACTGTTTCGTACTTTGCTTGGCGCATTTTTGATGTGCTTTGTTATCGCATTCTTAGGGGCTTGCTCGGAATCGGCGACATCGCCAGATTCGTCAGGTTCGTGGGGCGAAAAACATTTCTTGTGGAAAGTCTCTGATGAAAATTCTTCAGTATGGCTGCTGGGGAGTATTCATGTGGCGGATGCTTCATTTTACCCACTTCCGACGGTGATTGATTCCGCTTTTGCCGCATCTAGCGAACTTGCGGTTGAAATAAATATGAACGATGCAAATATTATGGATGAAGTTCAGCGGGAAATGCGTATGCGTGGAATGCTTGACCATGGAACGCTACGAGATTTATTACCTGCATCATTATGGAAATCGTTAGATAGTCTTTGTAATGCTTGGTCTATGCCTGTGTCAACGTTTGAAACGATGCGTCCTTGGTTAGTGGCATCGACTATCAGTTCTTATGCGCTTGTGCGTGCCGGAATGAAATCAGAGTATGGTATTGATAACGTGTTTATGGACAGGGCTTCAAAGAGTGGTAAGCCTATTGTTAGTTTGGAAACTGCTAAAGAGCAGATAGACGCCATCGCTGGAACGACGGATTCAGACTCCGCCGGCATTTGCATGTTAAAGTCATCGATACGCGAACTTCCAGAAGTGAAATCTATGCTTGTGAACTTGGTTCGCGCATGGAAATCGGGTGATGAAGAATCGTTGAATCGGTTATTGAGCGAGGATCATGTGGAAGATTACACGCCCAGTGAGATATTGCTTATGGAAGAGTTTGAACAACGTCTTTTAGATAATCGCAATGCGAAAATGGCTGATTCTGTGGCGACTTTCTTGCGTGATGATCGAAATGTTTTTGTTGTCGTGGGTACAGCTCATTTGGCTTTTGAAAAGAACAACGTGATTGAAAAACTCAGAAACAGCGGCTTTACGGTCGAACGTTTTTAACGCTTAATCCGAGGCGGGCGAGGCGGTTGTAAAGCGCAGTTCGGTTCATGTTCAGGCGCTCGGCTGCAAGGCTTATGGAACCGTCGCAATTGCGGATGGTCGCTTTTAAAAATTCGCGTTCTTCGTCGAGTTGCTTGTCGCGGAATTCATCGTAACTGTCGGCGTAGAATACTTTGTTTGGCGTATTGCTTGTGCTTGTGTAGCGAATGTTTTTGCGCGAGTCTTCGTCGATTTGCAGGTCTTCGGCTCGCAGAATGCCGGGGTCTGTAAAGCAGAGTGCTCTCTGGATGACGTTTTCGAGTTCGCGGATATTTCCGGGCCAGCTATGGTTTTGTAGCTTTTGCAAAGCTTCGGAAGAGAGCGAGTATGGCTCACCTGCCGGGGCGTATTGGCGTATAAAGTAATTGGCGAGGTCTTCGATGTCTTCTTTGCGGTCGCGGAGTGGCGAAAGCTGCATCGGGATGACGTTCAGACGGTAATACAGGTCTTCGCGGAATCTTTTTTCGCGGATTTCTTCACGAAGGTCGCGGTTTGTGGCGGCGATGATGCGCACGTCAATGTGGCGTGTCTTGTTGGCACCGATGGGGCGGATTTCGTGATTCTGGATGACGCGTAAAAGTTTGACTTGAGCGTGGAGTGGCATGTCGCCGATTTCGTCTAGGAATATGGCGCCGCCATTGGCGTCTTCGAAAAGTCCGATGCGTTCGTTTTGCGCCCCGGTAAATGCACCACGGGTGTGGCCGAACAGTTCGCTTTCAAAGAGAGTGTCGGGTATGGCGCTACAATTGACGGTGACGAATTTGTCGTAAACGCAGGCGATGGCGCGGGCTATCAGGTCTTTGCCGACACCGGATTCGCCTTGGATGAGGACGGGACCTGTGTGTAGTATGGCGCGTTCCACGTTCTTGCGTAAGCCTTTCATGGCTTCGCTTTTGCCGACGAGGTGCGACATCCTTTCGCGGAAAATGCGCTTCGCATTGTAGATTTCCTTGAGTCTCGCAATCTTGCTCATCAGGTGTAGCCGGAGTGCTTCGACGGAAAGGATTGTGTCGTAGAGCTTGCCCGAAACGTTTGCGTTGCGCTCGGGGGTTTCGGCGTATGCGAGAATCATGGAGTCCGGGCTGTTTTCACGGAGTCTCGAAAGATATTCGACGTTTTTGTTGGCAAAGGAATCAAGATCCCAGATGACGATGGGCGCGAGCGTGGTACACAGTGCTTCTGCGATTTCGGGGGCGTTATCGCTTAATGGAGTGTGTACATCGACGGTGTTATCCACAGAAGAAAGGACGTCCAAGATGAACGAGGACGTTGCAGTTTCTTTTGTGAAAAAATCGATGGAAGGCATTTTAGTTAGAAGTAGGAAGTTAGAAGTAGGAAGTTTAGAATCGCGGCGTTGCCGCCTGATGACGACTGTCTACTTCCTACTGTCTACTGACTACTAAGTTATTTTCCCAGTTCCTTGCTGCGGTTGGTGCCGGCGACGACTGCCTTGATGAGCGTGCTGCGGAATGCTCCTTCTTCGAGGGCGTCGATGCCTGCGATGGTCGTGCCTGCCGGAGAGCAGACCATGGCGCAGAGGTCGCTTGGGCTCTTGCCGGACTGCTTGACGAGTTCGACGCTGCCTTCGATGGTGCCGAGGGCGAGCTTGAGGGCGACATCGCGGGTGAGGCCTGCTTTGACGCCACCGCGGGTAAGGCCTTCGATGAATTCAAAGACGTATGCTGGAGCGCTACCGGAAAGACCGGTGACTGCGTCGATGAGGGATTCTGCGACGCGGCAGGTCACGCCGATGTTGCCAAAGATTTCTTCGGCGAGCTTGAGCGTTTCTTCGGAGACGCCGTCGGTGGCGAGGCCGACAGAGCCCTTGCCGACGGTGAGCGGCAAGTTCGGCATCACGCGGAGTACCTGGTTCTTTTCACCGAGGACTTCGATGAGGCTTTTGCGAGCGACACCAGCCATGATGCTGATGAATGTTTTTTCGCTCTTGAGTGCGGATGCGGCGGCTTTCCATTCGGCGGCAACGAGCTTGAAAATCTGCGGCTTCACGCAGAGGAAGGTGACGCTTGCCTTTTCGATGCCTTCGGCAAAGCTCTTGACGCGGACGCAACCGAGGGCGCTCACGGCTTCGGCTGCCTTGTCGCTTGGGTCAAAGAAGAAAATGTTCTTGGCGTCTGTGCCTGCGTTCAAAAGACCGCGGAGGATGGCTCCGCCCATGTTACCAGTACCGGCAAAGAAAATCGTTGTGTTCATTTTAGTATCCTTTTTTAAGCTTTATGGATTGCTTCGGCGCTTCGCTTTTTGCAATGACGTAAGTTGTGAGCGCTTCCTGCAATGACGTTACAAGAGTAAACGTAAAAATTTTTTGTTTGTAGAAAGGAGATGCCCGCTCAGAGGCGGGCATGACAAGCGTAAAAAAGGAGATGCCCGCTCAGAGGCGGGCATGACAAGCCTATAAAAAGGAGATGCCCGCTCGGAGGCGGGCATGACAAGCCTATAAAAAGGAGATGCCCGCTCGGAGGCGGGCATGACAAGCGTAAAAAAGGAGATGCCCGCTCGGAGGCGGGCATGACAAGCGTAAAAAAGGAGATGCCCGCTCGGAGGCGGGCATGACAAGCGTTAAAAAAGCCTGCGCTTTGATGCGTGGGCTTCTCGTTAAATTTGAATAAGACGTTTCTCGTCTAAATTGTATTAGACTTTAGGCTTCGAGAGTACGGCGAGGAGTTCTGCGTTCGTCTTGAGTTTACTCATGAGCTTGAGCAGGTTCTCCATGATGCCGGTTTCCGTCTCGTTTTGGCTACCGCGTCTGAAGTTCCAGGCGGCATTCTGTTCGAGGAGCGTAAGCAAGCGTTCTTCCTTGCGGGTGCCGGACTTGAACACGTCAATGGCAGGCCAGATGCGCTTTTCGGCGATGCGGCGATCGAGCACGAGTTCCATGTTACCGGTTCCCTTGAATTCTTCGAAAATCACTTCGTCCATGCGGCTGCCGGTTTCGATCAAGGCCGTACCGATGATGGTGAGCGAACCGTTCTTCTGGACTTCTTCCGTGATGGATCCGTCTTCGTTCTTGACTGTGCGAATCTTGTCCTGAATCTTACGGGCGGCACCGAAGAACTTCTTCGGGAACTGCATGGCGTTCGCATCTACACCGCCGGAGAGAATCTTGCCGGAGTGCGGAATCACGACGTTGTTTGCACGGGCGAAACGTGTGATGGAGTCGAGTAAAATCACGACATCCTTCTGGCTTTCCACGAGGCGCTTTGCCTTTTCCAGAACCATGTTTGCTACACGGGTGTGGTGCTCGGGCGGTTCATCGAACGTGGAAGCGACAACTTCTGCCCTGATGTCAATGCCTTTGTCCGCAGCCTTTTCCTTGATGTCCGTGATGATGTCGCGCATTTCCGTGACTTCTTCCGGACGTTCGTCGATAAGGAGCGTGATGAGGATAATTTCAGGATGGTTTTTCGCAATAGCGCGGGTCACGTTCTGCAAGAGAACTGTCTTACCGGTACGCGGAGGAGCGAGGATGATACTGCGCTGGCCTTTACCGATCGGGGAGAACAAGTCCATGATACGGGTGCTGTATTCCGTTTCATTCCATTCGAGGTGGATCTTTTCTTCCGGGTGGATCGGAGTCAAGTATTCGAATGCGACGCGGCGGCGCATCTTGTCCGGTTCTTCGAAGTTCACGCGGTCGATGCGGCGCATGGAGAAGTACTTATCTTGTTCGCGAGGCGTGCGCACAAGGCCTTCAATCGTATCGCCAATCTTGAGGTTGAATTTACGGATAAGGTTCTGGCTCACATAGACGTCGTCCGTGCTGGTCTGGTAGTTCTGATCCGGCATGCGGAGGAACCCGTGGCCCTGCGGCGTGACTTCGAGAACGCCTTCCGTATAAATGATGTTGCCTTCGTTTTCGAGACTCTGCAAAATGTAGTTGAGGGACTGCTTGCGCATCCTGCGGAAGTCCACTTCCTTTTGCACGGCGAGTTCCTGGAGTTCGCTCATGGAGAGCTTGCGGAACTTGAGCCAGTTTTCCTTGGCCTTTAAAATAGCTTCGGAACCTGGAGCCGGGAGTGTCGCGGAATCATCGACAAATTCTTCTTGCTGTTGGAAATTGCGGTTGCGGTTGTTCTTATTGAACTTGTTGTTCTTGTTGAACTTGTTGAATTTGCCGTTCTGGTTGTTGAAACGGCGGTCGTCCTGATTTTCGCCGTTCTGTGCTTGGCCTTCACCCTGTTGCGGAGCGTTCGGGTCGGCTTGGCCTTCGCCTTGCATCTGTGCGACTTCCGTGCTTTGCGAAACCACGGTATCTCCACTGCTTTCGCCTGTGAAGGGCGCTTCTTCGGTGGGTTCCGCGGGTTTGTAATTTTGTTCACCTGTAAAAATCGGTTCTGCAATAGCGTCTATGTTAGAAACACCGTACTGTTCGGCAAGGCGCTTTTCGGCAGCGGCAATCCCATCGACCGGTTCCTTCTTTTCTTGGAAAGGCGGCTCGATTTCGGGTTGGATATTCGCTTCGACTTCTTTGTGGCTCTTGGCCTTTGAACCGGGCTTTCTGCCACGGCGCTTGGGCTGGGGGGTATCTTCGGTGCTTTCTGGCAATTTGTCGGGAGTCCCCAGATATTCAGGGACGGGAATTCCAGTGCTTTCTGGATAAACGATATCAGTCAAAGACTTTTCTTGACTATTTTGTTCTAAATTTTGATTCTTAGGTGTTCTGGGCACGATAGCGTCCTATAGATGTATATTTCAGGAATGAAACGTTCTATGTTGTGAAATGATAATGCGGGCAGAATGCCCCATAAATTTAATGGAATTTTAAATATTATGTCCCGAAACAGCGGAACGTGGTAAAAGATACATAAAATTTTATAAAAATGTGAAAAAAAATGAAATTTTTTGAAAAAAAATTAAAATCATCACTAATGACCAGTGATCAATGACCAATAACTAATGACCGATGACCAAAGGTTAACAACTAATGACCATCCATTAATTTGCTATATTAAAGACGTGGATTCTTTAAATAGAGTATATATAGCGCTCGGAAGCAATCTTCCAAATAGAAGTGCCCACTTGAAAGCTGGTAGGGATATGCTAAGCCGTATCAGTTCCGGAGGTTGGGTCGAAAGCCCCATTTATGAGACTCCTCCTGTTGGACCGGAGGGGCAGGGACCCTATTTTAATCAGGTGGTGAGTTTCTGGTATGATGGCAATCCTCTAAAGTTGCTTTACTATTTAAAGGGGGCAGAGCTCATTCTTGGACGAAAAGACCGTGGACACTGGAATTCCCGCGAGGTCGATTTGGATTTGCTGTTCTTTGGGCGGGAGGTTTGTTCTGGACGACCGACAGTGCCGCATCCGCAGATTTACAGCAGACAGTTTGTGCTAGTTCCGCTGAACGACATTGCTCCGGATTGGGTTTGCCCAAAAACGAACAAGTCTGTAAGCGACTTGCTTGCCGAATTGCTCTCTAAGGAAGATAAAATTCCGTTTCGTGTCGTAAATGGGGAGGAACCCTAAAATGCTTGCTGATAAGAACATCCATTTTATGGCTATCGAGGGAACTATTGGAGTCGGAAAGACTTCGCTTGCCAAGGCTATTTGCGACCGCTGGAACGCGATGTTCATTGAAGAAAACTTTGCCGACAACCCGTTCCTCCCGAAGTTCTACGAAAACCGTGCTGCGTACGCTTTCCAGACACAGCTGTTCTTTTTGCTCGACCGCTTTAAGCAACTCCAGAATTCTGCCTTGCAGAGCGACTTGTTCCACGACTTGTTGGTGAGCGACTATACGTTTGACAAGGACCGGATTTTTGCATCGCAGAACCTGACTGAAAATGAACTTTCGATGTACGATCAGGTGTCGAACGCCTTGAACCACGATATCCGCAGGCCTGACTACATTGTTTATTTGCAGGCTAGCGTCCCGACTCTTTTGAAGCGTATTAGAGGCCGCGGTCGTGCGATGGAAAAGTCCATCGAGGGTAGTTATTTGAGCGATTTGCAAGAGCGTTACGACCATCATTTTTGGCATTATACGGATGCTCCTGTACTCATCATCAATACGGACAATATCGATTTTGTCCATAATGAAAGCCATTTACAACTGGTGCTCGACGCTATTGCGTCTTGCCCAAGCCAAACGACTTATTTTGTTCCAGAAGGTAAATAATCATGCAGATAATCAAGTCTATCGATTCCCTACGCCAGACACTTGCTCCTTTGGCTAAAGAGGGGAAAAGAATCGGTCTCGTTCCAACGATGGGGGCACTCCATGATGGTCATGGTGCACTGATTAAAGCGTCCGTGAGCGAGTGCGATGTGACTGTTGTAAGTGTGTTTTTGAATCCTATCCAGTTCGGCAAGAACGAGGACTTGGACAAGTATCCGAAACGTTTGGAAGCGGATGCAAAACTTGCGGAATCGATTGGGGCCGATTTTGTGTTTGCTCCGTCGGTCGAAGAAATGTACCCCGATGGCGACCCGATGACCCTTGTTCGCGATGAACAGCTTGAAGGAATGTACTGCGGTGCTTACCGTCCGGGGCATTTCCGTGGCGTGTTGACGGTCGTTTCGAAATTGTTCCTGATTTCGGGCGCGAACGACGCCTACTTTGGCGAAAAGGATTACCAGCAGGTGTTCATGATTGAAAGAATGGTGAAGGACCTGAATTTCAATATCAAGATTCACCGCGTGAAGATTGTTCGCGAAGAAAGCGGCCTTGCACGCTCTAGCCGTAACGAGTACCTCTCGGAAGAAGAACGTGCCCAGGCGCTCGGCATTTACGAAGGCTTGAAGGCTGCCCGTGCAGCTTTTGATGCTGGCGAACGCAGTGTGCTTAAGCTCCGCGATATCGTCGTGAAGTCGATTGTTGCCGCCCGTGGCGTGGTGCAGTACGTCGAGGTCGCCAATCAGAAGGACTTACAGAAGTGCAATGGGGCGCTCGGCCCGGACGATAAGGCTGTGATTCTTGCCGCCGCCTTCTTTGGCAAGACGAGGCTCATCGACAATATGGAGCTGAATTGAGTTACTGGTTCTAAGTTACTAGTTACTAGAACTATTCTTCAAGAATTTCTAGTAACTAGCCCGTAGGGCGAAGTAACTATAAACTATTAACTGCGGCGTAGCCGCTATTTCTCCGTAGCGGTAAATACGCCATCCCATTTTTCGCCTGCGTTCGCGGGCGGATTTTGTTTGTAGGCGATGCAACGGTTGATATAGACCATGCTCGGGCAGGTTTTGCTTCCGGGGTCGATTGACGGAAGGTGAGGCTCGAATTCCAGGCAGTTGTTGAACAGCTCGATGGCCTTGTCCCATTGCATGTCGAGGTAAGCGGTACGCGCTTGTTTCCAAAGTTCGATGAGCTTGTTCAGTTTTTCGGCGTTTTCGCTTTCGGCATAGGCGAGCAGTTCGAATGTTTCGACCGGTTCGTCCTTGCCGACGACGCGGATGATGTCCAGTGAACGGTAGATGTAGTTACCTTCTATTCCCTGTTTTTCGAGCTGGTCGATAGTGTTCTTGCAGACATGAATGTAGGCGCCATACTGCTTGGCTGCACTTTCGAGACGTGCGGCGAGGTTCACTTCGTCGCCCATCATGGTGTAGTTTTTGCGCATGGTGGAACCCATGTTCCCCGTCACGATATGGCCTGTGTTTATACCGATTCTCATGTGCATGTCATGGACGACTTTGGGCCACTTGTTGCCTTCGCCGAGCCATTTCTTGCGAAGCCGCAGGAGCTCGTTTTGCATGTCGAGGGCGGTGTCGCAGGCGCGTTTGGCGTGGTCATCGTATTTCATCGGTGCGCCGAAGAAGGCGATGATGGCGTCACCTTCGTATTTGTCGAGCGTTCCTTTGTTCTTTGTCGTCAAGACGTCTGTCATGGCGGTCAAGTATTCGTTCAACAGTTCGACGAGCTTGCTTGCGCTTCCGATTTTTTCGGAGAATGTCGAAAATCCCTGAATGTCGGTAAAGTATGCCGTGATGACGGATTCTTCACCGCCCAGCTGCGGGGTGATGCCGTCTTCGACCATTTCGTCAATCAGTTCCGGTGAAATGTATTGCTTGAATGAACTTGTAATAAATCTCTTTTCTTTGTTTTCGAAGTACGCCTGAATGACCATCGCAAGCACGTTTGTTGTAAAAATGGCAATCAGCTGCTTGGATACACCAATGTATATGTTGTGCTTGAAACAAATGAATGCAATGATGGTATAGAAAATGATGAATAATACCGTGATGAACAACGAAGTGAAACTTCTAAGATAAAGTCCGATAAGGGTGAATATCAGGGCGAGCAAAATCACCATGTAGCGCTGATAATCTTCGTCGAGAATCGTCAGGTAGTCGTCTTCGAGAATGTTCTTGATGATGCTTGCGTGGACGAGAATGGCGGGGAGGTTTTCTTCGTGCGGGCCGTTCACGATATCGAAAAGTGCAGAAACGGATGAACCGAGGATAACTGTTTTACCGGCATACTGGTCAAGGTTTACAGTATCCCTGTAAATATCGTAATAGGAAACGTGCTTGAAAGTCCTTGTTTCTGGAGAAACGTGATTGAATCGTCCTTTGTACTTGATTAGGAATTGCCCGTTTTCGCTTATAGGAATTTTCTTGTACGGACCGAATCGCAGTTCGTCGCCGGGATTTAAGCTCGCTATTTTTTCGTCGCTTACATTGGAAATGTCCTGTAGAATTTTATTTGTAAAAAATCCGATGGAGGCTGACCATTCGTTGATGGAGCGGTTGTAGCTGATGTCCATGTTCCGCGATAGGAACATATGCTCACCTTTTTTGATGTCGCGGTATTTCTTTTCGAAGAAGTGTATCGTACGGAGAATGTTTGGCGTAATATAAAATTCTTCGTCATCCTCGCCCGTGATGACATAGACGCCTTCGTCGTCTTCGCTTTTGCCCAGTGTATATCCTTTGTCTAGCTTGACGGTTTCGCTTTCTTCGAGCTTGCTGAAAATGTTTTCTGGAAGCTTGCGCAATACGTTTGACAATGTGGCGTTCAGGTGCTGGTCTTCGTCTGCAAAAATGGTAAAGACTATGTTGCCTTCTTCGTTCTTCGTAGCTGTTATTTTGGACGAAGTTTCGACTTGGCTTGCCTTTTCGGCGTTTTTTGCCTTGATTTCTTTCATCTTATCGCGTAGCGCCATGAACATGGGATACGTGAAATTCGGGAAAGTCGTGTGGTATTCGCCGAGAGAATCTCGGTAGATGCCAAATGGTTTGCCGATGTCGATATACTCTCCCATCTTGACTTTTACGTCTTTGGGATCTTTGTGGAAAAGGTGCAAAATGGTCATGAGGGATAGTGTCGAATAAATGCGCTGCGGGGCGAGCTTGTCATCTTCGACGTACGGGAATTTGTACAACATCCTGATGCGGCGAATGATGCCGTCGTTGTCAGGATAGGCGTTGACGGCGCCCAGGCGCGCTCCTGCATTGGCCAATTCGGGGAATACGTTGTCGAGCAGCTGTCTCTGTTCGATATTTTGAGGCTTGTCAACTTGGTTTAACTGCATAGTCGATTTGAAGCCGACTTCTTTGGCGCGTTCCCATGTGCTGAGTGGATACCAGTCGCTTTTGTTCTTGTAATATGCCGTGTTGTTCATCAAGAAACTGACGATACAGATGTTTGATTTCCGTGTGGCTTCGACGAGTAGGGAATCGTAATTGTAGTAGGAGCGGATTTGCGAAAGCAGGGCAAAATCGTTTGTATCGGGGGTCATATCGGAAAGAATCTGTTCGCATTGGGCGCTTTTTCTTTTTCCGAAGTCCGCTTCTTTGAAGAGAATATCGAATGCGATTGCCGCGGCACCGCCTTCGCCAAGGTTGTTGATGACTTTGGCGTGGATGGAACGGTCCCATTCGTAGTAGTGCCCGAGTTTTTGCAGCGATTTTTCATCGATATCGGCGATGATGATGCTCGGGTCGTTGTATGGCTTCATTTCCATGACGACACCGTCTTTGCTGCCTGTGGAATCCTTGACTTCCGTATTTATTTTGAAGAACTGGTCATAGAAAATGTTTTCTGCAGATTCGGCAATAAAATTGTTTTTGACATTGCCAAAGATGAGGATGAGGAGTACGGCGATTGCCGAAAAAGAAACCCCGAAAAAAAGTTTTTTCTGATTTTTTGAATATTTTTGAGCCATAACTCAGAAAAAGATAATAATTAGGTAAAAAGTGTCATTTTTTGTGTCAAAATAACGCTCGTTAATAGACTATATTTATTATTGCTTAAATAGAGGAGCTTATCTTTGGCTGCACAAAAGAAAAAAACAGTAAAGAAATCATCAAAGTCCAAAGTTGAACAGAAGAAGGAAACTTCACAACCGGATTCGTATTTTATAACGATGATGGTGGGGTATTTGGTGTTGCTGGCCGGTATCGTCCTGCTGCTGGGATGTATCACTATTTCTGTCGGGGGCGAAAAGAATTGGCTCGGCCTTTATTTCGGCGGTGCTTATCCCAACTTCATGACATTCCTGTTCGGGCGTGTGGCTGTTGTCTTGTTTACGGCCTCGTTGATCCTTTGGGGGCTTTTCATTGCGATAGCCTCGCTTAGACCTAAGTTGTTGCGTTTTGCGATTGGCACCTCGCTTTTGACCGTAGATTTGTCGTTTCTCATGTCGCTCAAGAACTTTGACGTTGCGCATGTGACGAAGGAAGCGATTTCGATGAATGGTGGCGTGCTTGGGCAGTTCTTTTTGCAGAACCTCGCAATTCCCTTGTTTGGGCGAGTCTCGTACGTGGCGCCCTTGATTTTACTGTTGTCCGCTTTTGTGTTGATTCTCGTGCTTTCGTTCGGCATGCGCCCGAGGCATTTCCGGTTTATCGCACAGACGATGCGCTACGTGAGGGGTGTTTTTGGACAGCGCCGCTCCCTGGCTCCTGTTGAAATAGAGACGTTTGAACTCCCTTCCATGGGCGAAAAGAAAGATGCCGAGAAAAAGCCTTTGCGCCGTGGTGTCGTGATGGAAGATGAAACGTTGATGTTTGTCCCGGACGATGTAAAGATGCGCCGTCGCGGGAAGGTGGAACCGTTTAACGGTCGCCACAACTGGCTTACGGATGACCTGGACGTGAACCGCTCGGAAATGCAGACGCAAGTTTCGAACGCGGCTGCTATCAAATCTGCGCCGGAGTCGCGCAATATGCAGACTGTGGCGATGGACAATGGCGCTATAGATAACGCGACATTTACGGAAGATCCGGAAATTCGTCGTTTGGAAGAGGAATTGCGATTGAACGAACATCGCATGAATGCGCTCGAAATTGTGGAAGTCAAGGAACGTATCGCCGCTCTTCGCCGTGCCCGCGACTTGATTGACTGGGAAAAGGGCCGTAATGGTCGAATGCAGGTGAGGGGCGATGTTCGCCGTGCTGCCGGTGCTGATTCTGTGGAGCCGGCTAATGACATTGAAAAACCGCGCCGTACTGCGGAGAGAACTGTTGTCGGAAAAGATGCAGCGACGATGGTCGCTCCTGCGAAATCGACGAAGAATTCTAAGGTGGTTCGCGATGCGACGCTTTCGGATTCAGTCGAGGATCGCGCGGCGATTCATGCCGAAGATTTGTTGGGCGGCGATGGCGCTTACGTGGAAGATTTTCCTGGAGATCCTGCTGTTGAAGACGACGAGACTTTTGCTCCGGTTGTCGTGACTGCGGACGAAGTGGGCGAGGATCCTGTGTTGGATGATCCAGTTCCGACTCCGCGCAGAGGTGGCTCCCATAATGTGTCGTCGGCGATGATACCGCAACCGGACCCGACAGCATCTTACGATGAATACAAGATTCCTGAAATTGCAAAGATTCTCGATACGCACGAAGCGCAAACGGCTGATTACACCGAAGAGGAACTGAACGCCATCGGCAAGATGCTCGAAGAAAAACTCGAGAACTTCAAGGTGAAGGGCCGCGTGGTCGGTTGCGAAACGGGCCCGATGATTACGCGCTTTGAAGTGGAGCCGGGCCCGGGTATGAAGGTGAGCCGTTTTTCTGCATTGCAAGAAGACTTGGCTCTTCCGTTGAGGGTTTCGTCTGTACGCATTCTAGCGCCGATTCCTGGCAAGGCGGCGGTAGGCGTTGAAATCCCGAATCGCAAGTTCCAGACGGTTTATTGCCGTGATGTGTTCATGAGTGAGAAATTCAAACCCGCTCCTGACAAGATTATCGTGGCGCTCGGCAAGGACATTACGGGCGAATCGTTTACGATGGACTTGGCGAAGGCTCCGCATTTGCTGATTGCCGGTCAGACGGGTTCCGGTAAGTCTGTCTGCATTAACGCTCTCATGGCGAGTATGCTTTTGAGCAAGACTCCGGATGAACTCCGCATGATTCTTGTCGATCCGAAGGCGGTGGAACTCAAGATGTACGAAAATATCCCGCATCTTTTGGCGCCGGTGATTACCAAGCCCGAAATTGCCATCCAGGCTCTCCAGTGGCTTTGCTACGAGATGGACCGTCGTACGGAAGTCTTGGCGTCTGCGAAAGTGCGTAATATCGGTGGCTTTAATGCGAAGTTCGAAGCGGGTGAACTCCCTGAAGACGTTCCCGAAGAAGACCGTGGCCACCGCATGGCGTTTATCGTCGTGATTATCGACGAAATGGCGGACCTCATGATGGTTGCCGGCAAGGAAATCGAAAAGTCGGTGGCCCGCTTGGCGGCTAAGGCGCGTGCCGTAGGCATCCACCTGGTGCTTGCCACGCAGCGCCCTTCCGTGAAGGTCATTACGGGTATCATCAAGGCGAACTTGCCAACGCGTATCAGCTTCAAGGTCGCATCGCAGATTGACGCCCGCACGGTGATGGACCATGCCGGTGCCGAAAAACTCCTTGGCCGTGGCGACATGCTTTACAAGGCCGTGAACGACCCCGACCCGGTGCGCGTGCATGGTGCGTTCTTGAGTGACGAAGAAGCCGAACGTTTGGCCGATGCGTGCAGCGACCAGAATGTGTTCTACCCGCAGGTGGAATCGTTTGATGTCTCGGGCGGCGAAGATGGCGACGACGAAGGCGGCGCTTCGATGAAAAACGAAAAACTGGACAAGCTTTTGTTCGAAGTGGCGCAGTGGGCGATAAGCGTGAACGGGCTTTCGACATCGGCGGTGCAGCGTCACTTTAGCGTGGGCTACAGCCGAGCAGGGAAGATTGTCGATCAGCTTTACGGCCTTGGCGTGTGCGGCCCGAGCAAGGGCAACTCCAAGCCGCGAGCCATGCTTGTTGACATGGACCAACTGATGCAACTTGAACGCTCCGGGAGATTTGGATGAGTTAGGTATGGGCTCGCTCGTTACACTCGCTTTGGGCTATGAAATCGCTCATGTTTACTAACCACTAATCACTAACTACTGTTTACTGCTATGCAAGAATACGCTCCAGCTAAAATTAATTTGTTTCTTGATGTTATCCGTAAGCGCGAAGACGGTTACCACGATTTGGGAACCGTTTTCCAGACTGTTGATGCGGGCGATACCGTCGAAGCGACTCTTCGCGAAGATGGCGAAATCCATTTGACGTATAATGAACCGCAGAATTACCCGCTGGAATCGGATCTTGTGTTCAAGGCGGCGAAGGCCCTCAAGGAATATGCAAATTGCGCTCTCGGTGCCGATATCCATTTGACGAAGGTGATGCCGCTGGGGGCGGGGCTTGGTGGTGGCAGTGCCGATGCCGCGGCGACGCTCCGATTGCTCAACCGCTTGTGGAACCTGAACTTCCCGTTCGAAACGCTGGAATCTATCGGGACTCGCCTTGGTGCGGACGTGCCGTTCCTCGTGCGTGGGGGGACCGCTTTTGCTGAAGGCATTGGCGAACGCTTGACGTTCAAGGAACCGTTTGAACTCCCTGACGATGAAACGCTCCTCATTGCGACTCCGCTCGATTCCGTGCCGACGAAAGATGCTTACGCGGGCGTCCCGAAATCAGGGCCCGACCGCTGGGAGCGGTACAAGGCCGCATGGGATTCTCAGGTACAGGTTTGCTTGTGTGGGGAACCTGCCACAGAAACGCCGCACCATGAAGATTTGTTTGAATTAGTTCTCAATCCCGAAACTTGCTTCAACGCGTTCGAAATTTCCGTGTTCCCGACACACCCGCTCGTTGCCGAGATGAAACAGAAATTCCTTGAACTGGGGGCTAAGGTCGCCCTGATGTCCGGTTCGGGGGCCTCTGTTTTCGGAATTTTCGAGACTCGGGAGCTTGCCGAAAAGGCTGCTGTCGCCCTGAAGCCGATTTCTCGCTACCAGGCCGTCACCAAGTTCTGGCACAGGTGAAGTTAGACGAAAGACGAGAGAACGCCGCTGCGCGGCTACAGACGAGAGATTTGGGCTATGGGCTATGGGGTATGGGGTCGCACCTGCGGTGCTTTGGGCTTTGGGCCAAAGTAAAAAAATGTATCGGCAAAGAGATCCGCGTAAGAAGATCCCGGAACTAGTTCGGGATGACATTTTTAACTTCCTACTGTTTACTAACCACTAACCACTAACCCCTAAAACCTAATACCTAACTCCTAATTCCAACTTTTTTTGCATTTTTTGCACGTTTATCTTTGAAAATCACCTCTTTTTTACTATCTTTGTCGCACCATTGGGGTATCGTCAAGTGGTAAGACAACGGATTTTGATTCCGTTATTCGTAGGTTCGAATCCTGCTACCCCAATGAATTTTTTTATCTAATGGAGATATACAATGGAACTCACAACGCTCAAAGTTACCTCGAGAGTGCTAGGTGCAAACCGCGCTAACGCCCGTTTGCGTAAGGCTGGTCAGATTCCGGCCGTCTATTATGGTAAGGGTATCGAAGCTCAGAACCTCAGCGTAAGCGAAATCGACCTTCGCAAGGTTCTTGCTCCGGGCAAGCGTTATACGCTTCTTGACCTCGAAATTGACGGCAAGGCTGGCAATCCGGCTCTCGTCTATAGTGTCCAGAAGGACGCTATCACCCAGAAGATCACACACGTTGACTTCATCAAGATCGCCGAAGACGATTTCGTCAAGGTTCGTGTTCCGGTCAAGCTTTCCGGCCTCCCGATTGGTGTTAAGACCCAGGGTGGCGTGTTCGCTCAGGAAGCTCGTTACCTCATGCTCGCAGCCAAGCCTGCTTGCATCCCGGCTGTTCTCGAATTGGATATCTCCAACTTCGAAACCAACGTGACCTTCTATGCCAAGGACTTCAAGCTCCCGGAAAACGTTACGCTCGCTTCTGGCCCGCGTACCGTTATCTTCTCGATTTCTTCTAAGGCCAAGAAGAAGGATGCTGCTGCTGACGCTGCTGCTGCTCCGGCTGCTGCCGCTGCTGCTCCGGCTGCCGAAGCCAAGTAATTTTGGCTCCAAGCTGAAATGCGAATTTGAGACCTGTCCCTTTTACTGTGGGACGGGTCTTTTTTATAGAGTTATTTGTGGTTTATCTCCTCCAAAAAAAACTATATTCAGATTATGAATATCATCAAACTTTTATCTTGCCTTTATTTTATCGCCCTATTGGGGTGTGCAAGTTCCGAACCTGTCAAACAAAAGGATAGTAATGCCGATGATGTCCGTGCCAGGGCTCAGAAGGCGTATAGCGAACTTGATGCGGGACAATAACGTTTGTCGAGTATGTTCGGCAATAAAGCTATATTTGGACCATGAATACATTTAAGCTTTTATATTGTGGTTGCCTTGTTTCTCTTTTAGGTTGTGCCGGTACCGATTCTGCCGCTAAGCGAAATGCCAATGCTGACGAAATCCGTGCGAATTCGTCAAAGGCGTATGGCGAACTTGAAGGGAAGAACGTACAGGCCTCGTCTGAGAACCGGTCGCAACAGTTGCAGACCGTTGTGGAATCGTCTGTATCTCTATCGGAAATGCTACAGGCCCATGCGTGCCCGAATGCAGATGACTTGCGTGGCCAGGGAATCGCCGACAATGCCAGTTCCGCAGTGACGATTGCGCAAAAAGATATTGCTGCGAAAATTCAATCCGTTGTCATCGCAAAGACTGAAGAAACGCGGAAATCCAATGTCGATGCGGCCGGGAACGAAACTCTCCAGTCGTCGTTCGAATCGAATACGCAAGTGATTACGCAGTTGCAGAATGCTCAGGATGCAAGGTCCATAGCCACGTTGGCGCAGGGCGGTAAGTATGGCGTGGTCGCATGCATGACAAAGTCCGATGCCGCAAAACCGTTCATTAGGGAATCGGCCCTTTTGCAGGACTCGATAAAGCTTGCGCTTAAGATTTTTGAAGAACAAAAGCATCCTGTAATCCGGAATAACGCTTTCAAGGCGGCCAGTGAAATGTATTCGCGCACGCTTTCGATAGGAACCATTCTCGAAGGTCTTAATATCAAGTTCGAAAATAAGGTGAAAGCGGAATTTGAATCCGAACAGTCGAAGTATAACGAATTCCGTTCGCAGTATGCTTTCTATTACAAGGTGGACGATTCCGATATGTCTGTCATGCCGCAGCGCAGGGCCGTGTTTGAACGGATTTCTGCGAAGTACCCCGTGCGTGTTGCGGATTGCTCGAACAATGGGCTTTTGCTGAAGTTGGATGTCTCGCCCGAGTCTTGCTCCGAAGGGAGTCTTGGCATTGCATGTACGACGACTTTGAACCTGGATGGTTCGAACTGCGATGGCGAATCCTACTTTAGTGTTCGCGCGAAGGTTAAGGGGAGCGGTCGCTACGATGTGAACGAAGCCAAGGAACGCTTGAATGAGAATATTTCCAGGGGCGACTGGTTCAATGAATGGGCCGTCGAACTGGATAAGTGGAGACTGGAATGATTCGCTTTTTGATTTTTGTCGCGGTGTTGCTTTTGTCGTCGGAGTTTTGCTTGGCCGGAACTCCGCAAGCATCTGTTGCGGAAAAATCGCACAAGATGGAGTTGCCGAAGTCGATTTCCGATTCTCTTCCGTGGTTTGCGGTTCGTGAGGTGGCTGAAAATCCGCTGCCGTTCACGCGTTCGCACTTGGCGAAGGTGGCAATGAACAACGAACGTACGGCGCTTGTCTATTTTGCGACATGGTGCATCCCTTGTAGGGCGGGTGTCAAGCGTCTTGTCGAGAATGTCGAAGAACTTCAGAAGAACAAGGTGTCGATTGTGCTCGTGAACATCGGCGAACGCGACGAAGAACTTGTCAAGAACTGGGTTAAGAAAATGGACGCTTCCAAGTTTAAGGTCATAAGCGATCCGTTTAAACGCCTCACTGAAGGCTTTGGGCTTGTAAAGGAAGGCGAAGAAATCACCCTCCCGCGCACGATTGTAGTGGACAAGAGCCTAAAACCGCTCTTTATGCTTGGCGAAGAAGGCTCTGATTGGCCACAGGTTCTGTGGGCGAAGTAATTGCAAATGATATTCCCGCTAGAGCCTGTCCTGAGTGACAGTTGAAGGAAACGGGAATTTTTTTGATGTAGAGATTTTATTATGTATCTTATCGTTGGTCTCGGAAATCCCGGTACGCAATATTCGAATACGCACCACAATGCCGGTTTTATGGCGGTCGAAAAGCTTGCCGATTCTAGCAAGGACTGGAAAAGCGAGCACAAGGCGCTCACCATGAAGGTGAACATTGCGGGTGAGGAATGCTTACTTGTCAAGCCGCAAACTTACATGAACCTCTCGGGTGAGGCGGTGCAGGCGTTGATGACTTGGTATAAAGTCAAGGTCGATCATTTGCTCGTGTTTAGCGATGATATTAATTTGGATGTGGGGCGTATCCGTTGCCGTGCAAACGGTAGCCACGGCGGTCAGAACGGGCTTCGCAACATTATTGAACATGTAGGCGACAAGTTCCCGCGTATCCGCTTTGGCGTGGGCAAGTGCCCCCCGAAATTCGACCTTAGCAACTGGGTCTTGGCGAAGTTTTCGCCTGAAGACCGCCCGAAATTCGACGAAGCCATCGCGAAGGTTCCGGCATTAGTGGAATGCTATTTTAAACTCGGCATTGAAAAGTGTATGGAGCGCTATAACGGGAAATAGTTTCGGCTTACCGCCCAAAGTACGTCATGCGGGCGGGGCCCCGCTATATGCAACGTATGCAACAAAATCGTCATGACCTCGACTTGCGATGAGCTTTTCGGGGTTCTTTTTTGTCTCTGAAATTATATATTGGTAACTAGTGTTAAGGGGCGAATAATATGAAATCGACTTGTTGCGTGGATGCTGTGCTTAGATACTTGGGCATTTTTTTCTTGGTTCCGGTTTTACTGATGTCATGTGCTGACGATAACAACAGTAACGCCGTTGGGCCGAATACGCAAAGCGAAATAAGTTCCAGTAGCTTGTCGAGTGCTGCGGAATCTAACGGCAATTCTAGCAGTAGTGTTTCTAGCAGTAGCAAGGATTCGAAAAGTGGTTATGGGAAAATCGGCGAGTCCATGACGGTTTATGGCCTGGCTCAAAATGGCCCTTATGCGGACAGTTCCGTTGTAAAGTTGACCGCATTGGATGAATCCACTTTGGAATCTACGGAGCAAGTTTTTATGGGAATGGTGGAGGGCGGTTTTGGCGGATATTCTGTCAAGGCGGAATCGTTAAAATCGAATATAGCACGGGTTTCTGTAACAGGAAAATATCTCGAAGCGAAATCTGGGCGACTTTCCGAAAAAGAACTTACTTTGTATGCTCTGACGGACTTGAATGTGCATGATTCTGTGAATGTGAACCTTTTTACAACATTGGAATATGAACGCGTTCGTGAACTTGTCAAAAACAAGAAACTCTCTTTTGCGGATGCCAAGAAACAGGCCCGGAATGAACTCCTAGACGCTTTCCATGTCGCTATTAAAGACGAAAAAGGCAATGATGTAAATTTTGATGATCCTGAAAAATGGAGCGTTTACGGGATCCGTGATATAGAAAATCGCGATGAAGATAAAGTCTTGATGGGGCTTACGGCTATTTTCTCGCCTTTTCGCGGAAACTTTTTTGAATCGTTTGTCAAGGATTTTGCGGAAGATTTTGCAAAGGACGGAAAATGGGATAGCGATTCTACGAGAAAAAAGATTGCTGATGCTGCTTACAACTTGAATATGTCAATTTTGTCGGGCGATGTGATTATCCCCGCGAATCTTGATGCAATCCGTAACACAATGACGAAATGGAGAAGTATCTATACGACTGGCTTTGATTTGAGTGATTTAGCGGGTGGAATCCTTCCGGATTTTGAAAGTGTGATTGACGGCTTTTGGCTTGCCGAATATGGTCTTGATAAATGCGACAATAGTAATTTGGGTAAGGTCGCGAAAACTTCATTTGGCAAATATTTTACTTGCAAAAACGACGATAGAACTCGTACAGGTATCCGCTGGTTATCGTCTTCGGCCTTAGAGTCGAATACTTATGGTATTAAATGCGATGGCACGGACTACTTTATGACGCCGGGAGGCGTGGACTCTTCTTTGATTGTGTGCGATTTTGGAAAATGGCGTAGTGCTTTGGATGTCGAAAGGAAGGTCGGGTTGTGTACAAGTGAAAAAGTGAATTCGCTTGAAGATACCGATTTGTTCGGCTATGTCTGCAAATCTAAAAAGTGGGAAATCTTTACGGATTCGCTTGAAGATAAAGTTAGCGGTAAACGTTATGCGTACCGCAAGGCGGCCGGTCTTTATTGGATGATTGACAACTTGCGAGACACGATGTTTGTGTGGAATGATGCTGAACAATGCCCCGAAGGTTGGAGACTTCCGACGGAAAAGGAATGGAATGATTTGTCGAAACAACTTGCCGGGGTGACGGCTAACGGTTCTCAGTTGAAGTTGGTTCATGTGGGGGAGTCTAATACTTGGTGGAGTTCGACGGAGAAAAACGATAGTCTTGCTGTAACGGCGAATGTTTGGCACCATCCGAGGAGCTATGATGAATCCTTGAGGTTTAATCTTACGTTTTCAGCATTAGAAAAGGATCGTCAGGCGGCAGTCCGCTGTGTGAAGAAACCCTAAAGGCGAGGCTCCCGTTCACCGTATAGGGAATTTTTTTACATATTTCTAGTAACTATTAACTAGAAACTAGTAACTAATTTTACTATATTCTATGCGCAAAAGAGGTACTTTATGAAACTTTTGCCAGAAGCTTTGACGTTTGACGACGTCCTCCTTGTTCCCGCTGAATCTTCTGTCTTGCCGGCCCAGACCGACGTGAGCACACAGCTCGCTCCAAATATCAAGCTGAACATTCCTATCATCAGTGCCGCCATGGATACCGTGACGACGGCTCCCTTGGCTATTTCGCTCGCTTTGCAGGGTGGCCTCGGCATCATCCACAAGAACATGAGCGTCGAAGAACAGGCCGAAGAAGTCCGCAAGGTCAAGCGGTGGCAGTCCGGCATCGTTACAAACCCGGTGACGCTCGATGCCGACCAGCCGGTCTCTGCTGCTTTTGAACTCCGCGCCCGCAACAAGGTGAGCGGTTTCCCGATTCTTTCGAAGGGCAAGCTTGTGGGCATGCTCACGAGCCGCGACCTCCGTACTGTGAGCGACATGAACGTGAAGATTAGCACCATCATGACGAAGAACCCGGTGACGGCTAGCCCGAAGGTGAGCCTCGCGAAGGCGAAGGAAATCCTCGCCGAAAAGCGTATCGAGAAGCTCCCGCTTGTGGATGCCTCCGGTGCCCTGAAGGGCCTCATCACGATGACTGACATTTTGAAGCGCGAAAACAACCCGAACGCTAGCCTTGACAAGAATGGCCAGTTGCTCGTGGGTGCCGCTGTTAGCACGTCTGCCAATACTCTTGAACGCGTCGCCGCCCTCGTGGAAGCCGGCGTTGACCTGTTGATTATCGATACGGCTCACGGCCACCACATCGGTGTGCGCAACATGGTGAAGACCGTCCGCAAGAAATATCCGAAGCTCACGATTTGCGCAGGCAACGTCTGCACGCCGGAAGCGGTGGTGGAACTTGCCAAGTGCGGTGCGAACATCGTGAAGGTCGGTATCGGTCCGGGTTCCATCTGCACTACGCGTATCGTTGCCGGTGTCGGTTACCCGCAGTTCTCCGCAGTCGTTGAATGCGGCAAGATGGCCCGCAAGGTCGGCGTGAAGATCATTGCCGACGGTGGTCTCAAATTCTCGGGCGATATCGTGAAGGCTCTTGCTGCCGGCGGTCACGCTGTGATGGTGGGCTCGCTCTTTGCCGGTACCGAAGAAGCTCCGGGCGAAGTGATTCTTGCTGATGGTCGTAGTTACAAGAGCTATCGTGGCATGGGTTCTCTCGGTGCCATGCAGGCTGGCTCTGCTGACCGTTACTTCCAGGGTGGCGTTCAGGAACCGCGCAAGTTCGTTCCGGAAGGCATCGAAGGCCGCGTGCCCTACAAGGGACCGCTCCGCGACACTGTTTATCAGTTGATTGGCGGTATCCATTCTGCTATGGGTTATGCCGGTGCTGCAAACCTCGACGAACTCTACAAGAAGGCAACGTTTGTTCGTATTACGGGCGCAGGCCTCCGTGAATCTCATCCGCATGACGTGACGATTACGAAGGAAGCCCCGAACTACAGAACGGGCGACTAAGCGAATGAATTAACAAACCCCAGCCAAGCGGCTGGGGCTCTTTTCTAAGCATTACCAATTAGACTTTAGCAAAAGCGGTGTTTTTGAAACAGCGCTTTTTTTGTGTGCGGGCCTGCGTTAACTTGTTCGACGTTAACTTATTCGGCGTCGCGGGCGTCGGGGTTGAAGCGCTTGACTGTGGCTCCAATCTTTGCCATCTTGGCTTCGAAATCTTCGTAACCGCGGTCGAGGTGGTAAATGCGGCTGATGGTCGTTTCGCCTTCGGCGATGAGGCCTGCGAGTACGAGCGCTGCGCTGGCGCGGAGGTCGGAACCCATGATGTCGGCACCTTCGAGCGGAAGGCCTCCCTTGATGGTCGCCGTGTTGCCGTTCAGCTGGATGGATGCACCCAAGCGTTCGAGTTCTGCGACATGCTTGAAGCGGTCGTTATAGACGGTATCTTGCACGAGGCTGTTGCCGGGAACGGAAAGAAGCGTTGCCATGAATGGAGCCTGCATGTCCGTCGGGAACCCCGGGAAGGGGAGGGTGGCGAGACTGATGGGCTTGAGCTCCTGCTGGCGTGCATCGACTTCGGCCCAGTCGGCACCGACGTTCACCTTGCAGCCGATTTCGCGGAAGGCATCGAGCGTGGAGGCTATGTGTTCCGGGATGATGCGCGTGACTTTGACGCGACCGCGTGTGATGGCGGCGGCGCAGAGGAACGTGCCGGCTTCGATGCGGTCCGGGATTGTAATGCCTGTGCCCGGGCGGAGCGATTCTACGCCTTGGACGGTGAGGGTTCGCGTGCCGCGGCCCTGGATTTTTGCGCCCATGCTTGTGAGGAAGTCGATGAGGTTATCGATTTCGGGTTCGAGGGCTGCATTCTGCAGGACGCTTACGCCTTTGGCGAGGGTTGCCGCCATGAGCACGTTGACGGTCGCGCCGACGCTGGAAATCGGGAAGTTGAAATTGCCGCCAGGGAGACGACCTTCGCAGGTGGCTTCTACATAGCCGTGCGTGACGTTGATTTTTGCACCGAGCGCTTCGAGGCCCTTGAGATGCAGGTCAACGGGGCGCGGACCCCAGGCGCATCCGCCGGGGAGTGAAACGCGGCAGCGTCCGAAACGGGCAACGAGCGGTCCTAATACATAAAAACTGGCGCGCATGGTCTTGACGAGTTCATACGGGGCTTCCAGATGATCGACACCGCGCGTGTCGATTCTCAGGGCGTGGCTTCCGCCGTTGATGTGGCAACCGATAACGCGGAGCACATCGGACATGGTCTTCATGTCTTTCAAATGCGGAACATTCGTGATTTCAGAAACGCCATCGGCGAGGAGTGCCGCTGCCATGACGGCAAGAACCGCGTTCTTTGCGCCGGAAATTTCGACATCACCATTGACTGGTGCTTTGACTTGCGGAACGATAAATTGATCCATATAAATTAAACCTCTTTCTTTTCTGTTTGTTCTACATCGTCATGAACGACGCGGGTTCTTGCGATAAAATCGTGCAAAGCTCTTTTTTGCGAATCGACGAGGACTATCAAGTAGCCTAGACCCCAAAAATAAATTGTGGCTTGCGTTATAATGCTTGCGATAAAGCGGAAAATCGAGAATGCCCAAGAAATGCGCTTGCCGTCTGCGGTTTCCACATGGATGTGCATGAGCCTTTTACCGGGTGTTGCAGCCCAAATGGCGTGAAATACGATAAAGTAAATCGCCTGAACGATGCTGAAAATCGTAAAGAAGGTGGACACTCCGGGAATGTCCAGCGCCTTTGAAACGAGTTCGGTCGATGTCGGATTCTCGACGTACTGGTTTGCAATTTCCGTGACGGCGTTCAAGTCAACCATGCCGGCTGCACTTAATATGTAAAGGCAAAGAACCCCGAAAAAGGCTAGAATTAAGTTATCTATGATAAACGCGTTTGCACGTACAAAAAATCCAGCGAAACGTTTACGTTGCAATCTGCCTTGCAGTAATGTTTCGATTGTCTGTTTGAGAATTTCTTCTTCGGTTTGTTCGGGTGGTTCGCTTGCTTCGGGGAAGTCTTTCCAGGCTTTCCAATCGGACTCACCGCTATGCCAGACGAGTGTTTCGTCCGTGATTTTGCCCTCTCGTACAAAATCCTTAATTTCTTCAAGGGAAAAAGGCCCTTGACGCCTATCTCCATCGGTGATGGAGGTGTCTATATAAAACCATTTCATGTTGTGGAATAATTTAGTAAAAAGTCTATAAGCCGAATTTTCGAAAAAAATGTAAATTTACGTGATATGATGATGTTTAAAATTGGTCAGCGCTACGTTAGCCAAGCCGAACCTACCCTGGGGCTTGGTATAGTATCTGAAGTTCAGGGCCGTACTGTTAAAATTTTGTTCCCCTCTATTGGTCAAGCTCGTATTTACAGGACTGAAGAAGCTCCGATTGAACGTTTTGTGTTGCAAGTGGGGGAATCTGTCAAAAGCGAAAAAGGTGTTTCGTTTGTCGTCGATTCTGTTCGCGAAGAATCTGGCTTGAAAATCTATGTGGCGCGTAACGGCAAAGAAATGAAGGAATCCGAGCTGAGCTCGAAGATTTCTACCGCTCGACCGGCTGTGCTGTTCAAGGCCTTGGCCGATGACGATGTTTGCTCGTCCCGCGATTTTTTGCGTCATGAAGATGCGATGGAAATGTATTACAAGTGGATGTCGTCACCTGTCCGTGGCATGATCGGTCCGCGTGTGAACATGATTCCGCACCAGTATTATCTTTGCTACCGTGCCTGCTCTAGTTCGACGCTCCCGAGGCTGATGCTTTCGGACGAAGTGGGTCTCGGCAAGACGATTGAAGCCGGCATGATTTGGCATGCGCTCAAGGCGCGTGGCCGTATCCAGCGTACGCTCGTGATTGTACCGGAGACGCTCAAACACCAGTGGATGATTGAAATGAAGCGCCGCTTCAATCAACTCTTTACGCTTGTCGATGAAGGATACATCCGCGGGCTTTTTGTCGGTGTCGCGAAAGACGAAACGAAGCCCAACCCGTTCATGCAGAGCAACGACATCATCGTGTCTATTGATTTTTTGATGGCGCAACCTGCGTTGATTGAAGATTTGCTCAAGACGAACTGGGACATGACCATCATTGACGAAGCCCACCATCTGGTGTGCGAGGATGGTTTCACGAGCCACGAGTACATGCTTGCGAACAGGGTGATTTCTCGTTCGAAGGGCGTGCTGCTCTTGACGGGTACACCGCTCCAGCTCCATCCGGAATCGCAGTTCAACCGACTCAAGATGCTCGATCCTGTGCGCTTCTCGGATTACAATGAATTTATCAAGGACCAGGAAACTTACCTCAAACTTGTGAGGGATTTGAACAAGCTTCCGACAGATCCGAACCACCACATGAGCTGGGACGACTTGTACGAATGCGTCCCGAAGAACTCGAAGATTCGTCCGTGGTTGGAACAGGAAAACTCGAAATCGATGACGGCGGGTGAATGGATGCGCCGCATTGTCGATGGCATGGGTACGGGTTCTGTTGTGTTCCGCAATACGCGTAAGGGCGTGGGCGGATTCCCGAAGCGCGTGCTTGACGAAATCCCGCTCGAACCGAATCCTGCTTATCGCGAGATGGTGGAGGTGGCTGCCGACCGCGACTTGGAAGCATCGACCGACATTCAGGAAAATGGTCTCCTTTGTACTAGATTCTCTGACGCTTGGGCGATGGATGAACGCTTTGTGTGGCTCAAGAGTTTCCTCAAGGAATACAAGAACGAAAAAGTCTTGTTGATTTGCGAATCCATCCAGGTGGTGCTGGCTCTTGAAACTTTGCTTCTCGAGTTCTTGGGTGAAGGTGCGTTCGTGATGTTCCACGAAGACATGAGCATTATGGCGCGAGACAAGGCGGCAGCGAACTTTAGCAAGCCCGATGGAGCGAATTTACTGATTGCTTCTGAAATTGGTTCCGAAGGCCGTAACTTCCAGTTCTCGCATCATTTAATTTTGTTTGATCTTCCGCTGGATGCGGCTCTTGTGGAACAACGTATTGGCCGCTTGGACCGCATTGGTCAGGACAAGGATATCGTCATCCATGTGCCGTACGTGAAGGGCTCTGGCCAGGAAGTGATGTTCCGCTGGTATAACGATGGCTTGAACTCGTTTGGTGCTCCGCTCATGAGCGGTGGCGAACTCTTCCTCAAATATACGGAAGCGTTGATTGAAGCGCTGGCGACTCCGAAGGTGAGTCTCGAAAATTTTGCGAAGAATATAATTCCGCAAGTCAAGAAAGATTGCGAACAAATGCGCAAAAATATTGAAAACGGTCGTGACCGCTTGCTGGAATTCAACTCCCGCAATCCGGAAAAGGCAAAGGAAATTACGGACGAAATCCGCGAACTCGACGCAGAACCGGAACTTAAGAATCTCGTGTTCGATTCTTTGATGAACCGCGGGCTCGATGTCGAGAAAAGCTCTGTGCCGGGTTGCTTCCTCATTACGATGGGCCCGCAGGTCGAAGTGGGTTCTGTGCCTGGAATGCCTGAACTTGGAACGGGAATCTACAGCTCTGGCGGTGGACGAGTGAATAGCCAGACCGATTTGTGCGGCGATGGCGGTGAAGGTTCTGATGGCGACTGTCGCACGAATGGCGGCACTTGCATGACGGTGACATTTGATCGCGATGTGGCGATGACGCACGACGATATTGAATTTATCAGCTTGGATCATCCGCTTTCGCAGGGCGTGTTCGATTACGAAACTGGCATGGGTCGTGGCTCGGTGTCGTGCGCGATATGGCCGAACTCCGGTTTGCGCGGGCTCATGATGCAGTACAACTTTGCCGTGGAACTGCCTATTTCCGAAGAATGGGGCTGTGCCGATATCGCCGGGCCGAAGTATTTCAAGGTGCTTGTGAATGCGAAAGGCGAAAATATGTCCGGGCATTTCGATGCACTTTCGAATGCGGCGCTCAAGGATGTCGGTGTTCCGCAGGGCAACGCGGCTGTCGATATGACGCTACGTTACTTTGCCAAGGATGGCCTTGCGAAGGCGCGCTTGATTGTTTCTGAACAGGCAAAGAAGTATGCTGAAGAGGCCGCGAATGCCGTGGAAGCCCGTTCGGAACAGGAATACCAGCGTATGAACCACTTGCTTTCGATGCGTGGCAAGGCCGGAACGAGTGAAGCGCTCAAGCAACTCCGCAAGAACGTTCAAGAACGCAAGAAGGTTGTCTCGAATCCGCAACTCCGCCTCGATGCAATCCGCTTGGTGGTGTGCAAGTGAGGCTAAGGGGTAAGTATGCAGTGGTTAGTAAACAGGGATGAAAAAAATGTCATTCCCGACTTGATCGGGAATCTCCATTTTCTCTTTCGAAAAAAGGTGGTGCCCGCTTACTTCGGCTTTGCTCAGCACAGGCTCCGGCGGGCATGACATCAAAGAAAATTACTAACTAATAACTATTGACTAATAACTAACGACTAAAAATGAGTGAATTACGTAAAAACATTCTTGATGAAGCCCGTCGCGTGGTGGTGAAGATTGGATCTCGCATTCTTGTGGATTCCGAACGTGGTGGAGTCCGTACACGTTACATTCAAAAACTTGCGGATTCCGTCGCACGCTTGATGGATGCTGGTAAGGAAGTCGTCATTGTTACGAGTGGTGCTGTGGGAACAGGCATGGCTGAACTTGGCTACAAGCAGAAACCGACCGTCTTGGCCGAGAAACAGGCTTGTGCCGCCGTTGGCCAGATTGACCTCATGTATGCGTATCGAGAAATGTTCCGCTGGGTTGAACTCTCCGTCGGTCAGATTCTTTTGTCCGCAGAAGACTTCCGGGACCGCGCGCGTTACAAAAATTTGCAGAACACGATCAAGGCGATGCTTGCACGTAAGATTGTTCCGATTATCAACGAGAACGACTCCTTGGCTGTGGCAGAAATCAAGGTGGGCGATAACGACAAACTTTCGAGCGATGTGGCGCTGTTCTTGGATGCGGACTTGCTCCTCATCTTTACGGACGAAGACGGTTTGTTCGATGACAACCCGAAGAAGAATCCGAATGCCCGCTTGTTGAACTTTGTTCCTGAAATCACGCCTGCCATTTTGGCACTTGCCGGAAAGCCGGGCGAAGCGGGTTCTGCGGTGAGCACGGGTGGCATGAGAAGCAAACTTGAAGCAATCCGCAATGTGACGAAGAGCGGTGCGAATGCATTCCTTGCGAATGGCATGAAGGTGCTCCCGCATCAGGTGTTCTTTGAAAATGCAAATGGTACTTTGTTTGCCGGTTCCAAGAAAAAGCTTAATAGTCGTCAACGTTGGCTGAGCTTTGTCACGACGCCGCGTGGAAGCGTTGTTGTGGATGAAGGCGGCGTGAAGGCTTTGCGTGAAAAGCATTCGAGCTTGTTGCCGGTGGGCGTTGTCGCTGTGCAGAAACATTTCGACAAGGGCGACTTGATTGAGGTCTTTGACGAAAAGAAAAATCCGGTGGCACGCGGCGTTGCTGGCTTTGATAGCGAAACGCTCAAACTTGTACTGCGCAAGAAGACTGCCCAGGTGCACGAAATTCTGGGCAAGAACGTTCCCGATGAACTTATTCACAAGAATGACTTGGTTGTGTTCTAACTAGGTGACTTTAGACCGCTTTAGACAAAAGGATCAAACGTATGGCTGAAGATCAGAATGTCGAAGAACTGGCCGAAGAATCGGCGGAACTCCCGAAAGTTGAAAGCCGGGAGGACTTGGCTCGCATTATACAGGCGCTTGTCTTTGCATCCCCGGATATCGTGACGCTCAAAAAGCTTCGCGAAATTCTCGGCGATTTTTTGGATGCACGTTCTGTGGCCGATGCGCTTATCACAGCGAACGATTCTTTGAACAAGATTCAGTCCCCGTTTGAAATTGTGGAACAGGCGGGCGGTTACCGCTTTAGAACACGTGCAAAGTATTACCCGTGGGTTCGTAAGCTTTTCCCGGAAGCGAATGCAAGGCGACTCTCGCAGGCTGCTCTTGAAACGCTTGCTGTGATTGCTTACCAACAACCGATTACAAAGGCGGCGATTGAACAGGTTCGTGGCGTTTCGTCTGCTGACGGCCCGCTTCGTAATTTGCTCGACAAGGGATTCATCACTTTGGGTGCACGAGCTGAGACGGTGGGAAACCCCTATACGTATGTGACGACGCAAGAGTTTATGAAATACTTTGGTATCAATCGTATTCCAGAGGATTTGCCACGCTTGCGCGAATTTAGCGAGCTTTTGGAAGCAGGCGCACTTGTGCCGCAATACGCCAAGCCAGAAAACGCCCCAGAAGAACCAGCTCCGCTTGAAGAAACCGCTGATCAAATTGAATTGTCGATGGGAGATGCTTGATGGCTGTCACTCCGTTAATGCAGCAATATTACGAAATCAAGAAAGAGAATCCTGGCTGCATTTTGTTTTTCCGCATGGGCGACTTCTTTGAACTTTTTGAAGATGACGCTGTAATCGCCTCGAAAATTTTAGGTTTAACGCTCACGAGCCGCAATAACGGCGCCGCCGGGGCCACGCCTTTGTGTGGGTTCCCGCACCACGCTGCTGAACGTTATGTGCCAAAGATGGTGGCGGCTGGCTACCGCATTGCTATTTGCGAACAGGTCGAAGACCCGAAACTCGCGAAGGGTATTGTCAAGCGCGACATCGTGGAAATTATCAGCGCTGGCACGGCGATGAACGAGGCGAATCTCGATGCGAAAGAGGCCAATTACCTTTTTGCGTATGTGCCTGCGACTAGTGACGACGGCAAAGGCGGCAAAGGCGATGTGGCTGCGTTTGCGATTGCGGATGTGACGACGGGTTATTTGGCTGCTTGCCGCAGTAGTGTGCAGTCTTTTGAATGCGAGTTCAGCCGCCGCATGCCTAAAGAAATTGTGGTTCCCGAAGGAACGACGATTCCGACGGTCATCATGGACTTGATCAAGGCGGAAAACGTCTTGGTGACGGAACTCCCTGCGATTTTGTTTGCAGAAGACCAGGCGAAGGACGTGTTGTTTAACCACTTCAAGGTCGAAGCGCTTGATGGCCTTGGCTTGGAAGGGCGTATTTTTGAAACGTCCGTGACGGGAGCTTTGTTGCAGTATTTGATCAACCAGAAAAAGTCCGAACTGTCGCACTTTACGACGCTCGAAATTTTGAATCTGGACGATTACATGACGCTTGACCCGAGTACGCTGCGCAACTTGGAACTCGTGCGTCCGCTGAATGCTGACGATTACTCCAGTACGCTTTGCTCGGTGCTCGATTTTACGGTGACGGCGATGGGTGGGCGTACGCTCAAGGACTGGGTGAGTCACCCGTTGATTGCTGTAGAACGCATCCGCGAACGCGAAGAAGCTGTGGGCGAACTTGTTCAAAATCCGGTCGCGTTGGATGAACTCAAGGAATCGCTCACGTCGATTCTCGATATGGAACGTTTGATGGGCCGTGTCGGTAGCGGTCGTGCGAATGCGCGTGACCTTGCGGGAATGGGGCGCTCCCTTTCGCAGGCATCGAAGGTTGCTGACGTCTTGGAAGGCTTGCATGCGCCGCTTTTTGAAGGCCTCCGCGAAACGCTGAATGCGGCAAAGGGCCGTGGCGAAGACTTGCTCAAGTACTTCAACGATGATTTGCCGATGACGGTGCGCGAAGGCGGAATGATTCGCCCGGGTGCAAGTGTTGAACTTGATGCGATGAACGAAGACATCAAGGAACGCCGTGAATGGATTGCTTCGTTGGAAGGTCGTGAGCGCGAACGCCTCGGCATTCCGACTCTGAAAGTGGGCTATAATCGCGTATTCGGTTACTACATCGAAATCACGAAGGCGCAGATGGCGAAAGCTACGCAGCCGATTCCCGATGAATACATTCGCAAGCAGACGACGGTGAACGGCGAACGCTATATCACGCCGGAGATGAAGGAATGCGAATCCGTCATCAGCAATGCCGAAGTCAACATCCATGCGCTGGAATACAAGATTTTCTGCGAGATTCGCGAACGCGTGAACAGCTGGCGTGCCGAACTCCAGGGCATCGCCGATGCGATTGCTCGCGTCGATAGTTTGTACAGTTTTGCCCGTGCGGCCCGCAAGTACAATTACGTTTGCCCCGAAGTCTTTGAAGGAACTGGAATCGAGATTCGCGGAGGCTTCCATCCGGTGATTGTTGCGGTGAACCCCGATTTGGACTTTATCCCGAATGATGTGACGCTTTCGCCGGACGGAACGCGACTGATGCTCATTACGGGCCCGAACATGGCCGGTAAATCGACGTATTTGCGCCAGACGGGGCTCATTGTGCTCATGGCGCAGATTGGTTGCTTTGTGCCTGCCGAAAGTGCCCGCATTGGCGTGGTGGACCGCATCTTTACGCGTGTGGGAGCGAGCGACCGCTTGAGTCGTGGCCTCAGCACGTTCATGGTCGAGATGATTGAAACGGCGAATATCTTGCGCAATGCGACGCCGCATAGCCTTGTGCTGCTTGACGAAATCGGTCGCGGTACGAGTACGTTTGACGGCCTTTCGATTGCATGGGCGATTGTCGAGACGCTCCACGGAGAGCCTGCCCGCATGGCGCTTACGCTGTTTGCAACGCACTATCACGAATTGACGGGGCTTGTGGATTCGCTGGAGCATGCCGGGAACTTCCAAGTTGGCGTGCAGGAAAAGGGCGACAAGCTCATATTCCTCCACAAGATTTTCGAAGGCGCTTGCGATTCGAGCTATGGCATTCACGTTGCTGAAATGGCGGGGTTGCCGGCGAATGTCGTGCGCCGAGCTCGCAAGATTTTGTTACGCTTGGAAAAGCAGAAGATTGACCCGAGCGACGAGGCGCAAAACAAGAAAATCAAGGCGCAGCCGCAGATGGACTTGTTTGCCCCGCCGGACGAAAACACGCTCTTGCTCAAGGATGAAATTCGCAGGCTCAAGCCCGAGGAAATGACTCCGATGCAAGCGCTGCAAAGATTAATGGACCTGAAGGAAAATTACGGAAAGTAAAGAAGTGGTTAGTAAGCAGTGGTTAGTAAACAGAAGTGTAAAAATGCATGTCATTCCCGACTTGATCTCTTTGACTACTTGCAGCTATGCTGCTTAGTAGTCATGATCCGCGTATGGGGAGGGAATCGCCTTTTCTCCTTTCAAAAGAAGGAGATGCCCGTTCGGTGACGGGCATGACATCGCCAAAAACTTCCTACTGCCTACTTCTATCTTCCTACTAAATTATGATTGATTTCGCGGCTTTAATGAACTTTGCTTTTGAGAATCGGCTCTACGAGTCCGAGGTTCATGGCATTGAGCATTGGCATCAGGTGGAATACAACGGAATGCTGCTTGCCCAAAAGACGGGAGCCGACATTGACGTGGTGCGTTTGTTTGCCATTTTCCATGACTGCCGCCGTTTTGACGATGCGTACGACCGTGAGCATGGGGCGCGTGGTGCTGAATTTGCAAAACTCTGCCGCGAAGAAAAACGATTCGAACTCGATGATGAACGTTTTGGTTGGCTCCATGATGCTTGCCGCCTCCACACAATTCAACCGCGTACGGGAATTGTAACTGTAGATACTTGCTTTGATGCAGACCGTCTGGATTTGGGTCGTGTCGGGTTCCCGTTGAATCCTGCGAAAATGGCGACGGAATGGGGTGCAAAAATAGCCCAGAAGTCGCTAACTTCGGGCTATTCCGTATTCCACATGCGCGAATGGATCCGCACATTAGTGCTTTAATTATTCTTTAATCGCCTGGAACGTGCAGCTGATTTCGACGCCTGCGTTTTTGGGGAGCGCCGATACGCCGACGGCGGTACGGGCGTGCTTCCCGTTTTCTCCGAGAATCTGCACTGCAAGTTCGCTGGCGCCGTTCAGCACCGCAGGCTGTTCGTGGAAGTCGTTTGCGGACTGGACAAAACCCTGCATCTGCACAAGGCGGAGTGTTTCGCCGGCTTTCAACTGCGTTAGTGCTGCAGCAATGTTGTTCAAAAGGCAAATCTGCGCGGCTTCTTTAGCCTTTTCGGCAGAAAGCTCCGTAGGAACAGTTCCCGTGTAAGCGGAAAAATCGCCGTTGACGGAGGGGAGTTGCCCTGAAACGTAAATCGTGTCGCCGCTGCGCGTTGCAGGAACGTATGCGGCGAGTGGTGCTGGGCAGTTGGGGAGCGTTAGCCCCAGTTCTTGGAATTTAGAGACAATTTGACTCATATAATCTCCTTGTTTTGCGCCTTTAATATACAATAATTGTGGTTCGTTTGGGGCGTTTATGGCAAGCTAATTAAACTGCGTGCGCATTTTTGCCAATGGGTATATTCTAAGACTATAAGTAGCGTTTATATAAAGGAAATGCCCGCACGTGGCGGGCATGACATTAACGCGGGCGTGATTCAGATACTTGGCGGGCATCTCGAATTGTAACTGGATCCTTCGCTGCCCCTATCGCGCTTTGCGCTCCTGGGGTCGCTCAGGATGACGTCAACCGCTAACTGCGGCGCAGCCGGCAGCCGCGTTTACTTCTTTTCCACCAGCTCTGTGGCGAGTTTTTTCATTCCGTTGAAGTCCCACTTGCCGCTCCCGAGCTTCGGGATGGCATCGACGCAGAACACGGAACCTGGCTGCATGAGCGGCGGAATGCCCGACTTGCGCAGACTCCTCGAAATTTCTTCGGGATCGCAGTTGCCGTCGCCTTTAACAAGAAGCACGATGCGTTCGCCCTTGACGGAATCGGGAACTGCGGTAATGGCGAATTCGTGTTCGCCCATGATGCCCGTTTCGGCAATGCGGAGTTCCACTGCGGTGAGCGAAATCATTTCGCCGCCGAGCTTCGCGAAGCGGCTGTAGCGACCGAGAATCTTGATAAATCCGTCTTCGGTGATGGTGCACTTGTCGCCGGTCTTGTACCAACGGCGACCGTCGATTTCGATAACGACAGCATCGGTCTTTGTTTCGTCCCTGAGGTACCCCTTCATGACTTGCGGGCCTGTCACGACGAGCATGCCTTCTTCGCCCGGGGCCAAGAATTCGTTTGTCTCGGGGTTGATTATAGCGCCTGTTGAACCAGGTACAATCATACCGATACTCGATGGATCACAGCATTTTTCCATCGTCAAGAAGTCGTCCAGCAAAACGTTCGGGGCGTTGAGCGTTGCCAGCGGCGTGAGTTCCGTGCAGCCGTAGCCTTCGTAAATATCCTTGCCGAACTTGAGCTTGAATGTTTCACGCATTTCGGGGCGGAGCTTTTCGGCACCGGCAATGACGTAACGCAGGGAGTCGAGGCACATCGGGTGGACCCAGCGGTTGATGGCGATGGCGCGGAGGAACGTCGGCGTACCCATGAGGATGCTTGCCTTGTATTCGGCGCATACGCGGGCAAGCGTCTTGATGTCGGTCGGGTCCGGGCAGAGCACTATCGGAACGCCATCCAAGAGCGGCATCATGAACGTCATCGTGAAACCGAACGAATGGAATAGCGGCAGAATGTCGGTCATCACGTCGGTGCGGCGAAGCCTGATGATATGGTCGCCTTGCTGAGCGTTTGCAATCACGTTCTTGTGCGTGAGTTCTACACCCTTGGGGTGCCCTTCGGAGCCGGAGCTGAACAAGATGACGGCATCGTCGCTTAACTTGGCCGTCGTAAACCAGAGGTCTCTCAAAAGCTTTTTGGGGAACGCAAAGACGATGAACGCATCGAGGAGTCTGCAGAATGTGCTGATTTTCTGTTCTTCTTCGTCAATGTAGATCATCTGGCATTTTTCAGCGAGCTGCTTGAAGTCAGGGTTCTTGCCGCAGAGCTTGTCGAAGAAGGCACGGGATGTGACGATTGTAGAAAGTTCGGCCTTGTCGATGCAGCCGATGAGCGTATCGACAGGCGAGGTGTAGTTCAAGTTGACCGTCGTCTTTCCGCAACCGAGAATTGACATAATGCCGAGAGCGGCGTCGCGGCTCGTGGGGAGCATGAAGCCTACATTCTGGTCGTTTCTGGTGAGCGACTTTATTTTTTTGCCGAAGTGGTGGCAGAGGCGAATCATTTCGTAACCATTCACGTGGCGGCCGGCCGGGTCAATCAAAATCGGGCGAGAACGGCGCTTGCGCATTGCACGGTACCAAAGCGGGACGATGCTTGCGGAGTGGTCCATCGCGATGTTCCAGATGTCGGTCCCTAAAATTTGCAGGTCCTTGCGGATGACGTCTTCGGGGGTGGTGGCGGGCATCGCCTTGCCAAATCCGACGCTGATGACGCGGTTGAAATACTGCGGGCGGTTTACGCTTTCCGAAGCGTGGCTATAGCGGCTGCCCCAGAGACCTTGTATGTAGAACGGCACGATTTGCGCTTCGGTGCCTTCGATAGCCTTGGAGTAGTCCAGCGAGAACTTGGAAACAAACGGGGTCTTCGAAACTTCGCCTTCGGGGAAAATCACGACGACTTCGCCCTTGAGGAGTGCTTCGCGAATTTTTACCATGGCGGCTTCAGGGTCGCGACGGTTGATGTTGATGAGCGATTTGCCGTGCGAGAACCAGCGCAGGTACCAGTCCGCAAAGGTGTTCCTGTTACTCGCGATGAGGAGCGGGCGGGGGGACGCCATCTGGAGTACAGCCCAGTCGATAAAGCTGAAGTGAGGTCCCACCAAAAGAAGCGGACCGGATTCAGGAATATTCTGGAAACCGATCACTTTGATCTTGTAGCGGAATACAAATGCGAAAGCGAAGCGGAGCCCGGCGCGCAGGAGCGTCATCGGGGTGCGCTTGAGCGTGAACACGAACGTGAGTGCGAGAATCACGGCGAGGAAGAACATCTGCTTGTGGAGACTCAACTCTGTCATGAGGAAGAGGATGACCTGGAAACCGAGAAGCACGAACAAGAATGCCATCTGGATCATGAACGACACGGCGTGGATGCGGCCCGAAGTGTCAGGACGCGTGACGTTCTGGATGACCGTGCGGAGAATGACGAACGCGGAACCCGCCCAGAATGCGATGAACGCATAGAGACAAGCGAGAATGTATTGGTTGTTGATGAACGGCGTCACGACCATCGTGATGGATGTTGCAATGGCTGCGATGGGGATAATGCCAGTCTCGACAAAGTTCTTGGAGGATTTTGCTGCACTGATGGCGCCGATGATGTAGGCGATACCCGTAAAGATGAACGTCCACTGGAAAAGCGTCGTGCTCTGCGTTCCCGTCATGTTCTGCGAAATCATGATGATGAACTGCGTGACTCCCCAGAACGCTGCAATGCCAAGCATCGAAAGCCTGAGCATCGGGTTCGACCAGGTGGAAGAAAAATTGCGTATGGGGGAGCGGAGCTTCAGGAACTTGTTCTGCTTGCTGATGCGGATGCAGAACGACGAAATTGCCGGGATAAGCGCGACTCCCGAAAGAATGAAGGGGAGAAGAGTGTAGCTGATGCTCGAATTGTCGTTGGGACTGTAGTCGAAGGTGAGCGCTGAAATTATAGTTATGCTCAGCGCCATCAAAATCAAGTGCATCGCGTTGATTTTAATAAGATTGCTCCCGTCCGTAATTTCTTTCATGAGGCCGATTTGGGCGGGATTGAAAATGGACAGGAATATACCATAAAGGAACAAAAGTGCAAATGCGCCAAAGTCGAGTCTATCGCCAAAGAAGAACGCTATCAACAAGACCGAGATTGCCATGCCGATAGAGGTCCAACCCATGACCTTGCTCTTGGGGTAGCGTCCGGCAAAGTAGCTTGCGACATGCATCATGATGATGCTTGGCGAGAACATGGCGAACTGAAGGAGTAGGCTCAACCAAAAGAATCGAGTTCCTTCGGAATTGAATGTTATCCAGCGTTGAAAATGGATGAACAAGCCCAACTGTGTAAAAGAACTAAAAAATACCGCGATGTAATAGGGAATCTCGCCAGAGTGTAATGTGCGTTTCATAAAGTTTGTAACATTCAATTTGCCTTTAGCGAACGCGTCTCTAAAGACTTGAAATTGTCCTTTCGAAATAAAAAGTTATCAAAATGTTGGGGTAAATATAGCAAAGTCTTTGCCTCGGTTGACCGTGTTTGGAACCACGATTTAACGGTTTTGTGTGATTTTACGTCGCGGTTATCTGCTGGGAACATTTGGTACGACCTGCACAATAAGCTTGTCTATAAGAACGGCAAAAATAACATGCCGTCAAAGGTGTTCCTGTTCTCCACGATGCCACAAAATATTACATTGGATGAAGTGGATTTTGATTCTTTTGCTTGGATGTACCTCTGATACAATTTGAGCGTTTGATAGAACCTTGATGATTGAATTTCATGTGAATAAAGATGATAGTGCGCCTTTAAGCCGATTTAAAAATTCGAGACTTGTTATATGGACTGGAAATTGTTGAATAGCATAATCCGATTTCCCGATTGCATTGGCGTTAGTTATCACAAAAGTTTACGCCTAGTAAAGTTTGTTCTATAGTTTACGAGCATGAAATTTATATATATTGTTGTAGAGATTGTTAAGGGCTAATGGCATGACTGTGAACGAAATGAAAGCTCGAAAAATGGGGTATTGGCCTCATATGTGTGTTGGGGCTGCTCATCTTGTGGTTCCTTCATACCGTGCTGCTGCGCCTAATAACTTTGTTCCATGGGCATATAGAAACTATTGGGGATATTAGGATGCTTTTGATGAAAAATTTATTGTTGATAGCCGTATCGTTGCTTTTTTCCTCATGCTTTTTTTTTGATAATGCTGAACGGTTATCAATTAGTGGAAATCTTGATGGCCAAAGAGAATATCTTGATAATTATGAATTAGAGTATTTTATTGATGGCAAATTGGCCGAGATCGATGCTGATTATAGAGATTGGAATTTTAAGTGGAACCCCAATGGAAAATTGAAGTGGTACGCTCAAGGTTATTGCAATGTGTTTTTTAAGGGAGGGGATATTTGGGGCTGTACGAGTACTTTAAGGGGTATGGTTGATTTTGAAATATACTTGAAAAATAAAAAGAATGGAAATAAAGTATTGCTAGCAAAAAAGAAGATAGATATGGATGCCTATTACCGTTCTGTCTTGCTTACTCAGGTATATTTTGGAACTGATAAAGAACGATATATAGAGAGAAAATATTTTAATGTTGATTGGAATAAAATGCAACCTTTTGTTTTTAAAGACTCAAACGACACTCTTTACCATTACACAGCGTGGTATTGGGACAAAAGAGACGTGTATGAAAAAGATTTTCCAGATGAACGATATTTTATTGAAATTCCTTGATTATATTACACCTGTATAAAAAAAATAAATAAAGGATCCTATAATGAAACTAAAAACTCTTGTACCAAGTCTTGATGAATGGTAAGTCTTGTTAAACAACGCATCTGTTCAGGATTTGTTAGCCGAATCTGTTGGCGGTACGGGCAAATCTGGCTTTGATGTCGTTTTTGCTGGTATGAGTGGTTCTTCTGGTATAGAACTTTTTGAAGAGGCTGCTGCTTTTGCAACGGTTGATGATAGAGATGAAAATTACATGTATTATGTTACTTTTACTTCAACATCGGCACGTTCGGGAACAACAAGTTTTGGATCATATGTGTCCGTTCGATGCTTGATGGATTGAAAATTACAGAGCCGGGCCGACTAAAGCCCGACTTAGTGTGCGCAAATTTTTTACAAATTGTTATTACCTAGTATTTTAGTTCTAGAAGCATTTATCTATTAACTACTATCTATTAACTATTAACTAGTAACTAGTAAACACCTACTTCTTGAATACTTTGTAGAAGCAGAATGCGCAGAGTCCCGTGATGGCGCCCCAGGCGCAAATCATGAATACGAGCCCGCCAGTTGTAAATTCAGCGTCCATAGTTATGCCTCCTCTGCGTTGTCAGAATTTCCGACTTCCATTTTCTTGATGTCCTTGCTGCGGCCTTTTTCTGCCGGGCCGCCCTTGCGCCAGGCGTAGGCGATGGCGACGTTCAGGAGCACGAACAGTACGAACAAAAATCCGCGGAATGCCCACGTGAATCCGACTTGCGGGAAGGTGTGTCCGAGGAATTTAACGGTAGCGTTCGGATCGACATTGCTGAGCGTGATGAACGGGAGACCGTCCGTTGCCGTGAACGAAATCAGAAGCACTATCAGGTAAATCGGGCAAACATACATGATGATGGGGCGCAAGAAGCGGGGGAGCTTGAGGAGCGAACCGTCGTTCATTGTCGCGAAGGCTTCGTTTTCGCCCGGTTCAAATTCCACTTCGGCAGGGAGATCGCCATTGGCTTGCGCTTCCTTTGCCTTGCGGCGCCCGAGTACAAAGCTGAAGAGGATTGCTTGTATCATGCCTACGAACACGATGAGGTACGTACCGCCCCAGAAGTCGAGTTCATCGACTGTACCGGCGGCGAGGCCGAAAATAGCGGTAAGGCTACCGATAAACGTAATTGTGCTGACCGTCGTGACGGACTTTTTGCGTGTAAACTTGAGGTCGTCTTCGCAGAAACTGATGAGCGGCTGGATGATGGAAATCGCGCTCGTGATGCCCGCGAAGAACAGCATGGCGAACCAAACTGTCTGGAGAAGGCCTCCGAGCGGGAGCGTTCCGAAAACGTATGGCATTGTCTGGAATCCAAGACCGAACGTGCCGAGCTTCGCGCATTCCTCGATGTTCGCGCCCGCGATAAGCACTGCCATCGGGATTACAACCGTACCACCAATAATCACTTCGGCAAATCCGTTCGTAGCACTTGCCGTGAGCGAAGAAAGCACGAGGTCTTCTTTGGGTTTGAGGTAGCTTGCGTAGCAGAAGATGATGGCCATGCCAAGGCTCATCGTAAAGAACACCTGGCCTGCCGCCGCCATCCATACCTTGGGGCTTGCAAGTTCGGAGAGGTCCGGGTTCCACATGAACGCGAGACCTTTGCCGATGCCCGGGAGCGTGAGCACGCGCACCACCAGCACGAGTCCCAAAATCAGGAGAATCGGCATGCAAATTTTGTTCGCACGTTCAATGCCCTTGCGCACGCCGAACGAAAGCACGACCATGTTCGCCGCAAACGTAATCAAAAAGAATATAATCGCCACGGGGATTCCGCTGACGCAAGTTTTCAGCATGATGTAGTTGCCAAAAAATTCCTTCATCTTTTCGGGCCCTTGCGCGACAACGTCCATCAACGTGCCCGTCGCCGAATAGAACGCGAACGCCAAAATCCACGACTGGATGAATCCATAGTAGAAAATGATGAAAATCGGCGGGAGGAGCCCCAGCGAGCCCAAGTACTTAGCCCACTTTTTCTTATGGAATATCACATGGTAGGTGCTTGGGGAGGTGCCGTAGTTGTGGTAACCGGCGTAGCGCCCGAGGGTCCATTCAATCCATGCGAGTGGAATTCCTAGGAACACAAATGCAATGAGGTAGGGGATGATGAATGCGCCGCCGCCATTTGTAGCCGCTTGCACGGGGAATCGGAGGAAGTTGCCGAGCCCGACTGCCGAACCTGCGACAGCGAGAATGACTCCGAGTTTGGAACCCCAGTTTTCACGATTGTTTGCCATGTTCATTTTCCTAGAATTTGAGCGTCGCTCCGTGAGAATCAAGATAAATTTAATTATTTCTTGAAACGTGGCAACTTTGAAAAATGTTATGTGAGGGGAATAAAAAACGCAGGCTCGGTGAGTCTGCGCTTTTGTTAATCGAGAGTCGCCGGGGCGCTTACTTGTTGTTCGCGCGGATCAGGTTGAGGGCGGAACCTGCCTTGAACCATGCCCACTGCTGTTCGTTGTAGGTGTGGCTTAAGGCGA
>CAMKTL010000017.1:0-68833 GCA_946415675.1 uncultured Fibrobacter sp.
AGGGCAGGGCCCGCATATGAAGAACCACCGGCTACGCCGGTGGGTTCCTTTTTTTAAAAGAATAACGCTGTCATGCCTGCCTCCGAGCAGGCATCTCCTTTTTATTCAAAAAAAAATAAGGAAAACAGCCTTTATCCCTTGACACACGAATTAATTCTTTTTATATTTGGGTCGTTCGGTTGAAAGACCCTACAACAAAACCACTGGGGTGGTAGCTCAATTTTGGTTAGAGCACCGGCCTGTCACGCCGGAGGTTGCGAGTTCAAGCCTCGTCTATCCCGCGACAAAGACCTCTCGAAAGAGAGGTCTTTTCGTTTTTTTATTGCTGTCATCCCGGCCACTGTGCCGGGATCAGTTGTTCTGACGTTTTTGTCATCCCGGACTTGTTCTCTTTGACCACTTAGAGCTTTAGCTCTTATGTGGTCGTGATCCGCGTATGGGGACGGGATCAGTTGTTCTGTAAAAAAACTGGCCCCGTGACGGAGCACAGGGTGACAGTAAAAAAAGGCAGGGTTCCGGAATCAGCCGCTCCTTGTCATCCCGGCCACTGTGCCGGGATCAGTTGTTCTGTAAAAAAACTGGCCCCGTGACGGAGCACGGGGTGACAGTAAAAAAGGCAGGGTTCCGGAATCAGCCGCTCCTTGTCATCCCGGCCACTGTGCCGGGATCAGTTGTGTTGCGTGAAAAGTTGACTCCCAAGGGTTTCTTCCCCGCCCTAAAAATTTTCACTTTTTTTGCAAAAAAACGCTGCTTTTCAGTTGACAGAGACACGAATATTTGTATATTTGGCTCGTTAACCTGAGGTTGTAGAAAATGTTAAATAAAAAGAATCTTATTCTTATTGGTGTTGGCATTTTGCTACTCGTTATCGGTTTCCTCTGCCTAGCCACAGGTCCGGCAGATAATCCGGTAAGTCTCTCGGTTGCACCGATTATCTTGACGATTGCGTACGTTGTAGTCATCCCTCTCGGAATCCTCTACAGCGACAAGAAGAAAGATAAGTAACAATTCGGACGATTAGCTCAGCTGGTTCAGAGCGTCTGCCTTACAAGCAGAATGTCAGCGGTTCGAATCCGTTATCGCCCACTACCGAAAATCGGAAACGATTTGGGGTGGTAGCTCAATTTTGGTTAGAGCACCGGCCTGTCACGCCGGAGGTTGCGAGTTCAAGCCTCGTCTATCCCGCGACAAAGACCTCTCGAAAGAGAGGTCTTTTCGTTTTTTTATTGCTGTCATGCCGACCTCAGTGCCGGCATCGGTTGTTCCGTAAAAAAACTGGCCCCGTGACGGAGCACGGGGTGACAGTGTTGAATGCCGGGGTGACATTCCTAATCGCTTGTCACTTTTTGTAAATAAATTAATTAAATCTGGAATCCGAACGCGGCGTTCACGTCAATGACAAAGCCCTTGTCCATCTTGAAATAAGCCCTGTCGCGTTCCGCTTCAAAGTCGCTAGTCCACATATAACCAATCCCGACATCCACCGAAAGGGCAAAACGGCCCAAAAAACCTTCGCCACCATTCAAGATTTTCTTGACGCCACCATTGAGCATAAAGCCGTACAGCCAGCCGTCAAATCGTCCGTCATTATCCGACTTGACATGCAAATGACTTAAGAGCAGCCCAGCCTCAAGATACCGCCACCTGCCGCCAACGCCATACCAGCGATAGCTTTCCTGCAAACCGATATCGTAAATCTTGTAACCGTCACTAGAGCGATCGACCCGCACATAATGCGGCATCGTGACCAAGGACGATTTTTCAAAAAGCTTCCATTCGAGCGTCAAGTTCAACGACGGATAGTCGGTAAGCCCGTTCGGAACATAAAAACCGCCCCAAAAGTGCGAGTAAGGGGCGATAAAATTCATCGGGTGTATGTACAACGTAAAAGTCGAATCGACGAGGGATTCTTCCCCTGCGGAACTACCCGTTTCCGAGGCCCCGGTATTCACGGACGATTCGGCCGCACTCGCCGATTCCGCCGCATCTTCTGATGAAACAGACTCTACGGTCTCGACCTTCGTTTGCTTTTTCTGCGATGTATGCTTCACCGGTTTGGCGACAGAAAAAATAGACAGAACAAGCAGTAGAAGGACGACTCTTTTCATACATGCAAATTTAGTTTATTTTTTCTCCTTCATCTAATCCATCGCGATACATGAACGCCATTCCATCCTAAAGTATTGTGATGGAATCCGCGCTCATACGAGGCACCAAATCGTCCCCACCGAACCGACAGTTGGACAGCCACGGCAAAATCCGGGAAACGGTAACATGTCGTCATATCGAAGTATTTCCACCGGAAAACGGCGCCCACATGCAGGTAGTCAAAATCACTTTCGACAAACGCTGAAATCGACTCGTCAGAAATCCAATGAATACCGACAACGGGAGAAACGCCCTCATCCAAGAACCCGCTCAACATTCCCGATACCGAAACCTGCCGCCATAGATAATTCACGCCCCATTTAAACCGATGCCTCGTCCAAAAAACATCGCCGGGAACCCATTCCATGTCGATTCCGTAGCCCATGCCGACAGCAAACCTCGCCCACGTCTTCGCAAAAGAGGCCTCCGAATACAGGTTCCGATACAGGGAATCCATGGACTGGTAACTGACAAAAGCCCCTACGCGATACGCGTCACTTCCAAAATCGAACGACAAGTTCCACGAAATTTCGTCAACATCGTCCATCCAGTAAAACGATATGCCATAAGCACCTTCCGCAAAACGCGCAGGAGACGAATGGAACCCTCCAAGCCCCTTCGGGGAAGTCCCGCCCGAAAGAAGCGACGAGAACGAAGCGCGACCTTCCGAAGCCATCCCTGGCACTCCGAGGAACAGAACAACGGGTAAAACCCCAAAACAGCCGAGCCACTTACGGGCGAACAAGAATACCGACAACATTCTCGTACTCCCCTGCAGAAAAAGTGACATAGCCAACACCAATTCCAAGATGAACCTGCACAGGCACATTCACCCACACATTCGACATCGCTGGAACCACGGCTTTCCACACGTAGCGTCCTGCCGAATCCAGCAAGCCAACAGTCACCTCGTTTTCTGATTCCACGCGGACTCGAAGAGGATTGCCCCGCATCGATACTACCCGCGATGAAAGTTTATACGTAAACGGAACATTCAGCAAGACCTGTGACCCAGTTGCATTCGTGGCAGAGGACAGCCCCGCCTTCGCATTTTTCGATTGATACCCCGGAGTAAATTCCCGACGCCCAGTCAGCGGATTGAAGCCCGATGGACACGCAACCTCCCCCTTCTTCCAAACAACGCTATCCACGACATCGTTGCGGAAACAGAGACGCAGCATTCCTTCTACGTTATTCAAAAAACCAAGCGACACTTGAATCAACCTGATGTCGGGAATCCCAAGCGCTACCCTCAGCGAAGCCGTATCCTTGCTTACAAGCACTGTCTGGTATGGCAAAATCGAATCTCCTGCCTGGCCCAAAGCGCCACCACGGTCGCAAAAGCGGAACGCATCCAGCGGAAAAGCGTATGCACTCGCATTGTGGAGTTCCACCCACTCCGGCATCGGTTCTTCGGGGCAATGGTGCACTTCGGTCATGCGCAACAGCGATGCTCCACCAGCAAACATTCTCGCTTCCATAAGCGAATCACGTTCGCCGTTCTCCGACACGGCACTGGACGCCTCGGCAAAAGTCCATTCGTTCGTCATTCCCACGCGATGGATGACTTTTCCTGATTTCGGACGTGGCACCGTCACGGAATCCACGCACGTACCCGCCCAAAGTTTCCAACCGGACTCCCTGGAGTTCGGGAGCGTCGTATTCCCTAAAGAGCCGCAAACAACGCCTCTCCGCGGTGCATCTTGATTGCGCAATCCACTTTGCAATCCACTTTGCGACGGACTCTGCGGTTCATATCGCAGCGAATCCTGCGACGAGCCTTGCACAGAAGTTCGAGCAGCACATTGTGCCGAATCGTGCACAAGCACCAGCCGCTCCGCATCGGGCCACGGGAACGCAAGAATCTCCTTGGACTCAAACCGCACAAAAAGCGATTCCGCACGAAAATCGTCCATCAAGATTTCGACGTATTCCCCTTCCTTGTCCGAAACGTCTTTCGGGTCAGGATAGAATTCAACAAACATCGGACACGAATGCGTGACCGAAAAAAGCGCCAAGCCAATACACGCAAAGGCCGGCACAAAACAGCCATAATTTTTCACGACACCCTCCCGGGCGCGCCCCTCCAAGCGTAAAAACGCTAGCGAGAATTAATCGACTTCATAGTCGTTAGGGAGAATATAAGGAAGAGGGTTCACCGGGACGCCGTTACGCCAGACCTCGTAATGGAGGTGCGGACCGACGGAACGTCCAGTATTGCCCATATAGCCAAGGATTTGATAACGATGTACAAATTGGCCCGGAGTCACGGCGGACATCTGCAAGTGCCCGTAACGGGTCTTGAGTCCGTTGCCATGATTCAGGACGATAAAATTCCCAAAAGAGGAACTCAGCTGGGAAATTTCTACGACGCCATCCGCCGGGGAATAAACCGGAGTCCAGCGGTCGTTGGCAATATCGATGCCCTGGTGCATCTTGCCAATTTCACCCGTCACCGGATGGATTCGCGGACCAAAAGCGGAGGCATAACGGCCGGCAGTCGGAGAAACCGACGGAATATAGCGCCAAACAGAACGGCTCTGGTCGATATACTTGGTCAGAGCGTCAAAAGATTCTTCGTTGTTCTGGATTTTTCCATAAATGCGCCAAACATCTTCGTGCATTTTGGCGGTACGTTCAAAAACAGGAGAAGTATTGCGCAATAGCTGCACTTCCGGTTCGATATGTCCACCGGTCGCCAAATCACGGGATGCCTCGTCCGGCAACGGAAGTCCAAGTTTCGCATGCAGCATTTTTTCGGCTTTGAAAAAATCCTTGGAAGTGTTCGAAATGTAATCGACAGTACTCTGGATTTGCGTCAGTTCCTTGTTCAACTTCTGGCGGCTCGCAAAAGCATGCTTCAAAACGCCGTCATAAACCGAAGTCGAAAGGATTTGCACTAAAAAAAGAACGAATCCGGTAATCATCACAATCCGCACAAAAAGTCCGCCACGGAAAAAGAATGCAGGAACCTTGACGGTCAGCATCCGGGATGACTTTTGAAAATGGATTGATGTCTTTACAAAATTCATTTAAGGGAAATTTAAAAAAAGACCCTTTAAAATGCAAAGGTTTTAATCCTTCTTTTTCATTACTTTTCAGGACAAATGCGCAAAAGACGTATTTTAGACCAATTTATAAGAATTTTAGACCATAAATTTCAGATAACATGTGATAACCGACACTTTATATAGGATTATCCAGGTCTATAAATTTCGCAGGAATATTCAGCTCCGACTCGATTTTTTCAGCCAAAGCACTCACGCCAAAAATCTCTGTCCGGTGGTGTCCGCACGAAACAAGGTTCACCCCGTTCTCCTGGCAGAATATCGGAACTTCTTCCTTGATGCTCCCGGTGATAAAAGCATCGCAATTCAAATCCATCGCCTCGCGGATTCCCGAGACTCCACAACTGCCGCTACAGATGGCGACGCGCTTAATTTGTGCAGGCCCATGGAAAAAATGATTCTGCACTCCATACTGGAATGCCGCACCCATGCGGTCGAGAAACTCGGTCTGCGCTACAGGAGCGTTCCACTCGGCAATAACACCCACAGCGCCTTCGCCCTCGTAAAGAAAACCCTGAACCGGATCGAGACCCAGTTTTTTGGCGATAACGGCATTGTTGCCTACTTCGGGGTGTCCGTCCAGAGGCAAATGGAATCCGAAAACGGAAATGCCGTTTTTCATCAACTTGCGGAGACGTTCTGCAAACTTTCCGACCGGGAGCTGGCTTTCGCCTTTCCAGAAGCCATTCGGATGATGGACAATAATGCAATCAGCCTTTTCGGCAACGGCAGCATCAATCAGCTGGTCGCGCAAGCTCACGCCCGTCACGATTCTGGTGACTTTATCGTTGGCTTCGACACAAAGACCATCCACGCAGAAATCACTAAAAGATTTAGGATTAAGCAAGTTATCTAGCCATGCAGAAAAAGAAGGCAAATCCATAATCGCTCCTTGTTTTCACCAGTCTTCAACGGAATTATAGTAAATTAGTTACTAGTTCTGAGCTACTAGTTAACAGATACTAGAGATTGCTATAAGAACGTTTCTATAATTAATAGAGAAGATTTGGCAATATTATTTTTCATGATAATTTAATCGGCAACAATAGTCATAGACTATTACGCATCCGTTTGGAGCGTAAAAAAACATTATTGGATTGGTTTTTCGTTGCCACAATCTATGCATTTAACTAAATTTACGCATAGAAAGAATTTTAAAGGATTTATTACTATAGGAGCCCCAAATGGCACATTATCTTTTTACCTCCGAATCTGTATCTAAAGGCCACCCGGACAAGGTCGCCGACCAGATTTCCGACTCCATCCTCGACGCCTGCCTCGCCCAGGACCCGAAGAGCCGTGTCGCTTGCGAAACGCTCGTGAATACCGGTCTCGTCGTCATTTCCGGTGAAATCACCACCAAGGCGGTTGTTGACTTCCAGGAAGTTGCACGCAATACCATCAAGAACATCGGCTACGTGAACCCCGACCTCCAGTTCGACTACAAGGGCTGCGCCGTTCTCGTCGCCATGGACAAGCAGTCTCCGGATATCGCCCAGGGCGTTGATGCCAAGGCTGCCGAAGGCAAGGAAGACGACAAGCAAGGTGCTGGCGACCAGGGCATGATGTTCGGTTACGCCGTCAAGGAAACCAAGGAACTCATGCCGCTCCCGATTAGCCTCGCCCACAAGCTCATGGAAGAAATCCAGAACCTCCGCGAGAAAGGCAAGATCAAGTGGCTCCGCCCGGACGCCAAGTCCCAGGTCACTGTCGAATATGACGAAAACGACAAGCCCGTGCGCGTCGATACCGTCGTCATCTCTACCCAGCACGACGAAAAGGTAAACGGCAAGGAACTCAAGCATTCCCAGATCGAGAAGGAAATCGTCGAAAAGCTCATCAAGAAGGTCATCCCGGCAAAGCTCCTCGACAAGAATACCCGTTACCTCGTGAACCCGACCGGCAAGTTCGTTGTCGGTGGCCCGCACGGCGACTGCGGCCTCACTGGCCGTAAGATTATCGTCGATACCTATGGCGGCATGGGCCGTCACGGTGGTGGCGCATTCAGCGGTAAGGACCCGAGTAAGGTGGACCGCAGTGCTGCATACGCTGCACGCTATGTTGCCAAGAACATCGTTGCTGCAGGCCTCGCCTACCGTTGCGAAGTGCAGCTCGCTTACGCTATCGGTTACTCCAAGCCGGTTTCCGTGCTCGTGAATACTTTTGGCACAGGCAAAATCGACGACCGCAAGATCGAAGAAATCGTCGCCAAGAACTTCGACCTTTCTCCGGCCGGCATCGAAAAGATGCTCGACCTGAGGAAGCCCGGCTACGTGCAGACCGCCGCCCTCGGTCACTTCGGCCGTACTGGCGCCCGCTTTACGTGGGAAAAGACCGACAAGGCCGAAGCTCTGAAGAAGGCTGCTGAAGCTGTATAAGACCGCTCGGCTCTATTGTAAAAAGAACCGACGTATTCGCCTCGCTCTTCCCTCCACGACTCGTTGAAACGAGTCGCTTGAGGCTCACAGAAGACCGCCTGCGGCTCTAAGGCAAAAAAAATTACACCTCAAACATTGTGGTCCTGGACATGGTTCCAAGGCCACTTTTTTTAATGGAAAGAAATTGACATATTCAGCATAATCGACGATGAACGGAATACACCATCGTCCTCGGACCAGTACTCGCCGGAATCAAACGATGCCGAGACGCCTAAGGCAAGACGTTCGCTTACCCACCAGTCCTTACCAACCCCGAGATTAAAACTAAACGCTCTAAGCCCCGTGTTCCCGGAATACTTGTGGCAGTTGAGCCTGTAACCAGTCACGCCTAGCGCACCGCTTAAAAATACGTTGTTCCAAGTCGGCACGTAATACGTCGCCCCAGCACCGACAAACACAGAACTCACCACGTAAAAATCGTGATCCACGTATGTCGGGACGCCATACCGCGCTTCGCGGAAGTTGGAATACATCACATAGCCTATGTTCGCATGCAACGCTAAATCACAAACAACATAATAACCAAGCTTTCCATGCAGATTCATTCCGAATCCGTCTGCCGTCAAGGATTCCTTGCTATCTGCATTTTCAAACGACGCATAGCCAACGCCCATCACAGCACTTGCAAACAACCCGTCATGCGTAAACGGTTCGGCCAAAACAGCCGACGAAACAAGCAACAAAATGGCGACAAGACGTTTCATGATCAGCAAAAACAATTTAGAAAAAAGAAAATTACCTCGCCCAGCTATTGTGGCATTCTATTCTTTGTTTCTACGGGGCGAAACGGCAATGAAAACAAGCACGCTCACCAGCAAAAGGAACGGATAGAACATATAAGGAATCAAATCGAACGCACTCACATTGGCATCCGGCAAAGCCGCAGAAATCGCAGCAAGAGCCACGAGCATCTGTGCTCCATAAGGCAAAATACCTTGCACCACGCAACTGAAAATATCCAGAAGCGATGCCGTCTTCTTGGGAGAAATTCTGTATTCATCCCCCATCTGCTTGGCAATCGGTCCTGCCATCACGATAGCGACCGTATTGTTCGCCGTAGCAATATCCAAGGCGCTCACCAAAAGGCCGACGCCCACCTGACCGCTGCGGTGTCCCTTGAACACCTTATGGATAAAATCGAGCAACGCGGCAAAACCGCCATGAATGCGAATCAAACCGCACAAGGCGCTCACCAGCACAGCAACGAGAATCGTTTCGTACATGCCAGAAATTCCGTTCCCGACATTCTGTAACAACCCAATCATGTCAAGCGGACCAAAAGCGACCATGATAACCGAGGCTGCGACAATACCCACCAACAGCACCGTGAACACGTTAATGCCCGTGAGTGCAAGCGCCAAAACAAGGACATAAGGAATCAGCTGGATTAAGTTATATGAATTTTCAGCAACGGTATTCGCATGTGTTGCAAACGAAATAGCCGTAATAATCAAGACCGCAAGGATTGCCGCCGGGAGCGCGATAATAAAGTTGACATGGAACTTGTCCTTCATCTTGCAGCCCTGCGTCGATGTCGCCGCGATTGTCGTATCCGAAATGAAGCTCAAGTTATCGCCAAACATGGCACCGCCAATAACTGTCGCCACGCAGAACGGAACGCCAAAGCCAGCCATCTGAGCCACCTCGACCGCAATCGGCGAGACCACGGCGATTGTCCCCACAGACGTTCCCATCGCCGTAGAAACGAACGCGGCAACCACGAACAGCACCACTACAGCGAACTGAGCGGGGATAAAATCCAGCAGCAAGTACGCTGCAGCAGAGGCGCTCGATCGGCCAAGAATCCCTGCAAAAATGCCCGCACAAAGAAAGATGAGAATCATCAAGAAGATATTGCGGTCGCCAAGCGCCCCCGCCATAATGTTCATCTTCTTGTCGAAATTCAGCTTGCGGTTCTGCAGGCATGCAACAAAAATTGCCACCAGGAACGCAGCCACGATAGGGATATTGTAAAATCCCATCGGAATCTTGAGAACGTATTCAAACGTAATGCCAAGTCCCAGATAAAGGACCAAGAATACGGCGACAGGCAAAAGGGCAATGGGATTACCCTTGATCTTTTCTTCAACATTTTCGTTTTTCATGCAAAGAAAGATAAAAAAAATCGAGAAACCCTAATTGCGTTAATAGGCCAACTTAACAAGGTGCCATGTGAATCCAAGCGATACAAATGGTGAAAGACCTTTGCCATGCCCAATTTCAGAAATATTCATGTTTTGCATTCCAAGCTTTAGGCGCGCCCCAAAGCGGTTTCCTAAGCCCTTTTCCCAAAAGCTTTTTACGGGTTTACCGATAAGGCTCGGGAAAAGCGCATCAAAATAAATTCCAAACCCATAGCGGAAATATCGTTCATGCTGGTATTCAGAATCAGGCTTTCCCTTTATAGGCGGAACTTCCACCGCCGAGAACCCTAGATTTCCCCATACGCCACTTTCCACGTATTTCGTTTTCAGCCACAAATAGCCAAGTTCAAAATGAGCTCCAAAATCGCCGGTACCACAGGAATCGCACTTGGCATCCAATGTACGAATGCTAACGCCTATTCCACCAAACCAATCGCCCGCATAAATATTAAAACCAAGGCCCAAATATAACATCGGATCAAAATCAGGGAATTTTCCAATCAAGAATGGGTGACCGAAATCAAAGAACGCATTAAATCTAAAGCCACCTTCCCGCACAACGACAGGCTCGGGAAATTCCCTTTGCGCCACTTTTCTCAGCACACCACAAACCGCAGTGCCATCAACATCAGGTTCTTTTCGTACAGAACGGCAATACTCGCCTTGGCTATATTCGTTTATGATAGCCTCGTCTAAAGCTTCATCTAGGCTATCGGCATAAACGAATCCGTTATAACCATCCAGGTAACGCCCAGTCGAATCTCCATTCACCATAAAGGCATAATCCCGGTTTAGAATTTTAGCAATAATCTTTGAACGGGGCGACAAATTTGCAGAATCCGCTAGCAAGCCTGCGGCCTTGTAATCGCCGTTTTTTATTAAAACCTGCATTTTCTCGCGAATGGTCATAGCCGCAGTGGGCTTGACATCATATTTCAAGCGGTGCGGATAATAAGTCAGTCTTTCAAGAACCGAAGTATCCATCAAGGTATAGCACTCTTGCGAATATCCATCCATGAAAAAGATTCTCTTTACCAGTTTAGACTTGTCATCAGGTTCGTTCAAATGGCTCATCATTCTCTGCGAAATCATCCATGAAGAATCTTGGGCAATATCGGGGCCGACATACGCAAATGAAAAAAGTTCCTTTTTAGCATCTTCTGGTTTAAGAGTCACCCATGTCTTAGTCGCTTTATCATAGACCTTGTCCACTCGGATTTCGTCATGAATCAAGAAAAATCCCTTCACGGCCATCGACGAATAGCGTTCTTCAAACATATGCCGGTATTTTTCCGGAGCCTGCGATAAAAGTTCATTCTGCCGTGTCTGCTTATAATCAGACCAGCCAATAAAAGACTTATACACCTCGGGAAATTTTTTTGCAAACACCAGATGGTTCATTCCGTCAAATTCTTTGTGCAAATATTCTCGCTGAATAAGGCTACCATAATAAGCGACCGGAGCCGTTTCCAATTTTTCAGCCACAGTTTGCTTTTGCGAGAATTTATCTGCAACAGAATCAAAAGGAACTTGCCGATATGAGATATATCGACCAGCAAAAGACAGTGCAGCAAACATCAAAAGCAAAAGGAATACACGCCGGATTATCATCGACACCCCTCGAACTAGAAATCGAATTGTACAGGTCTTTTCGTATATTCATGCATAGTCCATTCAATGGAGGCATACAACCTTATACCAGATTTTTTCAAGACATCTCCAGAAAAAAGACTCCTAAATCCGGTCCTAAAGCGAAGTCCATTGTGAAAACGGCCTCTATCCGTAAAGAACAGGTCCATCATCACGCCGGCCCCAAAAGACGGATAAAACTGGAACGGCAAATCATCATTCGACTTGTCATTAGAATTTTTCCCGCGAACATAAAATGAATTCATACCAAAGCCAGCCGTTGCATAGCCATAAAGGAACATATTATCATTCTTTAAAAACGTGTAGCCAAAATTAAAATCCCAGCGCATATCCACAAATTGCAAAGAGTCCGGGTCTTTATTTTGAACTCCATTAATATCCATAAACCATTCATACAGAAAATCATTTCGAATAAAATCGATTCCCAGATACATACCAGGGCTCCAATTAATCTTATCTGCCAAGCCCCCTAAAGACTTTATGACGGCTGCGCCTAAAGAAAAAGCGGAATAGTTTTTCGCATCGAATTCTTCTTTTTCCCAGAAACGGGTCACGAGAAAATACAACTGTTTTTTATCCGTCAACTGTGGCCTATATTTTTCAATCAGCTTTGACGTCATCGTCTTATTTTTAAACAAACTATTCATTACAATATAAATAAAAGCACGATTACTTTCATCATCAACGCCCTTAAGGTATTCTTCTATTTTTCCCGATTCGATATGTTTCCACAACTTGCGATTCAATTCATCTTGTAATTCATCTGGATAAGACTGTTTCAACATGCGAGATACCGAATCCACATTGCTCAAACAATCAAAATCCCCTATAAAATATCTTAGGATAAGCTGTTCATTACCATAAAAGGCACGATAAAATTTAGCGTTCCGATTAAAACTTTCAGCCTCCTGAAGAACCTGTTTCAAGTCATCGATTCGATCTTCTTCCAAGGCTTTTTCCATCGCCAAACGATAAATCAAAGCTTCATTTTTTTCACTTGCAGCAACAGCATTCATGTCATCCGGAATATACATATTTGGAGATGTTTCTACAAAAACCAACGAATCTTGAGTGTTAGGGTTCTGGACAAACAAGTGCATCACGGAATTAAGCGACACGCTGTCAGGCGCATTTTCGGCAACACGCTCCATTGCATACACGACATGCGACAAGAATAAAAAACAAAAAAACGCAGAATGGAACAAGTATTTAGGCATAATTTCAATATATATAAAATCAACATTGCAAGACCACAAGCAAGTCGAGCAATTTTAGAAACTCCCTAAACAAAAAGAACCCCGCATTGCTGCGGAGTCCTTTAAGATTTCGAGAATCTAGTTTGCGAGCCTTAACTCAACTCCTTACTGCAAAGTAATGAGCGTAAGGGTGCGCTTGCCGACCTTGATACCCTTGGAGATATCGACAGTCTTGGCCTTCTTGGACGGATCGTTTGTCCAGCCTTCTTTGAGCTTTTCGGAGCTCTTGTCGAGAGTCTGAACGCTGGCCTTGCCCTTGAAGTCAGGAATGTCAAGCTTGATGTCGAATTCGCTGTACGGGCTCTTGTTCACGAGGAGGAGCTGCTTCTTGTTGCCGTTCACGGTGTAGTAAGCGGTCAAGAGAGCGTCTTCGTCACCCTTGATGGTCGTCTTCATGAGCTTGCCACGGAGAGCGTCAGAAGCCATCTGGAATGCCCAGTAGCTCGGACGCGGGCAGTTCATGCATTCTTCTGCAGAACGGGTCAGGTAACCGTAGTCACCGCCTTCCGGAGTGATGTCGTTGTGGATATCCCAGTACTGTGCGTTGTCCACGTTCTCGGTGGCAAGCATAGCAAGATAGTCAGCAACGAACAGGCCGTTTTCAAGAGCGATGGTCTGCGGACCCGGGTTGAAGTCCACGGAGTTCCATTCGGTGAGCCAGAGTTCGATCTTCTTGTCCTTCTTGAAGTGGCTGGTCCACTTGTCCACAACCTTATGGAGACGGCTGTAGATCGGAACGAGGTCCTGCGGAGCAGAGAGCAGGGCGAAGTCGTTTTCTTCACCGAAGTGCTGCGGATAGTGGTGAACAATGAGACCGTCAGCGATGTCACCCGTTTCGGCGAGAACCTTGTCGTTCCAGTCGCCTTCGAGAACGCCGAGCACAGCCACCTTGATGGTCGGATCCACTTTCTTCATGGCTTCGATGAACTTGCGAGCGCGCTTACCATAGATGGTACCGCCATCCTTACCATACTTTTCGTAGTACGGATGCCAGTTACCGTAGATTTCGTTACCGATTTCCCAGTAGAGGATGCCGGCCTTCTTGTCAACGTTCGTGTGCTTGACCCAAGCAGCGGCTTCCTGTTCCGTGCCGGAACCGAAGTTCACGGTGAACATAGCGTTGGAGCCAGTCTTCTTCAACCATTCGAGGAATTCGTCAGTATCGACCATCCAGTCGTGATTGTCGAGGATTTCCTTCCAGTGGTCGTCATCAGCACGGAGACCACCCGGATAACGGATAATGCCGTGGTTGATGCGCTTTGCAAATTCGCGAGTCTGAACCTTGAAGTTCTTGTTGTCGAGCATGTCGCCATCCCAGAGGGCAGCGTTGATACCGAACAAGCCACCAGAGATATTCGGGTTGAGGACATCCTTTTCGCCCTTCACCACGACCTTGATGACAGGCGGACGTTCCTTAGCCTTGACTTCACGCTGGTTGGTCAAGCGGACGTTATCAATCTTGAAGCCACCGGCAGTACCTTCACCACTCGGCTTGAAGTCGAGAGCGGTGACACCCTTGAGGTCGAAGAGACCGTTTTCAACAGCGTCAGGCGGTTGATAGTACGGGAACTTGCCGAAGGTACGGAACGGCACGAGAATCGTGGTCTTGCCCTTCGGAGCACCGACGTTAGAGACGAAGATTTCGTTGCCAGCATCCTGCACCTGCACGGTGATGGACTGCCAAGCCTTTTCGGAGTAAACGTCGAACATGAGGCCCCAGTGCTTGGTCCAGTCGCGGTCAGCAGCCGGACGGCCGGTCTTCTTCATGTCGAACACGACGTCAACCCAGTCGGCGAGGAGGTAGTGCTGGATGTTCAAGCAGTTGCCCTTGAATTCCGGGCAGTTTTCGATCTTGAAGCTAAGCTGAGACTTCGGACCCGTAGAAGGTTCCCACTTGTCCTTAGCAAACTTGCTTTCGAAGTCCGTAATCACGTAATCCGGAGCGGTGGACTTGAAGGAATCCCACTTGAGATCCGGGTCAATCCAGTCGATGTTGGACGTGAAGGTGATCTGGTCAACGAAGACCGTCACAGGAGCCGGCTTGCCCGGTTCGCCCTGGTTTTCGCCCTTGCCAACAGAGAAGCGGATTTCCTGAATCTTGTCCCACTTCATGTCCTTGGCGACTTCGGCCTGCTTGTTAGCGTCCCAAGCCTTACCCTTGTCGGTGAAGCGCTTGAGAGGAATCTTCACGAGCTGCCAATCCTTGGAGACCTTGGCCCAGTCGTTGAGGCCGACCTTGGTCTGGCTCTTGATGTCGTTGCCCTGGTTGTCGAGAATACCGACATAGAGCTTTTCGCCACCGAGCTTACCCTTGATCCAGAAGTAGAGACCACCCTTGTCGCGAACCTTGGACAAGTCGATGAACTTGCCTTCGCCGAGAGAGTAGGTCACGCCGGACCAGTCGTTGTTGTCGATGTACATGGCGAGCACGTTCTTGTTGCCCGGAGTCTTAGATTCGGCTTCGCGCTGAGCGGTGAGGCCACCGTAGCTGTAAGAGAAGCCCTTGACCTGGTTGTCATAGAACGTAGCGAGCGTCTTGGCCTTGCCGTCGAGCTTTTCGGGGTTCTTCGGGCCATCGATGACGTCGTTATTTTCGTCCCAGTAGATCATCTTCTTCTTCGGCTGAGCCTTCTTGTTGCCCTTCACGATTTCGATGTTATCTACCCAAATTTCGAATTCGCTTGCAGCGCTCTTGTCAATGGAGAAGCGGACTTCCGCAATCTTGTCCCAGTCAATACGTGCCGGGAATTCGGACTTGCGGGTGTTGTCCCAGTAGAGGCCACGGTCCGGGAAATCGACGAGAGGAATGGAAACCTTCTTCCAGTCCTTCGTGACGGCGCCGCCTTCGATGTACTTGTTCATCGGAACGACAACCTGCGTCTTCTTGCCATCAGAGACTTCTTCATCAAGGAGACCGACCTTCACGGCTTCGCCACCGTTCTTGCCCCTAATCATGAATTCGAGCTTGGAATCAAGCATGTACTTGTTCAAGTCGAAGAATTCATTGTAAAGGCAGATGGATGCGCCGGAGTATTCCTTCGGATCCAACTTGATGTTCAAAGCGGCCTTGGACTTGTAACCATCAGACTTGGTGATGGTGACACCCTTGCTTGTGCCGCCGTAAGAGTAGTCGTATCCGCCCGGACGATACTGTTCATCGAAGAACTTATATACGGCCAGATGCGGTCTTTTCGGCTGAGCCATTGCAGCTGTAACGCTGAGTCCGAGGACTGCAAGCGAGGCAACTTTCAATGATTGCTTAATCATAATGTGCATCCTTTTGTTGTTTTTTGATTTTAAATTACAAATCTTTAAAAGAAAAAACGTACACGCTGTGATTTTCAACGTGCACGCCTGAAAACATTTTTACTTGGCTTCCTTCAACATCTTTTCGACGAGATCCGGGCTGAAGCGGTCCTGACGCTTGCCGTTGATGTAGAAGTTCGGAGTACCCTGTACGCCAACCTTGACGCCCAACTGGAAGTCCTTGTCGATGCGAGCCTTCATGGCAGAGTCAAGCACCATGTCCTTCTTGAACTGTTCGACGTTGAGACCGATTTCCTTAGCCACGGCAAGATAGACGGAGTCGGAAAGTTCACGAGAGTGCGGTGCGAGAGCGTAGCGGTATTCCCAGAACTTGCCCTGTTTCTGAGCAGCAATAGAAGAAGCTGCAGCGGCCTGGGCATTGGAATGGAAGCTGAGCGGGAAGTGCTTATAGACGAACTTGATCTGGTCCGGATACTTCTTGTTGAGATCCTGCATCACCGGAGCGATACGAGAGCAGTACGGGCACTGGAATTCGGTGAATTCCACAATCGTGAGCTTCGGGTTCGTGGTGTTGCCAAATACCGGGCTGTCTTCGTCCGGGATGTCCCAAACCTTGTTATCCTCTTCCATTTCCTTGCGGGCCTGTTCGAGAGAAATGCCGCGCTTGTCGAGAGCGTACTTGATGATTTCAAATTCTTCCTTGACCTGCTTGAAATCCTTTTCGAGGCTGTCCAAGCGAGCCTGCTGGTTGAACGAACCGCCAGCGGAAGCCTGATTGCAAGCGACGAGGCTGGAGACCAAAATAGCCATACCGATAAGAGAGAGACGTTTCATGTTTGTCCTTTGAGTTAAAATTTTGAGCCCGTCCGGCTCATGATTTTAGTGAAATATAACAATGAAAACATATTTTGATTTGAAAAAAACTTCAAAAAAACATACACAACCGTCTCATTTGTATCTAACAAATTCAATTGTAAATTTCGTTTTTTTGCAATTTTTGGACGATATTCGAATTGTAACTTTATGAGAATCAACAAGTTACAAAAGTACTGATAATGAAAATCATGCTGTTTCGCGCATGAAAAGATTTTACATTGGAAATGGTGGCACGTCATCCTGAACGGCGAAAGCCGTGAAGGATCCAGTGAAGTCTTGTATTGATTTATAAGCAACAATAAACAAAACCTATAGCAGCAACACAATCAGCGAAAGACCTTTAACTATTGACTAAAGACTAACGACCAAGAACCAAACATTTTACTATTTTTTATGCATATGAGTGAATATTTGCATAAATCGTTTGGTCCCGTAATCCCGAAGGATTTCAACAAGGATTATGGCGAAAAGGGCTTTTTACTGGAAAGCGGCAAGACGCTCCCGGCCCTGACCATACGTTACGAGACTTACGGCACATTGAATGCCTCCGGCGATAACGCCGTGTGGGTTTGTTCGCCGTTGACCGCCGATGCGCACGCCGCCGGCTGGTACACCGAAAATGACAAGAAGCCCGGCTGGTGGGACGAACTCATCGGACCCGGCAAAGCTATTGACACTGACCGTTTTTTTGTAGTTTGCAGTAACATTCTTGGCGGATGCAAGGGCACCACGGGCCCGGCAACAATCAACCCGCGCACGGGCAAGCCTTACGGCAGTTCCTTCCCCATCATCACGATTGGCGACATGGTACACGCGCAGAAGGAACTTGCGGATGGCCTTGGCATCAAGGAATTCTACGGCGTCATCGGTGGGTCCATGGGTGGATTCCAGGCGATGAAATGGGCTATCTATTATCCAGAACAAGTGAAACGAATCATCGTTATCGCAAGTTCTCCGCGATTCTCTAGCCAGGCGCTCGGCTTTGAAGTCGTGGCCCGCGATGTGATTACGCAAGACCCGAACTTCCACGGAGGCGACTACTACGAAGAAGGCATGACGCGCCCGGACATCGGACTTGCGAACGCACGCAAGCTCGCGCATATCACATACCTCTCTGCCGTGGGCATGGAAAAGAAGTTCAAGCGCGCCCAAGACCAGGAAAACAAGAACCACGCGGTCACGTACTCGACGCCGTACGACTTGAACCTGCCCATCGAAAGCTATTTACGTTATCAAGGGACGAAGTTCGTCGATCGCTTTGACGCCAACAGCTACTTGCATATCGCCCACGCGACCGACGCGTTCGACCTCGAAACGGAATACGGCAGCATCGAAAATGCGTTCAAGGACATCAAGGCAGAAGTCCTGAACGTGAACCTTTCGACGGACTGGCTGTTCCCGCCGCACGAGAGCCGCCGCATCACAAGCGCGCTCCTCAACACCGGCAAAATCGTGACCAGCCTCGAACTCGACACACAGTTCGGGCATGACGGTTTCTTGATTGAAGTCGGTGAACTCGGCAAGGCCGTGGGACGTTTCCTCGATTCGAAGATTATTCCGCAAAACGGGACACAGGCGGTACCGGTATTCCATGACCAGAGCGACTTCAAGCTCATGAACAAGCTCGTCAAGGAAGGCAGCCACGTGCTCGACCTCGGCTGTGGCAGCGGCGATATGCTCGAATACCTTATCCGCAAAAAGAACGTCACGGGATTCGGTATCGAAAAGAACATCAAAGGCATCCTCGACTGCCTCGAAAACGACGTACAGGTTATCCAGCGAGACTTGGACGAAAGCGGCATCGCCGACCTCAAGGACGGAAGTTTCGACTACGCCATCATCAACCGCACGATTCAGGAAATCCGCGACCCGGTGGCGCTTTTGAACGAGCTTTTGCGCGTGGCAAAGCAGGTCATCGTGACGTTCCCGAATTTTGGACACTGGTCTGCCCGCGGAAGCCTGATGTTGCATGGTCGTATGCCGATTTCGAAGGAACTCCCCTACGAATGGTACAACACGCCGAACATCCGTCTGCTCACGCTCAAGGATTTCTACACGTTGTGTCGCAAGGAAGGATTCAAGATTGAAAACTTGTACTTCCAGAACGAGCACAAGATGAGCAAGTTCCTGACCGCCATCGGACTTCCGAACTTCGGTGCAGAACATGTCATCGCGACGATATCGAAGATATAGTTCCGAGTTCCAAGTTCTTAGTTACTAGAATATTTTTTCTAAATTCACTAGTAACTAAGAACTATTAACTAGTAACTAGGTGCGGCAAAGCCGCAAGAATCAAAATGTCCATAATCTCCATGACCGGGTTCGGCAAAAGCGAATCCACTCTGCAAGGAATCACGTGCGTTATCGAAGTACGCAGCGTGAACAGCCGTTTCCTCGAAATTTCCAGCAAGATTCCCAAGAACTTCGCCTATCTCGAAAATGACTTCAAGGCACAAATCAAGGACAAGCTGGTCCGCGGTTCTGTGAACCTTTCCATTACGCTTGGAGCGGGCAACGTCGGGAACATCCCCGTTTGCTACAACGAGGCCGCAGTGGAAAAGTTCGTCGAAATCACGAAAGCGATGCAGGCCAAGTACGGTATCGCAGGCGAAATCAGGCTGGAACACGTGCTCGCCATTCCCGAAGTATTACAGTTTACCGATGGAAACAGCGATAACGAGCTTTGGGAAAAGCACCTCAAGGCAGAACTCGACAAGGCATTAGACGGAGTCATCGCCATGCGCGAAAAAGAAGGCGCGAACCTCGCCGTGGACCTCACCCGTCGCGTCAACCACCTGAACGATGTCATCGACAAGGTCGAAGTTCTCGATCCGCAGCGTATCGAAACATGGAAGGTCAAGTTCCGCGAACGCATCAACACGCTCATGAAGGACACCGAAATCGACGAAGTTCGCCTGCTGCAAGAAGCCTGCATCATGGCGGACAAACTTGACATCCACGAAGAAATCACGCGTTTCCGCAGCCACAACAAGCTGTTCCTCGACGCGCTCGCCAAGGGCGGTGCCCAGGGCAAGAATCTCGGGTTCATCTTGCAAGAGATGGGCCGCGAAGCGAATACGCTCGGCACCAAGTGCCAAAATGCCGACATAGCGGCCCTCGCCATCGAGCTCAAGAACGAAATCGAGTGCATCCGCGAGCAAAGCTTAAACATCGCCTAATCTTCAACACGATTTCTCATCATGGATTTTTTATCCATAAAAAGCCCTACAAAAGTAGGGCTTTTCACATCAAAACAATCTAACTTATAATCAGAAAGAATTAAAACATCCACACTCCAACAACAAGCGTCTTGAGCAAACTGCCCAAGGCGCTTTTTTGGTAATTGTTAAAATGGCGACCCCGGAATAAATCCGGGGTGACATTGTAAGAGTTACTTCTTTTTCGTAGATTTCTTTTTCTTGTCGCTCATTTTGACGCGGCGAGAACCTGCGCGGAGACGTTCCCATGGGGCAAAAGACATCGTCCCGAACGTAAAACCGAAAAACCAAACGTTAAACGATACCCAGAGAATCGCGGCGCTCCCGATTTTTTTTCCGTCAACGGTCCCGCCCATATCGACAACCAACGCCGAGAGCGCAAGAAGCGATGCAATCAGAACCGGCGTAAGCATCTTCTTACCCGCCTTGACGAGAGCGCCCGCCTGCGGAGTCCCTTCGCCAAGTTCCTTCCCGGCAATCAGCGCGCAGGCGATAACGCCCGAAAACGCAATCCCGCTAAGCACCGCCCACATGAGCCAAGCCTTCCCTATCATCATCGGGAACCAGCCCAGAAAACCGGTCAACAGCAGCCACGAAAGCACAAACGGGAACAATGCGCATGCAACACTCCACTTGACAAAAAGCAGGAGCAAAAGTGAAAGCCCCGCAAAAGTTCCAAAGAACATGAGGAGCATTTCTTCGTCACCACCCAACGCAAAAAGCGCCCCCACAAAAGCGGCTAGAGCGAGCAAGCCACCGACACCACCACGTACCCCACCAAAGACAAAGTAGAGCACGACCATGGAAAGCCCGGCCACAAAAATGTACTGCGAAGCATTCCATGCCGACATGACGTTTGTAAATCCGGCTATCCACATGCCAAGCGCTTCAGAGGCGCCAAGTGGGAGCGAACCCATCTGCTGCCACCCCTTCACCAAGAAGGCAACAGTAAAACCAACCATTAAAACCACAAAAATCAAGCGAAAGCGGAGTGAAAGTTCCAAAAGTTTCTGAACCTTCCCCGGTTTTTCACGCAATTCCATTTTTTACCTCGATATCAACAATTTCTGTTTTTTAGTCCAAGTTCTTGTTTTGGTGCTAGCCTTTTCTTCGTTCTGGGTATTTACCTTTGCTTCGCTTCGAACAACGTAGTGGTATAGCCCATTTGCCAGCAAGCGACCGTAATTGTCTTTTCCATTCCAATGGGTTTCACCGGACTTTGCATCCTTAATGACCTTGACAAGGCGACCATGCTGATTGTAAATGAAAATCGTGACCTTCGGAGACTGATCCCCTGCAAGATTCTTGAAGTAGAAAGTCGTACCCTTCTTCCCCATCGGATTCGGGACATTGAACACATCCGAAAGCCCTGTCTGCATAGACTCGGTAATTTGGAGATTCACAGTCTTCGTAGAGATGTTACCCAACACATCTAGGGCGCGTACCCTAAACGTGTAATCTCCCGGCGGATACGCTTCGGTCGTTAGCGATTTGCGTGCAACAGCACGTTTAGACGTCTGTTCCAACAGCGGAGCCGGATGATACGGGTCTTCCAAACCAAAGATTTCAAATGTTATGCCTTCGTCGGCCTGTTCGCGGTAATCAAGCGCGGTTTCGTCTTCGATGACGATTTGCAGGCAAGCAGGCGTTTGGAACTTGACAAACTGGTTGTCGGCAAAACAAGACGAAGCCCCGGCATAGCACGACTGGATGCAGATGTTTGGCGCAGTCTTGTCATTCAACGAATCCGCATAATTGGATACGCCAGAAATTTTAATATTCATCCCGTGATAGCGTCCAACGGAAACATCGTTCGACGAATATGCCCACGCACGCATTTCCGCAAGAGAGTCTCCGATATTCAGTTTCTTCGGAGTCACGAATTCCGTTTCGAAGCGCCCACCAGCTACAGGAATGACTTCTGAATAAATGAGCGGACCATCATATTTGACTTCAAGCGTGTCTCCAGCCGACCTTTGCGTCGGCAGGAGCTTGATATAGCGGCCTTCTCTAAGCGTCAATGCAATATTGCCATTCGAAAGTCCCGAAACCGTTCCAGATAACTTAATCTTATCCAAAGCCTTTATCGTATCTATCGGAGAATCGAGAGATATCTTGTAATTCGCAAAAGGCATCTGAATGACAGGTTCGCCAATCAAGACATAATGTTCCGTATTATAGACAACATCTGCCTCTCTGATTCCGGAATCGGGATTTTTGGACATCATGTAGGCAACGCCGAGATAATTGCCATTAACAAGCAAGGCCTTACTGACAAAATTATGGGCAAACTGTCTATTGGATTCAGCATAAGTTTCGCGAGCCGCACCGATAGCCGCAATAGCACCGACGTCCGGTTCAAGGACAAACGCTTCGGACAACGACCTGGAGTTACCTTCATCAAATCGGCCTACCGTACACGAGAAAGAATTCAATATCGTATAAGTTTTTTTATTCGAAAGTTTCGAAAGATACGGAAGCTTTAGCAAACCCTCGGATGCCCAAGCGACTTTGGAGCCATGCCCAAAATACATGGTCATCAAAGCACCCTGGTTCATGATGTTCAAGAAGTCGTTCGTCGCTTCCTGTTTCTGTCCGGCGGCATCATACTCATAATCCAGCAAATAGACTTTTTTCTGGTTCCACCTGAAGCCCTGGGCTTTAGAAAGCGAGTCGATTAAATTTGCCAAGGACTCCTGGTGACGCGTGTGTTCTGCATCGTCCTGAGCATTGCCGTTACGGGCATCATCGGCAGCAAACAAAAGCGTTGATTTCCATTCACTATGGTCGAACGTCCCGATTTCTTCGTAGTCCTTTGCCTTTTGGATATATCCGTAAAATTCAGAAACAGACGTAACAGGCAAACGTCCCAATGCCAAATCGAGGTCATACGCATCGCGACCACGAACAACTTCACCCGAATCCAGAACGGCGAAGAAGTCTTCCGTTACAGAAGATTCCTTTTCGAACGGCGGCAAATAGTTCTTGCCAAGTTTTGTATTGAGTCCGCGATAGTCGTAATGACCGGCCCCGGCCAACAAGACAAAACGCAAATCTGGGCAAACACTTCTGGCGTATGCGATAAAGTTTCGTATAGCAACCGGAGACGGAGAACCGCTGGTATAATGTCTGTAAATATTTTCTGCTGAAACGACCGCCGTCACCAACGGGTTCGCCGCTTTTTCACTGGAGCGGAACACGGCTAGCGACTCTGCCGGAGCTAGAAATTCCTCTGGAGTTATAATCAGATATTCCGTCTTCGCCGAAATCTGCGAAAGCTTCTGCACTGCATTTTTCGAAGGCTCCATGATGCCTTGAACCGCCAGTGTCGCCTTACGACGGTCCTTGTCGCGGAACAGCAAATAACGGACATCATCGGATGCGCCGATGCTATCGACAGCGAAACCATTCGACACGGTCAAAAGTCCGATTTGTCTGAAGTTCTTGAACTTCATCACGCGAAGGTCATTGTTCTTCCCGACCGGAATTCGGATAACGCCTGTCGCAAATCCAGGCAACAGCCACTCCGAAGAATCAATCGCCACAGAAGAAGGATCCCATTGATATGCCACGGAATACCCGTCAAAGCGGTCGTACTGTTTCTGGTTCGGGAGCATTTTCAATTCGTACTTGTTGCCTGTTTTTGAAAGCGAATTGACAGCAAAAGCGAAGTTTCCGCCGGGCAATAACGTGCCATCGGACCAGAATTGGGTTTCACCATTTACAGCAATGATAAAACGAATGAACTGCATTCTATAGTCGTAATCTCTGATTGAAAACGTGTCTGCTGTTGATTGGTCGGCTCCCGACGTCGATTTAAGCGTGCGATAAGGGAAAAACGAATATGCAACATAGCCTTTCCCGCCCGAGACTAAGCCAGGCAAGTCCGTTGTCGATTGGAACCTCAAGTCTTGTGCGGAATACGAGTTTGTATCGGACCTGGCATGCCATTTCCAGAACCATTCCTTACCGGTAGCGCGTTCCCAGTCGATACCCTTGCCGTAATAAGTATCAATCAAGAGTTCATCTTCTTCGGCACGCACATACCTGTACCAGTCAATATCCTTCGGCGTCGCTTTCGGCTGGGCGAGTGTTTCCATACGGAGGCCCTTCCCTACTTCTTTGTAGCCAAAAACGAAATGCTGATAATAGGAATATGGCGAGTACGAATGGAAATAACTCATACCCGTTTTAGAATAACTAAGCGGTTCGGAATCGATGCGTTTCCAGAACGCATTTCCGTAACCTACGAAATAAAGAGAGTCGCCTTCGCTGAAAATGCCATCGCCATTGCGGTCATTCACTTTGATGGGCAATTCAAAAAGCTGGTTCGGGTTGCGAAGCTTTGCGCCCGGAGCCATATCCGGGAGTGTATCCGGCGAAGCGCCATAAAGACAAATTTTTTCAACAGGAATCCCGCTTAAGCCCCTGCGTCCGATTTTATTAAGCGCATTATTGATAGCTTCGTAGCTGACCGCATACATTCCGTCTTCACTGAACGACGCTATAGCCGAGGAACCCTTGTCCCCGACGATAAACTCGGCAAGTTGCACCACGTTGTCGATTTCGGAAGAAGCCTCGCGACGCAAGGAAGAAACGGAAGCGCCGGCAACGCCAAACTGGGACGCCGATTTCGCATTCGATACTTGCATCAAAGCACGTGCACCCGGATTCCGGCCACCTACCGCAGCAGAGGCGAAATCGACCTTCAAGCGGAATGCCTTACGGAGAGCCACAGAATTTCCCTGTTTGACGTAAAGCGGCACGCGCACGTCAACCATCCATAAGTTGTCCTTCAAGAACGGAGCCGAGACAGAAACCGGAATGAATTTCGCCGGAGTCGATTTGCAAAGCGGGGCGTCCAACGGGAGAAGTTCGCTATTCGTCACCGAGACCGAAGGTTTGTTGTTCGACGGGACGGCTAAACGATAATGACGTATCGGGACCGAACTGGAGTCCATGTAGAAAGCGTCTTCCGGGTGGAAGAACTTCCCCGAACCGTCTTCGCAGGTCTCCTTGGAAGAATCCAGGACCTCGTCGTCCAAAATAAAATGTTTCTTGGAATCTTCCACAACAGAAGATGCCAGACTGGAAGCCGTTGCGCAGGCAACTAACAATATCTGAAATTTTTTAATGATAGAATTCACAAAGCATAAAATAGAAAACTATCATCTGTAAAATAATCCATTATGGTCTTGTAATGACCATTTCAAGGAACCCGTTCCCCGTTGTGCGCATTTCGATAACTTCACCATCCGAGGCTTTGGCCTTGAACACGGTGATGTAATCGGGAGGAAACCCTTTAGAAAGAATCATTTCGATTTCCTTGGGCGTAATCATGTATTTCGAATTCCATTTGTCCATGTACCAATGCCACGGCTGCCAATTGAAAATGCCACGAGTCGATTGGACAAAAGCACGGAGCATCATGGAATACTCGTATTTCAAAAAGCCCAGATAGTCATTTACTTCAGCATGTTTATCGACAATCGTTTTCGTTGAAAAATCTGGATCGTAGCGGAGCGGTGTCTTGTCGGGATTGTCGTAAGTAAACCTGATTAATTTATCCAACACCGAAATTTTTAGATTCTGACGGTCGAGATGGACAAATTCCGTTTCCGACACTTGTCTATAATCCCTAAACACGACATCTGGAGTCAGGACTTTATTCAGCTTCAGCTGCACCGGCTTGGCGTCCAGCGCACCCAGTTCGTAAAACACGAGCACCTCGCCCGCCCCCTTCGGCAACAGTACCGAAAGCAAAGGTGTGGCGCGTTCGGTAATGAGCCAAATCATCTTCGGCTTGTTCGAAGACTTCAAAAGCGGGTCAAGAACCTTCATCAAGGATGGGTCGCGAACACCGTTCACGTCCCATTCCATCCACGTTCCCGTACCACCGACAGAGTCGAGCACGTCAAAAAGACGAGAGCCTACAAAGCCATCCTTCGCTTCAATCGCTCCATAGATTTTCGTCGAGGATGCCTGTTGCTTTGATTTTGGAGACGTCGCTGGCGCTGCTGAGGACATTACCGCAAAAGCAAGAACAAGTGCGCAAGACGCGAGAATTTTACGCATAAACTCTATATCCTAATTTTAAGACCCTTAAAAACCAATCGGTTCAAGCAGAGAATCGTCTAGACGTGAATACTGCAAGTGGTACTTTTTGTCGAGCCAGTAAAGGGCAAGCTTTGCCCCCGTCCAGTTTTTCTTTGCAGCAGTCGCTTCAACACCTTTCGTTATGAGTGGGAGCGTCTCGACAAGGTCAAGTTTCCACTTCGTATCGTCCCATTCAAACAGCATGATAGGCACCTTCGGACTAGAGGCAAGCCCCACACTCCCGCGGTCGTTCTTGATTTCGAACGGGCCCATGTTCACGCGATCGACCACGTCCAGAAATCCGCTGTTGTACAAAAGCAGGTAGAGCATGCGGTAGTCGGGAACGTCCCATAGATGTTCGCGTTCAAAGAGCCTATAAAGCACAATGGCGTAAGCCTCGTAGAACTGGCAGGTATCCATGGCTGCAGCATCGTATATCTTGGCATGGTTTTCAAGCGTATCAAGCCAGTATTCAGAGGAGTCCGTCAAAAAGCCCAGTAAAATATCGGACGGGGCGTGGTTCTTGACCGAATTCTTGAACAGTTCGTACATGCCTTCGAGCATCGCAAGTTTGTCCGCTTCCTGAGCCTTGACCTTTGCATCACGGACCGCGGCAGTCTCGACAGATTCGCCAGTAGCACCTGAATCCTTGGAAGAACCGGCACAACCCGCCATAAACGCAAATACGCTCACCAAAAGCGCTAGAACTATTTTATTTTTCAGAACATGCATCGCGATACCTACCTGAAAATGAACCTCGATGAACTTTTGCGGGCCTGTACCCTGAAGGGATATCAAGGCAGCGGCCCCGGCGGTCAGCACAGAAACAAGACCAATACCGGAGTCCATCTTTCGTTACCACAATATAATTTAGAAATTAAATCGTCAGAAAGCCGAAGCGCGAAAGAGAACAAAATTCACGCACTGCACCGCATGCAAATGGCTCTTGCGCTGAATGTCCGTGAAACGCCCCCCGAAGTCGAGATGAAATTTCCGGGCAGCAACGGGCATATCCAGCCGAGCAATGCGCAGTTTCCGCTGTTCGTCGCGCATGTTTTTGACATTATGGCGACCAAGAACGGCGACACGAAAGCAGCGGCGGCAGCATTTGGGCTTAGTCCGAGCGCACTCGTGAAAATACTCCGACAGGATAAGGCCTGCGCTGCAAAGTTGCAAGGCAACCGCATAGAAAACGGCAAAAGCAAACTGCATCTGTAGGTTTTAGTTAGCTGACAAATGCTACGGAAATTCCGTTTAAACAATTTTACATAAAATTTTCAGACCAAACATCTCGTTACTGCGTGTTAAGTAAGTAGGACCAACCAAAAACAGGAGGTTATATGAGTCCTACAACAAAAAAACACGTCTGCCTCGGCGCAGCCTCAATCATCGCAGCTCTATCCCTTTGGAACTGCTCCAGCGAAACCCAAGCCGAGACGTCCAATCCGACAATCCAAATGGGGACTACAGCCAATGTAGCCCTCAACTTGGACTTTTCCGAAACGCCGCTGCTCGACAGCCTCGTACTCGACTGCTACGGTACGGACACGCTCCATCTCGTGCATTCCATCGAGAAGAAGTCGTTCAACCTCGACCTTTTCCCCGGTGAAGAATGGGTGTTCAACGCCAAGCTCTATGCCAACGGAGCCTTGATGCAAGAAGGCGAAATCACGACATCCCTCGAAGCAGGTTCATCCGTAAACCTAAAAATTCCATTGCACGCACTGGTCGGGTTCGTCTATGTGAAGATTCCCATCGGCTTTGGCAACCCGGCAGGAATCAAGACAGGCGAAATGAAGCTCACGAGCGGCGGAGAAACGTTCACCTACCCCATGGTGTTCGACTCTGAGAACGTCACATTCACCAGCGATGACCTCAAGCTCGACCGCGAATACCACATCTCCATTTCCATGCAGGACGAAAGCGGCAAGACTATCTTCAGCATGGAAGACGACTTCACGCTCGACGAGGACTCGCCCATTCCGAGTTTCCAAATTGAATCGCTCCGAAGCAAGATAGCACTTGCCATCGACATCGCCAAGGATGTGAATTTGCAGGTTTCGCTCCAGCTCCCAGCGATAAAGCGCGCTCCAGCCGCAAACGATATCGTCATGAGCGAATTCTTCGTGCAGCCCAACACCAAGGATTCCACGCAATTCACTTTCGTGGAATTCTACAACGGGAGCACCGACACGCTCGTACTGGACAAGTGCACCCTCGGAAAGACCTCGAACGTGAGCGGTTCTGCCGAAATCGAGACGCTGGAGTTACCGCCCAACAAGGTTCTCGTCGTGGGCGACCGCGAAGACGCCGAAAGTGCCGGCATATACAAATTCACAGAAAATATGCCGACATTTGGAAAGACCTACGGTTCCATCGTTTTGCAGTGTAACGGAAACGTTCTCGACTCGCTCTATTACGGCAAGGCGGATTCGCTGCACGTGTCACCACTTCCCATCGGTTCGTCTTCGGCAGCAGTGCGCAAGAGCTCGCAACTGAACATCGGGCTCTGGAACAAACGTAATGAAGCCGATTCCTGGTGCACAGGCTTACCGACACCCGGAAGCGTGACCGCCTGCGGAAACTAGTCCTCATCGACTCCCGTAAAAAATGGTGAATTCATTCGCATCGCGCAATGGATTCATCATTTTATATCTCTTAAGAAGGACTCTGTTACAGCACTATATAAAAAGCCCGACAGAAGCCGGGCAATCATGGAATAAAATTTTCGAGTTATGCGTGAATCTGCGTGCTGGCGCGTTCGATGTCGAACAGGCGGCGCAGGTTTTCGGCCTTGGCAGGTTCGCGTTCCTCGGGGAGCGTCAAAGGTCCCATGTTGATGGCGACCAGAATCGACCCCGGATAGTTGTTCACACGCTTGATGAAGTCACTCACGGAAACGCCTTCGGTATAGAAATCCACGACGAACGTATCCCAGTCGTCTTCTTCGAGCTGCTGCATCGCCTCAGCTTCGGTCTTGACTGCCTTGAAGAAAGCGCCAACGAGCAAATCCGAAAGGACTTCGAGGCAGGCCTCACGGCGGGCATCGTCCTCTTCCCAGATTAGGATGCGGCGGTCACTGTAGTCACGAACTTGCGGAACGAAGTTTTCTTCGGCATTCAATGCATCGAGCATCGCACCGGTTTCTTCGTCCATCTCTTCATCATCAAAATTATCGAAATCTTTAGCCATGGTATAAAATATAGTAAAAAGTACCGCACTGGATTCTTCGCTCCGCTCAGAATGACGGGAAAAAGAAAATGCACTGGATTCTTCCCCTTACAGGGTCAGAATGACGAAAAAGGGATGAGTCAGAATGACGTAAATCGCTAAGAATAACGGAAATGTTTTAGGGGTTTTCGTCGAACCAGCGCTGTAAAATAATCGCGGCAGCGGTGCGGTCGATAATGGCCTTGTTCTTCTGCTTTTTCTTTTTACTCAGGTAAGACGTGAATTCCTGCGCCTGAACGCTGGAATACGATTCGTCCTGCGTGTGGATTTTCATCCCCGGGAAGCGGAGTGCCAGATCCTTGATAAAGGCCTCCACCACGACGTTTTTCCCGTCCTTGCGGCCATCCGGGTGGTACGGCATCCCGACCACGAACTCGTCAATTTTGTTGATGCGCACAAGCTGGTCCAGTCGCTCGAACAGATTGGTCGTCTTCTGGTCAATCGTCTCTCTCGAGAAGGCCATTTTAAGTTCGGAATCGCCAAAAGCGACCCCGACCCGATGTTCTCCGTAATCCAAAGCCAAGTAATTCACATCACTAAATATAGAATACGAGGCATAAATATTGCATTTTTCCACTCATTTTTCTATCTTTGCGCCCGAAAATTAAACGCCAACGGTGGATAAAATATGGATCAATCAAAAATCAGAAACGTCGCCATCATCGCCCACGTTGACCACGGTAAAACAACCCTGGTGAACCAGCTTCTCAAACAGTGCGGAACTTTCCACGAAGGTGAAGAAATTGTGGACCGCGTGATGGACTCCGACAACCTCGAACGCGAACGCGGCATTACCATCCTCTCCAAGAACACGAGCGTGATGTACAAAGGATACCGCGTGAACATCGTCGATACCCCGGGGCACGCCGACTTCGGTGGCCAGGTGGAACGCGTTTTGGGAACTGTCGATGGCGTTCTTCTGGTTGTTGACGCATTCGAAGGTCCGATGGCCCAGACCCGCTTCGTGACGAAGAAGGCTTTGGAACTCGGCCTTACCCCGATTGTCGTCGTGAACAAAATCGACCGCGACGGTTGCAACCCGCTCCTCGCACTCGACAAAGTCTTTGACTTGTTCTGCGAACTCGACGCATCCGAAGAACAGCTCGATTTCGACAGGGTTTTCGGCAGTGGCCGTAAGGGCATTTGCCGCGCCGAACTGGAAGACCCGGATGGCGACTTCAGCATCTTGATGGACAAGATTATCGAACGCATCCCGGCTCCGAAGGGCGACCCGAACGGCGAACCGCTCCTCCAGATTGCCTCCCTCGAATACTCCAGCTTCCTTGGCCGTTTGGCCGTGGGCCGCGTGCAGCAGGGCGTGTTCAAGCCGAACCAGACTTACGCTCAGGCATTCCCCGACGGAACCGTCAAGAACATCCGTCCGCAGAAACTCCTCCGCTACGAAGGCCTTACCCCGAAGCCGGTTGACGAAGCCGGTCCGGGCGAAATCATCCTCATCGCCGGTCTTGACTACTTCGATATTGGCGATACCATCAGCGCAACGAGCAATCCAGTTCACTTGCCGCGTATCCACATTGACCCGCCGACAATCTCCATGATCTTCACCGTAAACACGTCCCCCTTGGCAGGCAAGTACGGTGGAAAGTTCATGACGGGTAACCAGCTCCAGGAACGCTTGGAACGCGCCCACATGGCTGACCCCGCCCTCCTCGTCGAAAAGGTCGATGGAGCATCGACGTTCAAGGTCTCTGGCCGTGGCATTTTGCATCTCACGATTCTCGTCGAAAACATGCGCCGTGAACTTTACGAATTCACCATCGGAAGTCCGCAGGTCATTTTCCAAAAAGACGAAAATGGCAAGCTCTTGGAACCGGTCGAAGACTTCAAGGTCGAAGTCCCGAACGAATTCAGCGGTGCTTGCATCCAGGAAATCCAGTTGCGCAAGGGCGAAATGGTCAACATGACGACCGATGAAAACGACCGCGTGTCTCTCGAATTCATCGTTCCCTCCCGTGGCCTCATCGGTATCCGTCCGAAACTTCTCTCGCTTTCCAAGGGTTACGCCGTGACGCAGTCCTTCTTCAAGGAATACCAGCCGTACAAAGGCGAAATCCCGGCTCGTATCAACGGTGTGCTCATCGCAAAAGAACCGGGCGAAGCCGCAAGCTACGCGCTTTCTAACCTGGAAGACCGTGGCTACCTCATCATTGGTCCGGGTGCCGAAGTTTATCCGGGCATGATTGTGGGCGAACACAACCGCGACGTCGATATCACTGTGAACGTCACGAAGGGCAAGCACCTTACCAACATGCGTTCCAAATCTGCTGACGACATGATTCAGCTCACGCCGTACCGTCGCATGACTCTGGAAGAATGCGTCACCTTCATTAACGAAGACGAATGCATCGAAGTCACACCGGAAGTGTTGCGCCTCCGCAAGAACGAACTTGACCCAATCAAGCGTAAGCAACTCTCCAAGCGCCCGGCGGAAGAAGAGTAGTCCGCAAGGCGAGCGTCGCAGGAAAAATGCTCGCATTTTTCCTATGACCGAGCCGAAGGACTGACGCTGAAGCGAAGCGAAAGCGTCAGTAGCCAGTAAGGCAGTTGGCGTTTTAGTCAAAAGGCTCCTCAGGGGGCCTTCTTTATTTTATATAGAATCCTATTTTCTACCAAAGATTTCTGTATAGTTGCCATTTGCGTCATCCCGCTCTTCTGAACAGGAATATTCGGGAGGAAATGAGGGAAAAACCAGTTTTCACAAGGTTTCTTTCTTCTTTAAATAGACAAACAACGCCCATATAAATTAAAACGGCCGCAAATATATACACGATGTTCAATAAATAGCCCTCACTCTTAGGCAAAAAGTAAACAACAAGGAACATCACCACTGAGGCCAAAAAAGCCGGAAAAACATTAAAAACCATCTTTCGTGGACTGATTTTTATAAAGAAATGCATTAATAGCATATTCACTAAAATGAGTTCAAATCGAACGACTGAACGCGCCGTGCACAACACATCAAAATCTTGGCGAACAAAAGCCAAAACAACCGGTAACAAAACCGCAATATGCAAACATTGCGCTAAAACCGATAATTTAGGTTTCCCTTTTGCACGATAGACTTCACTACTATAATGAGACAAAATAATTGTTATAGAGCTCGTCAAGCCCCAAAGACCAACAAAATGTATTGCCTCCAGCCATTGATTTCCTAAAAGGATTTTAACGCACAAATCCTTAAAAAGAAAAATTCCAAAGCCCAAAGGAACTACCAACAATCCCACAATTTTTTGGAATGAAAAAAAGACTTTCTTGAATTCATCATCGTCATTCTGTAAACGCGATAAAGACGAATACAAAATTGGAGTTGTAGCAGATGTAATTAACCCCATAATTTGACCAACAGTCGTCATGGAGGTCGTATATATCCCCAAAAAATACTGATTCAAAACAGAACCAACAATAAAAATATCGATATAACCCGTCAGCCAAATACTTACAGATTCAAACATAGACCACATGCTAAAAGAAAACATGTCCTTTAAGCAAGTCCTATTAAAATACAACTTAGGCTTCCACGGTGATTTTACAGTCAGAATCAAAGCATTAGAGAAACTCTGAGCAATCATTCCTATAATTAAAGCCCAATAGCTATGAGTAAAAAAAGCTAACGGTATCGTTATAACTAAAGGAATCAACGTTCCTACAAAGCGAACAACAAATAAAGTCTTAAAATCAAAATGCCTTTTAAATATAGCAGACTGGATACTGAAAAAAGACGATATGGGAATACAAACACATGAAACAATAACAACCATCTCTTTTCCAGGGCACCCCACTAATAAGGAAATTTTCCTTGAGAAAAGACAAATTACGCCCCAAATCACAAGAGACAATAGAAAATTGCAAATGAATGCGACTGAAACGGCCTTGTATTTTTCATCATCTGAAGGAAATTCATGTTGAATCAAATATTTATGAAAGCCAGCGTCTGAGAATATTTCGGCAAATGAAATTATCATTGTCGCCGTTACAAGAATACCAAAAGCATCAGGCGTTAACAGTCGTGCAAGAATAACAGTTGATATAGGTACGACTAATTTCGAGACAATTTCAGCAATTGTCGACCATTTGGCAGCCGTTATCATCTGTTTTTTTAAATCTTGAGACATACTTATTTTCGCAACAAGCCTTTAATCCAAAGTTCTCGATGAGCTTCGCATTCTATGAAATTTCGAAGTGCAAGCAATTCGTCTTTACTATATGCACTCGTCAAATTTTTTATGACCCAACCATGCGTTAAGCGATTCAATATTCTACATATCTTTCTATGTCTAAAGCCCGAACAAATAAGCAAATAATTTTGCAACATGGATGAAGCGAGCTTCGCATATTCTTTTTCCACAAAGCCTTCTTCTTTTATTTGCGCACTACGATTTTTGAACGCATCAATAATTTTCTTGGAGTCTTTGCCAGTAGCAAGGCGAACCCCATTTGCAATTTTAACTAAGGGCAAATAATCGATAGAAAAATCATCTTCTATTTTTATCAAAAGACTATGTTCTTCAAGAGGATCATTGCTGTCATCAAATATAAAATTTCCTTGACCATATACGATTGTGCCATTAGCATATTTTTCTTCGCAGCCAATACAGTGACTATGCTGGCACACCACCAAATCGGCTCCTTTTTCAACAAACTTTCGACAGACTTTCTGCAACAACGGCGAAGGATATTGATAATACTCTTTTCCGCCATGATAAAGAACTACTACAAAATCGCATTCCGCCTTTAAAGCAACAACATGATCAAAAGACTCTAAAGCATCAAACGGATTCGCCCCCGCATTTTTTTCACGGGCAATAGAAAACTCATGTTCCGCGCAAGCATAAAAGCCAATACGTTTCCCTTTTATTTTTTTTACAAAAGGCTTTCGAGCTTGTTCTAAATTTTCGCCGGCACCTAAATAAAAGATTTCATTCTTTTTCAGCAAGTCAATCGTCGAAGTAAGCCCAGTTTCGCCTTGATCCATTATGTGATTATTCGCCAAGGTAAAAAGATCAACCCCCAACTTTTTGAATCCTGCAATGGTTGTACAATCCGCTCGTAAAGCGGGGCCCCATTTGTCTATTGGAGTATCATCATCCGTCAACGGAGTTTCAAGATTAAAGACGCGGTAATCAGTATCTTTAAAAATTTGGATAAGATCATTTCCAACAAGATACTCTGTATTTTCTTTTTCAAAATAAGAACTATTCCCTTCTGTAGGAACAATGTCGGCGCCAATAATAATAGACATTATTAATCCTCTTCGATTGGAAGCTTTATCAAGCTTCCCCATTCTTTTTCCCATAAATCAGGTTGAATTTTTAAAAAACCACCTTGATCGAAAAAGGTCATTTCTCCAAACAACACTTTACCATTTGCTTCATAAAAATCAATTCGAATATGAGGAATATCTTTTGCCAATATTCTAGCAAGTTCTTTCATTTTATCAAAATTTTGAGGTTTATGCGGAGCCTCATACTCGTTATTTGGATGATCATAATCCTTCAAAGGCAAATGACAGAAATCCATATCAAAATAATCTATACAAAGAGGTTTATCTTTGCATTGTCGATTTGTCGCCAACAGCAGATATTTAGGCTCACCACCAAATGTATAAAATTTGTAATCTCGTAATTCAGCACATTTTTGATCTTCCACATACGGTTCAGCTATTATACGTGGAGGAACATTTTTGTAGGGCCATTCGCGAAATTGGTAATAAAAATTTCTTTTCAAACAATCGTTTAACTTTCTTTCTGCAAGCTCTTTATTAAAACATGATTTGTCTTTGCAAACAACAACGCTGCCAGAATCATGCGTACATTTCAATACAAACTGATTTGGCAATTTTTCAAAATCAATGTTTTCAAACTTATTCCATACTCCTAAAGTCGGTATAACATACGAATCGCCAATTTTCTCGGCAACCCAACTTTTCACAGCATATTTATCTACAAGTGTTGTGTATAGCGGATTTCTGTCATGGAGTTTTAACCATTGCAATTTTTCATTGAATGTTTTGGGTTTTCTTAAATTCAAATTCTTTCCCATCAGCTTCTTATAGGCGTATCTCAAATAAATTGAATCCGGGATTAATTTAAGAAGTTCGTGTTTAATGCTCATAATTATTCAAATATATGTAATTAACGTAATGTCACTAGCATTAGTTATGTTTACCAACAGATATTTTAACGTTTTTCCAAACATTTGATCCCAAAGTCGCAACACAATCGAACTTTATGTTGTTTTTCCATAAAACATACGGCCAAATAATCTGATCTCTTCCGATTTTTGTTTTTAACAGCAAATCCCAGCATTGGTGCAACAAAGATATTGCTTTAGGATTTTTAAGATCACATACATAAAAATTTCCTTCAATCAATCCGAAATCATCGGGCATGCCTTCTTTAAAAAACCTCTCTACTTGAGATTTTAATCTATTTAGATTGCCCTTGTGCTGATTTAAACAAGCAATATACTCTTCTGATAATTTATTTCTTGAACAATGTTTATGGAAAGCCAAACCAATGTCCTTATCCACCAGCTCCGTTAACACAGATAAATCTGAAACTGGTGTAATATTACCATCTAAATATACCGCATAGTCATGTGATTTCGAAAAGAATTCATCAGGATGAAATTTGACATACCGATTTGCCAAAGATGCTCCATACTTAGCAATCAATTCTTTGTCAATGTTAATTTGTTTCCATCCATTTGAAGACACGCCATCTGAAACTATATAGTATTCACAATTGGGAAAATGAACATAAGGAGGTTTTGGGGAGTCATATTTTCCTGTAATACATGTAAAAACGGAAACTCTTAAAGACGGATCTCCTAGTTTTGCCAAAGAATACTCTTTTTCTTTTGGCATATTACAATTAGATTGAGCAACTGAAATTTTAGGCCTTAACCGTACCGCAATATGTGATATCAATTTATTAACTTGAAAATGCTTTATTTCATTTAACAACCTTGACTTTCTTTCATTTTCGACCGTTGTAGAATCATTTATCAAATATATCTTTTCTCTATTTAAATCTTCAATAGCTCTAATCATTTCAATTTGATTTATATCATCCATCTACAAAACCTTCTGGTACGTTTATATTTATACCACTAAAAAAAAATAAAAAAACAGCAAGAATCTGTCATCCAGCCCATTACCATTCTAAGACAGAGCACCATACACATCTAGAAATGCAGAAAATTTTTATATTTCATTGCAGTATGGAACTTTGCTTCCCCCACAATAAAAAACGCATCGTCTGGATTGACTACTGCAGGGCCCTCGCTGTCAGTTTGATTGTACTTGAGCATGTGCAATATATTCATCATGTATATGAAGCAATCTCCGCATGTGCCATGCCCACATTCGTTTTTCTCTCCGGCTGCACTTTTGAACGTTCGGCTAAAGCTCCATTCCTAGAACTGCTCCGAAAAAAGTTCCGTACCTTAATCATTCCGTACATTGGCTTTTCCGCTATTCTCTTTGCGTTCTGGTTCTTAGCACTCCGCAACTTTGGCATAACGTACAGGAGCGAAGCCACTGTTGCTGACGTTTTGTTGCAGATTTTATACGGAACAAACAGCACCTTCTTTGTCACACCTCTCTGGTCTTTGACTTGCCTCTTTGTTGTGGAAATTCTCTTTTGGTGCTTGTTCCGTATGCGAAACAAGTTCATGATGATAACTATAATCGCTTTGCTTTTTGTTCCAGGACTTTTTTACAGGACCTATAAGGGCATTTTGCAACTGCCACATGTTTTTTGGAATTTTGACCAAGCCTGTTTCCTGTTACCATTCTTTGCAATTGGGTTTATCACGCCAAAAAAGAACCTTGTAGAAAAAATATTTTGTTCTTTAAAACGCAATATATTCGTATTTTTAGTTTCAGTAGCATCTTTTGCGATAGCAATTGTTTCCCGAGAAAATACAACATCCCCATTATTCCTTGTATCAACGCAAGCGATGATGGCCTGTTTTGGCTTAATTGCAATTATTGCTATTTGTAAATCCATTCGCGAGAATGTGGTCCTGAATTTTATCGGGCAAAATACGATGACTATTTTTGCATTGCACATCATGATGCAGGGGATTTTGCGTGGAGCGCTATTCAAGATTTCCCCTGTAACACTGGAATGGATTAAGTCTTCTTTTTTAGGGGGCATCGTGTTGACAATCGTGTCGATTTTGGCTCTCGTTCCTGTAATTTTGTTAATCAACAGATTTACGCCCTGGCTCGCTGGAAAAAAAAGCAAAGCTCCCCAAGTACAAAAAGCGAAGGTAGATGCGGGTTAAGTCCTGACACTACCGGCATCTTTAAATTCACCATGGATGTTGTTTAGAAAATCTTTTATACCACGAACTATGTAATGCAGACGTTTCTTTTTTTCATCATAGCACGTAACATGAATTAAGTTTCGCACCGTCAACATAGCTATAAAAAGCAACTTATACTTAAACGGCGTATAATTTTTTTTCATCATATATAGGCATTCTCTTATTTCATAATATTCTCTTATCGGAGCAGCAACTCTCATCTTAAAAAAGCCTATTTTTTTTATGCCAGTACCAACTGTATGCAAAAGAAACACATTTGATGTCATACAGCACTTGAACCCATTTTGCATAAGTCGCCAACATAAATCCCAGTCAGCCATATCTAAAAAGATCTCTTCGTTCCAAAAACCAACTTCTTGCAAATCTTTATATTTACACATCATGGATGAGGTAATAATACTTTTCACCTCATAAATATTAGAGGCTATCTTTTTTTTATCACGAGGAATTTCAAACTCATTATTAAATATGTTGTAAAAAACAGGACCGATACAACCCACTTTGCAATTATTCTTAGCGCACTCGTTGTAGGATTCGACAAGCGTCTTTACGTGGTTTTCTGCAATTCTAGAATCTTGATCAAAGAAAATGATTATATCGTCGGGACTCCAGCCATATTTTTCATCTTTTAAGACTCTGTTAAAAGCAGCCGACAATCCTAGATTTTTATAAATCGATGTATAGGAGCACTCACTGGGAACAAAGCTTGAATTATCATTAGGACTATTATCGCAAACAATAACTTTATCCACCTGCGACAACAAGGCCCTAAGATTATCGACATGAACGTCTTTGGGATAATACAATGTCACCAATGCATAAATTTTCATTTTTACGTTCTTAAAAACTTTCTGTTTAATTTAGTTGTTATATACGAAGGTGCAATAAACATCATTAGCTGTCCAAATATCACATAAAGCATATCAGCTAATCCAATTTGTTTCTTTTTAAAAGATTCGTACATAACCTCAATATATTCCTTGCAATTCACCCAAGTTTTTCTGCGTTTTTGGTTTTCCGCACTCGTTCTATAAAGGAGCAACGATTCCTCAAGATTTTCCGAATAACACGCCTTATTCACTGCCCTAATAAATAAACCTAAATCTTCTTTGCGTTTTAATATGGGATATCCACCGATTTCTTCAATAGCCTCTTTTTTATACATTACCGTAGGATGGTTAAAAGGACTTTTCCGACGAGCAAATTTTTTTATTTCTTCGAATGAAATTGGCACAAGCCTTGTTGAGACTACATTTGAAGGGGCCCCAACAAATTCATTCATCTGAGTACCTAAAATTTTCAAATTAGGATTTTTAGCGAAAGCCTTTAATTGCTTTTCGCATCTTTCTGGGAGGGAAATGTCATCAGCATCCATTCTTGCAACTAAATCATTACGGCAAACCTTTAGACCGTGATTCAAAGCATTTCCCAAGCCACCATTTTTTTCTAATCGAACAATAGAGAAAAGGCTTGAATTTTTTTCATATTTACTTATAACATTTTCTATTTCAACACCAACAATCCCGTCCTCAACAATTACAAACTGTTCTGGAGGAACGGTCTGGTTCAACATCGATTCTATAGCAACTGTAAAAAAACTGGGGTCATCTTTTTCATACACCGACATAAGGACAGAGTATTTTTCATTTAAAATACTAGAATTCATTTTTATCTTTCCGTCCTTTCAATATAAAAAATCCATCACACCCATTTCTGAAATCTACAATCATTCATCAATGGTTTATGGCATTCCAAAAGATTCTCCGGGAATTTGTCAAACCAACGGAGAAATCCTTCATCATACTCGCTCTTATCGCCGTTATCAATCACATATTCATCAGGAACTCTGCAACTGAATAATAAAGCAATATTGTGCGCTCGTTCGAGTTGATTTTGCAAGCCTTTGCGATACTCTGTGATGATGTTTTCATGAACAGCAATCGGCTCCTTGTCGTATTCAACCTTACAACCAATTTCCCGGATTGCCGTTTTTTGGATTCTATCATCGATAGACTCCATCATACGGATGATGCCGCCGGGAATCTGCCAACCCGTCCCGTAATGAGAATCGTCACGCCACGATAGTAAAATTTGATCTTTGTTATTCTGAATTATCAGGTCAACATTTATGAATGGCAAAAGCGATGTCGAGAATTCAAATAAATCAAGAGGGAGTATATCTCGTGGATTTACTCCTTCTTCATTCATAGCTATTTTAAGTTTCTGAATAGCTTCTGAAACTTTACCCATGAATTATTTATTCCTTGCAGCCGAGTTTCCATTCTTTATCAGTTATTGCAAAGCGAACGATATCTTCATATTCGCCCTCATAACTAACGGCTTCTTCTTTCAAAATAGCCTCTGTGGTAAAACCAGCCCGCTTAAGAAGGCTCGCTTCATCAATAAATTTATAGAACGCATACGAATAAACCTTATGCATTCCATATTCTTTAAAAGCCTTCTCCAAAAGCATTTTTACAGCAATCGCCTGGCTCTCGGTATTCCATTCCTGATCATCGGAAGTGAAAATGCAAAGTTCACAGCGCCTATTGGTTCTGTCAATATCTTTTAGATATACAGTCGCAATAGGATAAGACGAAACACCATAATCTTCATCAACTCGTTCTACAATGAATTGTTGATACAAGCCTGTATCAATATACTGATGAAAAAAGACTTCATTTGATTCAAGCGTAATCGGCTTTTGGTTTAGGCAATGCGCCCTTACCGATGGAGTATTTCTCCACTTTACGATACTCGAACCATCATCCAACGTTATTGGTCGCAAGTATATTCTCATATTTTCTCGCCTCCCATTCTTGCTCAAGAATTGACATCATGACGATATCGACATACCCATCAAAACGACGATATTCGTCTCTCATCACGCCTTCTCGAACAAATCCTGAATTTTCGTATGTCTTTATTGCAGGTATATTATCCAACATAACCGTCAGATAAATTCGATGCAACCCCAACGATTCAAAACCAAATTTCAAAATTTGTTCTGTTGCAATCTTCGCGTACCCTTTTCCTCTCGCAGATTCTTCACCAATGAAAATACCGTACTCTCCACTATTATTGGATTTATCGATATTCTTAATAAAGATAGTTCCAATATCAGTACTTATACCATCATCTTCGACAACAATGATAAACTGAGCACACTTTCCATTTTTTACAACATTTTCAAAATAGGCTATATGCTGTTCGGGTTTTAATTCTGCTTGGGAATACAGATTCTTTTTTACCGATGGCAAATTTCGCCATCTTACAATATTATCTGTATCCCCGAGAGACAAAGCCCTTAAACTTATTTTTTTCATTTAAAGCTTTCGCCTTTTCTAATTTCCATAACATACTTCACAACAAGACCCGTAATGTACTTGACATCTTCAAAGGTCACGCCCATATGCATCGGAAGAGAGATAATATGTTCGCTAGCAAATTCGGCTTTCGGGCATGTACCCTTTCCGTATTCATACATACGGTAATCCGTATTGGCCACGTAATGAACGCCAGGATAAACCTCATTTGAATTGAGGTACATCATAAGCCCGTCACGATCCTTAACCAATATTTGGAACAAATGCTGAGAAGTAACACAGTCCTCAGGAATCTTGACAAGTCCAATCTGTTCAGGATACTTCGAGAATTCTTCCGTGTACCACAGAGCAAGAGTTCTGCGGTATGCGTTATCACGATCCAAGTGAGGAAGCTGAGCTAAAGCAATACCGGCCATGATAGCATTTCCGTTATACTTATCGCCTACATATTCTACATCGTACTTCCACTTATATGTACCCTCTTTATTAACGGTGCGAGAGTAAGTGTCCTTATTAATGCCAAGCCAAGCTTTCTTACGGAAGACTTCATCTAACTTAGCGTCATCAGTACAAATAACGCCACTATCTCCAGTCGGTAAGTTTTTAACAGCTTGGAAGGAATATACGGTAATATCAGCATCGCCATTTGTTCCAGGAACACTACCGTCCTTGTAACGAGTGCCGGACATATGAGCAGCATCAAGAATCAGCTTCAGTCCATGATCCTTGCAAATCTTAACAATTTTCTTGAAATTACCAGTATTACCACCAATGCCAACGAAAATAACAGCTCTGGTTTTGTCCGTAATACGTTCTTCAACAGATTTCGGATCAAGACAAAGAGTTTCATCCACATCAGCAAATACTGCCTTCAAGTTGTTCTTTGCGATAGCATGATTCGTGGTAATAAACGTCAAAGGTGTAGAAATAACCTCATCGCCGTCCTGCCATCCGTTCAACTCTTTCAAGGTATCAACCGCCATATACAGACCGGCTGTATTAGAGTTGACAAAATAAGCATACTTATGTCCCGTGTAATTTTTCCATTTTTCTTCGAATTCCACGGTTTTGAACCCCATACCGGTCCATCCTTTTTCAAGGCATTCTCTTACCTGAGCCAAACATGCTTCAACATCGAAACAAGCTTTGAACAACTGAATTCCCATTGAAATCATCTCCTATTATTATAACTTAGAAATAGGGTTGCACATGACAAATATACTAAACCACATAATCAATTCCAACCGACTTCATAACGTGGTTGCTATTCAAATAACCCAGTCATGATAGGCTATTCTCTCTTTTTTCAATTCTAATCGTATTGATTCTTCTCTTTATGCCTTTAAGAACTTCTCTAAATCCTCCAACTTTGAAGTAAAATAAAGATTTATACCCCCAATCCCCAAATCGACTAATGCAATATCTCAATTTTATAAAGAATAACGAATTAACTTCAACTTGTTTATTTCTGTGTTCTCGAACAATTTCTGGAATATCCTGTATGAATTTATTCATTATAGTTGTCGAATCAAATTTCGTTTTAAGAGTACCGTAAGAAGCCTCTCTACAGCTTTCAATTAATTGGACATTTTCAACCGATTCACAAATTGCATCCAGCCAGTTTTCAGGCTTATTTCCTACTAAAATTCCATTTATTTTATGATTAACAACAAACGTATATGGTTCAGTATCCGAATAAACACCGACAATGCCAAACATGGCATATTCCAGGAATTTGTTAAAATACTTGCACTTCGTAAAATCATTACTATCTAAAGGAGCTAAACCTATATCGAAATTTTCTTGTTCCATCCTTTTCCTGTAAGCATCAAATGGCATGGGACTAACAAATGTTATCGGCATTTTATATTCGCTTGGGTTTACGTCAGGATGTACCCCTACAAAAGTCAGCGATATTTTATCACCAAGCCTCTTATCAAGATTACCAAGAATAGGTTTGATATATTTATCGAATAATATTTTATGAGCAATTCCAGCAGAATATACAATCTTTATCTTTTGATTTTTATTATCAACGTGTTTTTTTATATTCGAGGAAGGAACGGCGGTATCCTGAATTACAGTCCTTAGTACATTAAACTCTTTGCCATATTTATTGCAAATAAGAGGACTAGATGATATTATTATATCGGAATTTCTAGCGGCATTGGCAAGCCCCTTTTTACGCCACGGCATATCAGAATGAACCTTAGGAAGATTCATTAAATCGTCATCAAGGAAAAAAGCAACAGTAACACCATATCGATGTGCTATTTTCGCTATTCTTGCAAAACATTCGTTATTAGGTCGTATCATATAGAGTACATCACACCAAGAAATGTCTTGCTTTTTCAATTTTTTCACCGGAACATATCTTACAGCAACACGATTATCGTAATTTGAAAGATCCAGAAAAAACTTTTCCGTAATTGCAACAGTAGCTATTACATTTTCATATATGCAAAGAACATTAGCCATCATTTACCTTTTTTTACAATTTTGACTAATTCAACAAAAACGTCAATCTTAAAAATCTTCGATAAAATCCAATAAGAAACACAACCAACCAAAACTTCAACAATTAACTTTATTATTACCGGAACAAGAACTCCATTGAATGCAAGTTTCACTGCATATACAATAGAACACATAACGATTGTTGCAAAGAATGATTTATAAGTGTCCGCCATACGTTCAACAAAAGAATAACCAATCATTTTCTTTATTTCAATATGCGTGACTAATGTTCCTAAAGTGACGGCAATAGCGTTCATCATTGATAAATATTTAATTTCTAGATTGAAAACAAAACAGCACAAAACAACACCAATTAAGATAAAAAACATTCTGTATATTTCTGTTTTTAATCGAACACTGCTGTGGCCTAGTCCAAAAAACACCTGTACATCAATCAGCATCAAAGGAGTGGAAATATAATAAATACAAATAAACTGCATCATCGGTACAGCCGGTAGCCATTTTTCAGAAAAAATAACAGCAACAGCCTCTTCCGAAACAACTAACATTCCGAGCATAACAGGGAACATAACGTAAGATGTATAACGAACAACCTTACGAACAACCTGCTTTAATTTTACCTTATCATGCTGATATGAGGACACCGTCGGTAACAAAACATTTGTCATTGCGCCAAAAGAATTCATGGAAACCTGTTCAGGGAGGACAAACGCTTTATCGACATACCCTAAATCAGCTACAGAATAGTGTTTGCCTATGACTAGGCTATTAACACAATTTTCGACATAATTAATCAGAGAAGCACCAACAACACCAGCACTAAACCCAAATAAATTCTTAAATTTTTCAATACTAAAGCGGAATCGTGGGAACCATTTCAATTTTACAAAAAGAAATAAGGTAACCAAGCTTTGCTGCATAAGTCGTTGTATAACTAAAGACCATACGCCAAAACCAACACTGGCAAAAAAGATGCCAACCACTCCAGAGACTATTGCAGCTACAGTGTTACATTTCATTAAAAGCTTGAATTGCATATTTCTATTAACGAACGCATTTCGTGTAGATGCAAAAGCCTGTATAAAAAGCACCAAACTCATAATGCGGAAAATAGAAGTCAACTCAGGCTTTGCATAGTAACTAGCGACAAACGGCGCAATAAAGAACAGAACGAGATACAAGATTGTCGAGATTACCGAACTAATGGCAAAAACGCATGCATAATCTCCCTCGTCAACAGAATCCTTTCGAATTAAAGCAGTTCCAAAACCTGAATCAATAAGTATTTCTGAAAGATTTGTAAAAACAACTGTTAAAGCGATTAGCCCATAATCATCTGGAGTAAGTAACCGAGCCAAGACAACGGAGATAACTAACGATATCCCGCGACTGGAAAAACGTTCAAGAAGTTTCCACATCGTGCCTTTTACAAACTGCTCTCTACCTATTTCCTTCATAAAAAGAAACTCTCACTTTTATTGCTTTTTTTGATAGTAATCATCGTAAATTAAATTATTCTGGAAAATCAGGCTGATATCATCTTCAGTTTCTTTATAAGGCAAATTAGCATAATAAGAAAAAAACAACAAAAAGGCAATCACGATAAACGCATTCAAACTAAAACCAATATTTTTGGGATTACTGGAAGGAAAGTTAAATTCATCATCTTTTGCAATACAAATATAGTCAAGCAACAAAATAACCCATAAAAACCTAGCACTAGCATTCGTCACAAAAAAAGTCGGAATAAAAACAAGCATTGCAACATTTATGTAAAACACGTCTTCAACATAAGGATTTCTCACAAGCAAATTGCGGCAAATCTTTCTATTTTCTCTTTTACTCAGATACGCTATAAAAACTATCATTAAATCAATCACTATTAAATACAGAATCCATCTCGGTTCTTGCGATGAAATTTCAGGAGTAAACCATTTCAAAAACCGATAATTCGATGTAACACAAGAAAGAAGATAATACATCAATCCGGAATAATATGTAACAAAAGCTACAAATAGCACAGAAATAATTCCAAACAAACTATTCTTTTTGAACTCTAACTTGCGAAGGAAAAAATATAATACAAAAAAAATGGATGAATACTGAAATAGGAACGCTACCAAAAAGTACACCCAAAACTTGATTTTACTATTTGCTGTAATTAATTCATAATATGCAAGAATAACCAGAAGACCAGCAAATCCAGTTCTTATAACGGATACAAAATATAAAAAAGGAAAAATCATATAAAGACCAAGAACTTCGGCCTTTTTATTTGTATATTTGCTAATTGCTATATATAAAAGAACAACGAACAAACCTCCGAAAACCATTCTAAATTGAATAAAATCAAAACCCATGATACTACAGACATACATAAGAACATTAAAAAGTGGTTCAAATTCAGACCAATAGAACGGATTTTGTATATTCTGATATATCCATTGGTAATTCCAATAATCTCCATTATAAGTATTTAAGCCGAATACGATCCACATCACCAACAACATCAAAACAGTCAATATTCTTGACCGTTTTATTGTAATACCTAAAATACTTAATGCGTAATAAGCTAATTGAAGAGTCATTATATATCCATTTCTTAATAGTCTTATTTACACATATTAATTATTTCATCAATTTTCTGATTAAAAAACGCATGTCTGAAGAAATCAGATTGAACATCCTCATATGGAGTATCTAAAAAATGGCGAAGGTTTCTCATATCATCTTTACCCAAAATAAATATATTATTGGGATTATAAAAATCATACTTAACGATACTTGTATCATCTGTAATCAATTTCACTTTATGAATCAATGATTCCTGTATCCGTATTGTAACGCCATTCTGAGCACCATCTAAAAGATGAAGTATAGCTCTAGACTTTCCTATATAATCGAGTACCTTTTCGTATGGTAAAAAGGGTTTATGGATTCCATCATCTTTCTTTTGCCAACCACGAGGCCAAGTAATATAAAACATTGTTTTAGCTCCGTGGGCATGTAAATCGCTCTCTATTTTACGAAGTTTTTGAAGACGGTTCTTATCTTTACCAATGTAAAAAACATCATAAATGGGATTTTCTTTGGTCACCATCCACTGCGGGAAATATTCACCTCCCTCATACAAATGTATATTATATTTTTTCGCATCATCCCTATCAATCGTCCACAAATCAACCAAAGACCTATCAATCCTATTCGGAGATATCGATGATTCAACTTTATTTGCATAAATAAGAATTAATTTACTTTCAGGATTTTTTTTCAGCAACCAATTAATATAATCAACCGTCAACAACGGTTCAAACAAAACAATATATTTTACTTTTAAAACAGCATTTCTATTATACCATAAACTTTTCCCAGGCAATCTCAACCTAAAAAAAACTTCCCTGAAAATTCTAAAAATAATGGAATTGCCATAATAAGGATCACAAATCTGATATCCTAATTTCGCTATATGTCTATAAAAAAAACCGTGCTTAGGAACTACTATCAGCAAATCACTCTTATCCATACATCATATACTCCATCAAAAATTTGCACTCAAATTCGAATCCATTCACCAAATTTATAGTCCCATTTTTCAGGTTCAAACGGAACAAAACCACAATGATGGTAGAATGTCATCTCACCGAAATAAATTTTACCATTCACATTATAAAGATCAACTCGTACTTGTCTCAGCCCAGCAGATAATTTTTCAGCAAGCAACTTCATCTCCTCAAAATGTTCTGGTTTAGGAGGAAGCTCATCCGCATTTTCATGACCATGTTTAAATGGCAAATGATTATAGTTTTCGTCAAAAAAATCAAATTTCACTTTTTTCCCAGGAATTCCCCTATCTGTCGCAATAAAAAGAGCCTTAACCTTTCCATCAAAACAGAAAAACTTGTAATCTTTGAGTCCAACTAAAGAATCATCAACCATAAATTTTTCAACTATAATTCTAGGCTTTACATCTTTATAAGCCCATTCTCGGCCACCAATGAAACTATCATGTTTCAAACACTTCTTAAAATGAATTTTAGCGGCATCAATATCGAACTTTGATTTATCTCGACAAATAAGCACACTGCCAGAATCATGCGTACACTTTATAACAAACTGGTCCGGTAACTTAGAGAAATCAATATCATCAAAACTATCCCACACTCCATAGCACGGGATTAAATACTCTGCCCCTATTTTTTTCTCAACAAACGAACGGACTTCATATTTGTCAACCAACTGCGTATAAAGGGGATTCCTATCATATAGTTTCATCCACTGAATTTTTTCGCTATATGTTTTAGGATTTTTTAAATCAATCCTTTTGTGAAAAGTCAACAAATATCGAATTTTTATATACAATTTATCCGAAAGTAGCGGTGCAATCAGATATACTATTTTTTTGAACAGGCTCATAATACCTATTTCCTCAACAAGCTATCCGAAAGTTTTTTCATCAACCACATCGGAGCAAAATGCAATGTCAACTGACCAACAATAATATAGGCCAAATCAATAATGGAACAATATCCTCGTTTGTAGTTCACAAGAGCAACATCAATGTAACTTTTGCAATATTCCCAACTACGGCGACGTTTGTAATTACCCTTATTTGAACGGAACAACAACAAAGACTCGTCTAGATTTAGGGCATAACAATCCATATTAAGCATTCTCGCAAACAAGTCAAAATCCTGCTTGTACTTCATCTCGCCATAACCGCCGCAACGGACAACTTCTGACTTTTTGAACATGACCGAAGGATGGTTAAATGAAGAACGTCGTCTCATAAACTTGCGAATACTTTCATAATCACAAGGGACCTTTCGCGAAGAAACAATGTTTTGTGGATTATCATAGAATTCATCTATATTTGTTCCAGCCAAGCCCAATTTGGGATTCTTGTCAAACAAGTCTAAAAGTTTTTCACAGCGGGATGGAAGGGAGATATCATCCGCATCCATTCGAGCTACAAGATTATTTCTACAAACCTCGAGTCCCTTATCAAGAGCCCTTCCCAACCCCATATTTTCACTCAATTTCACAACGGTAAACAATTCCTGTTGTTTGGATGCGAATTCTTCAATTACTTTTTGGAGGTTTTCCGGCAAAGGCCCATCTTCAACAATGATAAACTGCTCACAAAGAACGGATTGATTCAACATGCTCTCTATAGCTGCAGTCAAGAAAGATGGATTGTCTTTCTTGTAAACAGACATAAGTACACTATAGGATTGCATTATTACCCCTCCGTCCTTTCGATGGCCTCTTGCAAGCAGTATTTCTGGTACGGCAGTTTGTACTCACTCATGCTATGATCGTAAGCAAGGTTACCGAAGGCCTTGTTCACGAGGCCGGTCACGTGGGCTAGAATCTTGAGCACCCAGCCGAATCCGGGGATAAGCACGCAGCGCTTGCCATGGGCTTTAGCGATGGCAGCAATGACATCGCTCGTGTTGCTGTACTGCGGGTTCTGCGGCCAGAATGTTCCGCGTTCGTCGTTTTCTATCGCCAGGCGCACGAATTCCACCAAGTTCCCGATGTAGAGCATGCTGCGGCAGTTTTCGATTTTCGGGAACACCGGGAGTTTTTGAGCGAGCTTGCTAAGTAACGGGTAGTTCCCCTTGCTGCCCTTGCCGAAAATCATGGGCGGGCGGAGGATGACCACCTTGAATGTATCGCAGTCCAGCGGGCGAATGCCGTTTTCGGCCTGGACCTTGCTATCACCATAGCAGTTCGCCGGGTTCACGGGAGTATCACGGGTAATGATTTTGGACTTGCCAATGGGTGCGCTGTCACCATACACGATGGCGCTGCTCATGAATATGAACTGCTTGACACCGGCCTCTTTTGCACGCTTGGCGCAAGCAACAGTGAGGTCGGTATTCACGGCGTAATAGAGTTTGGTTCGTTCTTCGCTGATTTTACCATTATCGCTGTGTGCGATTCCCGCCACATGATAGACTGTATCGTAAAGTGAAAAATCGAAGGTTTTCCAGGCATCGCCGATCATGTCGAGCGTATCGACCTGGTACATGCCCGAGAATTCGGGTTGCGCGAGGTAAGCGGCAAAACTTGTGCCGATGTAGCTATTAGCGCCTGTTATCAAGATTCTGATCACGAGTCCCCCCTGGATCCTTCGCTGCGCTCAGAATGACTTTCGCGTTCATGGATTCTATCGGTCGCTACACTCCCTCCAGAATGACTTTCGGATTCATGCTTGTGAATTTCACCTGTTCCGCCTTCGACGAAGCCGTCGCTCTTGAGCACACTTGAAATCGTTCCGCAGAAACACTTGCAGTCAAACAAGAAGCTCTGGCGTTTTACATATTCGCCATCGAGCGCGGCCTTCACAGGAATTTCGAGTTCGTCACGACCATTGATTTGCGCCCAACCGGTAAGACCCACAGGTACGTCGTTTGCGCCGTACTTGTCGCGTTCGGCAATCAAGTCGTACTGGTTCCACAGCGCCGGACGCGGGCCAACAATGCTCATGGAGCCGCCAAAAATGTTGAACATCTGCGGGAGTTCGTCGAGGCTCGTCTTACGGAGGAACCCGCCCAAGCGGGTAATCCATTTCTTGGGGTCGCTCAGTTCGTGCGTCGGCACATCCTTCGGCGTATCGGCGCGCATGGTACGGAACTTGTAGATGTAAAAATGAGTTTTGTGTAGGCCTACGCGTTTTTGTTTGAACAGTACAGGGCCCTTGCTGTCAAGTTTGATGGCAATAGCGATAATAAGCATCGGGAACGCCAACACCAAAATGCCGAAGCCCGAAAGAACGATATCAATAAGACGCTTGAAAAAATGCTTGTACACTAAACTAAATCCTCCAAAACACCTCCCATAGCCCCCTGAGCTTTTGAAAAAACAGAATTACATGAGACCTTAGTTGACGCAGGAACTACAGCGCAGGACTCAACCACAGCATTGCAGTCAATGTGACAGAAATCGCGGACTGTCGCATCGTGACGGATGACTGCCCCACTAGAAACAAATGTAGCCTTTCCAAGGACAGTTCCGGTTTGCACGGTGGCATTCGGCTCGACACAACAGCCCTGCTGGAGACGCGCACTCGGACTCACATAAGCCGTCGGGTGGATAAGCGTTGCAGGAGTGACGCCGACAGATTCCAGGAGCGTCATGAGCTTGCTTCGAAGGTCTGGATTGCCTATGGCCACAAAACCGTAACGGAAATCAGGCGCAAACTTCACTATGTCACAAATATTGCCGACGATTTCAGGGGTTACTCCCATGGCATACAAATCGTCCAAGAACGCAATCTTTCCAAAGCAACCCATGGCCTTTGCAATTTCGAGCGCAAGACGCCCATATTGGCCAGCGCCAATAATCAAAAGGTTGTTGTTCTCTTGCAGTTTTAGCATAAAAAATGACTAGAAAATTAAAATTTTTGTGTTAATATAGAATTTTTAAATTTTTACACTAGGGTCAGGGGGAAAACAACAAAAAATCGCATTATTTTCGTAATTTTTGCCAAATTTTTGGCACGAGCCATACCTGATTCAAAAAATCCCGACCTTTTCGATCGGGATTTTTAAAACTCAAAAATCTTTCGCGAGGCGCCCGTCCCCGCTTTTCAGGAGCTCGTTGAGGTATTCCTTTGCTATTTGGCAAGATTCCGGGAGCGAATGCCCAAGAGCCAAGTTTGCGAGAATAGCAGACGAAAGATGGCAACCCGTTCCGTGCTTTCCGTGACCGGGCAAGCGAGGGCTTGAAAATTTATACTGGTTTCCTTCCCTGTCCCAGAGAATATCGACAGCTTCTTTACCTCTGGAATGTCCGCCTTTCAAAAGTAGCGCAAAATCCTTCCCGAGTTCAATCGTCCCGCGCGATGCCGCAAGCCCAAGCCCCAAAAAACTAAATTCATCATGATTCGGCGTCACCAAGTCAATTTGTTTCATCACTGGCATAAACTTGTCCTGTTCGGCGGCACGCAAAAAATGGAATCCCGCCGAGGCACTCGCAATCGGATCCCAGATAATAAAGGCATCCGGAGATTTTTCTCGCACAAATTCGACAATCCGTTTGAGGACTTTCGCTTTTTCTACAAGCCCTATTTTCACATACTTAAACGTGCGTTTTTTAAACAATGTTTCAAGTTGGGCTTCGATGCGTTCCCAGATAATCCAACCAGGAGCAACGAATTCGTCTTCGTTCTGCTGCGTGAGCGCTGTACAGACGGACTCGCAATAGACACCAAAATGCGCCATTGCCTTGACATCGGCCAGGATGCCCGCCCCGGCAGAACCGTCAAAACCGGCTATCGTCAATGCAAAATTCATTTTCTCGGACATAAGACACCCAATGATAAAAAAATCATGATATGCTATAAATTCCAATCATCACAATAGTCACACTACAAATGAGCACCACCGCCGGAATTATCGGTCGCCGCATCGATTTCGCCCCGAGGAAATACACGATCCCGCCCTTCGTCACCGTATTCGCAAGGCTAGCGAACAGAAGTGCCAAAATCAAATTTTGATTTTCGAGAGTCGCCTTGCGACACATGTCGATGAGCGAAAACGCCACAGCATCCATCTCCGCGGCACCGCCCAAAAAGCTACATGCAATAAGCGCCCCGGAACCGAAATACACACGTGCCGCATTCGCCAAGAACATCACGATGGTGAAAATCAGACCAAACTTGACCGCAGGCAAGAGCTTGAACGGGTTGTTGAAATCGGTCGTTTTCTGAACATGGTTGTTGGACTCGCGCATTTTAAGATAGGCTGCATAGCCAAGCCCAGGAATCACGGGCACCAAAAGAGGCGCCAACAGCGGAAGCGCAAGCGATGGCACAAGGAACACGCAAATCAGGTACAAACGAGCGTACATCACGGCCCAGCTGAGCACGATGCCCACCGTAAAATCAGACGCATACTGTTCGTTATCGCAACTGCGGCCAGCCAAGTTGAGCGTAAGCGCAGTACTGCTCGCAAGCCCTCCCAAAAGTCCCGTGAGCCAAATGCCCTTGCCCGGCCCGACAAGTTTGATGAGCACGTAGCCCACAAAGCCGATGCCACTGATGAACACCACGAAAAGCCAAATCGTATGCGGATTCAGAACCTCCAGCCCCGTAGGCCCAAAAGCCTTGTTCGGCAAGAACGGCAAAATCATAAGGGAAATCACCGCAAACTTGACCGTCGCTATGATATCCTCGGTCGAAATCTTTTTTGCAAAGTCATGCAACTGCCGCTTGACCGCCAAAAGCCACAAGAGCACAATCATGAGGATGCACGCTTCCAAAAGCCGGTTGAACCAGCAAAGCGCACCCAAGAAATAAATCATGATGAGCGCGGCACTCGTCGTGACCCCCGCATGCCCGCCATTTCCGCGATTCGTAAGTCCGTACGCAATGTGGCTTGCCACAAGCAAAAGCCCGACAATGACAAGGCCAACAACAAAGGGAACAATGGAGCCCATCAAGTCGCCCAAATAGCAAGACAAGGCGCCACAAAGGCTCACAATCGAAAACGAGCACAGCCCGGCCGGGTGCCTGGAATTGTTCAGCGAATACGAATTTTCACGTTGCATACCGATAATGAAGCCGATACCCAGCGCTGCCGCAAGCTTATAGAAGATGTTGAATTCTATCATAATTCAAAATCTATACAAAAAAATGCGGAAATGAATAGATATTTAGTTATTAGACGCTAGAATTGTCATTCTCGAGATTCCCTACGCAAACGCATTTCAAGAAATAATGGATGGGGCAAGCCCCAACCTCTTCGGCTCGGTTATGCCCATGCAAGCATGGTCGCAACATTGACGCTTCGCGTCTTGCTAAACGGCTCAGCCATATTTGTGCAAGCACAACTGCGGCATTCGCCTTGGGGCATACTCGCTTTTGAGGTTGTCTTCGTCACTACGTTCCTCAGGATGACGGGATGACAGGCTCCAAGATGACAGCACCAATGATGACGGGTCGAGGATGAGAGTGGCTGCGTCATGGCGGACTAAGGTCACTGAGCCTGCCGAAGTGCCGCCATCTGTAACAACACTATGCTGGTTTTTGCTGCTTGCTGGCGAGTTTCATGGCGTACATGTTCGCATCGGCCATGCGATAGACATCCATCGCAGTCACGGCATCGCCACGGCGACGCACGGAATAACCGTATGCGACATTCAGCGTCATCGGGAGTTTGACCTCTTTTTCCAAAAGCACCATCGTTTTGAGGGCCGTATTGAGGTCAGAGAGATGTTCTGCGCGGACAATCGCCACAAATTCGTCGCCCCCCATGCGGATGGTCGTCCCAATTCCGTTGAACGCCGTCTTGAAAACGTCGGCGAAGGTGCACAGGAGCTTGTCGCCCATAGTATGCCCAAAGTGGTCGTTCACCATCTTGAGCCCGTTCACGTCGATACTCACAATGGCGTAATCGCTGTCATCGCGGTTGAGGACTTCGAAAATATGTTCGCACTTTGCACGGTTGTAAATACCGGTCAAAGCATCCCTAAAAGCTATCTGGCGAAGGACTTCCTTTTCGGTCTTGTCCATCAATTCTTCGTACATATAGACAAGGTAGCCCACCATCAAGAGCAAGATGAAAAGAAGCGTCCCGACAGGCAAACATGTCGATTCCATAAACGGTTTGTCCAACCCAAAGATGTTCTGGATGTTGTAACGGAACAAGTCCGCAATGGCAAAGAGGACAAAGACAACCGTCCCAGACGCCAAAATCTTTTCTTGCAACCCGGCACCACGGTCATAAAGCACGCGGAAAACAACCATGAACACAAACGAAACAAAGATATAGCAGTGGTAGGTCAGCAGGAATGTCGGATAATGGGCAACATCAGTCACATGCAAAATGGTCGTCACCACAAAGAACAAGGCACCAAAGGCCACAAGGCCTTTCAGCACATTCATCTTCCAGGTCGCAATCTTGCCAGAGCGCATATTGACGATAAGGAGCCCGAACGGAATCGCCGCAAGATAGAGCGAAATGTACTCCAGCGTCGTATCCCAGGCGTAATTTATGGAGAAAATCTGGATTCCCTTCGCATAATTGAGCGTCCAAAGCCCCATCAAGGTCGCAAAAAGGCCTATCAGGCTAAGACGGTAATACGCCCTGTCGAAACCGAGGGCGCAACAACCCGTAATAAAGGCGATCATTCCGAAGAACATCAAAAAGATGCCGATTGTGATAGATGCGGAATTGTTCGCAAAATAGTCCGTCATGCTGTTGGTACGCAAAAGTTCGATGGATGTCAGGGACTTTGCGGCCGCTTTTTCGGTAACGACGGTCACCACGCGAATCGTATGGTTGTTCAAGTTCTCCGGCATGTTCACGAGATGGATCCCGCTGCCGACCAGCTTTCCTTCCTTGAAACGACCAAAACCGTAGCGATAATAGCAGATACTGTCAACATAGACGGCAACAGCGACATGATAGGCATGGAAACGGAGCGTCGTAGGCAACGGAATCGATTCGGCATCCTTCATGTTCCGTTCATAAATGATGGTATCGCCCGGTTGAACATTCGAAGGAACCCGGAATTCCGATATGCGGTCTATTGCAGGGAGATGGACATCCGAGAAAGAAACGGACCACCCATCGCTGAGCCTTATCACAAGGTCAATCGTGTCATGCCGGCACATCCCGTTAAAGCTGACTACTAATAACGTGACGATGACAGCGGCAAGAGTCGCGATGAGAACTTTAAGAAGTTTCTTTCCCTTTTTCAAAAGCATCTATCATATAATAAGTAATTCTAGGCAGAATAGAAACTTATTTTTATCGTACCCAAACCTCAAAAGCCATCGGAAAATCGTTTTTTTCGTCAGATGGGAACGATTCTTCACTTATTTTTTGGAACCCAGCCCCCCATTCGGGGAAATAAACGTCCCCGTCCACATGCGCCAAAACCTTTGTCAGGTAAAGTTTATTGACAAGCGGCATGGCTTCGCGATAGACGGCGGCACCGCCAATAATGAAGCATTCGGTCTCGCCAGCGGCACGGGCAGCCTCGATAGCCTCTCCAAGCGAGGAGCAGACAACGCAACCGGGGGCCTGGAAGTCCTTGTTACGGGTCAGCACGTAGTTTACGCGGTTCGGGAGCGGGCGGCCGATGTCCTCGTAGTTCTTGCGGCCAAGGATGATGGCGTGGCCCGTCGTGATGGCCTTGAATCGCTTGAGGTCCTGCGAAAGGTGCCACGGCAAGTGACCGTCGCGACCGATGACATTGTTTTCAGAAACAGCTACAATTGCGGAAATAAGCATTTTTAGTTACTAGTTAATAGTTAGTAGTTACTAGTGAATCTAGAAAAAACTTTCTAGTAACTTGTAACTCAGGACTCAAAACTGCTGCAAAGCAGCCTCAGTAACTAGTAACTCAGAACTCGAAGCTACCTATGATGATACGGGTGGTTCTGCATGACCATCTGGACGCGGTAGAGCTGTTCAGCCGTGATAATTCGCGCATGGTCGTGGGTAAAAGTCAACGGGGAAAGGCTCAAAAGCAAGTCGGCGGACTTCTTGAGGTTTTCGTCGATGCCGTAAGCCGAACCGATTAAAAACACGATATTTCCAGGAAAACGGGCCTGTAACGTATCGGCTAGCTTCACCGTGTCCATGAGTTTGCCTTCTTCGGAAAGGATGACGCGGCGGTACTCGTTACGCGGGAATTTTTTCTCGAAAAGGGCGGCTTCCTGGGCGAGCGCCTGGGCATGGTCATCGAGTTTCGATTCCTTGAGTTCCACGACTTCTAGCGGCATTGCCGAACCGCGCAAACGCTTCACGTACTTTTCGACTTCGTCCGCAATCAGCGGCGAACCAGCACGACCGAAAACAGCGAGAATCCATTTCATAGGGCTATGAGGTCGGGCTTACGGCCCTTTGAGGTATGAGCGATGAGCAAATAAAACATCAAAAAACCTTTCTACATTTTCAAGGCGAACTTCAGCAAACAACCTCACCCCCCAAAGGGAGCCCCATGGGCGACCGAGCTCACACCCCATAGCTATCTTCCTACACTTAACCGGTCGATGAGGAACGAGGGCATTCCGGCCTTTTTCATGCGGTTCTGCGTCTCGCGGATGTCGTATTCCACACGGATAAGCCGCACGCACTTGGTCTCGGTATCCAGCAGGCACCAGCAAGCACGCGGGTCGCGGTCGCGGGGCTGCCCCACACTGCCGACATTCACCAGCAAGCGTTCCGTATTGGCAATCACGTACTCGTATTCGTCGAGAATCTTCGGAATCGCCAGGGGACGGCTAGCAATGATGACCGGGCTATGCGTATGGCCGACAAAGCAGTAACGTTCCGAGAAATGGTCGAAAGCGTTCAGCGCATCTTCGAGGTCCGTCACATAGACCCAATCTGCCGGGGACAATGGCGATGCATGCACAAAACAGATATCGTTTTCTTCCTGGATGTACGGGAGAGAGCGGATATAGGCTACGGATTCCTTGGACAAATGCTTCTGTGTCCATTCGACCGCCTGTTTCGCGTAAGGATTGAATCCAGAACTCGTTTCGTACTTGACTGCAACGCTATCGTGGTTTCCAATCAAACAAATATCCATGTTCTCTTTGACCAAATCGACACACTCATCAGTATCGACACCATATCCCACAATATCACCAAGACATACTCTCCGTTCCACGCCATTATCACGCATAGACTGGAGAACAGCCTCAAATGCGGTGGCATTAGAATGGATATCAGAACAAATACCGTAAAGCATGCTTGTAATTTAGAAAAACAATTTAATGTAAGTGGCGAAATTAGCTGTTTTTACTAAATTTGAGCACGTATGGTAGTCATTCAAGATAGAATGAAGGTGAGCATAGCTTACACCCTCAGAGAAGGAAGACGGATTCTCGAAGAAGTCCCCGCCTCACAACCGTTTGTGTATATCCACGGGTACAACAACATCATTCCTGGACTCGAAGACGCCCTGACCGGACGCCGGCTGGGAGAAAGATTCACTGTAAATATACCGGCAAACCTCGGATATGGCGAATACCGTAACGACCTCATCCTCAAAGTTCCCAAGGAAGAACTCTGCGATGTCGGAGAGTTATGGCTAGGCATGGAACTCGAAATGTTCCAGGACAACGACATGCGCGAATTCCAGTTACCGGACACAGCCGATGAATTTGTCGATGACCTGAATTTGGACGACGAAGATGGCCAAGGCGACGGCATCTACACAGTCAAGGAAATTCTCGAAGACGCCGTCATTGTTGACGGGAACCACCCGTTTGCAGGCAAGGACTTGACATTCAATGTCGAAGTCGTTGATATCGTCGAAGCCAGCTTTACCGAACAGGAATCCGGTTTCCCGGACGAAGACGACTACGAAGACAATTACGACAGTTACGACAATCGTCTCGGTGACGATTTTGATTCTAGCGAAAGGAGATGGCGCTAATGGCATCGATGGATGAACTCAAGAAGGCTGCAGGCGTTCGCGCCGCAGACATGATCCAGGACGGAATGACCGTCGGTCTCGGCACAGGGAGCACGGCCGCCCACATGGTGAACCGCCTCGCCGAACGCATCAAGACCGAAGGCATCCACGTCGTCGGCGTTTCGACCAGCTGGAGCACCACACTCCAATGCCGTAGCCTCGGCATCCCGCTCAAGGAAATGGGCGAAGTCTCCCACCTCGACATGGTCATCGACGGTGCCGACGAAATCGACCCGCAGCGTAACCTCATCAAGGGCCGAGGAGCCGCGCACCTCCTCGAAAAGATAGTCGCCTCCATGACGGACAACTACGTGATTATCGCGGACAGCGGCAAGGCCGTGCAGCAACTCGGTACAAAGTTCGCAGTTCCTCTCGAAATCATCCCGGGCGCAATCGCCGTCGTCACCGAACGCGTGAAAAAGCTCGGTGGCGAAGTCAAGGTCCGCATGGGCGCTCCGGGCAAGGACGGCCCGGTCATTAGCGATTCCGGCAACCTCATCGCCGACGCGAAGTTCGCCCCAATCGCAGACCCGGACAAGCTCGCCCGCGACCTCGAACATATCGTGGGCATTGTCGGTCACGGTCTCTTCATCGGCATGGCAACGAAAGTCATCCTCGCCGACGAAGCGAAGGGATTGATAGAGTTTTGATTTTTAGTTACTAGTTAATAGTTAATAGATACTAGTTACTAGTGATTGCAATAAGGACTCATTGAAAAAGGCTCCCCGCAGGGAGCCCTTTTCAAAATCCTTGACCTGTAACCAGAAAACGCTCACCCATTACGCGTTCTCAAATGTCCAGCGGATGTGTTCATCCAAGAATTCATGGGCATCAAAGGCGAGATTGAAATAGTCCTTGATTTTTTGAACGCTGTAGAGCATGGGATCATCGCCCCAGCCAGTGTCAACTTCCACGATTTTCGACTTGCAGCCAGGCTTGAGGGCAATCATCTTTTCGGCAATTTCCTTCCAGCTAATCCATTCGGAACCAAGCCCAAGGAAGATTTCTTCGTTCAGGTCCGATTCCAGCAATTTCATATAAATTTCAGCTTGCTGCGAAGCATGGATAAATTGCGTGCCATCGTTCTTGATAATTTGTATGTCACGGTCTTCCTTGACGGCGTAAGCCATTTCAAAGAAACGGCGGTCCGGCTGCGAACAGCCATCGGGGAAAGCAGGATTCCCGAACGTATAGCCCGGACGGATGATGTTGCGCTTCATCGTCACTTGCGGGAACTGGCTCCCGAAGCCATGACTGAAACCGAGCACAAAAGCCTCGCCCGCCGCCTTGGTCGCGCCATAAAGGTCTATCGGCAAATTGCTCGTCGATTCGCGCATTTCAGAACGCACACGTCCCATAGCCGCCGTACTGCTGGTATAAATAAATTTCTTGCAACCGGCACGTGCAGCCATTTCCAAAAGAGTAATCGTCGCACGAGTGTCGTTCATGAGCATCGCACTCGGGGTATCGCCCCAACCAAGAGCCACGTGAATGCAGGCATCACAGCCAACGAGTCCCGCGTCCATTTTTTCGAAGTCCGTCAATGCGGCTTCGACAAACGTTACATTCGGATTCGACCTCAAAGTCGGAACCTTGTTCGGGTGGCGTGTCGCAACAACGACTTCATGTCCACATGCCAAAAGGGCCTTGACCACATAATGCCCAATAAAGCCGGTTCCACCCGTAACAAAGACTCGCATATTATCTCCTTTTTATCACGTGCTCTTCAATATAGATTTTATCACATAGTTCCGGCAAGAAAATAATAGTTTAATTTACAGATTTTATACATTCGCTTCACTAATGCACAAACAGCTCTGCTCGGTCATGCCTAGCGGCATTGGTCACGACTCTCGCTTTATGCAGCAGTCGTCTTCTCTCTCGCCTCTCCATACTCCTCTCTATTTACTAGATTAAGCACAAAGATTTTAAAGAGGTTTTTATGTCTCGTTTACGCGTTTTGGTTTTAATGGGCGGTCCATCTACGGAACATGATGTTTCTGTCGTCAGCGGCACCGGCGTTGTGCGCGCCATGGATCCGGAAAAATACAACATCCACCCGGTCCTTATCGACAAGGACGGCACCTGGCACTGGTCTTCTCGCGAACTTTCTCCCTATCAGAAAACGAATTTCTCGGTCAACTATTTCCATAGTCTTGAAGGAACTGCTGCAAACAAGAAGAAATCCCCGGCGCTTTCGGAGCTTCCGTCTGCCGATATCGCGTTTCTTGCGTTGCACGGCAAATGGGGCGAAGACGGCCACATCCAGGCGATGCTCGAAAACTGGAACATCCCTTACACGGGCTGCGGTCTCCTCGCTTCGGCCTTGGCAATGGACAAAATCAAGACGAAAGAAATCTACCGCGCCAACAACATCCCGACGCCGCCTTACCGCGTCATCTGGAAGCACGATTTTACCGGCGACACGCTCGTGGACATCTCGGATGAACTCGGATTTCCGTTGGTCATCAAGGACCCACTAGGAGGTTCTTCTATCGGCATCGGCATAGCAAAGAATCTTGACGAAGCCGGGAAAATTGCTCAGGACTTGTTCAAGGATACGAACCGCCTGCTCTGCGAAAAGTTCATCGCCGGCGGCGAAGCGAGTTGCGGCTACATCGAAGGCGAAAAGCCCCTCCCGCCCACCGAAATGCGCATGACGACCCGCGAATACTTCGACTTTGAAGCGAAGTACAACGGCGAATGCCAGGAAGTCACACCAGCAGAATTTGCCCCGGAACTCACCGCACGCATCCAAGAACTCGTGAAGAACGCCCATTACGCTTTGGGCGGTGCTGGTTACAGCCGCACGGATGTCCGCATCACCAAGGACGGCGAACTTTTTGCCATCGAAACAAACACGCTTCCAGGCATGACTCCGACATCGCTGTTGCCGCAACAGGCTGCTTGCGTCGGCATCACCTATAGCCAACTCATCGACCTCATCATCGACAAGAGCCTGGAGATAAAGCGTTAAGCCGCTTCGCGGCTTTGGGCTATGAAGTATGAGCACGGACCTTACGGTCCTATGAGGTATGAGTTTTTTAACTCTTAGCCCAAGCCTCAAAGCGGAGCGAGCCGAGAGGCACAACGTGCCGACCCCATACCCAAAATTCAAAAAGCCGGGCAATCAACCAACAACCAATGACTATTGACTAACGACTACTGACCAATGACCAACTACGATCTAATAATAGATACCTCCCGCAAGGGAATCTCGATGGCGTTATGCGCGGACTCGGTTTACGAAGAAATCGTTGATCCGTCCGGCAAAGGCGAAATTCTAAGCGCTAGCTTGGACTCGCTATTGAACAAAGTCGGAGCAACGCTCGATGACGTAAAGCGAGTCATGGTGACAGTCGGGCCCGGTTCGTTCAGCGGACTGCGTACAGGTGTCGCGTTCTGCCAAGGACTTTGCTTTAGCGGCAAGCGCGACCTATACGGCGTAACGACGTTGCAGGCACTCGCCTGTTTTTCAGGAGTCGCCGACAACGATACGGCGGTCGTCATCCGCGCACGCAACGGATTCTGGTACCTGCGGCTCAATAACGAAGAAAGCTTTATCGAAACCGAAGACGTCGTTGCACGTCTCAAGGCAAGTTCCGCGACAAAAGCTGTTGTCGATGCAGCAGCACTCGCTGACGAAGCGCTCTCTGCCGTATTCAAGGACAAGGAAATCGCAACAACGCTCGATACGGACAATCCGCTCAGCATGTGGGTTCCGCTTTTTGAAACGGTCAAGCCGTCACTCATTCAAGAAGCGAACTACATCCAGCCATCGTACTTCGAGAAGCTGAGAACTTAGTAGGCGGTAGGAAGTTGGAAGAAGGCTTGAGGTGTGAGGTCGCGACTTTGTCGCTTTGAGGTATGAGTTACTAGTAGGAAACGCTAATGCAAATTCGCAAGATGACAGAAAATGATTTGCCCAAAGTTCTCGAACTGCAACGGGAACTGGCATTTCAGGATTGGAACGAAAAACAGTTCCTGTCAGAAATTCGCGCAAGATATGCGTATTGCGTCGTCTGCGAATCTTTAAGAACAACGGATGGTAGCGTCCCAGACGGAATTCCCAACGGGACACTCTTGGGCTATGCCATATTCCACTTGGTGGGACAGGACTCCGAACTGCTGAGCATCGCCACTCGCGAATCGGAACAGCGCAAAGGCATCGGCTCACAGCTTTTAAATGCAGGCCTTGCGCAGTTGACAAGCGATGACCAATGTTTTTTAGAAGTCCGCAACGGAAACGCCAAGGCACGCGCATTCTACGAGAAACATGGATTCAAGCTGTACAATGTCCGTAAGAAATACTACGCCGACGGCGAAGACGCTGCCTTGTATAAATTTTCACCAACACGATAGCAGGTAATTACTTTGTCAAATATTCTAAAATCCGACAAAAAGGATAGCCGTAAAAAAAAGAATTTCAGTTTGGGCATCGGCCTCCTGATTTTATTCGTCATAGCCGTCTTCACGTATTTCGTATTTGAAAAAAGCGGACACTGGCTTGTAGAAGACGACGAGTTTGAGCACGTCAAATGGGTAGCCGTTCTCGACGGACAAACGGCCGACCTCGAACGCAGCGACTATGTCGCAAACCTCTTGAAAGAAGGCATTGCAGATTCCGTTCTCATTCTCGGGCGACGTGCTTTCCGCGACCGTAGCAATTCCGAATTCTACGCCGAAGACTTCATGAGACTCGGCTCATTCGACAGCAACGCAGTCTTTCTCGTCCCGCACAACGACCCCTCCACCATCAGCGAAGCGTACTCGCTCATTCCATGGCTCAAAAAACACGAAGCCGATACGGTTCTGCTCATCACCGGAGCATCGGCGACTTACCGCGTCAAGAGAATTTTCCAAAAACTTTCGGGCAACAGCCCCGTTTACCTGACCAAGGATATTCACCACGTCACCTACAATCCCAAATGCTGGTACAGCAACCGTGAATCCCGCAAAGGTTGGCTTATCGGATGGGCATCTCTTATCGCCTCTTACTTTGACCTGTTCAACGCCGACACGCTTGAAGCCGCCGATTCATCCTATTACAAGCCAATCCGTTCTTATGCAGAATACAAGGCTCTTCGGGTCCGTTCGAACGTCAATCTGCAAAAACTCCTTCCGAAGATTGAAGACAAGATAAAAAACGAATCTGAAAAAGATGCAATGAAGGATTCGACAACGACCCCAGAAAAAGTTCAAGCCAAGGAACCAGCAAAAGAAAGTGCCAAAGAAGCCGTAAAGGATGCGGCCAAAGAAAAACAAAAAGAAAAAGCGGCCGAAAAAACACCAAGCGCCCCGAAAGGCGCGGTAAAAGAAACGAAAAAGGACGCAGTAAAGGAGCCAGCAAAGGCACCCGCTAAAGCCAAGGCGCCCAGCACAAAGAAATAGCTCAAGTTCCTGACAACAGCAATAACGCAGCCGTCAGCGGAGCACTCCAGTTTATCGCAACTTCGTTACTTGCAAAAGAACACTGCTCATCGGCGTAAGACATTCCGCGAGCATTACCGAGATAATGCGGATGCCGATGCGTATCCTGCCGATCTTCGTTAATGCCACCGACAACAAGCCCGGGCACCGGTTCAACAACGTTGTCCGAATGGCTGATGCGATGATGCGGGAACTTCGGGGAACTCCACGCAGAGCCCGTCACAAAGCACACATCGACGGGATTCATGCCGTAAACAAACTTAATTTGTTCCAACGCCGCCGCGCGATACTTGGAATCATTAAACCAAATATATACCAGATAAAGAGTCAGCGCATGGTTCGCGATATCGCCATTACTCCCCCAAATGAACTTGCGGATTGAAAGTCCATACGGGTCTATCGCGCACAAACTAAGAATTTCCTCGGCGGTATATTTAAAAGCCATCTTTGCTTTTTCACTCCATTCGCAATCGAATGTCGCGAGAGCAAACCAAGCTAAATTCTGGGTCGAGCGCCATTGCAGCCCGTACGTCGGTAAATACGATTCCATATCCGCAGGGATTTGGCGTTCAATCCGTGCACACAGATCAGCCCATTCCGTTCCGCATTTCAGTTCACGGTAAAGCATCGCCCGTGCCCAGAAAAAGTCATCCCCCAAGTCGGGGTCTCCATATCCACCACTGCCTTCCGTATTGTGAGGCCAATCCACATCAGGATTTTTTTCGGCCCACAAATATGCACGAACGCTCGCATCCAAGCACTTGGACGCAAACGCCTCATCGACATCCGCAAAAACGTGATGCGCATGCGCCAGCGCCCCTGCAAAGTTCAATGTTGAAGATGTCGATTTCCCGAGAATATAGCGTTTCTGCGAAGCGTCCGATTCAGCCGGCGTCACAAAGCCATCCCAACGGTACGGCGTCACCTTGAAAAAAACGCCGCCATCGTCATCCTGCATCCGCAAGAAAAATTCCAGTTCAAAACGAACCTCGTCCAACAAACTCGCAGGCTGTTCAAACGAAGCGGAAAAGCCAGCACTGCCGACAAATGCAGAATTCTTGCGCAATTCGCAAGCAAGCATCAATGTTGCGACACTCACGCCGCCATTCACGATGTACTTGCCATAATCACCGGCATCGTACCAGCCACCATGAGCGTTCCAAAATCCTGCACGGTTCATTGTCGGATGGAACTCCAGCTTATCATCCAAATGCGCTGCCGGACGAGCCCAAGCCCCAGCAAACTGTTCCGGCAAATCCACACCGCTCCGCTGATAATAGAACGATTTGATATTCGCCCGAACCTCTCGAGAAAGCCATTCATCTGATATTTCGAACAAATGCGATTCAGCATCGAAATCGGTCAGAGAAATCTGATATTGCCCAGGTTCCGTCACTGCCGAAAAATCACCTTTATATAGGATTTCGCCAGTATATTCGCAGTAACGGAATTTTTCAGCAATTCCTTCATAAACAACTTTTGATGACGAATCTAGAATCTTAAACTTGACAACTAAAAAAGACGGATTTTCAGAAAAACCGATCAAGAAGATTTTCGTATCGGCAGGAGCATATCCCGGATGGCAATAATGAATTGTCGCATTCATGCTTCAAGAATAACTTTTTTTTGTCCAAATCGGATAAAAAAAAGCAATATTCCCCGTTTACCGCAGAATACAGACACAATTTGTAAAACCCATCTTTCCAATTAGCAACCTTGATGAAGAATTTGTCACACACTATTCTTACAATTATATTTAGATTTTATTCTATGAAAAAGCCTCTCAAAATTTTCCTTATCATTCTGGGATCCCTGATCCTCCTCTACTTTATCATCCTCCTCGTAGCGCCCAAAATTGCACGTAGCTACATCGAGGACCACTCCAAGGAAATGATTGGTCGAAGTATCACCATCAAGGACATCAGCCTGAATCCGTTCACCTATGTGCTCGACATCGACACACTCGCCATCATGGAGGCAGACGACAAGACGCGGTTTGTCGGGTTCGACAAGTTCAGCATAAACATCAACCCCCTCAAGCTAATTACAAGAACGCTGGACATTAGCGACATATACATGAAAGCGCTCTACGTCCGCGTCAACCAGCATGGAGAACGGTTCAACTTCACCGACATCCAGGAATACCTCGACACGAAAGACAGCCTCTACTACGCCGAACATCCGGATGAGAAAAAGCCGAAAGACAACACCGCAAAGACCGCAGCCGAAATTGCGGCTGGCTTTCCGATCAAGATATGTCTCCGCAACATCGCCTTCGAAAAAGGCAATATCATTTACCAAGACACAAAAGTCGGTTCCAAGTTCCACCTCAAGGATTTCTCGATCAACATTCCCGCCATCTATCTCGAAGACAACAAGACCGGCGTTGACGTCAGCCTCAAATTTGCTGATGGAGGCGATCTGAAAGTCAAGGTCAACGCCAACATGGCTACATACGATTACAGTATCTTCCTGGACTTGAACCGTTTTGCACTCACCTGCATCAAGCCGTATCTTAACGACGCCCTCAGCTACAAGGACCTCGAAGGATTCCTCTCAGCCGATATTTCCATCGCAGGGAACATCAATAGCATACTCGCCTCGAATATCAAGGGAGCTGTTTCCGTCGATAACCTCGCCCTCACCGAACTCAGCGGCAAACAAATCGGCGCACAAAATATCCAAATCGGAATCAACAAAGCAAACCTCGCCGATAATGAATACATCATTGATTCTGCAGTTGTAGATGGACTTCACTCTCATATCGACTTGTTCAAGGACGGCAAAACGAACTTCGACGTACTCCTCAAGACAAGCAACAAAGATGCAGAAAATTCCGCAGGTGACTCGACGACTGTAAAGACGGAAGAAAAGCAAGAAACCGCTACTCAAGACGCTCCAAAACCGAAGGCAGAACCGGTTCCTGAACCCGCTCCGGCCGCAGACGCCAAGGTTGATTCAGCAAGCGCCACAGAAGAGTCCGACAAGTCGGCAACATCCAAGCCCCTCAAGGCCAAAATCAACAAGCTTCTCGTCAAGAACTCCTACATCACCGTCACCGATCATACCATCATACGCCCATTCAATTACAAGGTGAGCGACATTACGGTCAGCGGCCAAAACATCAACTACGACACGCCCTGCAACGTGAATGTCACAGCATCATTCCCAGAAGGCGGAAGCATGTCGCTCAAGTACCATGGCGCCCTGAGCAACCTCAAGACGATGGACATCTACATCAGCATCAAGAACCTCGCCCTCAAGCACTTTTCGAACTACTCGCTACACTACACGGCCTACCCTCTCAAGGCCGGTACGCTAGCCTTCGCAAGCGACAGCAAGATTGTCAATAGGAACCTCGACAGCAAGAACACCATCGACATCTACAACATCACCGTCGGCGACAAGGATAGCAAGATAGACCCGGAATATACAGTTCCGATGAAAATCGGCCTCTACATTCTCAAGGACAAAGACGACAAAATCCAGTTCGATATTCCGGTCAAGGGCAACCTGGACGACCCGGAATTCTCTTACGGCAAGATTATCTGGAAGACCGTCGTGAACCTGCTCGTCAAAGTGGCGCTTTCCCCATTCAAGCTCGTCGGCAACCTCGCCAGCGCAGGAGCTAGCGCACTCGGCATCAGCCTTGGCGAAAACGACGAAGTGCTGATTGACTCGAACAGCGATACATTCACGATCGAACAGTACGCAAAGGCCATCAAGATGACCGAAACCGTCCGAAAAGACCCGAAGTTCATCCTCACCTACACGCAGTATTACAACCCGCGCAAGACCGCCAGGGAATACAAGATTCAACAGCTCAAAATTGACTACTATAAAGAAACGAACAACAAGACCCAACTGAATGAACTGGATTATAGGGCCATTGAAGAAATCAAGGAAAGCAGCAAGGGATTCCAGGCCTACACCAAGGAACACTCCGCCGAAATCGACAAGAACTACATGATGAAGGTCCTTCCGCAGATGGCCGCAAAACGCAATGCGGACCTGCTGAAAGTGCTGCGCGAACAACCCGGCGTCACGAAAAACAACGTAAAAGTCATCACGGCCCCGCGAGACCAGCTCCGCAGCTACAAAGGCAAACCGATGTACAAAGTGACCATCGACGTGCAGTAGCGCGGCTTCGCTGAGTTGAGAGTAACTAGTTACTAGAAAAGGACGCCAGAATAACCGACGTCCTCTTTTAATTTTGCCTACAAATAGCGAGCAACGACTCACTCACATCAAATTACTTTATTCGTGCACGATAGTACCCGCGAGGTTCTTGTCCGAGACCTTCACGCCATTCCAGAGAATCGCATCGCACACTTCGGAATTCTCAATAACGCAACCATCTCCAACCGACACGTTAGGACCGACCGTCGAATTCTTGATAACCACATTCTTACCAATGTAGCAGGGTTCGATAATTTCGGAACCTTCAAAATGGGGCGAATTTGACTTTGCTTCACGGCCAAGAATATGGGCATTCGTTTCAAGCAGCGTTTCAACGAGACCGCAATCCAGCCACTTCTGGACCGGCGCCGTGCGGAACTTGCAGCCACCTTGAATCATACGTTCAAGAGCATCCGTCAGCTGGAATTCACCCTTCGTGCGGATGTCGTTCTTCATGAGGTAGTTCAACGCTTCCTTGAGCGCCTTGACATCCTTGATGAAATAGATACCGACAATGGCCTCGTCAGACACGAACTCCTGCGGTTTTTCCACCAGGCGTTCAATACGGCCGTCCTTATCCGTCACAGCGACGCCAAAACGCTTGGGATCATCAACCTTAAACGTGTAAAGAACGTTTTCGGTAGCCGAGTTCAGAATGGACAAGTCCGCCTCGAAAAGCGTATCGCCCAAAATAATCAAAAGAGGTTCATCATCGTTTGCATACGGGAGCGCAAGGCTGACAGCCTCGCCAAGACCTTGAGGGTTGGATTGAACGACCGTGCGAACAGCGCCCCACTCCGATTTCTGCTTTAAATATTCATCAATAACAGAAGCCTTGTAACCCGTAATAAAAATCGTTTCAGAAGGATTCAAAAAAAGAGCATCATCGACAATCCAGTCTATGATTGTCTTACCAGCAACAGGAAGCAAGCACTTAGGAAGATTTTCCGTGTATGGACGTAGGCGGAGCCCATTTCCAGCAACAGGAAGAACTATTTTCATTTACAATCCCTTTTTGAGTCGTGTATTCAAACACCCTAACTTAAGGTAAAATATAAAAAATTTGTATTCAAAAAAAAGCATATACATCGTTTTTCTTTGTTTTTCATTCTTTGTAAATGATGGTCTATCAGGAAGTTTCCAAAACAAAAAAAAACTCCACAATTTTAGGTGGAGTTTCGTGGATGATGCAGGGGTCGAACCTGCGACCCGCTGATTAAGAGTCAGCTGC